>CANQKC010000005.1 GCA_947624305.1 uncultured Monoglobus sp. | reverse complement strand
TGAAATCGCAATTTTCACTCTCCCTGTATACTACTTAATCATTATTAGTCTTTCTTAACTTAATGACATTGGCCGCAAGCAGCATCCAGTATTCTGTCATTTTGATCTATATCAATAAGACGATACATAAACGAAGTGATGTGGTCAGGAGTAAATACTTGTCCGCTTTCAGATTTCTTTTTATAACGGTTAAATTCATTGAAGAATATACCCATTACATCTTCGCCGTTCCAATAGTCAGAGTTGACGCAATCAGAAATTTCGGAAACCCATTTAATAAAATTGTCAATTGCTTCTTGATTGGAAGCATTATTCATTTTTATTTCAGAATAAACATCAATCAATAAATCAAGTTTTAAGTTTTGTTTTTTACTTTCTTCTAATGATTTTGATAAAGTGCTTAAAATTGAATTTTTCATTAACGAAAAATCCATACCTTTAATTAGTATTGCCTCATATCTTTTTGCAACCAAAGCACAAGCGGTAAAAATCATTCTGTGATATAAATTCTTAATACCAAACTCTGTATGCAAGCAATCGTTAATCTTCTTTGTAAGATTATAAATGCGTTGTTTATCAATAGCATTTTGGGTAAAAAGGGCAATATAATATGCCTTGTTTTGAAGAGTTGCTGAAACATCATTATCTTCAATATTATTCTTAAACACACGTATATCTATTCCATTATAAAGAATACCAACCACTTGCTTATATTTTGTAGCGGCAATATCGCAATTTTTAATAAGTTCGTCTACCCACTTTTGAAGAAATACATCTTCGGATTCTGACTTCGTTTCAAGAATTATTGCCGGCATATTATGATCATCAGGCAGATACCAACCATCTGGCTTGTCAATAATTCCTTTGAATCCAAGCTGATTGAATGTTGTTATTTGCCCTGTGCCTTGCTGTATTTTTGCTTCAACAGCATCAAAGCCCAATATAGTTTTAGCACTATCTCTAACTTGATCTTCCGTGCGATAAGAAGATTTATTTATCATATAATCTTCCTCCTATAAATTTACCAACCAGTTTTGGCAGTCCAATATCTACAAACATCATGCTTTCTGTCACAACTACAAACAGTCTTATTAAAATTGCTCAGTCGTAAAGGCTATCTTTCGGTTTTCAAATATATATTTATTATAGCACAAAAGAAACTCTTTTGCAACAGCTAAATACAAACAATTCCCGAAATCTGTGTACAATTTGTTTAAAAATTGTATTTGCTCCTGCGGTTGTTCAGCAGAAACGTCCTCCGCATCATTCCGTATTTCCCTATCCGATAGGGCTCTGTCGATACCGTCAAGTTCGGTATCAGGTACTCTCCGCTGCGCTTGTATGTCAGTTCCATGTTCAGCGCTCCTTTCCTGTAAGTTATTTTCATTATATACCGCATTTTGAGATTTGACAAATTTCTGCTGCAAAGACACTGCTTCGCGGATCTCCGTCAAAATATCTTCGGATATTGTGCTGACCGCGGTTCCGAGGACCGATATGGTTTCCGGTGTATTAAAATCACTAATAAAATGAAAATTATCTTCGTCAAGAATTTCATTCGCATCATACCCGAGTCTTTGCAAAACAATATATGCCGCCGACATTTCGGCCGTCAGTCTGTATCTTATTCCAATGCTGTCCTGATCCAATTCTTCAAAAAAGCTGTCATGCCGTTCGGCAAACAGCCTGTCAATATATTCCGGATTTGAAAGCACCGCGTTATGAGCCGCACACACTACCGCATCGGCCAGATTGTCCCTGCCCGCAAGCTCGCCGAAAGTTCTCTCAAGCGCTTCAACAGCGGCGCTGTCGTATTGATTATCATACCGCCATATATGAAACTCGTTTCCGTAAAAACTGTTTGTATCGGATATGTCGAAAACATAATTCAGATAGTACCTGCCGCCGTTTTCCCGCAGCAGCGCGATTCCCTTGGCCCCGCGGTTAACCCATCTGCGTATATCCTTGTTCCATACATCCATAGATGCGCAAGCCGTAGCGTCGGGTCTTTGGGCAAAAATACTCACCTGATCCGCAAATGAATACTTATATTGCCAAGCTGCCGAGCGCAAAAAAGCTGTCCAGTTTTTATATTCGGACAGCTCGTTTAAATTTTGTCGGTACAGCTCAAATATTCGCTCCGCCTTTCTCGCCATATATTATCTCTCCGTTTCCTGTATTTTAGGTTGTTTGTCCGGTTCTCCGGCAGCTATTTTCTTTAACTGCCGCATCGAATTTAAAGATGTGCCCCGAACATCCGCAGGACTTTCCATAAAATCCTTGACCGCACTTCTAAATTCCTTTGACTTAATTCTTTCGGTATAATCGACCATAGGATATTTGATCCTGTCAAGCCTGTCCTGCTCATTTGTCTTGAAAAAAGTGCAGCTTCTTTTACGGCAAACCGTCTCTTTCAATATTCGGCAGCCGCGTTCCGACATGGCAAAGCAATCAAAATATTTTTCGTCGATTAAATCAAGTTTCCTGCAACGCTTCATTTTTCCGGTTCCTCTCTGTGTCTGTTTTTGCCAATAAATGCTTCGCGCATTTCGATTTTTTCATATGCGCGATTGCAAAAATCTTTTTGGGCGGCTGTCAGATCGGAAAAATAGTGTCCCCAATAATAGTCATTGCCGCCTCTGCACTCCCATGTTACATACTGCGGATGAACATCCTTGCGCACTCCTAACACTATTTCCACGCTTCCGATCTCCATGCTGCTGATAATTATAAAACCTATATTCTCTCTGTTTTTGGTATTCATCTCTCAGGCTCCTTTCTGTTTCTCGCCCATTTGGACAGCAGTTTTTCTATAATGTTCTGCATCTGTTTCGGAGTATAATTTTTCGGAAAATATTTCCGAAGTCTGTCCTCTTTGAGAACAACTTTTATTTTTTCGGGTTTTTGTTCCAGCATTATCGAATCCATAACATCATAGCTGAGTCGATTTTCCTGTGCAAACTTGCGCATTTTTGCGGCTTGTCCGATTGAAGGCACCGCCTCATGCCGCTCTATCATTTGCACAACGTCGGCCTGCGCTTTTGTTCCCAGATAAGATAACTCAACGGCCGCATTTAACGGCAGCCGTTTCTCGTCAACCAAATTAAGCAGAGGATCAATCAATTCGGTTAATCGAATATATCGCTGAATTTGATTGCGGCTATCTCCAAACTCTTTTGCTATTATTTCATCAGATCTTAACTTCGTCCCAAATTGGGACGAAGTTAAATCAGTTCTGGCTCCTTGATGTTTTAGTGCTTCAAGCTTTAACTTGTACGCATAAGCCTTTTCGCTGGGAAATATGTTTTCGCGCTGCAAATTACTGTCCACAAGGAGTATTGCCGCCGCGTCGTCATCAATATCTTTCACTATAACGGGAACATTTTTAATGCCGGCAATTTCACAGGCTTTGGCTCTGCGATGTCCCGATAATATTTCATAGCCGCCGTCTTTCCCTAAGCGCGCTATTATCGGTGAAAGTATACCGTTTTCTTTGACGCTTCTAACAAGCTCGTCCATGCTCTCGTCAAGTCTCACCTTAAACGGCTGCTCTTCAAAAGGCCTGAGATCGCTCAGCGAAATTAATTTTATCTCCTCTGTGTCACTCAAATTTTTCACCTCCGTACAAATCATGACTCACTCTGTTTAAAAGCGCTGTATCCGCGGTCAATGCCGCGTTATACAGCGCCGATACAAGAAATGCTTTGGGATTATGTATTTTATAATATATTTTTTTAAATTCAAGCAGGAAAGACTCCAAATTATTTCGGTTTATTTGCCGGTAACGTATCCGAACCAACTCAACGGGAATTTCTTTGCCCTCAATGCAATAATACGGTGTATCAATAATCATTACGTCAGCCATAACATTGACTATATTATCGATTATTTCCGTATCACCCGAATCAATCAAACTGTCGTACTCAATTTGAGCTTTAATTTCTCCGATGACGTCATTATACCTGTCGGTCCACCGAGCGGTTTTGCCGCCGTTATTGATTTGATTGATATTACTCATATAAGTATCACTGATATTGATATTATTATATTTATTATCATTACGTTTCGATTTCCGAAACTCTGCGCTTTCGGTATGCGAAAGTCTTGAATTTCGATTTTCGAAAGTCTTAACTTTTGATTTACCGAAGTCTTGACTTTCGGTTTTCGAAAACCTCACATCCGAAGCGGTTTCAACAAATTTCTTCAAGTATATTCTTGCGGGCTTGCCCTGACCTCGCTTTATACGCTCGATAAGTCCGACGCCTTTTTTTGAATCAAGCTCCGCGATCAGTTTTGTGGCTTTTTCGGTTCCGCAGCACATATACTCCATAACATCGGAAACAGTAAAGTATATATACGCTCGATTTTCTTCATCAAACCAGCCGTTTTTGACCGACAGCCCCATACGGTCAAGCATCATACCGTACAGCAGTTTCGCGCTGTCGGATAATTTTTTAAAATATGGCGATGTGACTAAAATCTTAGGTATGCGGTAAAACACAAATTGCTCGGCCTCATTGCCGTAGTAATAGTCAAAGTGCAAATTATCCATGTCTGTGTCCTCATTATTAAACTAATTTTGTGTACAAAAAATTTCCCATCAAATTGACGAGAGATAAAATCATATTTGACATTGAAAATCAATAGCAAATTGGAATTATAGATTTCAAAAAACACTATACTGTTAAAGCAACAGATATAGTGTTTTTTGTTTGTATTTATGCGTATAAATTTATACCTACCGTCATGTCAGAGTTATTGCTTGTCCATATTTTTGACGTTTTCAAAGGATAAGTTCCATACTTGCGGCATCGCTCAAACACCCGTATTTCCGTTAGTTTCAGGCGATTTGATGCAAGGGTGTCATTTTGTATCGGATGTAGGAACCGAGGAGCTGGCGCATATGGAGATCGTCGGAACTATCGTCCGGCAGCTCGCAAAGTGCGCGACCGACGAGGAGATCGAGAACAGTCCGTTCGGCGCGTATTTCATGAACCACGGCAGAGGCGCCTATCCCGCGAACGCGGACGGAACACCATTTAACGCCCTTTCTTTTGCCGTGACCGCCGACCCGATCGGCGACCTTGTCGAGGATCTGGCCGCCGAGCAGAAGGCGAGAGTCGTTTATGACAACATACTCAAGGTCTCGGACGATCCGGACGTTAATGATGTTGTGAAGTTTTTAAGACAGCGCGAGATCGTGCATTTCCAGCGTTTCGGCGAGCTGCTTGACCAGATCCAGAACCGCAAGCTCCCGAAAATATACTGCGGAAAATAAAAAATATGTAGTACACAGAAAAATCCCCCGGATCGCTCCGGGGGAAATTTGTTATTCACCTTCGATTTAGGGCTGCTTGCCGATATAGGCGAGGATACCGCCGTCAACGTACAGAATGTGTCCGTTAACCGCGTCAGACGCCTTGGACGCGAGGAATACCGCGGGGCCGCCGAGCTCATCGGGATTGAGCCATCTGCCGGCGGGTGTTCTGCCGCAGATAAACTGGTCAAACGGATGACGCGAACCATCGGGCTGCTTCTCGCGCAGGGGCGCTGTCTGTGGAGTGGCGATATATCCGGGGCCTATGCCGTTGCACTGGATATTCTTGTCGCCGTACTCCGAGCAAATGTTCCTGGTGAGCATCTTGAGACCGCCCTTTGCAGCGGCGTATGCCGAAACAGTCTCGCGGCCCAGCTCGGACATCATCGAGCAGATGTTGATAATCTTGCCGCCGCCCTTTTCGATCATCGAGGGGATAACCGCCTTGGATACGATAAAAGGAGCGTTAAGGTCAACGTCGATAACCTGTCTGAACTCCTCGGCTGTCATGTCGCACATGGGGATGCGCTTGATGATGCCGGCGTTGTTGACCAGAATGTCGATAACTCCGACCTCAGCCTCGATCTTCTTAACCATATCCTGAACCGCCGGCTCATTTGTCACGTCGCAAACATAACCGTGAGCGTCGATGCCATCCTCCTTATACGAGGCGAGACCCTTGTCCACAAACTCCTGTTTGATGTCACAGAAAACGATTGTCGCGCCGACAGACGCCATAGCCTTGGCTATGCCGTAGCCGATACCGTACGAAGCGCCGGTGATCAGAGCGACTTTGCCTTCGAGTGAAAACATTTCAATGCCCATTTTAAAAACCTCCTGTTTAATATTTTTGCGTGTTTTTTACTTTCACACAGCTTTATAGTAAAATTATAGCATAAGCGATATTTTTTGTCAAACAGTTTATGCAGATTTTACAAAATTTATTTTGCGCGCTCAATAAACCTCTTAAGGTCCTCGGCGCCGAATTTGTATTTGCGGTCGCAGAAGCGGCAGCAGATCTCGGCCTCTCCGGTGTCATTCAATATCTCGGTTATCTGCTCCTTGCCGAGGGAGACGATCGCGCGCTCCATGCGCTCCTTTGAGCAGTCGCAGTGATAGCCGATCTCCATCGTCTCGAGGAATTCGACGTCAAAGCCCAGCATAAGATATTTGATGATCTCCTCGGGCGTCATGCCGCGCTCGAACATCTCGGTCAGCGTCATGATGCCGCCGATCGAATTTTCAAGCTTTGAAAGCGACTCCTCGTCGCACTCGGGCATGACCTGGATAATAAATCCGCCCGCGCCCTTGACCGAATAGTCGGTATCGACCAGCACCCCGAGGCCCACGACGCTCGGAGTCTGCTCGGACTGCATGAAATAAAACGCGATGTCATCGCCCACCTCACCGGTTTGAATGGAAACATGTCCGATGTAAGGCTCCTTCATGTGAAGGTCCTTTATAACGCCTAAAGTTCCGCTTCCGACGGCTTTTCCCACGTCAAGCTTGCCTTTTTCGTTAAGCGGCAGATCGACCCGCGGGTTCGCGCAGTAGCCCTTGACGTGGCCCTCGGGGTCAGAAACGGACGCCATCATGCCCAAGGGGCCGTCGCCGTTCATCTGAAGCGTCAGCGTGGGCTTGTCCCCTTTGAGCATCGTGCCCATCATGACTCCAGCGGTCATAAGCCTTCCGAGCGCGGCGCAGCACACGGGAGAGAGCTTATGATATTTCTGCGCCGCGTTCACCGTCTCGCGGGTGTCCGCGGCGTAAATTCTGAAAAAGCCGTCTTTTGTTATCGCTTTTACCAATTTGTCCATAATATAAAATCCTCCTGAGATCGGTCAGCGGTTTATTGCCGAGTTTAAGGCTTTGAGCCAATAGGTGAACACGCTTTCGGCGTTATTCTTCAAATCCTTGAAAAGGCTGCCCTTTGCGGGCTTCACAAGATCAATATCGTCGGTTGTCACAAGGTTAAACGTTCCGTAATTTTCACCGTTGACCGTCAGCTTTCCCGTGCCCGCGACGGTTCCTGCCGCGATCGGCAGCTCAATGTCCTTATTTACCTCGGTCGTGATCTCTATCTTGTCGTCATCGCAAACCGGAAACGTGTAGGTCTTGTCGGGCGAAAGACCGCTGTAACCCAGAACTCCGCCCGCAATCGTCAGCTTATCTATCACTTTGTCTGTTGATGTCAGATCCTCAATGTGATATTTTGAGAACATCTCGTTCTGCAAATTTGTGTGATCGTCCCAATCGTTTGAGTCGTTCAGCGTCACGCAGATAAGTTCCATTCCGTTTCTTTCGACCGCGGTCACAAGGCACCTGCCCGCGGCGTTGGTATAGCCTGTCTTGACTCCCTTGCAGCCTTCGAGAACGCCCAGAAGCTTGTTGTGGTTGGTCATTTCGCGGTTGTAATCCTTGCCCTCCCACGGCACGGTCATATTCTTGGTCGCTACGACCCGCGCGAATGTCGGATCCTTGAGCGCCTCGGCCGTTATTTTGGCAAGCTCAAGCGCCGTTGTGTAGTGCGTGTCCGACGGAAGACCGTTCGGATTGTCAAAATGCGTGTGAGAAAGGCCAAGGTCGTTAACCGCCGTCTCGTTCATCATCTCAACAAAGCGGTCGGTGCCGCCGCCGATCGCCTCGGCAATGGCGACAGCCGCGTCGTTTCCCGACTGGAGCATGAGGCCGTAAAGCAGGTTTTCCATGGTTATGTGCTCGCCCTTTTCAAGATACATGCTTGAGCCCTCAACGCCCGCGGCGTTCTCACTGACTTCGACAACGTCCTGCATATTGCCGTATTTGACGGTGAGGTAGCCGGTCATGATCTTTGTGGTGCTCGCCATCGGAAGCTCCCAGTCCTGATTTTTCGCGTAAAGGACGCGGCCCGAGTTTTTCTCGATCACAACCGAGGCCTTCGCGCTGTCTCCCGCGGCGTATGACGGCGCCGCGCAGAGCGCGACAAGCGCCGCGATCAGCGCGCAAAGGACGAATTTTTGCACTTTCATTTATTTCATCTCCGTTTGTTGGTTCTCATTAAATATATTCGCGGACGCGGAAAATATGAACGTAGGGACTATGACACCTCACTCAACGTCATGCGAAACCGCGGCTTCGAGAATGTTGTCATACGCCCAGAAGCCGGGCTGTATATCCCAAAACGGATTTTCCTTCGGCGTTGAGCACACAGGGTACCTGCCCAGAATTCTGTTCATCATCATAACGACCGACGAGCGGATCATATCCTCGTTGGGGTGGAACTCGCCGTTCTCGTCGCCGCCGACATAGCCGTTGTTTCTGAGCGCCGCGATATAGCCGTCGGCCATATGCCCGCTGCAGTCGGCAAATCCGCTCTCGCCGCCGGGCTGAAGACCCAGATAGCGACAGGCGAGTATCGCGAACTCGGCTTTTGTCATATTGTCGTCGGGTCTGTAGGCCCCGAAAACATCGCCGGTCACAAAGCCGACCGAGTTGAGATACGCGACATAGTTATAGTACCACGCCCATGTCGGCACATCGCTTAAATTGGTGCTGTAAACGGTGTTCGGATCAAATCCGTCGCTCAGCTTCGCGAGCATTGTCGCCGCCTCGGCTCTTGTTATCGTGCCTGACGGTCTGAACGTGCCGTCGTCATAGCCGTTCATGTACGCCTTGTCATATGTCCTGCCGGTGGCCTCGCCCTTTCCCGCGGGAACCAGCCCGCACTGCGCCGCGATAGCGTCGGCGTCCGCCTTGGCGAGGTTGCGCAGGGCTATGTCGTTGTTATAGTATATAAGCTCGTCGTAGCAGCTCAGATAGCAGTGATCGACCGAGATCAGCGGAATGCCTCTGAACGCGCACTCGCGCATGACAGCCGAAAAGTCGGCGGGGCGCTGCCCGTCGATCCACATGTTCCCGCTCGGCGAGACCTTATATCCGACGCCCGCTGACGTGTCGATGCCGAGCTTTGATATTTCGGTCAAAATTGCCGCGGCAAACTCGGGCCTGCTGTATTCGGTGATCGACGACACGGTCGCCGAAGCGCCGTGGACCGTGCGGTCCTCGGATGAGTTAAAATGCAGGCTGATCACAATATCGCCGCCGACTCTTTGCGCGTATTCCGCCCTCTCGACCGAGGTCATGTGATAGTCGGCGTATCTTGTCATGTTGATTGACGCGCCCTTGTATTTTCTGAGCTCATACTGCAGATACTGCGCGAGCTTGAAGGTCAGCGTTTTTTCCTGGTATTCAAGGCCGCCGACCGAGGTTCCGCCGTAGTCGGTTCCGCCGTGGGCCGGGTCGATAACGATGTTTATCGGCTCGGCTTGGGCTTCCCTCGGGCGCGCGGCCGAAAACGCGCTCATCAAAACAGTGATTGACAGCGAAAGCACTGTCAATCTCTTTAAAAATTTTCGCAAAATTTCAACTCCCAAAAAAGTTATTCAAAATCATATCCGCCGTAAGCGTCGTCGCCGGGCTCCTCATACTCAACGTCCTCAGCCTCGGGCTCGGCTGCGTCGGTCACGACCTCGCCGCCGCTCTTCGCGCCGGAAAAGAGCTCGCTCACCTTGTCGATCGCGGTGGGAACCGAGTCGATAATTCTGTCGTAAATACTGTTCTGTTCGCTCACCGGAACCATTCTTATCTTGCCGTTTCCGACAACCAGAAATCCGACCGGCGTGAGCGAAAGACCGCCTCCGGTACCGCCGCCGAACATGTTGCTCGGGTCCTCGTTTTCGACCATCAGCTTTTTGCTCTTGGGGAACTCGGAGCCTCCGACGCCGAAGCCGAGCGCCACCTTTGATACGGGCATGATAACCGAGCCGTCGGGCGTGTTGATCGGCGCGCCGACGATGGCGTTAACGTCGATCATCTCTCTTAAACCCTGCAGCGCCGAGCCCATCAATCCCTCAATCGGATGCTTGTCTGAAATTCCTGACACTTCCTACACTTCCTTTCAGATAGTTAAATATAAATCTTGTCAGAGCGGCCAGAAGCGCGTGAAGCACATGGGCGGCTCTCGTTTTAATTATACTTCCCAATTCAAACTCAAAACATGAGTTAACATAGTCCGGGTCAAGATAGAGCACAAGACCCGTGTCGCTTTTAAAATAGCTCCTTATAAGCGCGTTGAGACTTCCCGCGGCGGCGTGAGCCGCGCCGTAGGCCGCGCCGGTTTTGTCCGGCGAGCCGAGGCCGAATTTGATGTAAAGATCAAGCCGCTTTGTTCGTATCTTGCGCTTCATACGTCTCAAAAACACCGCCAGAGCGGAGCCTCCGCGGTTTATCAGCGTCGCGTATTTTTCGATCGCGTTTCCGATATTTTCAAAGTCAAACCAGTGGATGTCGCTGTCCCACATCGAGCCGAAGATCCTCTTCGCCGCGGACAGCTCCTGTTTTTCCGCTGTCATGGCGGGATTTTCCGCGCCGCTGTCTTTTTGCGACTTTTCTTTTTTGGCGTCTCTCTTTCCGTCATTTTTCGGAGGCGCCTTTTTCGCGGCCTGCTCGGCGGGCAGGATGAACTCTTTTTTTATGAACCGCCACATGCTCGCCGTGATAACGGTCTTTCTACCGTTTGAGACGATCTCGAACGTGACGGTCGACCACAGAATAAAGGCGGCAAGGAACACAATGACCGCGAGTATGATCAAAAACACATGCATTGTCCGCCCTCCCTATCAATTACTCCACCTTTTCAACTCCGGGCTCTCCCGCGGGCACAGGCTCGATATCCTCGGGCACCGCGAGCGTGTCAAACTCGGGCAGCTCGCTTATGCTCTCAATGCCGAAGGTCTGCAAAAACAGCTTGGTTGTGCCGAACAGGATCGGCCGCCCCGGAGCGTCGTCCATTCTGCCGATCTCGGCGATGAACCCGCGCTCGATAAGCCTGTTGACTATGTAATCACAGTTAACGCCGCGGATATGCTCGATCACCGAGCGAGTGACCGGCTGCTTGTACGCGACGATAGCCAGAACCTCTATCGCGGCGTTTGAAAGCTGCAGCTTGCGCCCGGGCTTCATAAGCATTGAAACATAGTCCTTATACTCGCCGCGGGTGCACATTCTGTATGAGTTCTCAAGCTTTATTATATGAATTCCGCGCCGCTCGTAGTTATACTCGTCCATCATCGTCCTGATGATCTTTTTAAGCGTCTTTTTGTCAACGTCCACAATGTCGGCTATCGTGTCAAGCTCCACGGGATCGCCGGCAGCGAACAGCAGCGCCTCTATTATCGACTTAATTTCGCTTATTTCCATTAAACCTACTCCTCCATCGCGCTCAGATCGAGCTCGCCTTCTCCGCCGGGGCTGACGATCGGGTTTGAGATGTCGCCGCTTTCGTCATACTCGATCTTAAGACGGTTCATCTTTACCATTTCAAGCACCGCCAGAAACGAGGCGACAGCCTCGGGCTTTGACTTCGCGCCCACAAACAGCTCCTTGAAAAACACCTTTGTGCGCTTTTTAAGCTTGCTCCAGAGCCGCGCAGCCCTCGAGCGCACCGAGATTTTCTCATGACCCACGATCCCCTCAAACGACTGTCTCGGGGGCGGGAGCCTGCGCTCCATTTTGGTGTACGCCGTCTTGTACGCCAGCACCAGATTTTCGGGCGTGAGCTTTGAATAGTTCCACTCCGCGGGCGGACGCTCGATCTTGTCGGGTTCTTTAAAGAAATACGACTCGCCAATGTGCTTCCTCTCGTCAAGGTACGCCGCCGCGGCTTTGATCCGCTTATATTCCTCAAGCCGTCTCACAAGCTCCTCACGCGGGTCCTCTTCCTCGTCCTCCTCGGGCTTCGGCAGCAGCATTCTCGACTTGATCTGAAGCAGCGTAGCCGCGAGCACAAGGAACTCGCTGGATATTTCAAGGTTATACTCCTTCATCTGCCGCATAACATCAAAATACTGGCTCACTATCAGATTTATCGGTATGTCATATATGCTGACCTTGTTTTTTCTTATAAGCGTGAGCAGCAGATCAAGAGGGCCCTCGAAATCGAGAACCTTAAAGCTGAGCTGTTCCATTCAAAATCACCGCCTATACAAACAAGCCTATAATCATATCGTAAAAACTCATTATCCCGCTCTCGCAGAGACTCAAAAAGCTGTTGAAGATCCCGAAATTCATGAGCAGTATCAAGATGATAAATCCGTATCTCTCATACTGCATATATCTGAAATACTTATCGGTCGGCAGCACCGCGCCCAACACCTTCGATCCGTCAAGCGGCGGGATCGGTATCAGATTAAACAGGCCGAGGCCGAGGTTCATATACACCATATAAAGGCATATGGTGTAAACGACCGACGCCAGATCAAAGCCGAAGCCCTGCGACTTAAACGTCATGCCGCCCAAAACAACCACGCCGAACTCGGCGATAAACGCCAGGATAAAGTTGGTCAGCGGCCCCGCGAGCGAGGTCAGCACCATGCCGCTCTTTTGATTTTTAAAATTATACGGATTGACCGGCACGGGCCTTGCCCAGCCGAAGCCGAACAGAAGCAGGCAGATGCCGCCGATCGGATCAACATGGTGAATAGGGTTCAGGCTGAGCCTTCCGCGGCTCTGCGCGGTTCTGTCCCCAAGCGCGTACGCCGCGAGGCCGTGGCCGACCTCGTGAACGCTCAGCGACAGCAGCACGCAGAACACCGAGATCAAAACCATCAGCAGCTTTTCAATAGGGGAACCCGAACCTCTTAAAATATTAAGCAGCATAAATATCCTCCGCTCTTATTATTAACTCTTATATTAAATCGTTGGAGATAAGATCGTCATAGCTCTCGCGCTTCACGGCGAGCCGCGCCTTACCGCCCGACACCATAACTATCGGCGGCCTCGGGATACGGTTGTAGTTGCTCGCCATTGAATAGTTGTACGCTCCGGTCGCGAGCACAACGATAAGATCGCCCGCCTTGACCTCGGGGAGCCTCGCGTTTTCGACCAGAATATCGCCCGACTCGCAGCACTTGCCCGCGATCGTGGCAATCATCGTCTTTTCGGCAAGCGGATCGCGAACCCTCGCGGCCTCGTACTCGCTCTGATAAAGTATGTATCTCGGGTTGTCTCCCATTCCGCCGTCAACCGAGATATACGTCCTGATGTTCGGAATTTCCTTAACGGCGCCGACCTTGTAGACCGTGAGCCCCGCCTCGGCAACGATCGAGCGGCCCGGCTCCATAACGATAAACGGCAGCTTTACGCCGCGGCTCTCGGATATGCCGCGCACGACCTTTGAGACCGCGCGTATGTATTTGTCGTAATCTATCGGCGTGTCGCTCTCGGTATACTTTATGCCGTAGCCGCCGCCTAAGTTCAGCTCGTCTATCTCGATGCCGTGCCTGTCCTTCATGTCAGCGATAAAATTCATCATCTTTTCAGCCGCAAGCTCAAACGGAGCGAGCTCGAATATCTGCGAGCCGATATGGCAGTGAACGCCAACAACGTTGATGTTCGGCATGCCGTCGGCCTTTACCGCGAACTCCTCTGCCTCGCCCGTCTCAAGCGCCACGCCGAACTTTGAGTCGATCTGGCCCGTCTGCACAAAGCTGTGGGTGTGCGCGTCTATGCCCGGCTTTATTCTGAACATAATGTCGGCTGTCTTTCCCATTTCACCCGCGATTTCGTTTATGCTCTCAAGCTCAAACACGTTGTCGGCCACGATCCTGCCCACGCCATACTCAAGCGCCATCTTTATCTCGTCGCCGGTCTTGTTGTTTCCGTGGAAATATATGCGCTCCGCGGGGAAGCCCGCCTTGATAGCGGTGTAAAGCTCTCCGCCTGACACCACATCAACGCCCATGCCTTCTTCCTTCATAATACGGTAGATATACTTGCACGAAAGCGCCTTGCTCGCGTAAAGTACAATGCCTTTACTGTCATAATATTCATTCATCGCATTCGTATAGACGCGGCAGTTTTCGCGGATCTCGTCCTCGTCCATGACATACGATGGAGTTCCGTACTCCGCGGCAATGTCTGTGAGGTCGCAGCCGCCTATACTGAGGTTTCCCTTTTGGTTCACGCTTAAACATTTCATTACAAAATCCATATTTTCCTCCTGCCTTAAGTATCATTTGTTTGGTAAACGGGCGCAAAACGCCTCGGGTACATAATACACCGAATACTATTTTAGCATAAACCCCCGCCTTTGTCAACAAAGATATTGGTCATAATATCCATTCATTGAATAATTTGAAATCGCCGCTCATATCATTAACTCAGGAGGTGACGACAATGAAGGTTTGGTTTGTCGGCAGAAAGACCGGGATTATCCTCGGCGTTATCGCGGCGGCGTTTTTCGCACTTGTCATGCTGGGCTATTTCAAGGGAGGAAGCGCCGCCATAAGCGCCGCGAGCGGCGACCGCGACCTGCCGATCTACTGCGTCCAAAAGGACGAGAACGACAAAAAACTTTCCATAAGCTTTGACGCGGCTTGGGGAAATGAAGATACCGAAAATTTGATCAATATTCTTGGTGAGCGGAACATCAGAACAACTTTTTTTGTTGTGGGCGACTGGGTAGACAAATATCCCGAATCGGTCAAGGCTCTGTCGGACGCGGGCCACGAGGTTATGAACCACTCCTCAAAGCACCCGCATATGACGCAGATCTCAAAGGATGAAATGATCAAGGAACTCAACGACTGCGGCAGCAAGATCGAGGCCGTGACCGGACGCAAGCCCGAGCTGTTCCGCCCGCCCTACGGCGACTATAACAACGACGTGGTGGGAACCGCGCGGGAATGCGGATATTACACGATCCAGTGGAGCGTTGACAGCCTCGACTGGAAGGATCTGTCCGCCGACGAGATATACTCAAGAGTCGTGCCGAAGGCCGCGCCCGGCGCGATAATACTGTTCCACAACGCGGCGAAGCACACGCCCGAGGCTCTGCCGAGAATACTTGACGAGCTTATCGCGCAGGGCTATGAGATAGTTCCCATATCCGAGCTTATTATAAGAGACAATTACAAGGTGGACGCGAACGGAATGCAGTGCAGCACAAATAATGAATAATCGGAGGTCGCAATAATGTCGGAAATTTCTGAAATATCGGAATACGCATATGATGAAAACAGCTACTATAACAACAACATCGCAATACTCACGGGGGAAGTAACCTCTCCTCCCTCTCTGTCGCACGAAATTTACGGGGAAAAATATTACATAACGGTTCTGGCGGTCGAGCGTCTGAGCGGCAAGCGCGACTTTATCCCGGTCACGGTCTCGGAGCGCCTGTTCTGCGACTTCAGGCCGGGCCTCAGGGATATAATAAACGTGATCGGGCAGTACCGCTCATACAACAACTATTCCGGAACAGGCAACAAGCTCATCCTCACGGTTTTCGCGAAGGAAATAACATATCTCGGGAAATGCGGGGAAGCCGAAAACAACGGGAACCCGAATCAGGTTTTTCTGAACGGTTATCTGTGCAAAAAGCCGACATACAGAACCACTCCCTTTAACCGCGAAATATCCGATATTCTGCTCGCGGTCAACCGCTCCTACAAAAAATCCGACTACATCCCCTGCATCGCGTGGGGCAGGAACGCGAAATATATCCGCGGCATGGAGGTCGGCACGAACCTTAAGATCTGGGGCAGAATTCAAAGCCGCGAGTACCAGAAATACATAAGCGAAACCGAAATAATAAGCAAGACCGCGTATGAGGTCTCGGTCTCAAAGCTTGAGGCATGCGGCGCCTGATCCGCAAAACAAAAGCCCCACATTTCGTGGGGCTTGCCGCGTCTTAATTTTTATTTGTCCCAGATCGCCTTGATCTTCGCTGCGGTGGCGCCGAAGTTGTCCTCGCTGTTCGTCTCGAGAATGGCGTTGATGACCGGCGAATATTCCTTCGCGTATTTGAACAGATACTCATAGTCATAAACGCCGTCGCCCGCGAGACGGCCCTCTTTTTTGCCGTCTATGACCTCAAAATCCTTAAAGTGCAGTATGCCGATCCTGTCGCCGTAAAGGCTGTAAACCTCGTCAACGATCTTGTGCTGACCCTCGACGTCGTTCATGTCGGTTATGTTCACGGGGTCGAAAATCACGGTCACGTTGGGCGAGTTGATCTCGTCAAGGAAGCGCTTTGTCATTTTCGGGTTCCACATGCTGTGCTTGGTCACGGTCTCAACGCCGACTATGCTGCCGAGGCTCTCGGCGCAGTCAACAAGCTCGCGCATGCTGCGCAGGAAGCGCTGATAGTTTTCCTCGGTGTGCGTCTCCTCTATGCTGTTGTAAAATCCCGTCTCGGTTCCGACCATGTCGCAGCCGAGATATTTCGCGAACTTAAGGTGGGCCTTGAACCACTCAAGCTCGCCTCTGCGCTTGTCCTCGTCGGGGTTTACGGGGTTTATGTAGCAGCCGAGCACCGAAACGCGTACGCCCCGCCTTGCGAGCGTCTCCTTTATATATTTGCCGAGCTCGGGCGTCAGCACGCTGCCGCGCCACTTAATATCCTTGAACGACTTTTTAAGAGCGAGCTGGACGTGGGTCGCGCCGACGCTCTCAAGCGTGTCGGCCAAAGTCTCAATATCCTTCGCCTTTGTGTCATGGCCCCTCATTCCGAAATTCAACTGATTAAACATATTTTCAACTCCTTAGCTTTTTTCTTTAATTATATATCAACAAAGCCGATTTGTACAGTGTTTTTTTGGTGAAATTCACATTTTTTGACTCACTCGCCAAATTAAGCTTGTGGTACGGGCGAAAATAAGTTAAAATCAAATAAGCTATAATATTTCGGAGGATAATATCATGGACAAGCGTGAACTGTTAAGCAAGGCGGTAAGGCTCGCCGACACGATAATGCGTGAAAATCAGCCCGTCATCTGCGAAAAATGGCAGTATGACCGCGGCGTGTGCCTGATGGGAATGGCGGCGGTTTATGAAAAGACCGGCGATAAAAAATATTTTGACTATATCAAAAAAAGCATGGACTACTTTATAAACAACGACGGCAGCATCAACAAATACGACCCGTCGCTGTATAATCTCGACCATATAAACAACGGCAAAAACTGCCTCTGGCTATATAATAATACCGGCGAGCAAAAATATCTCAAGGCGGCCGAAAGGCTCATCGACCAGCTCAATAACCAGCCGCGCACAAAGTCGGGAACATATTGGCACAAGCTCATCTATCCCAATCAGGTGTGGCTCGACGGCGTGTATATGGCCGAGCCGTTCTCTGCGCAATACGCCAAGGAATGCGGACATTCCGAGCGGTTTGACGATGTTGTCACGCAGTTCGTGAACGCCGAAAGGCTGACATACGAGCCGAGGTGCGGCCTCAACGCCCACGCCTGCGACGAGTCAAAAACCGCGTTCTGGGCCGACAAGAACACCGGCCGCTCACTTAACGTCTGGGGCAGAGCCATGGCCTGGTTCACGATGGCGATCGTTGACGCGCTTGATTTTATCCCGCCGCTCCACAGCGGCAGAAAGACACTCATTAAAATGCTTGACAAGATCATGTCAAACGTCGTCCTTTACCAGGACGAAAACGGATGCTGGTACCAGGTCCTCGACAACCGCAGAAGCGGCAACTATCCCGAGTCCACCTGCACCTGCATGTTTGCCTACACACTCGCCAAGGCGCTCCGCCTCGGTTATCTTGACGAAAAGAAGTTCCGCCCGCACCTTGAAAGCGCGCTCGGCGGCATCTTAGGCAGCTTTATCCGCGAGGACGGGCCCTTGCTCTATATAACCGACTGCTGCGCGGTGTCGGGTCTCGGCCCCGAGGGCAACCTCCGCCGCGACGGAACGCTCGACTACTACTTCAGCGAGCCGATAGTGGAAAACGACTGCAAAGCCGTCGGCCCCTTCCTCAAACTGATCTGCGATCTTATATAAAAAAATCCCGCCGCTCGGCGCGTGACATAAAACAGTAATATTTTAAATTCCGGCAACGGCATAGTTTCGGCTATGCCGCTGTTTTTTTCTAATAATGACATTTCTAAAGGCGAAATTTTATGACATAATGCGCAAATTACCGTAGGGGCGGACGACCTCGGCCGCCCGAAAGCCTCGCCCAACGTAGAGACTAGGAAATAGGATCTAGGGACTAGGACGGGTGGCAGGTTGCCGCCCTACAGGTTTCATCACACCGCAGGGGCGGACGACCTCGGCCGCCGCCTGCCTCGCCCGCCTTTAGGAGGGAGAGGTGGCGCCGAAGGCGACGGAGAGGGTGGCGAACCAATGTGAAGTGGATTTTCGTAGGCGGCGAAAAGACGGAGAGGGGTTAACATAGGTACTAGGTATTAGTAACTAGGGACTATGAAAATGATATTGTTTTTGAAAATTTTATTGACCTTTTGGAAATAATATGGTAGAATAAATTTGCCACATAAATTAAATATGACTGTTTGCAAAACGTGTTTTTGTGCTTTATAGGCAAAAATGCACGCTCTATTTTCACGTATTTGTAAACAGTTGAGAATTTGTGTGGCAGCAATCGGAGCTAAGCATTTTTCGTGTGTGGTTCCGTTTGCGACCACACACTTTTTATTTTATAAAAAATACTTGCTATTTTTTTCGAGGTGTGGTATATTTATCTTGCCACGTAACTGAATATTTTTGATACAAGTATGTCATTTTGTTTTTGTTAAAAATGCATACTCTGTTTTGGCATATTTGTATCAATGTTAAAGTTGCGTGGCAGCAATAAGAGTAATGTGTTTTTGTGCGTTGCTCTTAATTGCAGCAACGCATTTTTAATTAATAGGAGGTAAAAACATTATGAAAAGGATTTTAACTTTAGCGTTGATAACAGCCGTGATCGCGGCTTTGTTTCCGGCAAATTTTGTTAATGCTTACGATATGGGAAAGGTTGACGAGTACCAAACAATTTCCGTGGGAACTCTTTATACAGCGGCGATAAAAACAGACGGCAGCCTTTGGACTTGGGGATATAACGGCGGCGGAGAGCTCGGCGACGGCACTACGGAGGACAAACTCACACCCGTAAAAATTATGGATAATGTCGCGGCAGTTTCCGCGGGATATTGGCATACGGTCGCGATAAAAACGGACGGCAGCCTTTGGACTTGGGGATATAACGGCGGCGGAGAGCTCGGCGACGGCACTACGGAGGACAAATATACACCCATAAAAATTATGGATAATGTCGCGGCGGTTTCCGCGGGAGGTAGCCATACAGTTGTGATAAAAACGGACGGCAGCCTTTGGACTTGGGGATATAACTGGTACGGGCAACTCGGCGGCGGCACTATGGAGAATAAATTAACACCCGTAAAAATTATGGACAATGTAGCGGCAATTTCCGCGGGACGTGATCATACTGCGGCGATAAAAACGGACGGCAGCCTTTGGACTTGGGGATATAACGGCGGCGGACTGCTCGGAGACGGCACTACGGAGGACAAATCCACACCCGTAAAAATAATGGACAATGTCGCGGCAGTTTCCGCAGGAGATTATCATACAACAGCGATAAAAACGGACGGCAGCCTTTGGACTTGGGGATGGACCAGCAGTGGATCAACTCCCATAAAAATAATGGACAATGTCGCAGCGGTTTCCGCGGGATATAATCATACAGCTTTGATAAAAACGGACGGAAGCCTTTGGACTTGGGGAGCTAACTATCAAGGACAGCTCGGCGACGGCACTACGGAGGACAAACTCACACCCGTAAAAATCATGGACAATGTCGCGGCTGTTTCCACAGGAAATGAACATACAGCGGCGATAAAAACGGATGGAAGCCTTTGGACTTGGGGAAGAAACGACTACGGACAGCTTGGCGACGGCACTACGGAAAATAAATCCATACCCGTAAAAATTATGGACGATGTGCGCTTGCCCGACGGCGGTTTTGTTCCTTCTGCACCACAAACTGCAACTCGTACGCTTTCCGCTTATTTCAGCGGCGGTGAGAATTTGGTTTACGACGCGGATGCCGACAAATACAGCGCGGACAGCTTTACCCTTACCGGAATGGTAGAAAATTTGTATATTTCCGGCGACGTTGATAGAAGCGACACTCTCGCACACAACGTCAAGGCGGATATAACGCTGCCGACCGGGTTTAGTTTTGAGCAAAACTCCGACGTTAAGACAAAAAGCTGCGACTTGGGTAATATTGATTACGGCGGTTTTATAAGCGAGACCGTGTATTTGCGGAACCCTCCGATGGGGTCATCAACTGTTAAAGTTCATGTTACCGGAGATAATGTTAATGCCGCCGACTTTACGTATAACATAATAATAGACCGTTATGCCTTTGATGTTGACATATACAAAGCCGATCATTTGATAACCTCGAAACTCGGTAACACAATGGAGAACACGTATTTTGACCTGCCCGACTCGCCGAGCCAGCAGCTGCGCAAAGCGGGCAGAGAGTGCGGAATGGACGGCGCCGCGGGCGCGTGGAACGCGTTTATGGACAGCCTTAACATGGTCGATAATCCATCAAGCGTTGCCGATTATGCATTTGAAGAAAAGGATATGTACGAGGCTATTATAATGAGCATGTTTGAAACCTCGGTCGATTATAAGGTGATGAGCTGTATTAATAACGATATAACGAAACAGACCCGAGACTTGACAAATTTTGTTACAAATCAAATGAAAAATAAGGATAAATTTGATGTGTGCAATGTTGTGGATTTTAAAAATATGTCACAGGCGACAAGAGATGATCTGTGCGAACATTTAAACAGTTCATTCAAACTGGCCCATCCGGACGCCGCGGATATAGGAGAATTGACAGATTTTATCGGAAAGGCTATTGATTACGCCAGCGATTTTCAGTCATTGTGCGAGCAGATCAACACATATTATAACATCAGGCAATTAAGCGGCTCAATGCAGCAGATTATGAAAGATATGTACAGCGCGTGTCCGAGCGATAATCCCGCGCTTAAACAGGCGCTCAGAGACTGCATAAGCATTATGCAGACAAGCGATGACGAGTTCACACAGAGAATGCTCGTTAATTTTATAGCTATGACAGGAAAAAATGTGGCTCAGGCGGGTATAGACACGTTATGGAGCGGAGTAAAGGAGTCGTTCTCTGTAGCAAATCCCGAGGCATTCATGTTCAAGGCCGCGTATGAGACGGGAAAGTACATATCACAGGTTTGCTTTAATTCCGATCAGATACAAGAAAAATACTGTAATATCATAGCTCTTGTAAACACCGAAAATGTACTTAAAACGGTCTATAACAAATCAAAAAGCGGATTTTTATCAAATAAAAACAAGAACAAAGCACAGATATACAACAGCGCAGTCGATGTTATGTTTAATATGCTCAACACCGACTGCGATTACGCGACAGCGTTCGTCGACGCGATGGATAATTCGCTTGCGGGGCAGATCTCCAAAGCGCTGGGCGATAAAAGCACCGAAGATTTTAAAAAATCTGTTTCAAACATAAAAGAATCAACATATCAGTTTCATGAAATCGTATTGACCGACTGGATATATGATTTGGAACTAGAAAATCCGGCTCGTTTCAATGAATACTCGCATCTTATTAACGAGTCCGCAGAACGCTTGAGAAAGAGATACAATATTGCCTGCCCGGTGGATGTTTATATTTACGATAAAAATGATGTTATTGTTGGTTCAGTTATAGACAATGTTCCGTATTGCCGACCGGACGCAAATATTACGATCTCTGTTAACGGTGACGAAAAGACGGTATATATGTACGGGGAAAATGAGTATAGGTTATCATATATAGGAAACGACACGGGCGATATGGACATAAGTGTCGCAGAATACAACGATGAAAATAATGTTGCGCGCAATGTATATTTCAATAATATTGAGCTTGCAAGCGGCATTGCATACACAGCGACGGACAGCGGGTCTGTATTGGGCGTTGACACATACTTTTTGACCGCTGAAAATAATATTGAGATCACACCCGGATATGACACTTTAAATGACGCCGAAAGCACATCATATAACGCAAGCGTCGAGAGAGGGTATTTTACGGGATTAATGTCGCTGAACCGTGACCTTCACGCGGGAGAAAACGCCGAGATTACGGCTTATGTTCCGAACGGATATAAATTCGTTCGTTGGACTGTTGACACGGGTGAGGATATTTTTGCTGATCCTTCAAGCGCGTCTACGTCAATATGTATGCCTAACCATGATATAAAGATAACAGCAGTAATGGAAAAAGCAATTCCCGCGGTTGCGATTGAGAACGCGGCGGAAAACAGTGTGACGGTCAAAACCTTAAACTGTGACGGGCTGAACGGTGAAGTGATACTTGCCGTTTACGACGAGAATGATGCGCTCAAATCAATAAATTCAAAACCAATCGAACAGGAAGTTTTGTTTGATGATGTTGATCTGTCAACCGGATATGTCAAAGCCTTCGTTTGGGACAGTTTTGATAATATGAAACCACTTACAGAACCCGTCGAAATGAGTTTGTAAAAAATAATTAATTCTTTCCAAATTTAATCCAAGGGCGGGCGGCCGAGGTCGTCCGCCCCTACGAACGTAGGGATTAGTGATTAGTGAATAGGAATTAGAACCCCTCTCAGTCGCCTTTGGCGACAGCTCCCCCTAAGGGGAGCCATTATATTGCCTCCCACTTAGGGGAATGCAGAAGTCAGCCTCCCCTTCCGGAGGCGGGCGAGGCAGACGGGCGGCCGATGTTATTATTATACAAAACAACGGCATAGCCGAAACTATGCCGTTGCGAAAATTTAAACTGTACTGTCATATAAGTCCGCCGCGGGCGGGACTTTTTTTATGCAGGTTTTTTTCTTGTGAATTTGTCAAACAGGAACTCGATTACTGTTCTTAAGACACGCAGCAGCGGGTCGGTCGCAAGAATAAACACGGCCAAAATCATTATGCAGCGCCAGCTCATCATTGTCATGGCGAAAAGCTGATGCAGGAATATCGCGCAGCCGAGCCAGCCCGCGATCATCAGGGACAGCAGAGTTATGTGGAACGCGTTCATCGGCTTTGATATGTGGAAAAGAACCATAAATCCGACCAGCGACACGAGAATTGTCGAGGCTGTGGATATGCTCACGTCGTCCACTCCGAACACCTTGCCGAATACCACAAGCCCCGCGACGACTATAAAGTCGGTGAGGCCGGCGGGGATAGACTTTTTGAAAACGTTGGTCAAAAACCTTCCCTTTATGAGATTGTGGTTCGGCTCAAGCGACAGGAAGAACGCGGGCGTGCCTATGGTGAACAGAGCCAGCAGCGACACCTGCGACGGCTCCATGGGATAGCCGCAGGCGACGATCACCGAAAACAGCGCGAGCAGCAGCGAGAATATGTTTTTCACAAGAAACATTCCCGCGGTGCGCTGAATGTTGTTTACCACTCTTCTTCCCTCGCTCACGACCGAAGGCATTTTTGAAAAGTCCGAATCAACCAGAACGAGCTGCGACACCTGCGACGCGGCTTCGGTGCCCGATGCCATAGCAATGCTGCAGTTGGCTTCCTTGAGCGCGAGAACGTCGTTCACGCCGTCGCCCGTCATGCCGACCGTCTTGCCGAGAGCCTTGAGCGCCAGAACGAACTGCCTCTTCTGCTCTGGCGTCACCCTGCCAAACACGTTATATTGCGCGCAGGCGTCAAGGATCGCCTGATCGGACGTGAGCGTCGAGGCGTCGATATACTTGTCCGCGCCCTCGATCCCCGCCTCCTGCGCGACTCTTGAGACCGTCACGGGATTGTCGCCAGAGATGACCTTGACCTGAACGCCCTGACCCGCGAAATATTCAAACGTTTCCCTCGCGGTCGGGCGAATGGGGTTCTCGAGCAGCACAAAGCCGAGCGCGTCGGCGCGGCCGGTCAGAGCCTTTCCGTCCGCTTCGCCGTCGTATTCCGCGAAAACGATCACGCGGTAGCCTTGCGACGAGTATTCGTTTACCTTCTCCTTATATTTCTCAAAATCGTCGCGCAGCACGAACTCGGGCGCGCCGAGAATATAGGCTTTGCCGCCAAGCTCGCAGCCGCTGTATTTATATTTTGACGAGAACGAGCATATCTTGTCGGGCTTTGTTCCCGTTGTTTGCGTGAAATACCGCTTGAGCGCGGCCATGGTGATATTGTCGTTGTCCATCGCCGAAACCATGCTTCCGAGAACAGCGCGCGCGTTTTCTCCGTCGCCGCCGCCAACGGGCTCAAAGCGGCTGACCTTCATGGTGTTCTCGGTTATCGTTCCGGTCTTGTCCACGCACAGCACGTCAACGCGGGCGAGCGTCTCGATGCACTTCATGCTGCGCACAAGCACCTTCTGCCGCGCGAGCCGCATAATGCTCACGACCATCGCGACGCTGGCAAGAAGGTACAGGCCCTCGGGTATCATGCCGATGACCGCTGCGACCATGCCCGTCACGCTGTCGCGGAAGCCCGCGTGGTCAAAAAACATCTGCTGGACAAACAGCGTCAGACCGATCGGGATTATTATCACGCCGACGATTTTGACGAGCTTGTCGAGTGCCCTTATCATCTCGGACTCCTCTTCACGCTTGTCGTCGGTGGCCTTTTTGGTCAGTTTCGAGACATACGAGTCCTCGCCTACCTTGGTGAGCCGCGCCCTGCACGAGCCCGAAACGATAAAGCTGCCGCTCAGCAGCTCGTATCCCGGCTTTTTCACGACCTCGTCGGCCTCGCCGGTTATCAGAGACTCGTTGACATACGCCGTCCCCGAGATGACGACGGCGTCGGCGGGGACCTGACTGCCCGCCGAGAGCACGACCAGATCGTCAAGCACAAGCTCGTTGACAGGCACGGTCTTTTCCGCGCCGCTTCTTATGACGACGGCCTTCGGGTCGCTGATTATCTTAAGGCTGTCAAGCGCCCGCTTTGAGCGGATCTCCTGCACAATTCCGATTATGGTGTTAAAAAATATAACGATCATAAACGTGAGGTTCCTGAACGAGCCCACGATTATAAGCAGAACGGCCAGCACCGCGAATATTAAGTTAAAATAAGTGAACACGTTGTCTTTAACAATGTCGCTGTAAGTCCGGGTTGAGGTCTTCGCCGCGCTGTTCACCTTGCCCTCGGCTACGCGCCGTCGCACCTCATCGGGCCCGAGCCCGTTATAATCGCCGCCCGATAACGCGGGCAGATTGTCTCCGTTTTCCATATGTCAGAATATTCCTCCGATGCAAATTTTAGTGGTTCATTCATTATATAATATTTCCCAAAGAAAATCAAGTAAAATGTTTCCAAAGTTTGATTTTTAACAGAATATTCAAATTTTAATAATTTCAAAAATAGTGTTGTCTTAAAAAAATCGTTGTGCTATAATTTTTTATGCACGATTTTTAAAAATCAATTACAGAATATTACAAAAATTTTACAATTTTTTCGGCTTTTTGTTTCCAAATCACTCGAAAGCCTTGACGCAGCGCGGATTGCGGCGGTTTTAAAATTGTAAAAATTTGTCGCGGATAGGTATTGATTTTTTTGAAAATATGTGTTATTATACTATATGTTGTGCCGCATAAATAAAAATGGACCTAAATATTGTGATTGATAAAACCGCGAAAAGCCCGGCGGCATGGCTAAAATTCAATCTTAACAGGAGTGTGCCATATGATAAAAATTATTAAAAAGGACGGAACGAAAGAAGATTATAACGTTCAAAAGGTTGTTACCGCGGTTAAGAAATCCGCTAACCGCGCGCTCATTACATTCACGCCCGAGGACCTTAACAACATCTGCTCGTTTGTGGACAGCAGAGTTTACACCATGGGCAAGGACGAGATCCATATCGCCGAGATGCACAACATTGTTGAGGGCGCTCTCGATATGGTCAACCCGATCGTCGCGAAGAGCTACCGCGACTACCGCAATTATAAGCAGGATTTTGTCCACATGCTTGACGAGGTTTACCAAAAGAGCCAGGCGATCATGTACATCGGCGACAAGGAGAACTCAAACTCCGACTCGGCGCTGGTTTCGACAAAGCGCTCGCTCATATTCAACCAGCTTAACAAAGAACTTTATCAGAAGTTCTTTATGACCGTTGAAGAGCTCCAGGCCTGCCGCGACGGGTATATTTACGTTCATGACATGTCCGCGAGACGCGACACCATGAACTGCTGTCTGTTTGACGTAAAAAGCGTGCTGACCGGCGGCTTTGAGATGGGAAACCTGTGGTATAACGAGCCCAAGACTCTCGACGTTGCATTTGACGTTATCGGCGACATAGTGCTGTCAGCCGCGAGCCAGCAGTACGGCGGATTTACCGTGCCCGAGGTCGACAAGATCCTCGCGCCCTACGCCGAAAAGACATATAAGAAAAACAAGGCCCGCTACCTGAGCATGGGCGTTTCCGAGGAAATCGCCGAAAGAGAGACCATGAAAGACGTTAAGCGCGACTTCGAGCAGGGCTTCCAGGGTTGGGAATATAAGTTCAACACGGTTGCCTCGAGCCGCGGCGATTATCCGTTTATCACCGTTACCGCGGGCCTCGGCACAGCCAAATTTGAGAAAATGGCGACGATCGCTCTGCTGAACGTCCACAAGAACGGCCAGGGCAAAAAAGAATGCAAAAAGCCCGTTCTGTTCCCCAAGATTGTTTTCCTTTACGACGAGAAGCTCCACGGCCCCGGCAAGGAGCTTGAGGACGTGTTCCGCGCGGGCGTTGAGTGCTCGGCCAAGACCATGTATCCCGACTGGCTGTCACTGACCGGCGAGGGCTATGTTGCGAGCATGTATAAGAAATATAAGAAGGTCATCTCTCCCATGGGCTGCAGAGCGTTCCTCTCGCCTTGGTACGAGAGAGGCGGCATGGAGCCCGCCGACGAGAACGACGTTCCCGTATTTGTGGGCCGCTTCAATATCGGCGCGGTTTCGCTCAACCTGCCCATGATCTACGCCAAGGCCAAGAAAGAGAGCAAGGATTTCTATGAGGTTCTTGATTATTACCTTGAGCTCATCCGCCGCCTGCATATCCGCACCTACGAATATCTTGGCGAGATGCGCGCCTCGACCAATCCGCTCGCGTACTGCGAGGGCGGCTTCTACGGCGGGCACCTCAATTTCCACGACAAGATAAAGCCCCTGCTCAAGAGCGCGACCGCTTCGTTCGGCATCACCGCTCTTAACGAGCTGCAGCAGCTCCACAACAAGAAGTCAATGGTCGAGGACGGCACATTCGCGCTTGAGGTTATGGAACATATCAACAAAAAGGTTGCCGAGTTCAAGGCCGAGGACGGCCACCTGTACGCGCTTTACGGCACGCCCGCGGAGAGCCTTTGCGGACTTCAGGTGCAGCAGTTCAGAAAGAAATACGGCATTGTTGAGAACGTTTCCGACCGCGAGTATGTCACCAACAGCTTCCACTGCCACGTTACCGAGGACATAAGCCCGATAAAGAAGCAGGACCTCGAAAAACGCTTCTGGGATCTGATGAACGGCGGAAAGATACAGTATGTAAAATATCCTATTGACTACAACAAGAAGGCTATCGAGACGCTTATCCACCGCGCGATGGATATGGGCTTCTATGAGGGAGTCAACCTCTCGCTCGCCTACTGCGACGACTGCGGCCATCAGGAGCTTGAGATGGACGTCTGCCCCAAGTGCGGCAGCAAGAACCTGACCAAGATCGACCGCATGAACGGTTATCTCTCGTACTCGAGAGTAAAAGGCGACACGCGCCTCAACGACGCAAAAATGGCCGAAATCAGAGACAGGAGAAGTATGTAAACCATGCGCTATCACAATATAACAAAAGATGATATGCTGAACGGCGACGGCCTTCGGGTCGTGCTGTGGGTGGCCGGCTGCGAGCACGGCTGCCCCGGCTGCCAGAACCCGGTCACATGGGACGAAAACGGCGGTCTGCCCTTCGGCGAGGCGGAGCGCGAGGAGTTATTCGCCGAGCTTGACAAGGACTATATCTCCGGCATAACCTACAGCGGCGGCGACCCGCTTCATCACGCGAACCGCGATGACATCGCCGCCCTCGCCAAAGAGATACGCGAAAAATATCCGTCCAAGACCCAATGGCTCTACACGGGCTATGACTATGAGGAGATCTGCGATCTGCCGGTTATTAAATATCTCGACGTGATCGTTGACGGAAAGTTCATTCAGGAGGCTTTTGATCCGAAGCTTTTCTGGAAGGGCAGCCCGAACCAGCGCGTCATTGACGTAAAGAAAACGCTTGAGGTCGGAAGCATAGTTCTTCACACCGCGTAGCGATAAAACAGAGGTAAAACATGAAAGGTATTGCAAAATTTGAAAAAGTCAGCCCCGGTCAGTTCAAAGAGGCCATGGGCGGCATTATCGAAAGCGACGACAAGATCAACGAGATTTATTCCGGGATCAAGCTCCCGCGCCGCGCCACAGCGGGCAGCGCGGGATATGATTTTTTTTCGACGCTCGATTTTGAACTCGCCCCCGGCGAGACAGTGACGGTTCCGACCGGAATAAGGGCACGGATCGACGACGGCTGGGTACTCTGCCTCTATCCCCGGAGCGGGCTCGGCTTTAAGTTCAGGCTCCAGCTCAACAACACGGTCGGAATAATCGACAGCGATTATTACAATTCCGACAACGAGGGGCATATTTTTATCAAAATAACAAATGATACAAACACGGGAAAGACCGTGTCGATCAGCCGCGGCGACGGCTTCGCGCAGGGCATTTTCACGCCCTACGGCATAACGGTCGACGATGACGCCGACGGCGTCCGCAACGGCGGCTTTGGCAGTACGTCGCAACACGCTTCGCTTGCTTAATTTGCGATTAAAAATCTTTTATTTAAAAATTATTTTTGGAAAAAATATTTTTTAGAACAAAAAAACTATTGACAAATTGTTGTTTGTTGTGGTATACTAATCAAGTCGCATGCGAAAGGCGCGGCGGCTTGAGACGCGGAGAGGTGTCCGAGTGGTTTAAGGAGCTAGTCTTGAAAACTAGTGATGCGAAAGCACCCAGAGTTCGAATCTCTGCCTCTCCGCCACATTAATTTAATATTTATAAATTCGGAGAAGTACTCAAGTAGGCCGAAGAGGCGCCCCTGCTAAGGGTGTAGGTCGTGAAAGCGGCGCGAGAGTTCGAATCTCTCCTTCTCCGCCAAACACAAAAGTGCCGAAAATATGTCAAATCAACGTATTTTCGGCACTTTTCATAGGTTAAATTATTTTATATTTTTTGATGAAATTCGATATTTTTTTAATATAATGTCAGTCAAATGTCAGTCAAAAATATACTATTCCCCATCCTATACGGCGGCGGAGAGGATGTCGATCAGGTTCAGGACGTTTCTGACTTTTCTTCTTTTTTCTTTCTTTTTCTCATTTTTTATGTACCGCTTATAGCCTTTTGTTCCTTTCTTGGGCGGCTTTTTGGCTTTCTTGGGACGCAGGGGATTTTTTCGTCTGTAGGCGTCGTGGCGGGCTATGTAGTCCATATAGCCCATAAGCGTCTTGCTTGAAAAATGCTGATTATGGTAGCCGGGGACCGAGTCATTATACTGCTCGTTATATAAGTTTTCATGATGCAGCTCGCTCCCGCTTCTTTTCGCGGAAACGACGACGACCCATTTGCTTCCGTCGGAGTGGATATGCAGATTTCCGCCGCAGACAAAATACATCAATCCATTTTCGCCGCAGAATTTTTGAAGCTCGGCCTTTTCGGCCCTGAGCTTTTTCATGACCGGCGAGCAGCACGAGCACATTCTGTAACCGCCGCCGCGAATTTCCTGATTGGTATTAAATCTCTCCAAATTCTCGGGCTTGATCTTGTTGATATGACCGCAGCCCTCGCAATGAACAATATTGCCTCTTGATTTTTTGCTGTAATAAAACATATGCGCACCCCGCTTTCTTTTGTATAAGTACATTATATAATCATTAATGTACGAAAAAACGGACTGCGCATAATTATTTAGTCATAATTGCTTTTCGCCTTTGCTGCAAGCTCATACAAATCGTCAATAACGCTTTGCGGCGAAATTATTTTCGCCTTGTCGCCAAAGCTCATTATCCATGACAGAAAATGTGGGCTGACCGCCACCTTGGCGCGGCAGATGAAATGCCTGTCATCATCTTTCATAACTGGAACGTCGATCCCGAACCTGTCGTAAACAACGCCCACGAGGTCATTGTCGAATCGAATTGAAACATTGGTCTCATCTCCGCTGTACATTCGGAACATCGTTTTGACATATGCGGATATGTCAAACGGCTCCGGCGAGAGCTCGCGGTTTTCATCGGTGATCTCAACACCCTCCATTTTGTCGACGCGGTAATGAGTGTATTTGTCGTATTTTTTCTTGTATGTTATCAAATAGTAATTCTCGTCGTCCCAGGTGAGCGAGACCGGAGACTCGGTGTATTTGTCGCCGTTTTTGCGATAGACCTTCTTCTTGTCAAGATCAAGGTCGAAATAGCGGAACGTGATCCGCCTGTCAAGGGCGATCGCGTCGTGAATTTTATCAACGTTGTAATAAATCAGCTCGTTCAGCGTCTTAATGCGGTTGGTGACAAAAACCTGCCTGTGCAGCTTTTTCGCGTTCTCGCGGCTTGTGAGCTTCTCGATTTTTGAGATAAGCTCCATGCTCTTTTTGCGCGTGATAAACTTTGACGACTGAACGCTGTCCACGAGCAGCTTGAGCTCGGGCAGCTCAAAGTCGCGGCTCGCGATAAAATAATCGGTTGTGCGCGATTTTCTCGAGCATATGTCAAGTCCGAACAGCCGCAGATATTCAAGGTCGTCATAAACGCTTTTCCGCTCAGCCGAAATGCCGAGCTTATCAAGCTCGGCAATCATTTCCGGCACGGTTATCGTGTGCTCCTCGTCTGTGTTCTCAAGCAGAATTTTCGCCAAATACATGAGTTTCAGCTTTTGGTTTGAACGCTTCATATCATACCTCCAGATTTATAATTCCGTTCCCGTTCCTGCTCATAACTATGTTCATAAAAGTCTCTTTGCTTATTGCCGCGAAATATCCGCAATACTCGTCGCCGCAGTTCTTCGTTATAAAATCCAGGATTTCTCTGAGCTGAAGCATAACCGCGAACTCATGCTTGCAGTTATAGCTGCAAAAGCACGAGCAGGTGAGATTGCTGATTTGGCCGTTATAATAATCAAAGGCGACCTCATACGGCTCTGTGCCCTCAACAACGGCAGATCCGCGCGTGCCGTCGAGGCTTAAGCAGCTTACCTTGTTTTCCAAGTAATAGTTGTGGCCTCTGTCGGCTATCTCGGGCGCGATATTCATTTGGCTCAAATCGTCGAGCGGGAAACCCTCGCCGTCATCACTGCCGACCGCGTAATCCTCGTCATCCTCCGGAGCCTTGAACCACGCAAGCACCTTCTCAAACGGAACGGCGCCCTCGTCAAAGGTGATAAGATGCGAGCCCGCAATGCGGAAGCGTCCGCTGACGCTCGTGTCCGCGACCGCAATCACGCGCTTGTAATCCGAAAGCTTGATTTTAAACGAGTAATTCACGTCAACAACTCTTCCTCTTTTGCCCTCAAGCTTGCCGTCAACATAAACCAGGTCGCCGGGCTTTAAGTCAAATTTGTCGTTGTAATAAGCGAGGGTCATGCCTCGTGACGGAAAATAAACCCGAACGACCGACTTCCTCGGCGCGTTCTTGTCGGTATAAACCGGAGCCGCGGCATCAAGCGCGGAGCCGTCCTTGATTTTTGTGTTAAAGCCGATAGGAAACTTTTTCATAAGATTACCTCCCAATGCAAATTTGTTTTTCTTTATGTTTATTCTAACAAACATAGTGGGAGTTAAAAAGGACAGTGCCAAAAAATTTAACTTATTAAATCTTTCACGACCTCGCCCGCGATTATCAGCCCCGCTGCGGGCGGAACGAACGGCACGCTGCCCGGGACCTGCCTGCGCGAGTCCAAATCGTTCTCGGGCCCCGCAAGCGGTTTCAGCGGTTTTTCTTTTGAGTAAACGACCTTCAGGCTTTTTATTCCTCTGCGCTTTAGCTCGTGACGCATAACCTTCGCGAGGGGACAGACGGACGTCTCATAAATATCCGCAACCTCAAAGGCGGCGGGGTCAAGCTTGTTCCCGGTTCCCATTGAGCTTATGACCGGAGTCCCGGCCTTATCGGCGTTGACAACAATGGCTATCTTTCCCGTCACGGTGTCAATCGCGTCAACAACATAATCGTATTCTCTAAAATCAAGCTCGTCGGCTGTCTCGGGCAGGTAAAAAATTCTGTGTTTTATAACCTTGGCCGCCGGATTGATCTCCGCAATTCTTTCCGCCGCGGCGTCAACCTTGAATTTGCCGACGGTCTTGCGGGTGGCGATTATCTGGCGGTTAATGTTGCTCGGCGAGACAACATCGCTGTCGATCAGGTCAAGAGTCCCAACGCCGGATCGCGCAAGCGCCTCAACCACATAGCCCCCGACACCGCCGATACCGAACACGGCCACGCGCGACGCGGCAAGCTTTTCCAAAGCCGTCTTTCCAAGCAAAAGTTCCGTTCTCAAAAACTGTTCAGGCATTACAAATCTCCTCGCGTCATATTTCATCTTAATTATACAATTATGCAAAATTTTTGTCAACCGATTACGCAAAAAGCCGCCGCATTTTGCGCGACGGCTTTTTTGCTTAATACAGATATTTGATTTATCGGCGCTCTGAAATCAGTTTGTCAAGCCTTTCAGTCACCGCTGCGGTCTCGGCGCGGGTCGCGTTGTTTTGCGGCGCGAAGGTTCCGTCGTCATTGCCGTTTAAGATACCCTGCTCGACGCAGAGCGCTATCGGCTCGCGCGCCCAGTCTGAAATATCAGCTGCGTCGGTGAAGCTAAGCTCGGCTCCGCCCACGGCTGCGCCTGTTTTGTATGTTATATAGTTCGCCGTCATCTTGGCGATCTGCTCGCGGGTGATATTGTCCTCGGGGCCGAAGTTTCCGTCGCCGTATCCGTTCACAATGCCGTTTTGCGCCGCCCACGCGATATACGGGGCGTAATACTCATCGGGAGCCACGTCCGCAAATCCGCTGTCTGAGGCCGCAGCTGACACGCCTTCCATGCGGCCCAGCACAGTTGCGAACATTCCGCGCGTCACATTGAGATACGGCTCGAAAATTCCGTCTCCGGTTCCGTTCATGTAACCCTTTTCGGCGACGTACTCCACACTGCCATAGAACCAGTCGGAGGAGCTGACGTCCTCAAATCTTGTTATCTCTCCGTCGGGGGTCTCGATCGGCTGCGCCGAGGCATCGGGGCCCTGCGCTTCCGTCGGCAGCGGAGTCGCCGCGGACTCCGTGACCGTTCCGAAGCTGCCGCCGACAAAGCCTACTCCTCCGCTCGACGGGCGTCTTGTGGGAGCGGGTGATGTTCCGTCTCCCGTGACTGTCACTTTTATCTCTTTATATCCTCCGCAGGGCATTATCATGACTTCAAGAGTGGTCTCTCCCTCTCTGATAGCTTTCAAGGTATTGCCGACCATATGCGCCACCGAGCAGTCGCGCACATAGTAACCCACCTCGGCGCCTTTATAATAGTCGCTCTGTGAAAATTCCGTGCTCAGGTCAAGGGTCTCGCCCTTTTTGAGCGTTATCTCGGAAAGGTCCTCGTCGCCGTTGACCGTGATGCTGTAAGGGAACTCAAGAGGCAGCTCAAACGCCTCGCCGCGGCCTAAATCGTTGCCCTCGCTGTCCTTCACTCCGATGTACGCGTTCAAAAATCCGTACTCAAAATCATCCGCCGGGATAGTTAGGCGGCTCGAATAACTCTTTGTCTCGCCCGGTTTCAGCTCTCCGATCTGCTCTTTAAGATACGGATCGGAGGTCTTTCCGCTGTAGTAGATGTCGTTGAAGGTCACGACAACTTCGTCGGTCGGGTTTGAATCGGCGTTTCCGCTGTTTGTGACGGAGTAATCGATCTTCATGCCGTCGGCGTCCTGGGTCAGATTATAGTCGGTGATCTCGTAATTCGGCTCTATGTCGATGCTGTCGCTCTGATACATAAGAGTCTGCCCGGTGCCTGTCTCGTTAAGCTCCGCGTACAGCGAAAGGTCGTTTATGCCGTCAAAGCTCTCGGGCACCGTCCATTTAAAACTCGTATATGAGCTTGACGACGGAGTGATATACTCGTCAGACTCGGTCGAGAACAGTTTCTCTTTGATCTCTCCGTTGATCACCTCGTATATGTCAAGGGTGTAGCCCGACGCGGGCTTAATTCCCGCGTTCTTGACCGCAAGCGTCACGTCGATCGTCTCGCCCGCCATCGGATGCTCATCCGAAAGCTGAGTGTCGGCGGGCTCCAGCGAGCCGACGGTTTCATACTGTGTCGAAACGAGCTTAACGTCCGTGACAGCGACGTCATCGCTGTTATTATCAAGCTTATACTGATTGTTGACGGTCATCAGATTTCCGTTTTGATCTATCACGAGAGCGGGCTCATCGTTGAACGCGCCGCTGTGGGTGAGGCGTATGCCCTCTGACCAGTTTGAGCCGTTTTCGTCGTTGATCATCGCGGTCGCGTAAATCTCCTGTCCGCTGCTTCCGTCCTCGTTTCTTTCGGGCTGGATCCATACAATGTATATGTTTCCGTCCGCGTCCACAAACGGCTCGAAGCTGCCGAATGTGGGATTGACGTTCGGATCGTCGGTATTGCAGTACACAAGACCGATCTTATGCTCATAATCGGGATCGATATTGCCGCCGTCGGTTATTCCCTCCTCGATAAGTCCGGCAACGCTTATATAGCGTATATCGCTGTTGTTTTCAAGCCAGAACAGGAATGTATTTTCTCCTGCGCTCGCGATCTGCGGCATCGAGTCGCAGTAATTGTCATTGGTAATTCTTATCGGGTCGTATGTCTTGTGCGTCTCAAAATCGTAGATCTGAACAAACAGCTCTCTGTCGGCGTCGGTGTCCATGTTGTTGTCCTCGTCGACCGTGTAGGTATAAATTCCTTTTCCGCCATAGCTCGCGGCGTCAAAGTCGATGATGACGGGATCATTCATTCCGAAATCGTAGATGGGCGAGGATAAAAATCTCTGTCCGCCCCACTCATCGGCGAGCGTCTGCTTAACGCTGCTGTCGGACACTTCGTTGTCGTAATAGAAGTCTCTCAGCCATCTGCCCTGCTCCGCGTCGTAGAGCATATACATGAGCTCGCCCTCGTTGACTGTGGGCGATACCGACTGCTCAAAGTCGTCGGTCGGCGCGGACTTCAGATAAAATACCGTCATGTCGCCGCTCACGTCGTCGTACACTCCGACGGGCGAGCTGTTGAAGTAGTCATCATCGGTCAGCTTCTCTACCGCGCCGAGCTCAAGGGTGTTCTTGTCGAGCGTCACGGCATGGACGTTGAGGCTCTTTAAGTATTCCTTTTCGTTTGTGTATTCCGCGTCCTCGGCTCTTGAAGTCCATGAGATCAGCACCTTGTCGCCCGCGTCACAAATATCGGGCTCAAAGTCGGCAGTGCCGTCGTCATGTATCATTTTCGGGTCTGACCATGTGTTGTTTTCATAAATGCTGTACATTATCGCGGTTCTGTTTTCATCGTTCCTTTCGGGGATGTCGGCCACAAACACGAGCAGCACTTTTCCGTTGCCCAAATTCAGAAGCTGCGGGTCGGCTCTGTCATATCCGTTCTCGAGCAGCACGCTTGTGCCGTCCTCTTCAAAGGAGCCGGCCGCCTGCACAAGATCGCCGTTTGGCAGCCACTCGGACGTTCCCTCGGCTCTGGGCCTCATGACAGCCTGCGCGGCGTCCGCGGTCTCCGCCTTATCTTTATCTTGTTCCTCTTTCTGTTTTTCCGCTTCCTCGCGCGCTTCTTCAACATCCTTGAAGTATCCGTAATTCTGCTCCATCAGCGTAACCACCGGGATCGGTATCGAGAACAGAAGCGCGTCAAGTTTTATTCTTATTGTCGCGTCCAGGGTCAGTCCGTCTGTGTGATATGACGGATACATTTCCTTTACCGTTGGATAATAAATATAATCTCCGCCGAAAGTAAATCCGCCTCTCACTCCCAAAATACCGCACAGGCCGACGCCCGCGTACGCGTAAACATCGGCGTAGGCCTGAATGTTCCACTCGGGCGCGAAACGCGTGCCGAACGAGTTGGAGACGTCCTTGATCGAATTGATAGTTATCCTGTTTTTGTCTTTCGCGCTGAATCCGCCCTGGGACGCGGCGGTCAGTTCTCCGTCAACTCCGAGGTATATCGGCACCGCGCCGACCATGAAATACTGAACGAGCCTGAATTCTCCGCTTATTCCGAGATAAAATCCGCCGCCCGTGAATTCAAGAACGCCATCGGAACCTTTGACGCCGAAATCAACATAAATTCCGAATATGGGGCTCAGTCCCCATGAACCCATGCCTATGAAATGAGTGTCGCCGGCAAGCAATCCCATATCCTTGAACAGATCGGCGCCTTTTTCCAGTTCTTCTTTCGATATTCCCGAATCCGACATTACATGCTCATCGGCCAGCGGAACAGCTCCGATGCCGAGGCGCTCTCCGCCGTCGGGCAGGCTGGTGAGAGACAGACTGACATAGTCAAGATTAAAGAACGCGTTCATCTTGCCGATAAGCGGCAGGGTCACAAAATCCATATAGGTATCGACCTCTATGTCCTGCGTCACGGGCTTTTGCGGATTTTGCTCCGTTAATGTGCAGCCCGTGTTGATGGGATTATAGGTCGTCTGCATAAACGCTTCGCTGTCCTGCTCGTTCCCGTCGGCGTCGATCGACTTGCCGTTGCCCATGAGCCTGTCGGTCGTCAGTCTGACATACAGCTTGTCGCTGGCCTGATAAAAATCGGAATGGCCCTTTTTGAAGGTGTAGTTCATCTTCCATACCGTTGTGGTCGTTCCGTCGTTGTTGACCGTCTCGCTCTCCTTTATTATTCCGGCGGTGTTGTCCACCCCGTTGGGATCGCGCGTGGGCGCGGGCGTGGCGTTCGGATCGGCGGTCTCGGCAGGCTCCGGGCTTTCGCTGGGCGCGGGCGTGGCTATCGTTCCCGTTATAACGGTTTTGATTTTGAAGTCTTTAGTATTGGGATCACAAACCAAGAGGTCGATCTGCTTGACATTCTCGTTGTGCGAGTTTCCGTCCGAATCGGTGTAGGCCGCGTTGTCATTATTGACGGTGATCGTGAAGGTAAAAAACTCGTCGTCGCTTATCTCGACCGTGTTGTCTTCGTTTTGAGCGCCGTTTTCGTCCGCTGCCGCAAACGCGCTGATATGCGGAACCGTCACATCGGCGGTGTTGACCCTGATCGTGCCCGCCGGCGTGTTATAAGCGGTGAAAGCGCTGTCGCCCTGACCGAATTGCGTTGTATCTGAATTATCGAAAACCGTCGTGCCGTATGTGACCGTGCCCGAGGCCGTTATTCTGTAAATAACGCTGTATCCGTCAATGCCGTACATGGCGGTGGTGGTGAAATTGCCATCATTGTCGGATAACCCGTAGTTATACGGGTCAATGTATATATATGTCCCGCTCGCAGGCAGATACTGACTGCTCTCAAACGAGCCGTTTAAGGGCTGATCCGAGTATTTCGCTTTGCCGCTTAAAACATAGGGGGTATCATCCGCCTTCACGCAGGTCAGAAATACTATGTTTTTCTGCGGGTCGGAGTCCGCCTTGAAATAAAATGTGTTTTGCGCGTATTGCGTCGTGTCCGTGCCGGTCTGCCGCCAAATCGAAATATATCCGTCCTGCGCGGGCGCGGCCGTCATTTCATAGAAGTCCTCGACCACGTTGTCGTCCGACACAACATATTCCATATAATCCCCGGTATCGGCGCTCGTGTTTGTGAATATACCCTTGCTTGTGTCGAACTTGTCAAGATCGGTCTTGGCTACTCTGACGATTATCTGATTGCCCTGTCTGGTGTAGTAAGGCGTTACGTCTATTTTGCTGCAGTTATTAAAATATGTGCAGTAATTCGTGAGGCTGCCATCGGGCTTTTCGTCGTATTTTACCAGACTGTCGTTCGGATTGTTATTTCCCTCGGTCACTATCTTTATTCTGTCAGAGGTATACATATCGGGCTGGTTTATTGTCTGAGTAAATCTTATGGTATCGCCCTTGTGGTAGGTGTATGAGCCGTCGCTGTTCGGCTGAACGTTTCCGCTCGCCGTGACCGAGGCCGCGTTAAGCGGATCGGCGTTTATGTTGACGGTCGTGTCTATATAACCGAGCACGGGCTGAATGTTGAACTGTCCCTTTTTGCCGTGGCTTCCGTTGTCCGGATATTGAACATAGTCCGCATAATTATCCAAGAAATCTTCGGTGAGCTTGACCGAGACCGAATTTGTTCCGAGTCCGCTTATGTATTTTTTATCTATCTGTGTCGATTCTTTGCTGTCGCTGTTCACGATATTAAGATTCGTTATGAGCGAGTATTTGCCCCCTGTGTTGACGGTGATCGTATCGCTGCCGTCTTTGGCAAATCTTACTATCTTTCCGCTCACCGCGCCGCTGAGCGAGACCTTTGTAGCATCCGCGATCTCTCCGCCGATCTCCGTGTTGTTCTTGTAATTTCCGTCGCCGTCAAGGAATTTAAGAGGTATGGGACCCTCGAGCGCAATGTCAAACGGCCTTAATATGAGAGACGCCGAGTATATTTTCAAATCTCTGGCATTATGGGTCACGCCCTTATCGTACGTCAAGTGTATTTCAAACATATTAAGCAGTTTTCCCGAATGCCCAATGGGTCCTGTGGTACCGCCCATTCGTTCTTCTTTTTGAAATACATCTATTTTTTGCCTGTCCCATGTTCCCGAGTTTTCATAAATTGGAGTGGATATCGTATGCTCGCCGCAAAAACCAATAATGGTATCGCCGTCACCGCTGCAAGAACAATCAAACTCGATTCCGTTATAGATATATCCTTTATAATCAGTTGTTCTGTTCTTATCCAAATACCCATGAGCTATTGTCTCTATTCTCGGTGAATTATAATTCCAATGAGCATCGGCAACCACTTCGTATTGAGTATTTATTTTATCCATGATACCGGCTTTACCTAACGCCATGCTTGTTCTCACACCAAAATTATTAAAATCATACGCGTCGCCGAGAACAACATCATCATCGCCTGCGGAATCCGCCGCGGTTACCTCGTCGTCCACCTCGTTTTCCGCCACGCTTTCAAACGAATAGCTCTCGCTGCCCGCGGGGATAATTCCGCGCGCGGTCGGGTTTCCGCCAATGACACAGCCCTTCGGGTCGGAGAGCGTGATGTTAAAGTCGGCATCATCGCCTAAATATTCACTCCTGATGGGTATGTTGAGAGCGCGTTCGGTCACGCCGTAGGGGAATGCCGCCTCGGTGTCTACCTGCGAATAGTCGCGGCCTGCCGCCGCGGTGCCGTCCGAGGTTGAGACCTTGACCGCCACCATTTGATTTATCGCCCCGCTCCTTTCAAGCGTGACCCTTATATAGCCGCCCTCGGGATAATACTCCGAGCTTCCGAACGAGATCACGGCAGGCTCCTGCTCCTCATCGTCCTTGATCGAGACGGTGAGGCCCTTTCTGTCGCTTATCACGGCGCTCTCGGTTATGGGGAAAAGAGCCGCCATGAACATTCTGTCGCCGTCGCCGCTTATATTATCATTCGGAATGATCTCTATGCACTTTTCGCTCTCGCCCTCGGCAAAATCAAGCACGAGGTAGGCGCTGTCCATCTCAAGCGAAAGCGCGGACAGCATGTCGTCGGTGAACTGCGCCATGCTTCCGCCGCCGTCCATCGGCGTCTTGTCGGACTCAAGACCCGTCGCCAGACTCTTGGCGGCCTTGAGGCTCACGGCAGCGGCCTCCGTGCCGTCAGCTTCCGTTTCGACAGAGTCCTCATTCGGGTCATCGAGCGTTTCGGGCTCCGCCGAAACCTCGGGCGCTTCATCGGCCGCCTCGACATCGGAGTCCCGCGGCTCGGCTGACGCTTCGGCATCCTCCGGCTCCTCCGACTCTGTCGGTTCCTGAGCGTCAAGTTCACTCAACGCCTCGCCCAAATAGTTTCCGAGTTTTTCGGCGTCCTCGGTATAAAGCTCGTTCGCCGTTTCCTCGTCGAGCTTCTCGCTGTCAACCAGAACGTCGGTGTCGTTCCGCTCCTCGATAGAATCGGGGTTTTCCATGATCTCCTCAAGCAGCGACCTGCTTTTCCGCGCGTTTTTAACGCTCTCCCGCATTTCGCCGCCGAGAACCTTGATCTTGTAGTCGCTGCCGTATCTCGCGGTGATGTCCGTCATGTTAAGGCGCAGCGAGGCCTCGGGCAGGTTATCACCGCCCCTCGCTACCTTAAAAATATACGGCGCGTTCGCGTTCTCGTCGATCTCGGCGTTTGAGACCGAGACATAAAAAGCGCCGCTTGAAATAATTTCATCCGCCACATCGTCCTCGGGCAGATAGATCGGGTCGCCCGCGGCGAACACCGGGATCTGAACCGAGCACACAAGCATAGCGAAAACAAGCGCCGCGCTTAAAATACTTTTTACTTTCCGTTTGATGCTGATCTTCATTTGTCATGCCTCCCGAATATATAAATTTAATTAAATTACACCATAAAAACCCAGACAGTTATGCCGGTTTTACGCAAGCTTTTTATATAATTATATCACATGTTCAAATATAATTCATTAATCGAGGCATGTCGTTCACGCAGTCAAACATGATTTTTACGACACCCGCGCGCCGCAAACCGTATATTCAGAAACAATTATTCGATTTGTCTCAAGATGCCTTCTCATTGATCAAACCGATATTAACAGCAGCCAAACATGAAAAGACCCGGGCCTTTGAAGCCTCGGGTCTTTGAAATGATTGTTGCTTCCTATTCCTTTAAACGCAAGAGCTCCGTGATTTTCCGGCGCTTGCCAATGCTTTCCGGAACTTTCAAAGCGTTTCCAAATCAAATTTATGTACTTTTTTATTATCCGAAATATCTCTTGAGCAGTCCCTCAAAGCCGCAGCCGTGTCTTGCTTCGTCCTTGGCCATCTCGTGAACGGTGTCGTGGATCGCGTCATAGTTCAGCTCTTTCGCGAGCTTCGCGAGTTCCAGCTTGCCCGCCGTCGCGCCGCACTCGGCCTCGGCTCTGAGCTGCAGGTTCTTCTTGGTGTCGGGATATACTACCTCGCCCAAAAGCTCGGCGAACTTGGCCGCGTGCTCGGCTTCCTCATAAGCGGCCTGCTGATAGAAAGCGCCGATCTCGGGATAACCCTCGCGGATAGCCTGTCTTGCCATAGCAAGATACATGCCGACCTCGGTGCACTCACCTGTGAAGTTTGCCTTGAGGCCCTCTATAACTCTGGGGTCAACGTCCTTCGCGATACCGATAACGTGCTCGCAAGCCCAGGAAAGGCCGCCTTCCTGCTCCTTAAACGCGCTCGCGGGAGCCTTACACTGAGGACATTGCTCCGGCGGCGTCTCGCCTTCATAAATATATCCGCATACTCCGCATACCCATTTCTTCATAATTCTTACCTCCATATTAAAAATGTATTTTAAATTAATTTTTCTTCACAGTTATCCTATTTATTATAATATCTTAAACCGCGCTTTGTCAAGCGGATTTTGAAAATTCACTAAAATTAACGCTTGTCAAATTCCACATATTCCCTGTGCCCGGCAACGTTTTTATACGCGGGCCTTATGATCTTGCCCATGTTAATAAGCTCCTCAAGTCTGTGCGCGCTCCAGCCCGCTATTCTCGCTATCGCGAACAGGGGAGTGAACAGTTCGGTCGGCAAATCAAGCATGTTGTACACAAAACCGCTGTAAAAGTCAACGTTCGCGCTGACGCCTTTATATATCTTACGCTTTTCCGAGATGACCTCGGGCGCGAGGCGCTCAATAAGGGCATAGAGTCCGTATTCCTCGCTCCGTCCCTTCTCTTTTGAAAGGCGCTCCACAAACGAGCTGAACACCTTGGCTCTCGGGTCTGAAATCGAGTATACGGCGTGGCCCATTCCGTATATGAGACCGCTCTTGTCATTAACCTCGCCGTCAAGCATTTTCGAGAGATAGGCCTTGATCTCGTCCTCGTCGGTCCAATCGGAAATGTTTTCTTTGATATTCTCAAACATCTCTATGACCTTGATGTTGGCGCCGCCGTGCTTCGGGCCCTTGAGCGAACCGAGCGCCGCGGCGATGACCGAGTATGTATCCGTGCCCGAGCTTGTGACAACATGATCGGTGAAGGTGGAGTTGTTTCCGCCTCCGTGCTCGGCGTGGAGAATAAGCGCTATATCCAGAATTTTCGCCTCGATCTGCGTGAACTTGCCGTCGGGCCTCAGGCAGTGCAGAATGTTTTCCGCGGTCGAGTAACTCGAGACAGGCTGATGTATAAACAGACTGTTTCCGCCGTAATAGTGGTTATATGCCTGATAGCCGTAAACCGAAAACAGCGGGAACAAGGCAATGAGCTGCAGGCACTGGCGCAGAACATTCGGGATCGACGTGTCGTTGGCCTTTTTGTCATACGCGAACAAGGTCAGCACGCTGCGCTGCAGGGTGTTCATCATGTCGTTGCTCGGGGCCTTCAGTATAATGTCGCGAACAAAGCTTGTCGGCAGCTTGCGGTATTCCGAAAGCAGCTTTAAAAGCATGTCAAGCTCGCTTTTGTCGGGCAGCTCGCCGAAAAGCAGCAGATACGCCGTTTCCTCAAAGCCGAACCTGCGCCCGTTAAGATTTTTGACTATGTCGATTATATTGTAGCCTCTGTAGTAAAGCTCGCCGTCGCACTGAACCTTTTTCCCGTCTATAATTTTATTTGAAATGATTTCCGAAATTTCGGTAAGTCCCGTGAGCACTCCTTTGCCGTCAATGTCGCGCAGGCCGCGCTTCACATCGTATTTGCCGTAAAGCGAAGGGTCAATTTTCGAGTTTGACACACACTTTTCCGCAAGCTCATAAACATCCGGTGAAATTTGAGATATGCGCTTCATACTGATCCTCCTTTTCCGAAAGTATAAATCCACATAGTAATTATACCTTTTTTTCCAAAGACAGTCAATCAAAATTGAAAATATTCATAAAAAGTTAATATGAGAAAAACCGATATATTTCGGCAAAACGGGCGTGAAAAAATCCCGTTTGTCGAAAACGGGATCTTCTCACTTTGTTTTTGATCAGAGCAGCGCCACGGTGAGCGTCAGAATATTTCTGTCGCCCTCGCGTGAGTATTCCATTGACTCGGTCATCTTGCGGACGAGCAGAATTCCGAGGCCGCCTATCTGACGCTCGTCGGCCGACAGTGTGATATCGGGCTCGGGCGCGTCGAGCGGATTATACGGTATTCCGTTGTCCTCGAACCTGAGATACAGTTTGCCGTCCTTTATCGAATGTGAGATCGAGGCGTACGTAGCCTTGCTGTGGTTCAGGATGTTGGCGTAGATCTCGTCGATCGCGATGCTCACGCGGTTGCCTATCTTAGGAACAACGCCGAGCCTTGACTTGATCATGTTGGTGAAGCCGATCACGGCGTCAGTGGAGCTCTCGCCCGGGATGAAGGCGATCGAGTCGTCGCTGATGACATAATTCAATATGAAGCTGAGCATAGTTATGTCGTCAAACTGAGGCGCGCCGCCAGCAAAAATGTCAAGGTCAGACTTGACGGCGCGGCAAATTCCCTCGGGGCCGGTCACGGCGTTCGCGGCGATGACCTTGAGCATGCGCTCCTCACCGTAGAAGTCCTCGTTTTCGTCGTTGGCCTCGGTAACGCCGTCGGTGTAGACAAATACGCGGTCGCCGGGCAGGAGCTTCATTTCCTGTCTGCGGTATTTTATTCCGTCCATGCCGCCGAGGACAAAGCCCGCCTTCTGCTTGACAACCTCATAGGTGCCGTCGGCATGGCAGACAACCGGCGAATTGTGGCCCGCGTTCGCGCAGGCAAGAACTCCGCTCGTAAGATCGAGAATTCCCATCCACGCGGTGACAAACATTCCCGCGTCATTGTTCTCGCAAAGTCTCTCGTTCGCGGTCGTGAAGATATCCTCAACCTCCATTCCGCTTTCGGCGAGGTCCTTGATGACCGACTTGGCGCGCATCATGAACATGGCCGCGGGTATTCCCTTGCCCGAAACGTCGGCGATCACAAAGCCGACCGACGCGTTGCCGAGCATGTAGAAATCGTAAAAGTCTCCGCCGACCTCTTTCGCGGTGTACATCCGCGCAAAAACGTCAAACTCCTTCCTGCCGGGGAACGGCGGGAACACGTTGGGGATCGCGGAATACTGTATCTGCTTCGCAAACTCGAGTTCCTTGTCGATCCTCGCCTCCGCCTCGGCGATGTAACGCTTGAGCGTGTCGACCGTGGAATTTATATCGTCTGACAGCGAAGCGAACTCGCGGTTGGTGCGCACGTTGACCGTCACGTCAAGGTCGCCGCCCGTGATGCGCGACAGCGAGCTGTTGACCTTTTCGATATTGTTGATGATGACCCGCTTGAGCAGGAAATATATCAGGATAAACAGCGCCGCAAAAATGAGAATGTCCATAAACAAGCTGAGGTATGTAGACAGATCGCTTATAAACTCCGCCTCCGACTTGGGGATCGCGCCGAAGATATAATAGCCCTCGACAAAGGCATACTCACCGAAATACGTCTTGTCGTATATCTTGGTTTCAAACACTGTCCGTTCGGCGAGAGAAGCGCTTTCGGTCATAATTCCCATCGAGTGGAGGTTTTGGCCCGAGTATTGCGTGCCGACGGTCGCGATGTTCCAGTCACTGTCGCAGATCAAGATAAATCCGGTGTTGCCTATGTGACGGTTCCTCGCTATCCTGCCGACAAAGCTGTCTATGTCGGCCTTGAAGCGTTTGTAATCGTAGCCCACCTGAATGAAGCCGCCCTCCGACAAAACGACCCCGGCGTATTTTCTGTACTCGCCGTCGCTGTGGGTGTGTGGCATGTAGGGCTGAACATATTCCCGCGTTTCGCCGTCGTTGAGCGCGAGGAACTCGGCCGACTGCTCACCGGACCTCATGTCAAATCCTATGTAATCCGGGTTTGTGCTTGTTATGATAAATCCGTCTTTGTCAATAACGTTTATCTCGATCGTGTTGTAGGCCGCGTTGAGGCTCGCCAGATACTCCGCGCTCTTGTCGGCGGAGGCTTCGTAATCCCCCGCGACGGCGCGCGTCTTTTCGAGAAGGTTCTCATCCGAGGCGTCGCTTATGTCCTTGATAACATCGGCTATGGCGGTGTCTATGACCGACTCGGTCTCGGTTTCGGACATTCTGTTCTGAAGGACGAACGTGAACAAGCTCGTCAGCGTGTACGCGATTATGACGCAGACAAGCAGCCATTTCTGGAACGTCTTTGATATGCGCCGATCGTTCAGCGACCTGCGCGGAACAAGCGGCCTTTCGCGGCTCACAAGCGTGACGCATATAATCGAGGCGCCGACCGCAAGCATGTTATAAAGGATCATCGGAACGGTCGCGCCGCGCACAAACGAGAACGCTGTGGCGGTGTCGTTCATGTTGGTGAAAAAGATCATCAGCATATGGAATACCTCGCAGATAAGCGCGGTTCCCAGGCCGTATATCCATGTCGCCTTTTTATCGTCAAACATTACCTTTCTGAGCCACACAGCGATAATGCTCGACATCACGGTCGAGATCGAGCACGCGATCTGGGTATAGGTTCCGGCGAGGCCGAAAAACGGCGCGACAAAGCGGTACACGCCGCCGATCAGACCCGCGGTCATGCCCGCGGTGCCGCCGAAAATAAGCGCAGCGCAGATCGGCGAGGCGTCGCGCACGTTTATGATAACTCCCGCGCCGATGTCAACGCCAATAAGGTTCGTGCTCGACAAAATCGCAAGCGCTCCGAAAACCGCGCCGATAATTATCTGCCGCGCGCGTTTGTTCAGCTTGCCGAAAGGCGTTTTCGTTTCGGCCAGATAGAATATCACCGCCGCCGCCGCGTTATACAAAACGGGCAAAATAAGTGTTAAGCTCATACACGCATCATCTCCGAATTAGATTTTTAATTATTATATCATAAAAAACTGCGGGAGCGCAATACGTTTTTCGGCCAAACGCCGTCCGTTTACGCTCAAAAACAAGCTTTTTATGCAAAAAATTCAACTTGTTATTGCAATTTGAAAAAAATTAATATATAATAGAGAGCAGTAAGATTAAAATAACACACGAAAAGAGGTTAAACGATGAAAACAGACGTTTGCAAGCTTACCAATGACAAATCAACGTTAGACAGCATTCTGCACGAGGCGGAAAAGTCCGCCGAATACAACAAACTCACACCGAAACAGGCGCTCCAGCTTCAGCTGCTCGCCGAGGAAATGGTCGGAATGATGCCCGAACTGCTTGAGATAGGCAACGGCGAGTTCTGGATCGAGAACAGCGGGAGCGACTTTGAGCTCCACGCCGCGATCAAGACAAAGCGCATGAGCATGGACAAAAAGGAAGAGATCATGTCGTTCTCAAAGTCGGGCGTGAACGCGGCCGCGAAGGGAATTGTCAACAAGATCAAGCTCGTTGTCGAGAGCATGGCCGACGGATACGCCGAGGCTTCAAGATACTCGGGCGACGCGAACCTTGAGTTCTACGACATGGGCGCGGCAAACGGCGGTCTTTACAATGACATCTGGGCAAGCGCGTGGTCGCTCAGCAGCTACAAGTTGAGCGCCGAAAAAAGCGACGACAAGGACACCTGGGACGAGCTTGAAAAGTCGGTCATCGCCAACATCGCGGACGACGTTATCGTCGGCTATGTCGGACGCAAGGTCGACATAATTATCAAAAAGAAATTTGACTAAAATTAAACCAAAAAACGGAACGGCGCTTTATATCCGCCGTTCCGTTTTTGTATTGCTTATTTATTGTATTCGAGCTGCGGATAGCCGAGGTTGAGGCTTCCGTAAACGTCAAGAACGCCGTTGCCGCTGTAGTTGTTCACATATACCTCTTGCTGGTCGGGATAAAGTTTGACCGCATGCACTCCGTCGGGGATAGTGATGTCGAGCACGCCGCCCTTCACGACGCCCGCGTCGGGGTATTCGGCGCCGTCGATATAGAATTTAACGGCGTCTCCGTCCTTGAGGCCGTCCGCGTTAAGCAGGGTTATATGCGCGGTATAGTTTTTCGGGCTGTAAGCGCCGCCCGCGGTTATCCTGCCCGATGTCGTGGGCACTGCGAGGGGCTTCTCGCCGTTGTTCGTCAAGGTGTTTATGTGGGCTATCACAGCCTCGGTGAGGCCGCTGCCCTCGGCAATCAAAGGAACATCCTTGAACTCGCCCTGCTCGATAACGTAATCGTTTGAGGCTAAGATCAGCTTTGTTTCGCTGTCGTTTTTGTCAAGCTCCGCGCCGCCCGTGAGCTTTATTCCTGTGATCTTTTCGCCCTCTGGCTTGTTGGGATCGTAGCTTACGCTCATTCCGCCGATCTGCGGGAAGCTGCCCGAATAGCCCGCGGTGAGGAAGCCGGTGTCCTTATCCTGCGCGGTGACGGACGACAAATATCCCTCAAGCGCCTTAAAGAGCACCGTCGGCGTTATCTCCTTGATGCGGACCGTGTTTGAGTACGGCAGGGCGTTGATTATGCTTCCGATAGTGAACTGGCCGTTGGGGACCGACGCTCGGAAGCCGCCGCCATTTTCAACCGCGACGATCGGCTCGGCGACCTTTCCGCTGCTGTCGCGATATTTGTCGGGGGCAATGTTTTCGGCCTCGGCTATCATCGCGTCACAGATCAAACTGCCGAAGTTTGTCTCGCCGACGCGGCTTTCGGCGATCGAGGTGCCGCCGGGAATGTTGACAAGACCGCCGCCCCAGAGCGTGTTTTGGTTCACGCCGATGACCTTGGCCAGAGTCGCGTTGAGTTCGGCGCTCACGTCGGTTATGGTCTTTGCCGTGTCGGGGTCGGGCGTTATGTTGTCAAAAAACGCGCGTGACAGCATTGTCTCGTTTATCGTAACGTTGTTGTTCTCGTCAAGCTCGATCTCCATTCTGCCGACGTTGACGCTTCCGGTGCCCGTCTGGGCAATAGTGATGCCGCCGACCTTATCGTTCATGACCGTGTGGCTGTGGCCGTCAATGATCGCGTCAAGCTCTGTTCCCTCCATGGCCGCCGCGAGCTTGTCGCTTGTGCAGTAGCCCTGATCGGTCACGCCCATGTGCGCGAGCGCGATGATCACGTCCGCGCCCTGCTTGTCGAGGTAGTCGGTCTGCGCCTTCGCGGTCTCGACCTCGTCCTTAAACTCAATTCCCTCAAGGTTTTCGGGCTTGGTCGAAACCTCGGTGTCGCGCGTGGTCAGCGCGAAGATGCCGATCTTGATGCCGTTTTTGTCAATTATAACATTCTCGCCGTTGGTGCTGTCCGAGGCGCAGAGCGGCTTGCCGCCCGCGTAGGTGTTGGCCGAGATTATCGGGAAATCCGCCATGCCGCGGAGCTTTGAAAGCTGGTCTAAACCAAAGTCGAACTCATGGTTGCCGAGCGCCATAACGTCATAGCCCGCCGCGTTCATGATCTTTATAACGTCCTCGCCCTTTGACTGCGAGGCCAGAGCGAGTCCCTGTGCCGCGTCACCGCTGTCGGCGAGCACCGCGTCGTCAAGCTTTTTGAGCGCCGCGACGCTGTCGGAACCGATCGCGGACGACGAGCCGACCAACGCGCCGTGCATGTCGTTTGTGTGCAGGATAACGGCGCTCCTGTAGGCGTCGGATACATCGATATCTTTGACATCGTTTAAAGGCTCAAGGTCCGCCGTCCACTCGAACACCCTCGCCGACTCGGCGGACTCGGGCTCGTAGATATTGACAAGCGCGTCAAGCTCATCGTCACTGAGCGCGCCTTTGATGCACTTGGCGTCAAGCAGAGCGCCCGAGCCGTCGTAATAGGCGGCGAAATGAATGTAGCTCTCCTGCGCCGCGTCCTCAGCGAACGCGGGCGACAAGGTCAGAAGCATTACCGCAGAAAGAATTGCGGCGGATATTTTTCGTGTCAGTAATCTTTTCATATGTGTGTCCTCCTATTGTTTAATAATTTAATGTGTTTATTTTATCACAAATTTTGCGAAAAGTCCACTGATTTTATGCTATAAACCTACAAATTCAGTATATTTTTATTTTTCGCTTGAAATTCATAAATAATAATGCTATAATTTGTATAATATTAAAAAATTCCGAGGTGTATGTCATGTATAAGATCGCGGTATGCGACGATGATACTGAATTCTGCAATATTCTCAAGGATTGTGTGAACGACTTTTTTTCGTCTAAAGAGCCGGAATGTATCGTGCGCACATTTTGCGATGTTGAGTCGCTCGGCAGATCAATTGACAGCGGATTTGAATACGATCTGATTTTCCTTGATATAATATTCGATAACGCCAACGGTTTGGCATACGCCAAAAAGCTGTGCGAGAGGAGCGGAAAACCCGATATTATCTTCATAACCACCTCAAAAGAATATGCTATCGAAAGCTTTGACGTCAATCCGCTTTACTATATTCTGAAGCCGCTTGACCGCGAAAAGATCAATACCGCTCTTGAGCGCTTTCTTGATAAGCACATGCCGCGCAACCTATTTTTTGACACGGCAAACGGCATGATCAAAATCAAGATCTCCGACATAACTTATTTTGAGATCTACGGCCACCGCGTCATAATACACAAAGCCGACGGTTCAAAAACAGATTTCCACGGCTCTCTCAAGGATGTTGAGACGCGGCTTCCGCAAACGCTCTTTGCGCGCCCTCACAGGAGCTACATAGTCAACATGGACTTTATCAGCGAGATCACGCGTCTAGACATCAAACTTACCAACGGCGCGCTTATTCCCATAAGCAAGGCTCAATTCGGAACGCTGCAGCATAAGTTCCTGAACTATCTTGACAAAAAGGACTTGTTTATATGATCGGCAAGTCTTTTTTATTTTAAATAGAAATTGCTCTTGATCGAAAACGATGAGCCGCCGCGTTCAACTTCCATGGCTCCGCCGTATTTTTCCACTATCCTCTTCATATTTTCCATTCCGTAGCCGTGGGTGCGGGATTTTTTGATCGACTGTATTTCCACGCCGTCATAGCGCGCGCTGTTCCTGCATCCTATGTAGAGACAATTCCCGCTTAAATACATCTTCACAGATATATATCTCTCGCTGTCAGCGCCGATGCGCTCACAGGCGTTCAACGCGTTTTCAAACATGTTTGTCAGGAAGACGCAGAGATCTGTGTCAGCCATGTTAACGCTCTCGGGCAGGCTAAAGCTGTATTCCGTTTTAATTCCGCTTTCCTTCGCGCGGGAGAGATACTCGCCCGCGATTATGTTTACCATCGTGTTTTTGCTGTATTGTCCCTGCGGCATATCGTTATATTCGCTCGTAACCGCGGCAGCGTATTCCCTCGCTCTCTCGGTCTCGCCGCCGGCAAGCATTCCGGAGATCGCCAGCATATGGTGGCGCATTTCGTGCCGAAGCGAGTAAGTTGCCTCCTCCGATTTCGCCATGCGGTTATAACTGTTCATCGCGAGGCGGTTCTGCTCCTCAAGCACACCGATAGCAACCTTTGAATTAAGCGTTCTCCTGACAAACTCAACGATCAGAACAGCCGTGACCATTATCACGATCAGAAAAATAACAAACTGCATAAGGGCATAGAAATTTCCTTGAGCGGGGGTCATAAAAAGAAACGCCAAATACTCGCGCACGCTCATCCCGTTTTTCGCGCTGGCCCTGAACATTCGGATAACAGCGGCAGCCGCTATAACGAGCGCGTATATAATATATGTTCTTTTTAATCTCTTTTTCTTGTTTATCTTGAACTCGGCGAAAATCAGCACAGCGGCAAGCAGGCACAGCAGCAGGATCGCCGGCGCGGACACATGCCCCATAAACGCGCCGTAAAGCAGATTTGAATGTATGATCTTCACCGTGTCGCAGACGATCCATATTCCGGCAGCGCCCAAAAGCGTCCAACGCCGCCATGACGTGAGGCAAAACGCCGCGAAAATCAGCAGCGGCGCGACGCGCAGCTCGCATACAACGTTAAGCATACCCAGCTTTTCATGCAGCAGACTGTAAGTTCCTGCGTTTGAGGAAATCGCTTCGTTAGCGAAAAGCATGATATAAAACAGAGTCAGGAGCAAAATCTTTTTATCCGCGCTGCCGTTTTTTATATCAAGCAGATAGACCAAAGCGGTCAAAATAGCCAGCAAAGCGCATATCGCCGTGTGAGTCAACGGCGCCACGTTTTCAATCGAGGTCAGGGCGAACAATGTTTCGCTGCTGCAAAGATAAGGAAAAACGGGAACGATCTCTGAGGTTTCCCCTGTAAAGTAGGTCACAACCGTAAGCCTGCGTCCGAGATAGTCGTCGGGCAAAAAGATCTGTATCTTTTCGCTGCGCGAAGGGCCAAGACCGTCAGTGACCGCAAAGCCGCCCGCGTCCCTCGGCGCGCCCTCAAACGAGGTATATAGCGGCTCATCGTCTAAGTAAATTTCCGCGCCGCACACCGCGTCATAAAGAAAAATTCCGATCTGCGCTCCGTTTAGCTCCTCTTTCAGGACTCTCTCCGCTTTGACCGCGCGCCCGCTTTCTCCCGGAAACGCGATCGTTGACTCATCGACCGAAACAGGAACCGCAGGCCTCGCCTCGGAACCGGAAATTATTTCATAGCTCCATTCCATATCATCCGCGGGGTCCATGTTTATATCGACCAAATTTGTTTTCTGCATAAAAGAATAAATCAAAACAATAAAAAACATAACGGCGATTATGACAGCCCCGCCAAGTATGTACTGTCTTTTTGAATACTTGTTCATATTACCGCCTCCGCTTGTTCCGAATTCTGCCGATGTCTGTTTATAACCTGTTTTTCAGATAAGAATATTTTATCATACTGCGAACGCGTTGTCCATATCGTTTTACGCCGTAAAAGCAGCGTTTTATGCAATAATCGCTGTAATTTTGCACGAAAAGTGCCAAATTGAACACGAAACGTGGTGGACACCGCGGGAAAAATATAGTATAATTTTAATGAACAAATAAAACTTATATCTCAAAGCCCGGAAGGCGGAAAGGAAAGAATGTATGGATCTTAATTATTTACTGATGCTCCAAAATTTTCGCGAAGCAACCGGCGGCGTTTTAAACACGTTTTTTGAATACATAACAAAACTCGGTGAAACGTCGGTGCTGCTGTTGCCTCTCGGAATTATCTATTGGGGAGTTGACAAGAAAAAAGGCATATTTGTCATGTTTACGCTGTTTATCAACAGAATAATAAACGGCTTTGTGAAAATAACCGCCTGCGCCTACCGTCCGTGGATACGCGACTCAAGGATCACGCCGGTGCCCGAGGCCAAGGCCGACGCCACAGGATACTCGTTCCCGAGCGGGCACACGACCAACGCGGTCAGTGTTTGGGGCGGTCTCTCAATGAACATTGAAGGATCTCCCAAGTGCCCGAAAGTTTTACAAATAATTATGTGGGTTCTCGTCCTGCTTATCGCTTTTTCAAGGAACTACTTGGGCGTTCACACGCCGCAGGACGTTGTTGTCGCTCTGGTATTAAGCATCGCTGTTTTGATATTGACCGCAAAGCTCATGCCGCTTATCGACAAAAAGCCCAATGCGGATATGTGCGTTGCGCTCGGCGGAACGGCTCTTTGCCTGCTGCTTATACTCTACGCCGCGCTTAAGTCTTATCCCGTTGACTACGCAGCGGACGGTTCGGTCGTTGTTGAAGGTTCAAAAATGGCTGTCGATTCCTACAAAAACGCGGGAATGGGCATCGGCTTTTTTATCGGCTGGCTCATTGAGCGGCGGCTCATCAAATTTTCGACCGAGAACAGTTCGGTCGTTAACGTCATAAGAGCCGTGTTCTGCGTGTTCACCTACACGATATTTGACAACTTTTCGGGCAGCGCCGCGAGCGCGCTGACGGGCCTCGGCCTCGGCTCGAGCCTCTCTAAGGCTCTTGTGCAGTTCGCGCTTATTTTCTACTTCGTCGCGATCGGCCCCGCTATAGTCAAGCTGTTTGAGAACATATTCCAAAAAACAAAAAAAGCGTGAACCAAAACGCCCGAAACCCGTCGGCAGCCGCCGACGGGTTTTTTGCGCGCATTTTAAAAAGCGCAAAAAAACGGAAGTCAAAACAAACTTAGGAAAAAGAACGCAAAAAATCAAAGATTTTTCTTAAATATGTCAAGAATTAAATAGAAAACCTATATTTTTTGTTGTATAATAAGCTTACATTACTATGATTAATAAATATTGTGAACAAAAACCGGAGGCCGCGTTATGATAAAGCTGCATTTTGAAAAGACTTACAACAGCGAACGAACGAGGGAGCACGTTTTTTTTGGTGTGCCGTTTAAGCGGGGCGCTCTGCCCGAGCCGCGCGGAGCGGTGATCGGCCCCGACGGAAGTGCGTATCCTTCCGATCTGCGCGCGACCGCGCGCTGGAGCGACGGCAGCGTCAAATGGCTTTTCGCGCGGTGCATGGTCGATCTGCCGAAAAACGCCGCAATCGACTATTATTTTGACGCGGGCAAAGACGACAGGGGCAGCTTTGACCCCGTTAAATTCGACGGCCGCGCCGTTAAGACGGGCGGCCTTAAAGTCATGCTCTCGACCAATGCAAACCGTATCTTTGAAAATATAGAATACGCGGGCGCCGACCTTGGCGGCTGCATATCCTGTCCCGTTCTCACGGACGGCGGCGGGAACGTTTATGATTTTAAGATAAGCAAATGGCGCGTCAAGGAAAACAGTCCGCTGTGCACGGTGCTCCGCGGAGAGGGCGCGCACACACGCGGCGGAAGATCATACGCCGCGAAAATTGATCTGACGTTTTACGCCGAAAAGGATTGGTTCGAGATCGGTCACACGCTGATCAACACCTCGGAAGAGCCGCTTCGGATCAGATCTTTGTCTCTGACCCACACCTGCCCCGATATGGGTTCTCGCTGCGCGGTCGCTGTCACCAACCACGAGACCGAGTATTTCACCGGCGAAAACCCGCGCTGCGAGATAAACGCGGAGCGGCTTCTCTATGAGGCGAACGAGCACAACGCCGAGGTGTTCTACGGCTCGCTTTTCGCCGACTGCACGGGTGAGGACTTCGGACTCAGCGCCGCGGTATTCCAGCCGCACCAGAACTTCCCGAAGGCCTTTGAAGCCGACAGGCGCGGCTTCCGCGCGGAGCTTGTGCCCGACAGCTCGGACGGGATAGTCATGCAGAGCGGCATGGCGAGGCAGCAAAGGCTCCTCTTCCGCTTCCACCGCGGCGAGGATCTCAAAGAGCTGAACAACAGGAGCATAATATACCAGATGCCCGACAGGCCCGCGATAAACCCGCGGGTGTTCAGAGAGTCGGGCGTGTTTGAGGACGTTTTCTGCGACAAATATGACGCGGAGACCGAGATATTTCTGACAAACAAGGCAGACGACCACGCGCGCTGCTACGGCATGCTCAACTGGGGCGACTCGCCGAACATGGGATACACCAACCAAGGGCGCGGCGGCGGTGAGCTCGTCTGGACAAACAACGAGTATGACTATCCCCACGCCTGCGCGCTGATGTACGCGCGGACAGGGATAAGGCGGTACATGGATTATCTGCTCGTTTCGGCGAGGCACCAGATCGACGTGGACATATGCCACTTCAGCGACGATCCGCTGCGACTTAACGGGCAGTGGGAGCACACCAACGGCCACTGCAAAAACGGCAAGATCGCGTGCAGCCACCAATGGGTCGAGGGTCTGCTTGACCTCTATCATCTGAGCGGAAACAGCGACGCGCTTGACGCGGCGGTGGGGATCGGCGAAAACGTGCTGCGCCTGCTTGAGCAGCCCGTGTTTGAAAAAAGCGGGCAGTCAAGCGCGCGCGAAACGGGCTGGGCCCTGAGGACGCTGACCGCGCTTTATAACGAGACGGGCGATAAGAAGTGGCTCAAAAAATGTGACTGGATCGTCGGGCATTTCAAGGCGTGGAAGGACGAATACGGGCTTTGGCTCTCGCCCTATCTTGAAAACACCGCGATCAGAGTCGTGTTTATGATCTCGGTCGCGGCATGCAGCCTGATGAGGTATTACCGCGTGAAGCCCGACCCGGAGATAAAGGAAATGATAATCTCGGCCGTCGACGACCTGATCGAGAACGCGCGGCTCAAAAACGGCCTGTTTTATTATAAGGAGCTGCCGAGCCTCAAACGGAACGGCAACAATCCGCTTATTTTAGAGGCGCTCGCGGCCGCGTATGAGCTCACGGGCGACAGAAAATACCTCGAGGCGGGCATACCGACGTTTAAATACGTTATGTCGTTTAAGCCTTCGGGCTATCAGGGCGGCAAAAAGACCGCCGTCGGCGACGCGGTGCTTTGCGGAACGGCAAGTACAAAAAGCTTCGCGCAAATGTTCGTGCCGTTTGCGTCATTCCATGCCGCCTGCGTCCGCGCGGGGCTTATGTGAAAAAGAGGAGGCCTGAGAAATGATTGATATATTAAATTCGGCGAAAAAGCTGGGGTTCGGCACTATGCGGCTGCCGCTGCTTGACAGCGAGGACACGAAAAGCGTAAACTTCGCTTTGGTCAGCGACATGGTTGACCGCTTTATAGAGCGCGGATTTTCGTATTTCGACACCGCGTACGGCTATCACGGCGAGCTTTCGGAGACGGCCGTCAGGCGCTGTCTGACCGACCGCTACCCGCGCGATAAATACATACTCTGCGACAAAATGCCGATCATACGCGTGAAAAGCGGCGACGAGTATCCCGTCTATTTTGACGAGCAGCTACGCCGCTGCGGAGTAGATTATTTTGACATTTATCTGCTTCACAACATGTGCAGAGAGCGGTACATAAACACGCAGAAATTCGGTGGGTTCGAGTTTCTGCGCGGGCTCAAGGAGCGCGGGCTCACGAAATACATCGGCTTCTCGTTCCACGACGACGCCGAGCTTCTGGATGAGATACTGACCGCGCACCCCGAGGTGGACATAGTTCAGCTCCAGCTCAATTACCTCGACTGGAACAGTTCGGCGATACAGTCGTGCGCATGCTATGAGACGGCCCTGCGGCACGGAAAGCCCGTGATCGCCATGGAGCCCGTCAAGGGCGGCTCGCTCGCCTCGCTTCCGCCCGAGGCTGAAAGGCTGATGAAGGAACACGGCACGGGCGGCTCGCCCGCGTCATACGCGATCCGCTTCGCCGCGTCGCTTGATAACTGCGCGATGGTCTTAAGCGGCATGAGCGACATGGATCAGATGCTCGACAACACATCATACATGGCCGATTTCAAACCCTTGAGCGGCGCGGAGCGCGAAATGCTGGGCCGCGTCACCGAGGTCATAAACGATAAGATTACGCCCTGCACGAACTGCAAATACTGCGTGGAGGAATGTCCGAAAAACATCAACATTCCCTCGTATCTCGGGCTTTTGAACATGTTCACGTCGACAGGCAAAAAGTCGGGCATGTACTATCGCCGCGCCTCGCTTGAGCGCGGCAGGGCGCTCGACTGCGTGAAATGCGGGAAATGCGAGAAGGCCTGCCCGCAGCACATACATATCCGCGGGGAGCTTGAAAAGTTCGCGGAGCTTTACGAGAGCGATTTGAACTGACAGAAAAGGACTGAAGCTTGTGAAAAAAACAAAAAACATATTTTTGGTCAAGAACAACACCGAGCTCATTCTGCGCGGCAGCATATTCAAGGCGCTGCTCCTGATCGCGGCGCCGATAATCGTGACAAACCTTTTGCAACACATGTACAATCTGACCGACACCTACTGGCTCGGCAAAATAGGCACAGGCCCGCAGGCGGCGATCTCGATGGTGTCGCCCGTGCAGAACACCGTCATCGCGTTCGGCCAGGGAATAACGATGGCGGGCTCTATTTTAATGTCGCAGTATATCGGCGCTGACGACCCGCTCAAGGCGAAGCACATGGCGAACCAGATCTTTCTGTGCGCGATGGTGTTCTCTTTCGGCTGCACCGCGGCGCTTGTGCTGTGCACACCGTTCATCACGGGCTGGATAGGCGCCGAGGACGAGATATTCACGCTTGGCAACATATACCTTCGGATCGTCATGCTCGACACGCCGCTTTTGTTTATAATAAACCTGTTCTCGGCGGTCAACCAGTCGCAAGGCAACACTGTGTTCCCTATGCTGCTGAACCTTCTGGGAATTCTGATCAACATGGTCCTCGACCCGCTGTTTCTGATGACGCTTGATCTCGGGATCGGCGGCGTGGCTCTAGCCACCTTGCTTTCAAAGGTCCCGTGCGCTGCGGTGGGCATGAGGTACCTCTTGAACCGCAAAAACGACATACATCTTGAGCGCGCGATGCTGAAGCCGCAAAGAAAAATGATAAAACAGATCATCTCCGTCGGCCTGCCGACCGCGATAGGCAGCAGCACAATGCAGTTCGGCTTTGTGCTGATGTCAAAGAATGTGTATGTTTTCGGCTCGTCTGCCATGGCGGCCTACGGCATTGGAAACAGAATAAACGGCATAATCACGCTGCCCTCGACCGCGATCGGCTCGGCGACGTCGACCATCGTCGGCCAGAACCTCGGCGCGGGGCAGGTCAAGAGGGCGGAACGCGGTTACCAAATCGCGACGCTGACCGGAGTCATCATGCTGTTCATTTTCGGCCGCTTCCTCTCCTACCGCCCGATCGGCACGGCGATCGCGGGTATACTTACGGGCGATGATGAGGTTCTGTCAATGGCGGTCGATTTCCTGTCGATAATGGCGTTCTGGTGCTTCACCAACAATGTCTATAACTGCACAATGGGGCTTTTCAACGCCTCGGGCAGGACGAAGATAACTATGCTCGTCGAGGCGGCCCGCCTGTGGATATTCCGCTTCGCGACGATCTTTTTTTGCCAGAGAGTGCTGCACATGGGCGTTGAGAGCATCTGGTACTCGGTTGTCGTCAGCAACGGCCTGTCGGCCCTGATTTTGTTCATCCTCTACCTCACTCGAATCTGGGAAAAAGACACCCTCGGCATAAGCAAACGAAGAATAAAGGCATGAACATAGTAATTAGTTATTAGCGAATAGCAAATAGAGTCAAAACCACCGGCTTAGCCGGCGGTCTTTATTTATAATTCAAAATAATTATCAAATTTTACACTCTTCAAAGAGGCCCACTTTGAAAATAATTAAAAAATCACGCAAATCTGATTGAAGCGGGTGAGTAAAAATTTACACATATATTTATTGAAGCCGACAAATAAGGCGGAGCCGCAGGCTCCGCCTTATTTAACTTATATAGTGATTTCAAATAACCGGTTATTTTACCAGCGCCAAAGTCTCTCTCGCGATCGCGAGCTCCTCGTTGGTGGGAATAACCATAACCTTGACCTTGGAATCGGGAGTTGAGATATACATCTCCTCGCCGCGCTTTGAGTTGTTCTCCGGGTCGATATTTACACCGAGATAGCCCAGATACTCGCATATCTTGCCGCGCGTCGCGCAGTCGTTCTCGCCGATACCGCCGGTGAACGCGATCGCGTCAACGCCGTTCATCGCAGCCACATACGAGCCGATGTACTTGGCAACTCTGTAAATAAACGCGTCAAGCGCAACCTGCGCTCTCTCGTTGCCGTCCTCGGCTGCCGCGCTGAGATCGCGGAAGTCGCTTGAAACGCCCGAGATACCCAGAACGCCTGACTCCTTGTTGAGAATATTCAGAACCTCTTCAACGCTGAGGTTCTCGTTGTTGGCCAGGAACTGAACAACAGCCGCGTCAATATCGCCGCTTCTGGTGCCCATGATAAGTCCCTCAAGAGGCGTGAGGCCCATGCTTGTGTCAACGCACTTTCCGCCGATCGAGGCCGAGATGCTGGCGCCGTTGCCGAGGTGGCAAACGATGACCTTGCAGCTGCTTTTATCGAGATCGGCAAACTCGATCGTCCTGCCAGATACGAACTTGTGGCTTGTGCCGTGGAAGCCGTACTTGCGAATTCCGTACTTTTCATAGAACTTGTAGGGGATCGCGTACATATACGCCTTGGGCTGCATGCTCTGGCCGAAGGCAGTGTCAAACACCGCCACCTGCGGCTTGCCGGGCATAGCCTCCTCGCAGGCCTCGATGCCGATAAGGTTCGCCGGATTGTGGAGCGGGCCCAAGGGGAAGCAGTCCTTAACGACCTTCTTAACGTCGTCGTTTACGATTACCGAGTCGCTGTAAACCTGACCGGCATGGAGAACTCTGTGGCCTACCGCCGAGATCTCGTCGATATGCTCGATCACGCCGTGCTCGGGATCAACCAGAGCCTCAAGCACGAGCTGAACAGCGGTCGTGTGAGTCGGCATCTCCTGCTCTTTAACATAATCGTCCTTATTCTCGGGCGAGTGAGTGAGCTTTGAGCCCTCAAGGCCTATTCTCTCGCAAAGGCCCTTTGCCAGAACTTCCTCGGTGTCCGTCTCGATGAGCTGGTACTTAAGCGACGAGCTGCCCGCGTTTATAACTAAAACTTTCATATGTATACCCTCCGTAAATTTAATTTGATTTGATTACATATTCTGCGCCTGAACGCTTGTGATAGCGACAACGCCCGCTATATCCTCGGCGCTGCAGCCTCTTGACAGATCGTTGACCGGTCTTGCCATGCCCTGTGTCATCGGGCCGTATGCCTCGGCCTTCGCCAGTCTCTGAACGAGCTTGTAGCCGATATTGCCCGCGTCAAGATTGGGGAATATAAGAACGTTGGCCTTGCCCGCCACTGTGCTTTCGGGAGCCTTAAGCGCCGCAACGCTCGGAACCAGAGCCGCATCAAGCTGAAGCTCGCCGTCAAGCTTAACGTCGGGAGCCTGCTTCTTCGCGATGTCCGCCGCGTTTCTCACAAGGTCTACCTGCTCGGACTTCGCGCTGCCGTATGTGGAGTACGAAAGCATCGCTACTCTGGGCTCGTCGCCAACCAAAGCCTTATACGACTTGGCTGATGAGAGCGCGATTTCGGCAAGCTTCTCGGAATCCGGATACTCGTTAAGACCGCAGTCAGAGAATACGAACGTTCCGTTGTTGCCGTACTCGCAGTCGGGAACCAGCATCAGGAAGAACGCCGAAACAACCTTCGTGCCGGGCGCGGTCTTTATCGTCTGGAGCGACGAGCGCATAACGTCGGCCGTGGCGTGAACCGCTCCGGCAACCATGCCGTCCGCTCTGCCGGTCTTGACCAGCATGCAGCCGAAATACAGAACGTCCTTGATTATCTCGCTTGCCTGCTCGGGCGTCATGCCCTTGTGCTTTCTCAGCTCATACAGGCCGTTCGCCAGCTCGGGAGCCAGCTCGCTTGTCGCGGGATCGATGATCTCCGCGCCCGAGATGTCAACGTTAGCCGCCTTTGACTTGATGACCTCGGGATCGCCAAGCAGAATAAGCTTCGCGTAACCCTCTTTCAGAACCTGCGCCGCGGCGTCAATGGTTCTCTGCTCCTCGCCCTCGGCGAGAACGATCGTCTTGAGGTCGGCCTTGGCCTTAGCCTTAATTGTTTCCATGAAATTTGACATAATTCATACCTCTTTCGTAATATATAGTGTGTTAATTTTTCAGCAAATACAGCTTAGTATATTATACACCTAAATCATATTGATTTCAAGAGGTATTTTGGTTAAATATGCAAAAATTTTGTTCGTATTTACCGCCCCGTTCCTCAAACCGAAATCAATTTTACAGATTAAGCTTATCGAAAGCGGCAGCGAAAGGATTGTTTGCCTCCTCGTTCTTGTTCTGGTTCTTCAAATAGTTCCGCACATCGCGTTTTGAGGCGCCGCCCTGATTTTTGCGTTCCTTAAACGCCGAGTATTTCTCGCGGTAGCCGCAGACGCAGTAAAAGCTTTTTTTGTCACCCTCGCCGCGCAGCTCCATTTTCTTGTGGCACTCGGGGCAGCGGGCGTTCGTCACAATGCTGACCGAGCGGCGGTAGCCGCATTCGCGGTCCTGACAGACAAGCATTTTGCCCTTCTTGCCGTTCACCTCAAGCAGGAATTTTCCGCACTCCGGGCAGGTCTTTTTCGTCATATTGTCGTGGCGGTAGACCGCGCTGCTGTTCTTGACGGCCTTTACCAGATCGGACGCGTATCCCTCGATTTTTGAAATAAAGGCGTTCTTGTCCGCGCCGCCTTTCGCGATCTTGTCAAGCTCGCGCTCCCACTCGGCGGTGAGCAGCGGCTCCTTAAGATCGGGCGGCACAAGGTCAATAAGCTGAATTCCCTTCGACGTGGGAACCATGCTGTTTCCCTGTTTTTCAACATAAAATGCCGAGTAGAGCTTCTCTATTATATCGGCTCTTGTGGCGGGCGTTCCGAGTCCGCCGCCCAAATATTCCTTCATATTTTTGTCGCTTAAAAACCTTGACGGATTTTCCATCGCGGAAAGCAGGGTCGCCTCGGTGTAGCGCGCGGGCGGCCTTGTCTTGCCGCTCTTTATAAACACGTTTTTGCAAACAAACTCGTCGCCCGCCTTCATTTTAGGCAAAACCTGTTTGCGCTCCTCGACGCGTATCTCGGCGGTGTCCTCCTCGTCAAAATTATAGTCCGAGGTATAAACCGCCTTCCAGCCCTTGTCGATCTCCTCGCGGCCCCCGGCTCTGAATTTGTGGCCGCCGCACTCAAACTCCGCCTTGATCTGTTTGTATCTGTAAGGCGGCATGAAGCAGGCCAAGAACCGCTTGACGACCAGCGAATATATCCGCTTTTCCTCCTGCGAGAGGCTTATCATCGGCACCCGCTCCTCGGTCGGAATGATCGCATGGTGGTCCGAAACCTTGGCGTTGTTTATACACGCTTTGTTTATCTTATAATTTTTGCGCAAAATCTCATTCGCGGCCTCCTCGGTCCTCATGACCGCTTTCAGGCGGTCGCCGAGCGTGGGCACAATATCGTCAGTCAGATAGCGCGAGTCGGTTCGCGGATAGGTCAGAGCCTTGTGCTGCTCATAGAGCTTCTGCATGATGTTGAGCGTCTGTTTCGGAGAATAGCCGTAGAGCTTGTTGGCGTCTCTCTGGAGCTCTGTCAGATCGTAAAGCATGGGCGCGCCCTGCTGCTTGTCGGCGCCCGAGAGATTTTTGAGCTTAAAAACCTTTCCCTTCACATCCTTGGCGATCCGCTCCGCCTTTTCGCGGCTGAACGTGGACGCGCCGCTGTCACCCGACCACGAAACAAACAGCTTGCCGAGATCGGCCTCGATCGTGTAATATTCCTTCGGCGCAAACTTTCTTATTTCCTCCTCGCGGCGGACAAGCAGCGCCAAGGTGGGAGTCTGGACCCTGCCGGCGGAAAGCTGCGCGTTGAACTTGCAGGTCAAAGCGCGGGTGACGTTGAGGCCGACCAGCCAGTCCGCCTCGGCCCTCGCCTGAGCCGCCATGTAAAGGTTGTTATATTCCCTGCCGTCTTTAAGGTTCGCGAAGCCCTGACGTATTGCCTTATCGGTCTGGGACGAGATCCACAGCCGCTTTATCGGCTTTTTCACCCCGGCCTTCGCGATGATCCAGCGCGCTACAAGCTCGCCCTCGCGGCCCGCGTCGGTGGCGATTATGATAGACGCGACCTCGCTGCTGCGAAGCTGTTTTTTCACCGCGCTGAACTGCTTTGAGGTCTGGCGTATCACTTGAAGCTTCATAGGCTTCGGAAGCATGGGCAGAGTGTCCATGCTCCATGTCTTGTAGCGGTCGTCGTATGATTCCGGGTCGCAAAGCTCGACCAGATGCCCGAGCGCCCATGTGACGATATATTTGTCGCCGATAAGACAGCCGTCGCCTTTTCTTTTACAGCCCAATACCCGCGCAAGCTCGCGGCCCACCGAGGGTTTCTCGGCCAAAACCAATATTTTAGACATAAATTTTCCTCCAAAGTTTAATCAAGTTCAAACGCGCCGGTGTAGAGCTGATAATATTTGCCGCGCTTCGCGATAAGCTCGTCGTGGCTGCCCTGCTCTATTATCTTTCCGTGCTCAAGCACGATTATCATGTCGGCGTTTCTGACGGTCGACAGGCGGTGCGCAATAACAAACACCGTTCTGCCCTTCATCAGGCCGTCCATGCCCTTTTCGATAAGCTTCTCGGTTCTTGTATCGATCGAGCTCGTCGCCTCGTCAAGAATGAGCGCTGGCGGATCCTCGACCGCTGCTCTTGCAATCGCGAGGAGCTGGCGCTGACCCTGGCTCAGGTTCTCGCCGTCCGCCGTCAGCATGGTGTTATAGCCGTTTGGCAGATGCGTGATGAACCAGTGCGCGTTGGCGATCTTCGCCGCTTCTATACAGTCCTCATCGGTCGCGTCGAGCTTGCCGTAGCGGATATTGTCCATAACCGTGCCGGTAAACAGATGCGTGTCCTGGAGCACCATGCCGAGCGAGCGGCGCAAATCGTCTTTCTTTATATTATTGATAGGTATTCCGTCATAGGTGATCTTGCCGTCGGGGACGTCATAAAAGCGGTTTATGAGGTTCGTGATAGTCGTCTTGCCCGCTCCGGTCGAGCCGACAAACGCGATCTTTTTACCGGGCTCGGCCACCAGCGAAATATCGCTTAGTATTGTCTTTTTGCCGTCATAACTGAATGTGACGTTTTTGAACTCGACCCTGCCCTTCACCTCGTTAAACACGATCTCGCCGTTCTTGCCGAAGCGTTTCCACGCCCAGCGGCCCGTTCTGTGGTTGACCTCGATAATTCTGCCGTCGGGCTCGACGACCACGCGGGCGATCGTCGCCTTGCCGTCGTCAACCTCGGGCTTCTCGTCGATAACCTGGAAAATTCGCTCGGCGCCCGCCATCGCGTTAAGTATGGCGTTGATCTGCTGCGACATCTGGGTTATCGGCTGAGAGAACGATCGGGTATACTGCAAAAACGCGGTCAGCGCTCCGATAGTCAGCGCGAAAAATCCCGCGTCCGAGTTGCCGCTGTGTATGGTCAGAGCCGCTCCGACCATGGCGGTCAGCGCGTAATGCAGATACGAAAGGTTTCCCATTATCGGGAAAAGAATGTTCGCGAACGTGTTGGCGTTTGACGAAGCGTGTCTGAGCGCGTTGTTTATATCCGTGAACTTTTCTTTTGATTTGTCTTCATGGCAGAAAACCTTTACGACCTTCTGACCCTCGATCATTTCCTCAACATATCCGTTGACCGCGCCAAGCGCGTTTTGCTGGCGCTTAAAGTAAAGCGCCGAACGCTTGCCGACAAAGCTGATAACTCCGAAAATGATAAACAGCATAACGATAACCAAAATCGTCAGCAGCGGGCTTAAAATAATCATCATAACGAACACCGAAACTACGGTAAGCAGCGATGACACGAGCTGCGGGACGCTCTGTGACATCATCATTCTTATCGCGTCCGCGTCGTTGGTGTAGCGGCTCATGACGTCGCCGTGGGTGTGGGTGTCAAAATATTTGATCGGCAGCTTCTGCATCTTGACAAAAAGCTGATTGCGGATCGTATAGAGCACTCCGCTCGAGATCGTAACCATTATCCTGTTATACAGCCACGACGAAAAAGCGCCGATTATATACGCGCCGAGGAGCAGCAGGATTTTCATCAGAAATCCCGAGATCGCGGGGTTTTCCGCTCCGATAAGCGGCACAATATAATCGTCGATGATGGGCTTGAGCATATATGTGCCGTAAACGTTGGCTCCGCTTGACAGAATAACGCAGACGACCACGGCGAAAAGCTGGGCCTTGTACTCTCCGAAATAGCTCAGCAGGCGCAGAGCGGTCTTTTTTGTATCCTTCGGTTTTTTAAACCCTGTTTGTCTTGTGGGAGGCATATCACTCAGCTCCTTTCTGCTGGGAGTCATAGATCTCCCTGTATATATCGCAGGTTTCCATGAGCTCGTCATGGGTTCCCTGAGCGCTTATACGGCCATTGTCCATAACGATTATCTTGTCAGCGTCCTCGATCGAGCTTACGCGCTGCGCGATGATGATCGTGGTCGTGTCCTTCAGCTTGTTTCTGAAGGCGCCGCGGATCCTCGCGTCGGTCTCGGTATCAACGGCGCTTGTGCTGTCGTCAAGAATAATTATCTTCGGCTTTTTAAGCAGAGCGCGCGCGATACACAGTCGCTGCTTCTGGCCGCCCGAGACATTCACGCCGCCCTGGCCCAGATCGGTCATATAGCCGTCGGGGAAGCCGCTGATAAACTCATCCGCGCAGGCATCGCGGCAGGCCTCTTTGATCTCGTCCATTGTGGCGTGCTCGTTGCCCCAGCGCAGATTGTCGGCTATCGTGCCGCTGAACAGCACGTTTTTCTGGAGCACCATTGAAACGTCGTTTCTGAGCACGTCGAGCTTATATTCGCGCACATCATGGCCGCCCACGATGACTCTGCCCGCGGTCACGTCGTAAAGCCTCGGTATGAGCTGAACGAGCGAACTCTTTGAGGAGCCCGTGCCGCCGATAATTCCGACCGTCTCGCCCGACTTTATGTCAAGGTTGATGTGCCGCACGGCGCAGTTCATTATGTCATGCTGATAGCTGAACGCTACGTCCTCGAACCTGATCGAGCCGTCGTCGAGCTTAAGCTTCGGATTGGCCTTCTCATCATTGATCTCAAGGGGCTCATTCAGTATTTCAACTACTCTGTCGCCGCTGGCCTTGGAATTGACGAGCTGAATGAATATCATCGAGATCATCATCAGCGACATGAGAATTTGGGTAACGTATGTAATAAAGCTGATAAGCTGGCCCGTCTGCATGCCTCCGACGATGATCATATTCCCGCCGAACCACAAAATGGCCACAATACAGGCGTAAATAACCATCTGCATTACGGGCATGTTAATAATGATCAGACGCTCGGCCGAAAGCTGCGCGTTTCTGACCTCGGTTGTGGTCTCGTTGAATTTCTTGTCCTCAAACGGTTCTCTGACGAACGCCTTGACCACGCGTATTCCCGCGAGGTTCTCCTGCACAACGCGGTTCAGATCGTCGATCTTGCGCAGCAGCATGCGGAACTTGGGCATGGCAAGTTTTGAGACTATCGCCACGACTATGACGATCACCGGCACGGCCACCAAAAATACAGCGGCAAGGCGCGCGTTGATCGAAACGGCCATAAACAGCGCCATCGCGAACATGAACGGCGCGCGGACGCAGGTCCTTATCACCATCATCGTGGACATCTGGATATTGTTGATATCGGTGGTCAGTCTCGTCAGCAGCGACGAGGTGCTGAACTTGTCGATATTTCCGAACGAAAAGTCCTGGATCTTAAAGAAAACCGCCTGACGAATACTCGCCGCGAAGCCGGTCGAGGCGACCGAAGCGGTCCTCGCGGCTCCCGCGCCGAAAAACAGCGACACAAGCGCCATAAGCATCATAATAATACCGGAGCGGAACACATAGCCCATGTCCGAATTGGCGATGCCGACATCAACAATGCGCGCCATCATAAGCGGTATGGTGGTCTCCATAGCCACCTCGCCCACAATGAGCAGCGGCGTTGTCAGCGCGTATTTTCTGTCCGTCTTTGACATAAGACGGAGCAACGTTTTCAGCATTTATCATTCCTCCTAACGTAGTGATTAGCGAACATAGTGATTAGCGATTAGTGAATAGCGAATAGTAAATCAGCCTCTCCCCTTGGGGAGCAAATATCAGGCTCTCCCCTTGGGGAGAGCTGTCAGGCGCAAGCCTGACTGAGAGGGGTCAACGTAGTGAATAGTTGAGTCAGCCTCTCCCCTTGGGGAGAGGTGTCGCCGCAGGCGACGGAGAGGGGTCAATTACCAATTATTCCGCCAAAGCCGCTTTCGCGTACAGGCTGCACTCAACGCGCTTCCTCATCATCTCGCAGCTCAGCTTGTGGGGCTTGTTGATGCTGCCGTTTATCAGGCAGGCGTTGGCAACGCAGCCGCCGCTGCAGAAAAACTTTGCAAAACAGTCGCGGCAGTCGGGCTTTGAGTAAATATTGCAGGCCGCGAACCTGTTGCGGAGATCGCGGTCAAGCTCGCCCTCGTCGTATATGCTGCCCATTTTATACTCCTCGCTGCCCACGAACTGGTGACAGGGATAAACGTCCCCGTTGGGAGCGACCGCGATATACTCACAGCCGCAGCCGCAGCCCGAAACTCTCTTGATAATGCACGGGCCCTCGTCAAGGTCGATCATAAAATGGAAAAAGTTAAATCCCCTGCCCTCTTTTTTGCGGGCGACATATTCCCGGACCAAAGTCTCATACTCGTCAAAGATCCTCGGCAAGTCCTGCTCTCTCAGAGAATAATCGGTCTCCTCGCCGCAGACCACTGGCTCGACCGAGATCTGCTTAAATCCCAGATCGGCCAGATGCAGCACATCCTTTGAAAAATCAAGATTATACCGTGTGAACGTGCCGCGAACGTAATAGTTGTCCTGACCGCGGCTCTCGGCTGTCTTTTGGAACACCGGCACAATGCTGTCATAGCTTCCCGTTCCATCGGCGCGGAAGCGCACCCTGTCGTTTACCTCTTTTCTGCCGTCAATGCTCAGCACTATGTTGCCCATCTCACGGTTTATGAACTCAAGCTTATCATCGTCAAGCAAAATCCCGTTGGTGGTTATTGTAAAGCGGAATACCTTGTCATGCTTTTTTTCAAGCTCTCTGGCATAGGAAACGATCTCCTTTACAGCCTCAAAATTCATCAGCGGCTCGCCGCCGAAAAAGTCAACCTCAAGATTGCGCCGGCTCCCGGAATTGCACACAAGGTAGTCCATCGCTCTCTTTCCTGTCTCGGCGCTCATAAGCTCGCGGCAGTCCGTGTGGTACTTGCCCTCATCGGCAAAGCAGTACTTGCACCTTAAGTTGCAGTCGTGGCTTATGTGTAAACACATCGCCTTTACAGGCGCGTTTTTCTTAAGCTCGTCATTATACACAAAATCATCCTCGGCCCAGAGCATGTCGTTCCGCTTGAGTTCCGCCAGATCCTCAATGACCTCGGCGATGTCCTCGGAACTGTACTCTCTTCTGAACTCGCTGACGGTCTTGAACAGAGCCTCGTCATCCTCGGGGTCGAGGCCCTTTATGTCAAGAAAATTCAGAACGTCATAGCTCAGCTTGTCCAGCTCGTGGACGCAGCCGCTGTTGACGTCGAGCGCTATGTATTTGTCAAACATTTCAAACGTATGTATCATATAAAACTCCTGATTTTAAATTTGTTTTTAAATTAAACTAAGGGCGCCCCACTCGGTGGACGCCCGGGCGTTTTAAGCCTTGCTTATCTCTCCTCGTTCTCGCACTTCTGGTTCGCAACCGTGCACGAGGTCTTGCAGGCCGACTGACATGATGTCTGGCACTCGCCGCAGCCGCCCTTGCACGCGCTCTTTTTAAGCGTCGCGCTGTTTAATGTCTTAATTCTTTTCATGTTATTCTCTCCTTATGTAAAATTTGTTTTATTTGCGTTTTCTTCTTTTGCCCGCTGCTCTGTTAACGCCGGCAACGCCGCCGAGAGCGCCCACGGCTCCGCCGATAGCGAAGTCGGCTATCATTTCGGGCGAAAGCCCTTTGGCCCCGCAGACAAAGATACCCGCCGCGCATATTATCGCCGCGTATATAAGCCCTGCGGCCATTCCGATAATCATGCCGTTTTTTCCGTTGCGCCCGGCGGCAGTAAAGCCGGCGGCGAACATCGAAGCCACGGAAATCAGAATTATCAGAATGTTCATAACCTTGTCGGGAATGTCGTAAAACACCGCCAGCGCCGATATAACCAGCAGCGCCAGCGCCGCGCCGACAAGGCCGAAAATCAATCCGCGCAGCACCGCCGCGGGAGTGTTTGCCCCCGCCGCGTTTTCCTTTTTTTGAGTAATTCCGTTTGCCATAAAGCGCACACCTCGCAATAACTTATTGGTAAATTATATGCGGGCGCTGCGGAATTATTCTTATTTATCTTCTGCCGCCGTTTCGGTTTCAGGCTCGTCGTCCTCGTCATTCTTCGCGTCTTTTGACGTACCCTCGGAAATAAGGCGCGCTATCGCGCTCTTCTCGATCGAGATAAAGGACTTTGTGGTTCCTATGCCTGTCTCAAGCACAAAAAGATTGTCTCTGACCTTCGCGATCTTGCCGTGGATACCGCCGATCGACGCGACCTCATCGCCAACCTTGAGCTTTGAGATCATGTCCTGAAGCGCCTTTTCCTTCTTCTTCTGAGGTCTTATCAGAATAAAGTAGAAAACAACGAGCAGCAGAACAAGCAAAATAAGCGGACTGAACTCCTGCATATTCATAAATTCTTACCTCCTTAAAAAGTATATCAGTCTAATTATACCCCTATATCTTCCATTTTGCAAGTGTTTTTTTAAATTTTGAAAAAATATTTATTAGATTGACAATTCCGCATATATCTGATATAATTAAAAGATGAATATATTGCGGTGTATAATAATATAAACAAATATACAAAACCGTCGGTTTCAGCCGCGAAAAGCGGCATATTTTAAAACAACAAAAGCGGGGATAAACATGAAAAACAAGCTTAAATCGATCGGGGCCGCCGCGGCAAACGGCGCGAAGTCCGTTATGAGGTTCCTGTCGCGCCATAAGGTCATAACGGCTCTGATAATAATCGCTCTGCTCGTTACCGGAGCCATCGGCTACGGTCATTTTTCCTCGCAAAAAAACAGCAAAAACGACAATCTCAAAATTACAGCCGAAAAGCGCGACATCGAGGAGAGCATAAGCGACAGCGCCGTCGTCGAGCCTAACAGCGAATATTACATAACGGCGAACGTCTCTGGCGATATTATTGAGGATTATTTCGATGAAGGCGACACCGTAAAAAAGGACGACGTTATGTACGTTATCGACTCCGAGTCGATAAGAACGAGCATAGACAGCGCGGATATTGCGATCGCAAAAGCAAAAAAAGCTTATGACGACGCGGTCAAAGAGGACAGTCTGACCGTCCGCGACAAGCAGACCGGAGCCAGCACCTTGGAAAGCGCGAAGATAGCGGTAGCAAAGGCGCAGCAGGCTTATGAGGACGCTTTGAGAGCGGCTGACGACCTGAACGCCGTTTCAAACTACACAGGATATGTGACCGAGGTCCACGTCTCCGCGGGCGACACGATAGCCGCGGGCTCGCCTGTTTGCGGCATAGTTGACAGCGTGTCTCTTAAAATCGACGTGCCGTTTAACACCGCGGATATTACCGGCATCAGCGTCGGCTCGCCGGCGGTTCTGACTCTGACCAAAAACGGCTCGCGCCTGAACGGCACGGTGACTTCCGTAAGTCAAAGATCAATCGGCGGCGAGGGCTACACCATGTATAACTATGTGACGATCGAGGTCATGAACCCGGGCGCGGTAAAAAGCGGCGACACGGCCTCCGCCTCGGTTGGAAGCGTCGCCTGCGCCGACATCGGAACCTTTGAGAACATGACCGAGGAGACGATCTCTGCGCCCTCAAGCGGAAAAATCGAACGGCTTTACATTTCTGAAAATTCATACGTCCGCCAGGGCGACGTGATATTCTCATTCGACGGAGACTCGGTAAACTCGCAGGTAAACACCGCGCTGCTTAATCTAAACGACGCCCGCGAGGCATTAAGCCGCGCGGAGATCCAGAACAGCAACACGGACGCGAACACAAAGCTCGGCGACAGCAAGCTGAGCTCCGCGATAGAAAACGCGAAGCTTTCATACGACGACGCGGTTTTAAACAAAGAAAACCTGCTGCGCCAGCTCGACGACTATACGATCAAAGCTCCGATCTCGGGCACGGTTGTGACAAAAAACAAAAAGAAGGGCGACAGCGCAATGGGAATGTCCGGATCTGCCTCCGCCTCCTCGCTCGGCGCATCGTCCGCCTCGGCGGCGGGCGGAATGTCGGCGGCCTCAATGAGCGCGGCGTCGGGCGACTCGTCCGCAATGGCGGTCATATACGACTTAAGCCGCCTTAAATGCACTCTGAACGTTGATGAGCTCGACATCAAAAACGTTCACGCCGGCCAAAAGGTCACGATCACGACCGACGTGGCCGACAAGGAATACATCGGAGTTGTTGACACCGTTGGAATTGGCGGAACAGTCGGCCAGAACGGGGTCACAACCTTCCCCGTAACGATCGAGATAATCGACTTTGACGAAAATCTGCTGCCCGGAATGAACATCGAGGCGTCGATCGTGCTAAAAAACGTCAAGGACGCGCTCGCGATACCCGTGGGCTGCCTGAACCGCGGCAACACGGTCTATGTCAAAGGCGAAAAGACCGAGGATGGCGACGCGGCGCCCGAGGGCTATCATACAGTCGCCGTCAGAACCGGCGCTGCTGACGACGAATATATCCAGATCTTAAGCGGCTTGTCCGAGGGCGATGAGCTCTACTCCGAGGATTACAACGTCATGGATGACATGATGGACGCGATGCAGGAAGGCCACGACGCGGCGGCAAACAGCGTGACCGGAGGTGGCTCGTAATGGCGGCGGCACGCGCGATAGCGGCGACCGCTCAAAACGACGGCGTTCCGCTGATAGAGTTTAACGATATTTATAAGATATACGTCATGGGTGACAGCGAGGTTCACGCGCTTGACGGCATAACCATGAAGATATATAAGGGCGAGTTCGTCGCCATAGTGGGCCAGTCGGGCAGCGGAAAATCGACATGCATGAACATAATCGGCTGTCTTGACGTGCCGACAAGCGGCAAATATTATTTAAGGGGCACCGACGTCAGCACCATGAAGGACGACGAGCAGGCCGAGATACGCAACAAGGAGCTCGGCTTTATTTTCCAGCAATACAACCTTATCCCCAAGATAAACGTCCAGCAAAACGTTGAGCTGCCGCTGATGTACGCGGGCCTCTCGGAAAAAGAGCAGGAAAAGCGCGCTCTTGAGTCTCTCGACCGCGTGGGGCTCAGATCCAAGGCAAAGAACATGCCGCAGCAGCTCTCGGGCGGACAGCAGCAGCGCGTCTCGATCGCGCGGGCCTTAGCGGGCAATCCCTCTATAATCCTCGCGGACGAGCCCACGGGCGCACTTGACTCAAAAACAGGCCGCGACGTGCTTGAGTTCCTGAAAAAGCTGCACACCGAGGGCAACACCATCGTTCTTATCACCCACGACAACACGATCGCGGCGCAGGCCGAACGGGTAATAAGAATTCAGGACGGCAGGATAACCTATGACGGAGAGCCCGACATCAGCAAATTCGCCTCGGTTGTTCACGCGGGCGACGGGGAGGTGAGCGCATGACGCTGAAAAAATCATTCACGCTGGCGCTCAAAAATCTTTTGTTTGACAAGATGCGCTCGCTGCTTACCATGCTCGGAATTATTATCGGCGTCGCCGCCGTTATCATTCTTATCAGCCTGATGAACGGCATGATGGGCCTGATGAACGACGAGTTCTCAAAGCTCGGCACCGACTCGATCAACATAACCGTCACCGACCGCGGCGGCAGACGCACGGTTGACGAAAATGATATGTACAAGTTCGCCGAGGAAAATCCCGACTATATAAAGGCGGTGAGCCCGAATGTGACCATTCCCGCCGCCACGGTAATGACCGCTGACGACGATCTGACCACAAGCGTCAACGGCGTCGACGAGCGCTACGCCGAGATAAGGCTGAACGGGCTTGAGCAGGGCAGATTTTTGCATTACAGCGACGTTGAGCGCAAACAAAAGGTCTGCGTGATCGGAACGTATATTGAAAAAGAACTGTTCGGCAGAGGCATGGGCCTCGGGCAGACGTTCAAAATAAACGGCAAAAGCTTCAAAGTCGTCGGCGTGCTCAACGAGGAAGAGGACTCCGAAAGCGGCTCCGCCGACGAGGCGATATATATCCCCTACACCGTAGCGGTCACCATGTCGCAGAACGGATTTATCTCGTCATACATCGTTCAGGCGGCAAACGTCGATATCGTTGACGGCGCGGTGACAAAAATCAAACAGTATTTTGACAACAAAATAGGCGACAGCGATTATTATTCGGTGCTGAGCGTGAAACAGGTCATGGACATGGTAAACACCATGACGGGCACTATGGAAACGCTGCTGGTGTGCATAGCGGGAATTTCGCTGCTGGTCGGCGGGATAGGAATAATGAATATCATGCTTGTGTCCGTGACCGAGCGCACAAGGGAGATAGGCATACGCAAATCCCTCGGCGCGAAGAACCGCGACATAAAATCGCAGTTCGTTATCGAAGCGGGCACGGTCAGCGGCGTGGGCGGAATTATCGGCATAATAGTCGGGTCGATCCTGGCCGTCTTATTCGGGTCGCTGCTCGATCTTAAAACAGTTCCGTCGCTTTCAGCGATAGGAATAGCATTCGGCGTTTCGGTCGCGATAGGAATTCTGTTCGGCTATCTGCCCGCGAAAAACGCCGCTAACCTTAACCCGATCGACGCGCTGAGACATGAATAACACGGAGGCGGTTTTATGAGCAAATCTAAATCAATCAAAAAAACAAAAAGGCTGATCTGCCTTATATTGATCACGGCAGCGGCGCTGTGCGCCGCGGCTTTTCCCTGCCGCGCCCACGAGACGAGCGCTGACACAAACGAGGTTTTAAAGCTTTTGAACGAGCTTGAGATCATGCGGGGCGACCCGGACGGGAACCTGCGCCTTGGCGACACGGTGACGCGCGCCGAGTTCACAAAAATGGCGGTCGCAAGCTCCGATCTGCGCCACAGCGCGGCCTCAAGCCTTTCGGTCTCGCCGTTTTACGACACGCCCTACACCCACTGGGCGGCGCCGTACGTCAGAGTCGGCGTAAGCGGCGGCTTTGTTTCGGGCTATCCCGACGCCTCGTTCCGCCCCGACAACAGCGTGGCTTACGAGGAAGCGGTGACGATAATGCTGCGCGTCCTCGGCTACACCGACGAGGATTTCGGAGCGGCATGGCCCGCGGGCCAGCTCGGCATGGCCGAAAGCCTTGACATGACCGACAACATCGAAAACACCGCGGTCGGCTCCGCGATGACCAGAGGCGACTGCGCCGCTTTGATATACAACACCTTAAGGTGCCGCAAAAAGGGCGCCCAGACCGAGCTTGTCTCGATTTTTGACGTGAGCTTTGTCGAGGGCGCGACGCTTATATCGACATCGCGCGAGGACAGCGCGATCCCCGGAGACGAGGTTTTCACCGACGCGGGCAGCTTTAAGATCAACTCAGATTTTAACTATGACCAAATCGGAATGAGGGGCGACATCGCGCTTAAAAACAACAAAACGGTGCTCGGGTTCTTCCCCGACAAGGAGGCCGCTCCGGATGAGAAATATGTGGTATACAGCATGCTCGGAAACGACGTTGTGGCTTATAGCGGCGGCAGCCTCGAAATTCTCGACATTCCCGACAGCGCCGCGGCCTATGACGGAACACAGCGCTCGACCTTCGGCGCGGTCAAGGCGGGCCTTGAGATGGGCGACGTAATAAACATCCGCCGCACGGGCGGGGATATTGATTACGCTCTGATAAACAAGGGCGGAATGCTCGGCCCCTACACGGTCACGGCTGACAGCTCCTACATCAGCGGCATCGGCATGAGCGACTCGACAAAAATAAGCAGAGGCGGCAAAAACGCTGCGATCTCGGACATTCGCGCAAACGACATCCTCTACTATGTGCCCGAGCTTGACATGGCTTTTGTTTACACAAACAAAATAACCGGCGTTTATGAAAACGCCTCGCCAAACAAAGACAACCCGACCGAGATCACCGTCTCGGGAACGACATACAAGGTCGAAAGCGCCGAGGCGTTTATCAAGCTGTCATCAACCGGCAGCGCGGCCTTCGGCGACACGGTGACGCTGCTGCTCGGCAAAAACAATGACGTCGCCGACATACTCACGACCTCCGCGGGCGCGCCCGCCGAGATCACGGGTTACGCAGTCGCCGCGGGAACCAAAACCTATTCCTCGGGCGACCTTAAGAACCGTACCGGAAACTATATAACGGTCATAACCCCCGGCGGCGAAAGCCGCGAATATATAACCGACCGCGACTGCGCTGATTATGTTAACTCCGTGGTCAGCGTCTCGATCGACAACGGCGAGGCGAAGGTCAGCCGCGTTTCAAAAGCCACGGGCGCGGGCGGAGTTTTCAGGTACGAGCGCATGACTCTGGGCTCAAACAAGGTGGCGGGCGACGCGAAGATCCTCGACGTCGGCACCACCGACCGAACCATGCCCTCTCTTTACGCGGTGATATATCCCGCAAGGCTTGACAACGTGAATATAAACGCCGACAAAGTGCTGTACTTCCACAAAAACGGCGCGGGAGAGATCGACGAGCTGATACTGAACGATGTTACCGGCGACTCCTATACCTTCGGAATAGCGAAATCCGTCCAGAACGTGAGCATGGGACTTGCCTTAAACGGCTCTTACACCTATATCGTAAACGGAACCGAATACAGCTACGCCACGAGCAACACGATATTCTCGATCAGCGGAGGCTCGGGAATACGTCTCACCTCGGCCGCAAATCCGTATTCGATTTCGGCCCTGACCGAGCTCCGCGGCAGCGCCGGCGTGACAAGCCAGACCAACCTGAGCTGCGGCGGCAGGAATTACGCGATCTCGCCCAACGTCCAGGTTTACGAGAAGGAAAGCAGATTTGAGGCGGAATACAGCCTTATCCCGATAAGCGACATCGTCGGAAGCGACGGCTATGATCTTATCGCCTATTACGACAAGCTGCCCGAAAACGGCGGCAGGATAAGAATAATCGTCGCGACCAAGAAATAGTCAGATCTCGCCCATTGTCAGACGGACGCTGCGGTTTATCAGCGCGGAGATTATCTGGCTCTCGGTAACGGTTTTGATGATCTCGCCGTTATCGTCGATCACGTCGATTATGTGATATTTATAGCTTCCAAGGCGGCGCAGAAACAGCCCGGCACGAGCCTCGCTGTGCGCCGCCATTCTTATTACCGGGCACAGTCTGTCGCGGCGCAGCGCGTCCTTGTAATACAGCATTTCACGCAGCGAGATCATGCTGAGGTTCTTTTGCTCAAAGCTCAAATTTCCCAAAAGGAAAGCGCCGATCATGATAAGTGACAAATTAAAATCGTTCATAAGCAGAAGCATGACCGACACGGCTACGATAACGGCGATCGGGAAACGGCTGACTCTCAGCATTATGTTGTAGGCCCGCACCGCGCCGCTGTTTATCGAGATAAGCCCCTTTACTATCCTTCCGCCGTCAAGCGGAAGGGCGGGCACAAGGTTTATCAGCAGCAGCGCCAGATTAACGTTCACGGCGTAGGCGCAAAGCGCCTTAAGCTCGGGCACCTTCGGCGACACAAAGCAAAGGCTTAGGGCAAGAATACCGCTGCACAGCGGCCCCGCAGCCGCGATCAGTATCTCCTTGTAAGGGTTCTTTACAAAGCCCGCGCCGAGCTTTCCGCAAATCCCGAACGGCAGTATCTCGATCCGCGAGATACCGACCCGAAGCGACCTCGCCGCCGCTATGTGGGCGCACTCGTGGAAAAAAGCCGAGAGATACGCTATAAAAAACATGTCGGCATAGCCGAAAAACATTGCCGCCGCAGCCATAATAAGAAAAAACGGGCTGACCGACAAGCGCTCTCCCATCGGTATCAGCCACAGACTTTTAAAAAACCTCACTCCAGAACCTCCAGACAGTCATAAAATAATCCCTAATATTATTAAAAACTCCCGCCCAGTCGAAATTGTGCGTAACAGCTCTGCCGAGCGCCGCCACGCAGTTCTTCGCAAACGCAAAGCTTGAGCGGTTGATCAGCAGTATTACGCAAATAAGCAGCGCCGCCGCGGCGCAGCGCTTCAAAAACCTTAAAAGCCCGGCTCTCCCCGCGGAGTCTCTTTTATCGGTTCCGATCCCCGCCGCTTCGCCGCCCCTTATCCGTATGCTGTCCCTTATATTCTCACGCATTTTTATCACCTCAAAACAAAGTATAATACATTTTATTTTGAGGGTAATGAGTTTATGATATAAACATAAAAATCACCCATTAACAAAAATAGGTGATTTCTCCAAAATATTCGCGCCACTTCTGAATAACGTAATCGCTTCTTGATTCAATTATTCTCATAATATTTTTCAGAATATGCGGCGGATTCTATGATTTTCTGAAATTCCGCGATTTCGTCCTCTGAAAAGCCAAAAACATCATCCCATTTGTAAGCGGGAATATAGCAGGCCGCGTGATGAAAACAGTCCTTTTCATCCGGTTTTTCAATATATACTTTAACGCTGCCGTCAGCTTTCATTTCTGAATGGACGATCTCGGTGCCGTCATCAAGTGTCATAAAAGGATACATCATTTTCTTTTCCTCCGAATTTATTTGTTATATTATATCATTATGCGCCCACGCAGTCAAGAAATTAATTTTTTAAATAAAAATTTAAAAAATTGGAACTTTTTTGAAAATTTATCGTCTAAATAAGTGTGAAAGATTTATACGAAAGGCGGTTTTACCGAATGAAAAGATTATTAGTTTTAGTTATGATCCTCGCTTTGGCACTCCCGTCGGTGTTTATCCCGGCAAGCGCGGCGGACGCTTTGATCCCGATCTATAACGAGGCGGACTTATATTACATAGCCGACAACCCCGGCGGAAGCTATGAACTTATGTGCGACATCAACTGCGCCGACTTTTGCACGATACCGACGTTCTCGGGCAGACTTAACGGCAACGGTTATCAGATCATGACCAATTTGAGCCGCATGTTTGAAACCGTTGAAAGCGGCGCGGTGATAACCGATCTGTCCGTGGTTGGACGCTCGGACGGCGCGGAACGGTACTTCGCGACAGACGAGCCCGCCTCAAACGAATACGGCGGCGTTGTCGCCGGAGTGTTCAAGGGCACAATGGAGCGCTGCGCGGTATACGGCAGCGTCAGCGGCTCAACACTCGCCTCGGGCGGAGTGGCCGGTATTGTCGACGGCGGAAGGATATCCGACTGCTCGTTTAAGGGCTCGGTCACCGCGGACTCGGGCTGCGCTGGCGGCTTTGCGGGCAAGCTGAGCAACGCCGTGATCGAGCGTTGTTACGCAAATATTGATGTCAACGGCTCTGCCCCCGAAAAGGGCAACTTCGCCGGGAACAGCTCGTCCTCACAGGTGTCGGGCTGCTATACAAGCTCAGGCCTTGAGAGCTTCGGCATCGGCGTCGGCGCCGACACTGTAACCGCTCTTGACGACACGGCAAAATTCAGCGCGGCATATTATCCCGCCTTCAGCTTCGGTGAGACCTGGACAATTATAGAGGGCGAAACACTGCCTCTGCTTATCTCGATCTACGGACGCGGCACCGAGGCGCAGCCATACAGACTTCACGGTCAATCGTACCAATATTCCGAAATATACGCGATGATGAAAAACGGCACAAACGGCTTGGGCCCCGTTTATCTGCGCATGGACAGCGACTGGGACGCTTCAAGCAACAGCCTCCTCATGGTCGGCGACGATCAAAATCGTTTCAGCGGAGTGTTCGACGGAAACGGCCATGTTATAAAAGAGCTCAACTGTTCACTGTTAGGCGCGATCGACACGGCCGGCGCAGTAAAAAATCTGACGATCATAGCCACCGAAATAAGTAACGCCGACGTTTTCGGCTATGTGACAAAAGTTAATTACGGCACGATAGAAAACTGCCATGTCACAAGCAACGGTCTAAACGGTTCAAAAGACCTCGGCGGCATCGCGGGCGAAAACATCAACGGCACGATAACGCGCTCAAGCTTCAGGGGCAATATAAGCGGAACCGAGTCGGGCATCGGCGGCATCGCGGGCTACAACAGCTTCGGTACAATAACCGAGTGCGCGGTCAAAAACTCGTCTCTCATCGGCTCGGATCACAGCGTCGGCGGCATCACGGGCGACAACAGCAGCGGCACGATCGAAAACTGCTTGGTCTATAACGCCAATGTCTGCTCGGATGGCGGCGAGGTCGGCGGAATAGCTGGCAGACTCTATAACGGCGTTATTCGCCGCTGCTTTGCAAACTGGCAGAGCCGTGACTTGTCATTTCCGAACATATCCGCGATAGCGGGCGGCATAATCGAAAGCGGCACGGTTGAAAACTGCTATTACAATACCGACTTTGCGCCATATGCCATAGGCGGCGCCGAAAACACCGACGGAGCCGTGAGCGGAGACAGCATAAAAAATCCCGCCTCCTATCCCGGGCTTGACTTTACAAGCACTTGGACGCTCGACGCGGAGCGCGGCCCCGCGCTGCTCTCGTTAAACGGCGCCGGAACGCGTGAAAACCCGTACATAATCAGATGCGACGAAGACCTTACCGACGCGGATGACGGCATAAGCGCCTCGGGCGAGAGAAATTATTATGTTTTAGGCAATAATCTCTATCTTGAGCTGCATCACGGCACAACGTTCAGCGGCAGCATAAACGGCGCGGGACACAGGATCACCGTAACCGGCAGCAGTCTGCCCGATCTTGGCAAAGGCGGATATTTTGGAAACGCCGTTGTGGTCAACGGCATTTTTGACAGCGCCCAAAACGCGAAAATCGAAAAATGCGTTTTCATAGGCCCCGGCAGATGCGCCAACACAATCTCGGGCTCAACGGTGAGCGGCTGCGCGGTTATATTCAGAAAATACAGTCCCGTGTCTCCCCGGATAAACGGCGGATTTGCGCTGCAGATCTCAGACGGCAGCGAGATAAGCGACTGCGTTGTGCGCAAGGCCGAGCTGGGCGGCGAGATATGCGGAGGCTTCGCGGGCAGCCTCTCGGGCAGCCGCGTGAGAAACTGTTACGCGCTCGACTGCCGTCTCGGCGGCTCAAGCGCGGCGGGCGGCTTTGTCGGCAGGAATGACAATTCATCCTCGATCAAAAACTGCGCCGCGCGCGGCGAGATAGAAACAAAGGACGGAAGCTACACAGGCGCTTTCGCGGGCATGAACTACGCCGAGATAACATCCTCCTACGGCGTGAACACCAAAACCGACAACAAAACAATCGGCTTCGCGGGTCATGACGAGGGAACCATAAAAGAGTCGGGCGTGTCAGACTTCACCGTGCCTTACATAAGCTTCGGCGGATACGGCGTTTCGGTCTATGACACCACGGTCTATACTCCCGAAGCCCAAGCTCCCGAACCCGGCGGCCTTTCCGACATATCGGGCCACTGGGCGGAAAAAACGATCAATAATCTTGTGTCAAGCGGCGTTATCAACGGTTATGAGGACGGCACCTTCAGACCCGAGCTCAGCGTGACCAAAGGTGAGTATATCAAGCTGCTCATGGCCGCGGCGGGTCAGCCCTCTGACGACAATTTCACGCAATACAGCGACGTGAACGCCTCATGGGCGAGGCAGTATGTGAGCCGAGCGGTTTATATCGGGATCTGCGGCGACATTCCCGTCACCGACACATATTTCGGCGTTGACGAGCCGATAACCAGAGCGCAGGCAGCCGCGATAACCGGAAGGCTGCTTGCACCCGGAAAAGGCGGAACTCTCAGCTTCACAGACGCGGCGGCGATCCCCGCGTGGGCGGCGGAGCCGATAGGCGCTTGCGTGAATATCGGATTGATCACAGGCAACGACGACGGTTCATTCAGCCCCGACGGCAGTCTCACCCGCGCCGAAGCCGCGACGATAATAGAAAGAGTCATAAACTTAGATAACAAGTAATTCAAAACACAAAATTAACGGGCGGCCTGGGCCGCCCGTTTCTCACGTCTGTTATTTCCATAAATCCGATAATTTATATGTTCTCAGCGACAGCGCTATCGCCTGCTCTCTTGTCGCGGAGGCGTAACCCTCTGCCTCCTCTTCGGCGGTCGTGTTCTTCGGCGCGAAATGATTTTCGTCAATTCCTTTTATGATCCCCATTTTCACCATATAATAGACCGACGGCTTCGCGTAGTCCGATATTAAATCGTCGTCCGCGAATTTCTTCACGCCTTCCGAATCGAGATAATATTCAGAATCCGTTTCGGTCGACCAGCCCTCAAATTTGTACTTCTTGATCGTGCGGCAAAGCATTGTCGCAAGCTGCTCGCGCGTAAGCCCGTCGTCGGGCGCAAACTCATTGTCGGATACTCCTATCGCTATATTAAGAGCGTAGGCTTTTTCTATATCGGTCTTGTTTTTGTTTGAGCCGATGTCTACAAAAGGAGTGTTGACCCCGGAAGCGGACGAGCCGACAAGAGACTCATAAAGCTTAACCGAAATCGCGGCAAATTCCGCGCGCGACACAGGCTCGGTAAGATTTTCGCCAACAAGGTTTTCGGGTACCAGACCCGCGCTGTAAGCTTCTTCCATTTCGGGAGACGACCACTGCGACACCTCGGAGTTATAGGACGTAACGGTCGTATCGCCCGGCTCGCCTATGATATACGGCGATTGCGCGCTTCCGGTGCCCGAGGAAAAGCTGACGGATTGAATATCCAAATAAAAAGCGGGGCGCACTCCGACACTGTAATCATCGGACTGGTCGAAGCTGACAGAGCCCGTATCCGAAACATAACGAACTCCGCCGGTATAGTCGGCGCGCGGAGAGCGGAGCCAATATGACCATTTCTTTCCGCACTCAAAATCCCTGTTCTTGTACTCGCTGCCCGACACGCACTCCGCTGTCGGCTCGCCTATGTAATAATCCACGCCCAAAATATTTCCGTTCTCGTACACCGAATTAAGCTGCTTAACGTCGAGAAGGAACATTTTATCCGTTATATATTCGGCGTACGCGCTGTCATAATTCGCCGCCGCTGCGGCTGTGCCGTTATCATATGAAAACGAATGGATCTCACTGCCGGTTTGCGCCATGCCCGCGTCCGCCTCCGGATAAGCCAAAAGCGACTTCTGGCTTACATCCTTAACGGCGTTCAGCTCGGCCTGCGTGAAATTGGTTAAAAATCCCGCCTCGGCGTCGTAATCGTTATCGCCGCGCCGCACATGCGCCTCATCGGGCGGGTTCCCGCAAAGCCAATTCACATTTCCCGCGCCCTCGCCCGAGTTAAGCCACGAACGCATATTGCTGTCGGCCCAATAGTTGGAGCCGCTGCTCTGTCTGTCCTCATTTCTGCTGTGCGAGCTCGTGCTTGTGTTCGCGCCGCCGTCCGCGTCAAAGGGCTTTATGCAAATTATTTTGTCCGCAAGCATAAGCGGCCCGTTTTCATCAATATCCACACACCGCCAAAGTATGGGCTGCCCGTAGTACGCGCCCATTTGCACATAGCAGCCTATGTCAACGCTCGCCGCCCGAGCCGTGATCGGCAGCGCAAGCGACGCGAGCAATGCAAATATCAGCCCCAGACTCAAATACCGTTTTTTCATAACATTTCCTCCTTTTTGTGTTATAAACCGCGCGCCGCGGCTATCTTTCGATCATATTCGCAAGATAACCCGCGCCGAAGCCGTTGTCAATATTGACGACGCTGACGCCCGAAGCGCAGGAATTGAGCATCGAAAGCAGCGCCGCAACGCCGCCGAACGCCGCGCCGTATCCCACGCTTGTCGGAACGGCGATGACCGGACAGTCGGCGAGGCCGCCGATAACGCTCGCCAGAGCCCCCTCCATTCCAGCGACCGCCACGATCGCCTTGGCGTTCATGATCTCGCGCGCGTGACTCAAAAGGCGGTGCAGCCCCGACACGCCAACGTCATAAAGGCGGATGACTCTGCTGCCGAGCGCCTCGGCGGTAACGGCAGCTTCCTCCGCCGCGGGAATGTCGCTCGTGCCTCCTGTCGCGACAACCACATAGGTCTCCCTCTCGGGCAGGGGCATTTCGCCCGCGACCGCTATTCTTCCCGCCTCGTTATACATGAATTTATTGCCGAATTCCGCGCTAAGCTTGTCCGCGGTGTCTTCCCCTATCCGCGTGATAAGCACGGTTTTCTGGCCGTTTTCAAGCATGTTGCGGGTTATTTTTATGATCTGCCCGTCGGTCTTGCCCGCGCCGTATATGACCTCAGCCGCGCCCTGTCTGAGAGCGCGATGGTGGTCGACCTTGGCAAAGCCGAGATCCTCAAACGGCTTAAGGCGAAATTTCAGCGAGGCCTCGTCCGCCGAAAGCTCGCCCTCCGCAACCTTTTTAAGCAGCTCCTTAAGCTCCTTTTGATCCATAATATCATCTCCGAAACGCTCCTTGTGCGGAGCGAAGTTTTTCTTATGTCTATTATATAACAAAAAAGAACATTTTGCAAGGCCCAATCAGCTCCAAATCAGCGCCGAGTTTATTAAGGCGGCCCCTACGCGTCGCGGAGCATCCCGACTATGCCGTTCCACGTCTCAAGGTCGACCTCGCCGGTTTGCCTTATCCCGAGCAGCTTTTGTATCTCGCCGACCGCCCCGGCTGTCTCGCTCAGGAAAAGTCCGTCCGGGTTGATAAGCCTGACGCCGTTTTCGATTTTGCTTATCTCTCTTATCATCGACTGAAGCTCAAAAACGTTTTCTCTGTCGTTGTTGATCGAAATAAATCCCGAACTCATATTAACCTCCGCTGTTCTCCGACATGACATAGCCGGGATACTGGCCCGCAGACCGCTGGTTTCCGTTTATAATATCCGAATAAAGCGAGGCTATGCTGTCCCATGTTATCGGCCCAACCGTGCCCCGCGGCGGCAGTCCGAACAAATTTTGATACGCGACCACCGCCTGCTCGGTCTCCGAGCCGAAATAGCCGGTTATCGCGGGCTTTGGAATTTCGTTATAAACATCCGCGATCGCGGCGAGATACGTTTGCAGAGTGCGGACCTCGGGGTCGCTTGAGCCTCGGGTCAGCACATTGCCCTGAAACGGAATAACATTGCTTCCGGCATAGTCCTCGGGCAGTCCTGTCACGATCGAGCGGTAGACTGAGTACAGCCTGTTCCATGTCTCCTCGTCAACAACTCCGGTCACCGGAACGCCGTAAGCGGTCTGAAAGGCCCGCACCGCGTTCTCGGTCGACGGGCCGAATATCCCGTCCGTGGCGGTCTGCGGAATATAGTCGTTAAAAGTGGCGACAAAACTTAAATAATACTGGATAAGCTGAACGCCCGGGCCTTGATCGCCGTTTTGCAGAACACCCGCGTACTGGCGGTTCACCTCATCAACCGTCAGTCCCTCGGCGTCAAGCTCCGACAGCCGTTTAACCGCGTTGTAAATCTTGTTGACCCTGTACCAAGTGGCGTTTCCTATAATTCCGTCAGGGGTCAGATTAAAGATACGCTGAAACGCCTTAACCGCGTCCTCGGTTATCACATCAAAATAACCGTCGGGATACGCGATTTTGGGAATAGCGGGATAATTTCTCGATATTCTGTTAAGCTGTATCTGCATCCTCTTCACGTTAAAGCCCTGATCGCCCACCTTAAGCACAGCACCCGGATAAGTGTCGGGAACATCCTCAACCGGCGCGTTCTCGACCAGTTTAATGTCCTCACCGTAGTAATATCTTAATATTTCGATCGGCGAGTAGCCGCGGTTTGCCAGATCAACCGTGCCCCACTGCGAAAGTCCGCCCGGGCAGGTCGACGTTGTTCCGTTGCAGTATCTCGGAAAAATCGGGAAAAAGTTGTCGCCTCTCACTATGTAGCTGTTAAAGATCTCATCCACGATCTGCCCGATATTTTCAAAATAATCCCTGCCGTAGTTAAACGCCTGATCGTAGGCCTCGATATTTGTAATGTCAAAATTATATCCCTGACTGCGGTAATGCTCGGTCGTGACGCGGTTCAGCGCGAAGGTTATCTGCGCCAGTATGTTGGCGATTATGGCGTTTTCGGGCCATGTGGGATAGATCTCGCTTGAAGCCACATTTTTGATATAATCCGCGAAGGGAACGGTCACATTCTGCGCCGAGGTGTCCTCGGGCGCGCCGAGATGAACCACGATCGTTTCGGGAATTCTAACTCTAAGATCCAAAACGCCACCCCCTAAACGTCCGATTTCGCGCCCATGTCCTCATCCACCGGTATCATCTCAACATTCTGTATTGAGCAAATATTGTCAAAAACAAGCGCGGTCACGTCCCCGCCGCCGCTTATGCGGGGCTCAACCATGTATCCGTCAAGTTCGGCGTTTATTTTATAGATCGCGTACGGCTGAATGGTGTCCTGCGCCTGCATTGACAAATACATATCGGGAGCGGGCAGATAAATTTTTTCTGTCTTGCCGCTTGAGTCCGTGTATCTGACCTCGCTGACCTTAACGGGCGAGTCCTCGACCGAGCTCACCGTCACCTTGACGTTCTCGAGCGGGATCGCGCGGCGGGCCAGAAACGTCTGGACCACCATGCCGCCCTTGCCCGAAAACGGCGGAGTGATCTCATCGACCGCCACGCCCTCGATCGACTCGCGCTGCGATTCGCCCGGATTTGAAAAAGCAGCCTCCTCGCCATAATAATCCGAGTCCGTGATCTCGGTTTCGGGTCTTTCGGGCAACGTCGGCGCGTACACGCTTTCGGGCGCCTCGGGAAGAGCGTACCTCGGCGCGTTAAACGGCTCCGTCTGCATTCTGACCGTCGGCGGCTCCTTGGGGCGCATTGTCTCGTTTTCGTTATCCGCGGCGCCCGCGTTTACTCCTTTGAAAAAACCGTTCATAAAAATCACCTTCCTGAATTATTCTATTCGGGAATATTAATTTCGTGACATTATTTTAAGGCAGCAAAAAAACGGCGTTGATCAGCCGCCGTTTTTTGTTTAAAAATCACTTTATTTGAAATTATGCGCCTTTGATTGAAAATCGACTGCCTCCGCGGGCTGAGACTTTTGTTAAAAGTACCTGCGGAATGTGCCGCGCCTACGAGCTTTCGCGCTTATTTGGTTGTGGTGAATTTGTTACACATCAAAGCAGCTTTATAATTCCGACGCGCAAAATTCAAACCGATTTGTTTTATCGTTCCAATAATAATTCCGCGCGTTTGGACACGAATTGTTAAAAAACCGCCCTCCTTTCGCTGTATTTAATCATTACAAATATTTTACGCGAAATTATTATTGAGTTTTAATCATATTATATTATAAAAATTTTTAAAAGTCAAGGTTTTTTGTTAAAAATTTTCGGCAATTTTAATATTTCAAATTAAAGCTTTTAAAAATAATTTTTAATATTTTTATTTGTTTTAGAAAAAAATATTTGACTTTTATTTTGTAATATGCTATAATAATTTTGTAAACATCAAAAAGAAGGTGATCAATATGCTGAATAAATGTTCAAACCTTTTTAAAAAAAGCGGAATAGAACCCAAAGATATTGTCTATATCAAAAGAGACGGCCGCAACAACGCCCTGCACCTTGTTGACGGGCGGGTCGTTCACACATACATCCCCGCGAAGACTGTCGCGGCCGAAACAGCCGACTCCGCGGTCATGCTGAATGTCAACAAGGGAGTGTATCTGGCCGAAAATTATATCGTCAACATCAACAACGGCGTCTACACTATGAGCGACGGCGCTTCCTTCAATGGCAGGGTGCGAACTCCCGGCGAACACAAGCTGAACGCCGAGCGGATAATGAACAGCCCGCGCGAGAAGTCGCGCATGACCTATGAGCGCATCCGCCAAAAATTTTCCTGCTTTGACGATCTGCCGGTGGCGTTCTGCGTTATCGAGCTTAAATTTGACGAGGCGGGCCACGGCGTTGATTTTATCTTCCGCTACTGCAACAAGCAGATGGAAGTGATTGAGGGCAAAACGATAGAGGAAATGACCGACCGCTCGTTCTATGAAGTATTCACAAACGGCGATAAGAGGTGGCTGGTCGTATATGCGGATGTCGCGCTGAACGGCGGCCAGCGCGAAATGCACTGCTACAGCCGCGAGGTCGACAAAAACCTTTACATAAAATGTTTCCAGCCCGAGGAAGGCTTCTGCGGCTGCGTGCTGCTTGAAGAATAGATCTTACCCATATAAATACGCGCTCCGTTTTCGGGGCGCGTATTTGTTATTTGATCTCGCTGATGTTATACGGCGTGGTCTGGTAAACGAAATAATTCAGCCAGTTCGAGTAGAGCAGATTGGCGTGGGCGCGCCATGTGTTCTTAGGCTCGGTCGTCGGGTCGTCATTCTTGAAATAGTTCTTGGGGACCTTTATGTCAAGCCCCTTTTCCTTATCTCTGAAATACTCGTTCGCAAGCGTGATATTGTCATATTCCGAGTGACCGGTCACAAAGAACTGCCGCTCGCTCTTGGCGGTCACGATATACACTCCCGCCTCGTCCGACACGGCAAGTATCTCAAGCTCGGGCACCTTTTCGATGTCCTCAGCCCGAACCTCGGTATGCCGCGAGTGCGGCGCGTAAAATTTGTCGTCAAAGCCGCGGAGCAGAATTTTGCGCTTTTTTTCCGGAACAACATAATGCTCGTAGATACCGAACATTTTTTCCTTGAGATCATATTTCGGAATTCCGTAATGGTAGTAAAGCGCGGCCTGCGCTCCCCAGCATATATGGAAGGTGGACGTGACGTTGCTCTTTGACCACTCCATGATCTCGCAGAGCTCGTCCCAGTAATCGACCTCCTCAAATGGCATATGCTCAACCGGCGCGCCGGTTATGATAAGGCCGTCAAACTTCCTGTTTTTGTACGCGTCGAATGTGTTGTAAAACGAGTCCAGATGGCTCTTCGGCGTGTTCTTCGACTCATAGCTTTTGGTCCTCATCAGACTTATGTTTATCTGAAGCGGTGTGTTGCCGAGCATTCTCATAAGCTGCGTTTCGGTGTCGATCTTGGTCGGCATCAGATTTAAGATCAAAATCTCAAGCGGCCTTATCTCCTGCGTGATCGCGCGGGTCTCGGTCATAACAAATATGTTCTCATTATTCAATATGTCCGTCGCGGGCAAATCATTCGCTATTTTAATAGGCATTTTATCACCTCATTTTTTCTATAATGTTCAGCGAGCGCTCGGCTATCATCTCAGCCTTTCTGCGCTTGTCTCTGACCCTCTCGGAAAGAGGGGTTATTATTCCGTAATTCACGTTCATCGGCTGGAAGCCGCTTATGCCCTCGTTTGAGATATAGTGCGAGAGCGCGCCGATCGCGGTCTCGGGCGGCAGAATATCGGGCGCCATCCCCTTTAGCCGCTCCGCTGCGTAACGCCCCGCGAGCAGGCCGCTTGAGGCGGACTCCACATATCCCTCGACTCCGGTGATCTGCCCCGCGAAAAATATGTTCGGATTTGATTTAAGAGAGTAATCCGCGGCAAGCAGCCCGGGCGAGTTTAAATAAGTGTTCCGGTGCATTACTCCGTACCGCGTGAACTCCGCGTTTTCAAGCCCCGGTATCATGCCGAAAACGCGCTTTTGCTCGCCGAATTTCAAATGGGTCTGAAATCCGACTATATTATACATCGACGCGGAGGCGTCGTCCTGTCTGAGCTGAACAACGGCGTAATACTTTTCACCGGTCTCGGGGTTATCAAGGCCGACCGGCTTCAGCGGGCCGTAGCGCATTGTGTCCTCGCCGCGCTTCGCCATGACCTCGATCGGCATGCAGCCCTCAAAAACCTTGTTGTTTTTTTCAAACTCGTGAAGCTCGGCGGTCTCGGCCGAAATAAGCGTTTTATAAAATTTCAGGTACTCCTCCTTGGTCATGGGGCAGTTGATATAATCCGCTCCGCCCTTGCCGTACCGCGCGGCCTTGAACGCCTTTGTCATGTCAATGCTCGCGGCGCTGACTATCGGCGCGGCCGCGTCAAAAAAGTGGAGATACGCTCCGCCCGCGAGCCCGGAAATGCTCTCGGCCAGCTTGTCGGAAACAAGCGGGCCCGCGGCGATTATGACGTTCTCATCGGGGTCGATTTCCGTGACCTCGCCGTACTTGACGGTTATGCGGCCATGCGCCTTGATCCTGTCGGTGACGGCTTTTGAAAATCCGCCTCTGTCAACCGCCAGAGCGCTTCCGGCGGGGACCTTATGCTCATCGGCGCAGGCCATGATCAGCGAGCCGAGACGGCGCATTTCCTCTTTAAGCAGGCCGACCGCGTTATATATCCCGTCCGCCCTTAACGAGTTGCTGCAAACCAGCTCGGCGAAATCGGGGCTCTTGTGGGCGGGAGAGTATTTTTCGGGCTTCATCTCGCAAAGAGTGACGTCGATCCCTCTTTCCGCCGCCTGCCACGCGGCTTCGCAGCCCGCGAGCCCCGCTCCTATAATCTTCAGCTTCATATTATTCCTCTTCGGTTTTTTTCTTTGATTTGCTTTCGGGCTTTCTAACATAGCCGCAGTCCTCGTTATAGCAGACATAGCTTATCGGGCCTCTGCGGAACGCCCGTTTTTTCATCAGAACGCTTCCGCACTGCGGGCATTTTTCGCTTGTCGGCTCATCCCATGAGATAAAATCGCACTCGGGCGAATTTTCGCACGAATAGAACGTCGCGCCCTTGCGGGATTTGCGGACAAACACCTTGCCGCCGCATTTGGGGCAGGGAGCGTCAAGCTCGACCGTTATCGGCTTGGTGTTGCGGCATTCGGGAAATCCGGGGCAGGCTAAGAACTTGCCAAATCTGCCCTGCTTATAAACCATATGCCGTCCGCATTTCTCGCAGATGACATCCGAAACCTCGTCCTTTATCTCAACGCTGCCTATTTTTTCCTCGGCCTCCTTGAGAGACTTTTCAAACGGGCCGTAAAAGCCGCGCACGACCTCGTGCCAGTCGTTGCTGCCGTTGGCGACGTCCTCGATCTTGTCCTCCATGTTGGCGGTAAATTTCAGATCGACAATGTCTTTGAAATTCTCTTTCATCAGATCGGTCACGATATATCCGAGCTCGGTCGGGAACAGCGTCCGCTTCTCCCTCGCGACATAGCCGCGCGCGGTTATCGTCGCGATCGTGGGCGCGTAGGTGCTCGGCCTTCCGATGCCCTCTTCCTCCATGGCCTTGACCAGAGACGCCTCGGTGTAGCGCGGGGGCGGCTGCGTGAAGTGCTGCTCGGGCTTGAGCTCGGAAAGCTTGAGCGGCTGCCCCTCGGTGAGGGCGGGAAGCTTTTTCATTTTTTCTTCCTCGGTGTCCTTGCTCTCGACATAGAGCGTGGTGAAGCCCGCGAACTTGACCGAACTTCCGCTCGCCTTGAGCAAATATTTGCCGGCGGCCACGTCAACGCTTACCGTGTCAAACACCGCGTCGGCCATCTGGCTCGCCATGAACCGCTGCCATATAAGGCGGTAGAGCTTATACTGGTCGGGCTTGAAGGTTTCCTTATATTTTTCGGGATAGTTAGCCGCGAACGTCGGCCTTATCGCCTCGTGCGCGTCCTGCGCCGATTTTTTCGCTTTATATGCTCTGGGCTTGGGCGGCAGGAACTCCCTGCCGTATTTCTCGGATATATACGACATGGCGTCTTTTTGAGCCACCTCGGCTATGCGCAGAGAGTCGGTCCTCATATAGGTTATAAAGCCCATCTCGTAAAGCTGCTGCGCCGCCATCATGGTGCGGCGGGTGGTGAAGTTCAGCTTGCGCGACGCCTCCTGCTGCATGGTGCTCGTGGTAAACGGCGGCGCGGGACGGCGCTTTGTCTCTTTCTTGGTTATTTTTGCGACCTTAAAATCCGATGCTTTAAGCTCCTTCACGATTGCGGACGCGGTCTCGGCGTCCTCGATCGGGAGCTTTTTTCCGTCGGCGGTGCCGTGAAACCTTGCGATAAACGGAAGTCTGCCCTTCTCGTTCGTCAGCTTCGCGTCGATCGACCAGTACTCCTGCGGCACAAACGCGTCGATCTCACGCTCGCGGTCAACGATCATGCGGGTCACAGCCGACTGAACTCTGCCGGCGCTCAGGCCCTTTTTGACCTTTTTCCAAAGCAGCGGGCTTATCTGATAGCCCACAATTCTGTCAAGCACGCGGCGCGTCTGCTGCGCGTCCACCAGATCCATATCAATGGCTCTCGCGTCCTTGACAGCCTCTTTGACCGCGTCTTTTGTGACCTCGTTAAAGGTTATGCGGCAGGCGCTTTTCGGGTCAATTCCCAAAATATGCGCCAGGTGCCACGAGATCGCCTCACCCTCGCGGTCGGGGTCGGTGGCGAGATAAACCGCCGAGGCGGATTTCGCCTTCTTTTTGAGCTTCGCGATGACGTCGCCCTTGCCCCTGATCGTGATATATTTCGGCTCAAAATTGTTGTCAAAATCTATTCCGAGCTGGCTCTTTGGCAGGTCCCGAAGATGCCCCATGGTCGCCTCTATGTTGTAAGAGCTGCCAAGATACTTTTTAACGCTGCTGACCTTTGTGGGCGACTCCACAATTACCAGCTTCTTTTTTCTCTCGGCAGGTTTTTTTGTTGTCTTTCTTTTTTCAGCCATAATTATCCTCCGTTATATTTCAAGCGAATACATATTTCCGGCGCGTTGCCTCAACCTGCCCTTAAGCTGAAGCAGCACGACCGCGCTGTTTACCTCGGAAGGCTTAAGCTCCGTGTTTCTTATTATTTCATCAATATGCGCGGGCGCGCCGAAGTTGTATAAAAATTCAAGAATTTTTCTCTCGTTCGGCGGGCTGTCACTAAAATCGGGTTTTTCGGCAAGTTTTTCATCACTATCTTTATTTTCGGCCTTGAAAGCTGGCTTTTCGGTCGGTTTCAGTTCCATGATCCCGCGCTCAAGCAGGTCCCCGAACCGCTCGCCGTACTCGTCGAGCACATCGGCGGCGGAAAGCGTTGTTATCGCTCCGTCATGAATAAGCCCGTTCGGCAGCGCGGCGTTGTCGTCCGCGGGTCTGCCCGGAACAGCGAATATGTCGCGGTTATACTCCTGCGCGTATTTCACTGTGATCGAAGTGCCGCTTTTGACGCCGCCCTCGGTTATCACAACGCCGTATGACAGACCGGCTATAATGCGGTTGCGCTCCTGATAAAAGTAGCCGCGCCCTTTCATTTCGGGAGGCCGCTCCGAGATTATCATTCCCCGCTTGGCTATCTTTTCATACAGCTCGGCGTTTTCGCGGGGATACACAAGATCGACTCCTCCCGCGAGAACCGCGACTGTGAGCTGGCCCGCGTCAAGAGCGCCTTTGTGCGCCTCGGCGTCAAGCCCCTTTGCCATGCCGCTCACGACCACGATCCCTTCCCCTGCCATCTCGCGGCAGAGCTTTCGGGTGAACTTTTTCGCGTCGCCGCTCGCTTTGCGAGTGCCCACGACCGAGATCGTCAGCAGGTCGTTCAAATTCACGTCAAGACCCTTGGCGTAAAGTATCTGCGGCGGCGCGTATGTGTTTTTTAAGAGCCGCGGATATTCGGGGTCGGAAATGTGGATTATCCGTATATTTTTCCGTCGGCAGGTCTCAAGCAGCTCCTCGGCCTCTTTGAGGTTCCTGCGGCGGTATTCAAGGTGCCTGAGGCCCAGTGTCTCCTTGAGCGCGTCCTTATCGGCCATGCCGTCAAAAATCGCCTCCGCACTGCCGAGCCTTTTCACGCATTTGTCGATAAAATGCGGAGAGTGGCCGCAAAAGCAGTTAAGCCACAGGCATTTAAGCAGCTTTTCATCGTCCATATCAATCCCTCCGGTTATTCAAACAGCGCGTACATCAAAATTCCCGCGGCGACGGCGGCGTTTAACGACTCCACCCCGCCTTTCATCGGTATTCTGACATTGACGTCCGACAAGCCAAGGACCTCGGGCGAAACGCCCCGCGCCTCGCTTCCTATCACCACGGATGTTTTTAGGCCGCTCCGCTCATTCGCATATTCAAACAGATCAACGCTTCCGTCAAGGGCCGACGCCGCGACCGTAAAACCGTCGGCCTTAAGCTTTTTAAGCTCCGAAATTCCGCAGCCGGTTCTGAACTTGACTCTGAATATCGAGCCCATGGTCGAGCGCACCGATTTCGGATTGTATATGTCCGCGCAGCCCTTCATGAGATACACCGCGTCGGCGCCCGCCGCCTCAGCGGTCCTTATTATCGCGCCGACATTGCCCGGCTCGGAAACGCCGTCAAGCGCCAATACGTTTGTCATGCCGTCGGCCATAACGGCCTCTTCGGGAAAGACCTCAACCGCCGCAGCAATTCCCTGCGGCGTCACGGTGTTCACGGCGGCGCGGAAAAGCTTATCCGAAACGACATAAACGTCAAAGCCCCTTTTTGAGAGACTTTCGGGCAGCGGATCGCCCGCCGCGAACGACTCGGACGCGAAAACGCACCTTACCTTATCCCGCGCGAACTCCGCTGCCTCCTCTACCATCCGCCTTCCCTCGACCGGAAAAAGGCCGTGTTTTTTTCTGCCTTTTAGCGTCGAGATCGCGCTGAGCAGCTTCAATTTTTTGTTGTCCTTTGAAGTTATCGGATAAATCATAACCTCACCTTAAATCCCGTAATCAAAATATAGCAAAAGTTATACCCGCATGCCTTGGGTATAACTTTGTGATACTATTTTACCTTCTCAACAAGCTGAGTGAACGCTTCCGGATCGGATATTGCGATCTCTGACAGCATCTTTCTGTTGATGTTTATGTTGTTCTTCTTAAGACCGTCCATAAACTTGCTGTAGCTTATGCCGTTCTGTCTCGCGGCGGCGTTGATACGAGCGATCCAGAGCTGTCTGAACTCCCTCTTTTTGGCCTTTCTGTCTCTGTATGCGTATGCGAGAGACTTCATAACAGCCTGATTTGCCGTTCTGAACAGCTTGCTCTTCGCGCCTCTGTAGCCCTTAGCAAGCTTTAAGATTTTCTTGCGTCTTGCGCGCGTCTTAACCGCGCCTTTTATTCTTGCCATAGTAATTTTCCTTTCTGAATTTCTAAGAGTTCAAACAAACCGCTCGCGGCTTATTTGTAAGGCATCATAGCCTTGATCGTGGCCTCGTTGGCCTTAGCGAGATAACCGCCCTTTCTGAGCTTTCTCTTTCTCTTGGTTGACTTCTTGTTAAGAATGTGGCTCCTGTAAGCCTTACCTCTCTTCACCTTGCCGTTTTTGGTAACGCTGAAACGCTTCGCCGCGGCTCTGTGTGTCTTAATCTTAGGCATAGTCTTTTCTCCTTCCGTTTTTGATCTAAATTATTGCGCTTGGCAATTATGCTACTTCTTTTTGGGTGTGATAAACATAGCCATGTTTCTGCCTTCCATTTTGACGCCTTTGTCAACGTCGCCGTACTCGGCGGCGCCTTCCTTAAACTTCATAAGCATATCCCTGCCCAGGGATGAATGGGTGATTTCACGACCTCTGAACCTTACCGACACTTTGACCTTGTCGCCGTTTTTAAGGAACTTAATACCGGCTCTGAGCTTGGTCTCAAAGTCATGATCGTCAATATTCGGGCTCAGTCTGATCTCCTTGACGGCAACGACTTTCTGGTTCTTGCGGTTTTCCTTCTCGCGCTTTGAAAGCTCAAACTTATGCTTGCCGTAATCCATGATCTTGCACACCGGCGGCTTGGCCTGAGGCGCGATTTTCACCAGATCGAGATTTTTTTCATCGGCCATGGCCTGAGCCTTCGCGCTCGACATAATTCCGAGCTGCTCGCCGCCCGGCCCGATAAGACGAACCTCTTTATCTCTGATCTCGTCGTTAATCATCAAATCCTGCTTAGCTATACAAAACACCTCCCAGTATTTTACCGCGAAAAAACGCGGGGCGCAAAAGCACACCGCGATATAAAATCAAATTAAATAAATTTTAATTTTACGGCCCTTTCGCTGTTCGCTGAGGGGAGAAGCGGCAACTTCTGCTTTATTTAACGCATGATATTTTAGCACATTCATAAATATATGTCAAGGGTTTTTTAAAAAAATTTCAAAATTGTTCCGATTTATTTTGTCCGCTTGCCCGGGCGGGAAAAAACTCTTGTCAAAGATTGTCGGATATGTTATACTGGCTGCGGAGGGTTTTTATGTTAAAAAGTTTAAAAGAAAAAACGCATATGTTTAATAAAAAGCCGTCGGACGTCAAAAAGCGTTCCGCTTCCGGCAAGCGGAAATCGGGCACGGAGGATTTGAAAACAAAGCTTAAAAATTTATTGAAGAAACTCGATCCGAAAAAACACGCGGCTTTATTAAAAAACAAAAAATTCATCGCCTGCTCGGCAGCTGTTATCATATTGATCTGCGCCGCTGTCGCGGCATGCTCGGTCGGCTTAAGCGGCTCAAACGACGGTTCTGCGGACTCTGTCGGTCTGTTTGTAAGAGGCGCGGAGGTCCCATGCCCCGCGGCTGTCTATACCGAAAACGGAGCCGCGATGGTTCCCGCGCGCGCCGCGGCAGAAGCCCTGGGCGCCTCCTGCGAGTGGAACGACGCGTCCGAAACTCTCGCGGTTACTATTGACCCTGTGACGGTTTATTTCACCGTCGGCAGCGACAAAATGACCAAATTCGGCGTTCCCGTTCAAATGGGCGCCGCGGCAAATTACTCGGAAGACACTCTCATGGTCCCGGCGCGCGCTTTGGCCGAAGCGTTCGGGTACCCGATAGAATGGAGCGAAAACAACAGATCGGTCAACATCGGCGAAAGGATAGCCCCGAACAAAAATCCCATGGACGGCGTGACGGTCACGGACGATTTCAGACATGAGGATTATCTCGGCTCATGGAACGGAGTCAGCGTTTTCTCAAACGGCGGCGAAAACTTCGGCATGGAGCTTTTGAGTCTCAGCGACGACAGCGGAGCGTATGCCGACGCCGTGGCGAAGATCGCGCTCAGCGTCCCAAGCGCCGACGTCTATGACATACTGGTCCCCACGGCGCAGGAATTTTACGCGCCAAACTCAAAACGGATCAATCAGACGGCGGGCATATCGTTGGTATATGACGACCTTTTGAGCAAACAGATACCAAATTTAAAGCCGATTAACGTCGTTTCAACACTGTCGGAACACGCCGGGGAAATGATATATTTCCGCACAGACCACCACTGGACGCAGCGCGGCGCGTATTACGCCTATGCGGAATATTCGAGGCAAAACGAAAGCATTGCCGAGCTCGACCCGCTTCAGACCTACCGGACCGAGAACAATTACGGTTATCTCGGCTCGCTGTGCGGCTTCACCGCCGGCACCGACGGCAGCGCGCTGATCTCGCAAAACCCGGATATGCTTCAGTTCTTCTATCCGAAGCCCGAATATGAGGGCGCGGTGTATTCCGACCCGTTCATGAGCTCCAACATACAGAGCGTCCGGGCTATATATCCGTGGCTTCAGAATTACAGCAGCTTCCTTCAGGGAGATTTCCCCCTTGAGGTATACAAGACCAACGTTAACAACGGACGCAGGCTCTGCATATTAAAAGAGTCATACGGCGACGCGTTCTCGGTGTGGGCGCTCAATAATTACGAGGAAATTTACATAGTGGATTACAGAATGTGGAACGGCGGAACATACGGCGGCTATGACAGCAGCGGACTCGCGTTTAAGATCAAGGATTTTTACGACTTTGTGAAATTTGACGATCTTATCATAATAAGCTATCCGGTTTCCGTCTCGGTCGAGGCGCAGGCAAATCTACTCGCGGCGTTTGCAACATAGTGATTAGTGATTAGTGATTAGCGAATAGCGAATACGCGGGGTAAATCGGCAAAATTCTTTGCTCTGTACCCGCGATACAAACTTGATCACCGTTAACCATAATAGGAGGTATTTTAATGGTACATATCGGAAACGACTGGGATGAAATCCTGGGCGGCGAATTTAAAAAGGATTACTACCTAAGGCTGAGGGCGTTTCTGGCGAAGGAATACCGCAGCGGAACCGTGTATCCCGACATGTATGATATATTCAACGCCCTCAAATACACGCCGTACAAGGACGTAAAGGCGGTCATACTCGGTCAGGACCCGTATCACGGCCCGGGTCAGGCGCACGGGCTGTGCTTCTCGGTGCTGCCCGGGATTGTGCCGCCGCCGTCGCTTAAAAATATTTACAAGGAAATATATGACGAGTACGGAACTCCGCCTCCGGACGGCGGAGAGCTGACGCGCTGGGCGAGGCAGGGGGTCCTGCTGCTCAACACGGTGCTCACCGTCAGAGCCGGCATGGCCAATTCCCACCGCGGCATGGGCTGGGAGATCCTCACCGACAAGATCATATCGCTGCTTAACGAGCGCGAGGATCCGATCGTGTTCATGCTGTGGGGCGCGAATGCGAGGCAGAAAACGGCGCTTATCACCAACCCGCGCCACCTTGTGCTGACCGCGGCGCACCCGAGCCCGCTCTCGGCCTACAACGGCTTTTTCGGCTGCGGCCATTTTAAAAAATGCAACGAATTTCTGGAAAATAACGGAAAAAGCGAAATAAAATGGTAAAAAACGACATATAAGAACTGCGCGTGGAACGGTTCGTTCCACGCGCGGTTTTTATTATCGGTTCAAGGCTTTGACAGCACAAAGTCGCTCAATATTTTCGCGCTGCCGTCTATTCCCAAAACAGAGCTGTCGATCGTTATGTGATAGCTCTTTACGCCGCCCCATTCGCGGTTGGTGTAGAAATTATAGTAATTGGCGCGCTTTTTGTCGGTCTTGCGCATAAGATCGAGCGCTTCCTTCTCTTTCTGCTTGTAGATCCTCATAACGCGCTCAAGCTTAAACTCCTCTGACGCGTGAATGAAAATATTTATAACTCCCGGAGAGTCGCGCAGCACATAATCCGCGCAGCGACCGACGATAACGCACGACCGCTCGATCGCCAGATTTTCGATGACCTGCGACTGAATTCTGAAAACCGTGTCGGAGTTTAAAATTTCGCCCGAGTGGTAAAGCCCGTGCCTGTCAGACTGAAGGCCCATAACCAGCGAGTACAGAAGGCTGTTTGTGGGCTTTTCGTCAATTCCGTCAAACAAATTTTCCGAAAGGCCGCTCTCCTTGGCGGCAATGGCTATAAGTCCCTTGTCATAAAAATCGATCCCGAGCAGATCGGCCAGCTTTCTGCCGATCTTTCGCCCGCCCGAGCCGAACTGACGGCCGATCGTAATGACATATTTTTTACCGAGCTCGTTATTTTCGCCGCACATGCAAAGCACCTCCTGTTTCGGTTTTTTTATTCTATCACATATTTCGCCGCAATGCAAAGAAAAATACAAAATTTAATACATAAAAAAGAGGTCTGAAAATTGTGCAAAATAACTAAATTTAATTCAAATTTTTTAATTTATATTTAATTCGAGCATTAAAAAATTTTTATTGACAATTTTTTGAAAATAGTTTATAATATCAAAGTTGTATAAATTCTTTTATGTACAATTCCTTACTCCCGACGATGATCGGGGGTCAAAGTCCAGAAGGAGGTGACAAAATGGCAGAACACATTAACAAGTACGAGACAATCATGGTATTGGACGCGTCCAAAACCGAAGAGGAAACAGCGGCTCTGCTTGCCAAGTTCACGTCATTGATCGAAAAGCACGGCGAGATTGAGAGCGTCGACGAGTGGGGCAAACGCAAGCTTGCCTATCCGATCAATTTCATGAACGAGGGCTACTATGTGCTGGTTAACTTCACATCGGACCCCGAGTTCCCGAAGGAGCTTGAGCGTGTTTACAAGATTACCGACGGAGTTATGAGAAGCATTGTCGTAAGACGTGAGGAGGATTAATTATGATTAACAAAGCGATTATAATGGGAAGACTCACTCGCGATCCCGAGGTCAGAACAACCAACTCGGGCAAATCCGTATGCAGCTTCACCGTGGCCGTTGACAACGGTTACGGCGAGAACAGACAGACCGAATTCATCAACTGCGTCGCGTGGCAGAGCCAGGCAGACTTTGTCGGCAGATACTTCGCGAAGGGCATGATGATAATTGTTATCGGTCGTATCTCGACCAGAAGTTGGGAAGGTCAGGACGGACGCAAAAACTACACGACCGAGATTGTCGCAAGCGAGGTAAGCTTCGGCGAAAGCAAAAAGGCGAGAGAGGCAAGCGGCGTCTATACACCGGCGCAGCAGAATTACTCTCAGCCCTATTCCGCCCCGCAGCAGCAGTACGCGCCTCAACAGCAGTATGCTCCCGCGCAGCAGCCCGCTATGCCCGACAATCTTGACGATGACGAGTTCCTGCCGATTTCCGAGGTCGATGACGACCTTCCGTTTTAAAATTTTGAATAAGGAGAATTTATAAAATGGCTGAAGAAAGAAGAAACGACAGACCCCGCGGCAGACGCCCCAAGAGGAAAGTCTGCTCGTTCTGCGTCGATAAGGTAGACCATATCGACTATAAGGATGTTGCTAAGCTCAGAAGATATGTGACAGAGCGCGCTAAAATTCTTCCCAGAAGAATAAGCGGCTGCTGCGCCAAGCATCAGAGACAGCTTACGGTGGCTATCAAGAGAGCGAGACAGATCGCCCTCATGCCCTACACATCTGACTAATACGCATACCGCGCCCCGTTTTCGGGGCGTTTTGCATGCTCGCAAAAATTAATCAACTAATTTTTGTCTGAAAAAAACTTGTATTTTGGAAATTTATGTGATATAATATTTTAGATATGTAAAAAATTTTTCAGGAGGTTTAAAATGACTCAACAGAACATCTGTATTATGATCTCCATAATCCTGTACATGGTCATAGTTCTCGGTATCGGAGTATGGTTTTCAAGAAGAAACAAAACCGCCGACGACTTCTATCTCGGCGGCAGAAAGCTCGGTCCTTTCGTAACCGCGATGAGCGCCGAGGCGTCCGACATGAGCAGCTATCTGCTTATGGGCGTACCCGGACTCGCGTATCTGACCGGTCTCGCAGACGCGTCGTGGACAGCAATCGGACTTATAGTCGGTACATATTTGAACTGGCTTATCGTCGCCAAGAGACTGCGCCACTATTCGAGCCGCATAGGCGCGGCTACGATCCCCGCGTTTTTCTCCGAAAGATTTAAGGACAAGTCGAGAATGCTCAGCGTTATCGCGGCGATCGTTATCATCATCTTCTTCGTTCCCTACACCGCTTCGGGCTTCGCGGCCTGCGGCAAGCTGTTCAACTCGCTGTTCGGCGTCAGCTATCTGGGCGCGATGATCGTATGCGCGGCGATAATCATTATCTACACAATGCTCGGCGGATTTCTGGCGGCCAGCACCAGCGACTTTTTGCAGGCTGTCATAATGTCTATCGCGCTTATCGTTGTTTTGATTTTCGGAACGGTTCAGGCCGGCGGCCTCGGACAGGTTATCGAAAACGCCAAGCAGATCCCGGGCTATCTGAGTCTGACAAATATATATGTTCCAGAGACCGGCGGTTCGGAGGTATACGGCTGGTTCCGCAGCTGCTCAATGCTGGCATGGGGCCTCGGCTACTTCGGTATGCCCCACATCCTGCTTAGGTTTATGGCGATCGAGGACGCGAAAAAGCTCAAGCTTTCAAGACGCGTCGCCTCGATCTGGGTGGTTATCTCGCTGGGCGTCGCCGTGTTCATCGGCATCATAGGCATGGGCCTCGTCTCAAACGGCGTTATCGCTCCGCTTGCCGACTCTGAGCGCGTTATCATCGAGATTTCAAAGCTTCTGAGCGGATTTGGCGTTATCCCCGCTCTCATCGCGGGCGTTATCCTTGCCGGAATTCTGGCGGCCACAATGTCCACCGCGGACTCTCAGCTTCTGGCCGCTTCCTCATCCGTTTCGCAGAACATTGTTAAGGAAAAACTGTTCCCCAAGATGAGCGAGGAAACAACAATGATCATCGCGAGATTTACGCTTGTCGCCATAGCGATCGTCGCGGCAATTTTGGCGCGCGACCCCGAAAGCTCGGTATTCGGCATCGTGTCGTTCGCGTGGGCGGGCTTCGGCGCGTCATTCGGCCCGGTTATGCTTGCCTCGCTGTTCTGGAAGAGAACGACCAAATGGGGCGCGCTGGCGGGCATGGTCGCGGGCGGCGCCATGGTATTCATCTGGAAGTACGGTATCGCCAAGCTCGGCGGTCTGTTCGCGATCTATGAGCTGCTTCCCGCGTTCATCACAGGCCTTCTCGCTATCATAATCGTAAGCCTTCTCACCAAGGCCCCCGAAAAAGAGATCATAGACGACTTTGAAGCCGTCTCCGAAATGAACGACTAAAAAAACACAAAACGCTCCGCTGACAAACGCGGAGCGTTTTTTTGTTACCCGGCCGCCATGTTGGCGCGGTAGTATCTGCCCTTTTGGGCCATAAGCTCGGCGTGATTTCCGCTCTCGCAGATCTCGCCGTTATGTATCACGATTATGTTGTCCGCGTCGCGGATCGTTGACAGGCGGTGCGCGATCGTTATTCCCGTGCGGTTCTCCATAAGATTGAGCAGCGCGCGCTGAATGTCCTTCTCGGTTTTGGTGTCGACCGAGCCCGTGGCCTCGTCGAGTATAAGCACGGGGCTGCTGTGGAGCAGCGCGCGGGCTATCGCGATGAGCTGCCGCTGGCCCTCGCTCAGGCTGTCGCGGCTGCCCGACACAACGGTGTTATAGCCGTTCGGCAAACGGCGGATGAACCCGTCGGCCCTCGCCAGCTTCGCGGCATTTTTGACCTCTTCCTCCGTTGCCTCGGGGCGCGAATAACGTATGTTCTCAAGTATTGTGCCGGTAAACAGGCAGGTATCCTGAAGCACGACCGAAAAGCATTTTTCGAGGCTTTCGCGGCGGATGTCTCGGATATTCACGCCGTCAAGCAAAATTTCGCCGCTGTCCGCGTCATAAAACCTCGTGAGCAGATTTATGATCGTGGTCTTTCCCGATCCCGTCTCGCCGACCAGCGCGACGTTCTCGCCCGGACGCACCTTGAACGAGATATTTTTCAGCACCGGCTTTCCGGGGATATATGAAAAGCACACGTTTTTAAACTCGATCCCGCCCTTCATATCGTCCATGGAACGCGCGTCGTCACCGTCGGGCGGCTCCTCCGCCTCGTCCATTACCTCAAACACTCGCTCGGCTCCCGCGAGCGCCGACTGAATATTGTTGAAAAGTCCCGCGATCGAGTTAAGCGGCGTGGCGAACTGCTTTGAGTATGTCATAAAGCTGACCGCCGTGCCGATAAGCAGGCCGTGCTTGGCACATAAAATTCCGCCGACCGTGGCGGTTATCGCAAACGTCAGGTTGTTTATAATATTCATCAGCGGCATCATATATCCCGCCCATGTCTGCGCGCCCGTGCCGCTTGAGCGCAGATTTTCGTTTATTTCGGCGAACTCATTGAGCTTCGCATCCTCCTTTGAGAATGTCTTGATCATTTTAAGGCCGTATATGCTCTCCTCGATAACGCCGCCCAGTTCGCCGAGGGCGCGCTGCTGCTTGTAAAAATACCTTCTGCTCCGCGAGGCGATGACATTGGTCAGCAAAAACACCATCGGAACGCACACAAGCACGGTCAGAGTCAGCGGAACGCTGAGCGAAAGCATTATCACAAACGAGCCGATAAGCGTCAGCGCCGCCGAAGCGAGCTGTGTCGCCGACTGCGCGATCGTGCCGCTTATGGTGTCGGTGTCGTTGGTGAGGCGGCTCATTGTGTCGCCCCTCTGTGTGGTGTCAAAGAACGACAGCGGCAGCTTTTGAAGCTTTGAGAACAGCTCAAAGCGCAGCGCCGAAACGAGCCGCTGAGATATTTTGAGTATCGTCACCGAGCTTATCGTATTTATTATCCAGTTGGTCACATAAAGGCCGACGATCACAGCCGTCATCGCGTAAAGCAGACCGAGATCGACCTTCATAAGCTCCGGAATAAACGCGTTGAACGCCTTTCCGACATACAGCGGGATCAGCACCGAGATGCCCGACGAGATCAGTGTCAACGCGACCGCGGCAAGCACCGGTTTTTTGAACCTCAGATACACCGCCATAAGGCGCAGAAGCGTTCCCTTTTGGTTCTTGGCGCGCTCGTTATTTGAAAACCTCGCGACGCCGCCGACCTTCGGGCCGCCCATTCGGGGCATTTCCATCTTTTTGTTTCGGTTAATGTCCGCCACGCTACACCACCTCCACCGTCTGCGACTCATATATCTCGCGATAAATCGGGCAGGTTTCAAGCAGCTCGCCGTGGTTCCCCCAGCCCGCAAGCTCGCCCTCGTCAAGCACCAATATTTTATCGGCGTCCATTGCCGCCGAGCAGCGCTGCGTGATGAGGATCACCGTCCGCTTTTCCTTTGATATGTTCGCCTTGACCTTCTTTTCGGTTATCGGGTCAAGAGCGCTTGTCGCGTCGTCAAGTACGAGTATCGGCGAGTCCTTCATGAGCGCTCTCGCGATAGAAATTCTCTGCTTCTGACCGCCCGAAACGTTAACTCCTCCGCTGCCGAGCAAACTGTCCGCGCCGCGCTTCATGCGGAAAACAAAATCCGCCTCCGCGTCTTTGAGCGCGGCCTCGGTTTTCTCGTCCGGCGCGTCGGGATCGCTCCAGTTGACGTTTTCGCGAACCGTGCCCGAAAACAGCGTCGCTTTCTGCGGCACGAGCGCGATCGCGCGCCTTAATGCCCCGACAGCCATGTTCCGTATGTCAATGCCGTCGATCAGAACGGCTCCGTCCGTCACGTCATAGAGCCTCAGCAGCAGCCACGCCACGGTCGATTTCCCCGAGCCCGTCGGGCCGATTATAGCGAGCCGCTCCCCGGGCTTCACATTAAAAGAAAGATGATTGATCGACGGCAGACCGCTTCCGCCCGGATACGAAAACGTAACGTCGCGGAACTCGATCCCGCCCTTGATCTTCGGCTCCGGACCCGCGTTCACAAAATCATCCTCACTCGCGATAACCTCGCTGACACGCTCGACCGAGGCGCGGGTTCTGACGAAGGTGTTAAATATGTTGGTGATCATCAGAAGCGACGAAAGTATCTGCGTCATGTAAACGATGAAAGCCGAAATTTCGCCCGGCTGCGCGAGCCCGACGCCGAACAGACGGCTGCCGAGCAGCAGCGCCGCTCCGGTCGCGAACCCTACCGCGAGCGTCAGTATCGGCGAGATCAGCGTGATCACTATCTGCGCGCGGACGCCTTTTCGGTAAAGGTCGTCGTTCTTTTCCTTGAACCTGTCAAGCTCCTCGTTATAGGTTCCGAAAGCCTTGACGAGCCGAACGCCCATCAGATATTCCTCAACGGTGGTGTTGAGCTTATCCATCGACTTCTGGAGCCTGCGGAACGCGGGATGCGAGAGCCTCATGCTAATGAACAGCAGCACTCCCACGACCGCCACCAGCGAATAGACGATAACGCTCATTCTGAAATTGAGCATTGAGGCCAGAATAATGCTGCCGACGCAGGTCAGCGGCGCTTTGAAAAAAATCCGCATGGTGCCGTTGGCGAACTGCGTAAGCTGCGTCACGTCGTTTGTCATGCGTATAATAAGAGAGCCGCTTTCCAAACGGTCGCAGCTCTCCTGTCTCAAATTCAATATTTTTTTAAAAAGATCATAGCGCAGATCCGCGCCGAAGCTCTGCGAGGTGCGGCTGGCCAGAATATTGCGCGAAACGGCGAACACCGCGCCGAGGGCGGTGATAAATATCATTCTCAATCCCCAGTAGTAAACCGCGGAAACCGAGCCGCCGCCTATTCCCTCGTTTATGATATGCGACATCAGAGTCGGGCCCATAAGATCGCAAAGCGCCTCCAGCGCGACGCAGATCACCGCCGCGAAAAAACCATACTTATATTTTCCGAAATAACGCGCGTACAGTTTCAAGAATGCGCCTCCAGTTCCAACCGCCTAACCCTTTTTATTCTCAATCATCGACCGTGATCAATCCTCTTGACATCTTCGCGTCGAGTATCCTCATCACGCTGCCGTCGATCTGCTCAACCGGGATACGACCGTCTGCCACGGCTGTTCCGATCGCGTAATGCGCCTCGTTTATGTCGGACGGCATAAGCAGAATGTCAACGCCCGCCTGAACGGCTGAAACGCAAGCGTCGGTCGTGGTGTATATTTTGCTTATCGCGCCCATGTTGAGCGCGTCGGTCATAATGACTCCGCTGAAACCGACGTCGTTCCTCAAAAGCCCGATCATCATAGACGACAGCGACGCGGGCAGATCAGAGCCCGTAACCTTCGGCACGGAGATGTGGCCGACCATCGCGAAATCGGCGTCCGCCTCTGCGCCCGCGCGGAACGGCAGGAACTCCGTTCCCGAAAAGTCCTCAAGCGTCCTGTTTGTCTTGACAAATCCGTCATGAGTGTCGCCGCTCGCCGAGCCCATGCCCGGGAAATGCTTCATGCACGCGCTTACGCCCGCGGCCTGCATGGCTGCGACCTCGCTTGAGACCATCGACGCGACAACATTCGCGTCAGAGCCGAACGAGCGGCTGCCAAGCGCGGAAGAGCTTATAACGTTCACGTCCGCGACCGGCGCGAAATCGAGGTTCACGCCGTATTCTTTAAGGTTTGAGCCGAGAGTCGTTCCGACCTCGGCGGCCTTCTGCGGATCGCCCGTGCTTCCGATGTCGCTCATGGGAGGCAGCTCGGGGAAACCGATACCGGCCTTGCCGAGCCTCGCGACGGTGCCGCCCTCCTCGTCAATTCCGATAAGCAGCGGGGTCTTTGAGTAGCCCTGCGTGTTTGAGATCATCTGCTTGAATTGATCCGCGCTCTCGATATTCTGCGCGAAATATATAAGTCCGCCGACCGGATACGCGGCGAGCGCGTTCTGAGTCGTCTCACCGGCTGACACAGCCGTGTCGACCCCGGTAATGCTCTCAGGCGTCACGATCATCATCTGATATATCTTCTCGTCAAGCGTCATGCCCGCGACTCTGTTTTTCAGGCTGTCAAGACGGGCGTGAGCGCCGATATAGGCCGACTTTGTGGGGTCATCCCACTCAACATCATATCCGAACGCCTCCGAAACAGCGCGAAGGGGTATAAGCGTCCTGCCATGCTGCGCGTCGATCATCGGCGCCGCGTCAAGCGGAACGCTTTTGCTTCCGACGTACATGGTGCTGCTGCCGATCGTGAGGCTCACGGTCGTGCCGTCCTTGGCTCCGATAGCCGTCCTCGTCCCCGAGTCCCAGCTGACCTCCGCACCGAGCGCCTCAAAAATCGCCCGCATGGGAACAAGAACTCTGCCCTCGAGAATAACAGGATCGGCGTCAAACGAAAGCTCGCCGTCGTTCACATAGACCGTAACAATGTTATTGTCCGCCGCGTATGCCGCGCCCGAAAACGCGGTGAGCGCGATACACGCCGAAATAATCGCAGCAAAAAATTTTTTCATATATAAAGCCCTCTTTCCACAGGTTGAATTTCTGCATTATTTTATATTTTACACCATTTGTTGAGATAAGTCAAATGATTTTCCACAATATTTAGAAAAATTTAAAAATTATTAAGATGTTTTAAAATAATAATTAAAATGGAGGAATAAATATTTTTATCCGTTTTTTGAAAATAAGTCTTGACAAACAAAAAATAATGTACTATAATATTTAAAGTTCTGCGGTCGAGAAGCCAAAGAAAACCGTATAAACACGGACCTTTAGCTCAGTTGGTTAGAGCAACCGGCTCATAACCGGTCGGTCCGGGGTTCGAGTCCCTGAAGGTCCACCATTAACACACATAGACGAACTCCGGTAATCGTTTTGATTATCGGGGTTCTCTTTATTTTTCATATACTCTTTTACTTCTTCGGCTGTGATGCAGCGTTCTCCGTCGCGGTAGTTAAACATAATCAGCAGCTTATCATTGTAAACATATATTGAATTTACAAAAGTGTCGATAAGCGCTTGCATTTCTTTATTGTCGGTCCGATTTGCGTTCCTCAATTGTTTTAACCAATATCTGATTTGTTCCTTTGTCAAAACTGGATGGGAAATCTCTTCGAGAGCAATTTGATTTTTAAGTTTGTCTCTTTCTGCCTCCGAGTGTTTAAGTGCTGATGTTATTGCGTCAGAAATCACGCCTCTCTTGATGGCGGTAATTATATTTTCAATTTCCTTTTCTGTCTGCCTAAGGCTGTTTTCCATTATAAAAAGCTCGGTATTTTCATTGGTTTGCATTGCATAACAGGTGTCAACGATATTGTTGATTAAATCAGAATCATTGAGAATTTTAAAAATAGCATTGATTACTATTTCTTCGATCAAATCCTTTTTGATTCGTTTTTTGTTACAGGTTTTCTTGGTTTTTGCGGAGTTGCAATGATAATATCTGTACTTAACTCCGGCTTTACCGGAACCGCTGACGCCGCACATATGGTCTCCGCAATGTCCGCAGTATATCTTACCGGTCAGCAAATATTTTTCTTTAACACTTTTGAAATGAGCCGGTTTTTTATGGTTGAATGCGAGACGTTTTTGACATTTATCAAATACTTCCTGTGAAACCAAAATCGGAAAAACATTTTCAACTACCGTGTCTCGAAAGCGATACTCGCCCAAATATCGCCTGTTTTTGAGTATTCCTGTCACAAAGTTATAATTCGGAATTTTGCCTGTTTGGTTTTTGACACCTTGCGCTTGGAGACTTTGCAAAATCTCTTTTACGCCATCACCGCTCGAATATCGCTCAAAAATATTTTGTACTATCTTTGCGTTAACAGGATGTTCCTGAAAACATTTATTTTCGTCAACAACGTATCCGAACGTCACAATGCCGCCATTGTATTTACCTTTAAGCGCGTTTTCTTTCATGCCTCTGGTGACTTTTTGAGCTAATTCCGCGGAGTAGTATTCGGCGTAGCCTTCAAGCATGGATTCTAAAATTATTCCTTCCGGACCTTCGGATATTGCCTCTTTTGCCGATACGACTTTAACTCCGTTCTTGCGCAGCATTGCCTTGTAGTGGGCTGAATCATATCTGTTTCTCGCAAATCTGTCAAGTTTCCATACAAGAACTATATCAAATAATCCTTTGGTGCTGTCATTGATCATTCTATGAAACTCGGGCCTGTTGTCTGTCTTTGCGGATAGCGCCCTGTCTATGTATGTCTTGATAACGACCATATCATTCCTGTCGGCATATTCCTTGCACTCCCTGAGCTGCCCCTCTATGCTTTCCTCACGTTGATGATCCGAGGAATATCTCGCGTATATTACCGCGTTCATTATTTATCACCGTCCAAAAGTAAGTTATATAAAGATTTTTTCAACTTTCCGTTTAATGGCGATTCCGGGTCAAAGCACATATCTATGAATTGCTTGAACTGTTTATTATCTGTATCAAATCTTGGAGTGAATTCATAATCTATTCCCTCCGGCACGTTTGTTCTTAAAAACAGATAGTCCATAGACACGTTAAAATAATCCGCATATTTTAAGAAAATCTCACAAGGCGGCTCGGACTGGTCGTTCTCATATCTGTTGATCGCCGACTGAGACGAACCGATAACTTTGGCAAATTTCTCCTGAGACATCATAGTGCTTTTTCGCAGCGTCCTTAACCTTTTCCCAATACCTTTCATAACCGACCCTCCTAAATATTTTGATGATTATATTATAACCCGATAACAACTTATTGTCAACCCTAAAGCTTTGATTTTATGTAAAAATCGTTTTACAAAATATGGTATTTATTTTGCATTTTGATCATACTCATCAGCATAAAAAGTGCTGGACAAAATATATTATATGTGATATACTTTTCTACGTCACACAAATGAATAAAAACTCCGTAATGGAGCATTTTACCCTATGGTAAAAATGCACGCTTCATTCTCTTGTTCTATTGCGGAGAAAATCATTTGTGTGACAACAAAGAAGCTGCGTTTTTCGGTGTGCGGCTTCGTGCTGCACACTTTTTTGTTTGAGAGAGAACAGGCGGGGTAAAATGACGTGTACATTTTTCGGACATCGAAACACGCGCTCGGCCGATGTGCGTGAGCCCTTGAAGAAGTTGTTGGCAGATCTGATAGAAAACCGAAATGTGACCGAGTTTTATGTGGGTTGCGAGGGCGGGTTTGACCAGCGGTGCGAAGCGTTTTAAAAGAACTGAAAAATAAATATCCGCATATACGTTACAATGCGGTTCTTGCCTACCTGCCCCGAAGCAACGATGAATATTCGGATTATTCCGATACAATATATCCCGGCTTGAAAAATAATGAGGTGTGATAGCGATAGCGGCAAAAAGCTAATAAAATCAATGGTTTTGCGGACAGCGGATAGACAGGGAA
>CANQKC010000004.1 GCA_947624305.1 uncultured Monoglobus sp. | reverse complement strand
GTGTAGGCGTCGGTGCCTCAGTCGGCGTCGGCGTAGGTGTCGGCGCCTCGGTCGGCGTCGGCGTAGGTGTCGGCGCTTCGGTCGGAGTCGGCGTGGGTGTCGGCGGCGGTGGTGGCGGCGGTGGCGGCGGTGTTGCCGTAGGCGTCGCTGTGGGTGTCGCCGTCGGTGTAGGCGTCGGTGCCTCAGTCGGCGTCGGCGTAGGTGTCGGCGCCTCGGTCGGCGTAGGCGTAGGTGTCGGCGCTTCGGTTGGCGTCGGCGTAGGTGTTGGCGCTTCGGTCGGCGTCGGTGTGGGTGTCGGCGCTTCGGTTGGCGTCGGCGCCTCGGTTGGCGTCGGCGTGGGTGTCGGCGCTTCGGTCGGCATCGGCGTAGGTGTTGCCTCGGGCGTCGGCGTCGGCGTGGGCACCGGTTCATTGGTTATTTCCTCAATAATTCCGTCCTTATCATTATAGAACGTAACATTCTTATTTGCCGTCTCAAAGTCCGAACCGAATTTTGCAAAAATCTTATCCTTTATGGTAGCGTTGTTTCCGTCAAGAATAAAGAAATATTTGGTTTCATCAAGCTTGTAACCCGGAGGAGGTGAAACCTCGTAATAGCAATACAGCTTATCAAGCTGAAGGATCTCATTCTGATTATCATTTACTCCCCACCGGATTATACCGTTTTCGTCTGTTGTTTTTTCCTGAATAAAATCATCGGTAAACACAATGTTGTCAAGCGTGCTGTTGTCAATATCAACAACGCGCAGCTCAAATTTCGCGCCCGCAAGTTTAGCGGTGCTTGTGGTATCATTATCAACCTTTCGGATAGTAAGCGCCGAGGCTACTCCATCAGCCTGCGCGCTGCTCTCGGTAACAGTGTATTGTTTGGTAACGCTTGACGTATAACTGTATGCACCCTTAAGTGTTATACTGTTGACAATATCCGCAATAGTTCCGATTGTCGCGTTAATATGAACCGAATATTTTATAATAACATGTTTCGAATCCGGTACAACAAACGTCAGAGTTCTTGTTTTGCTGTCATAAGAGGCTTTGTAGCTTTTACTGTCAAGAGGACTGCCGTTTTCGTCAAGGACCTGAACGCCCGTGTTGCCGCCGCGGTTAAGCGCAACGTTTTTCGGCAAAACATCCGTCAATGTGATCGTGTCTTTCTGCGGATCGAGGTCTTCGGATGTCGGGTTGATATCCACAGTGTATGCCACACCGTAGGTAGCACTTTTGTCGCCCTGATCGCCTTCCTTCTTGTCAATGGCCCATGCGGTTTTGTCAACATAGTGCTGATAGATATTTGTCTCACCGTCGGCATCATAAATCTCATCGCCGTTTTGGTTCCAAGCGGACGCGTGATTGTGAACGGTATACTCGCTGTTTACCCAATCATCAATTCCTATATCATCGGCCGAGATCTCCGTGGAATATCTTATCTCATAAAATTCATTTCCCACGTCTTTTATGGTAAACTCAAAGCCGTTTTTACCGTCCTCGGTTATTTCATGGACATTTTCAAGCTTACTATACGAAACATCGGAATAATAGCGCTGCCAAAGGCTGAGGCTGCCCTCTACAAATCTCATTCCGGGTGTGTCAAACAAATCGCGAATCGTAACGCTTTCGTTTCCGTAATCCTTTATCGGATCGGCGCTCCACTCGTTGATCTGTTTTCTGTTAAAATATATCTTCCAGTTAATGGTGAAGGTTTTGTCTTCGGGGTTCCAGACAACAGTCTGCGCGCCGTTCGCGCCCTCGGCTTTTTTCTCAAGATCAACGGTGTTCTCAAACGTCCATGAAGCGGAAGCATTATCCGTAAGCCCGCTGTATCTCAGCGACGCGTTGTTGGTGAACACAACCGTGGGCACACCGTCACATTCGGCGGGATCAAACTGTGTGTCATAGGTTATAACAATATCCCGGTCGCAGCCGCTGAACGTCTGCCACTTGCCTATAAATTTAATTGTGAAGCTGCACGGATCATACTGGCCTGTCGTGTCATGGAACTCGATCGTATAGTCCTCTCCGGCTTTGAGCTCGGTGTCGCCGTACATAACCTTTAAGGAGTCTTTTACATAGTACCACTGAACATAATCGGGCCAATTATGATAGACTTCATAATGACTGTCATAAACCTCAACGCCCGATCTGCCGTTCAGCTTTTGCGCATCAACTCTAAGCTCCCAGCTCGCAATTCCGGTTTTTGAGCTGCCGCCGGTGTTGCTCTTTTTAAGAGCGTCAAGGGGCTTCTCCTGAGTCTGGACCGTGGCGCTTCCGCTTTCATGATGGCCGTTGGAAAAGTCTATATCCGCATTGTTTATGTATGAGCCGTAATCCGCGTTTTCGTCCTCAACCTCGGTCTCGATTACTATCGTATACGAACTGTAGTTATCCTCGGACGGGAATGTGTAACTGAACTTTCCGTCCTTCACATATGTATTCACGTCAAGAGACTGAGACTGCCATGTTTGATTATCGGTTATCGTTGCCGATTTAACCTTAAGGCCGTCCGGGATCATGTCGCTGACAACAGCGCCGTTTAAGTTAAGTCTCGGTGCGGAGTCATTAACGTTCAGCGTCCATGTCAGGACCTTGCTGTTTATGTCGTAATAACCGGTTTTTTGGAAATGGGACTCTGTTCCGAATTCCGTCTTTGTGTTATCGTCGCCGACCTTGTCGCCTTTAATGAACCACTGGACCATGTTGGTGTTGCCCGTTGACGATAAAACGTCATCCAAATGAACGCGGTATCTTATTTCATATCTTGTGTTCGCCTTCACGTCTCCAATCAGAACATCGGCGGTCCGACTGTCGCCGCTCAGCTCGTACTGAAGCTCCAAAACATCGTTGGGATTAAGAGTCGGGTCTCCCCAGTTCGCCCAGCCGCTCTTCATCTCAAACTTCGCGTCGTCGCTAAAATGCAAATTGTCGCCGAGTATATCCTTAATAGTCACATTCTTGTAGTTCGCGTCGGGCGTGAAAGTTATATAGAATATAACATCTCCGGTCTCGGGATCGATCGAATAGCTCTTTTCGCCGCCTAAAGTATCGAAAAATCTATATTCAAACGGCTCGGCCATTCCCGGAAACTCAAAAGAACCGCTGTCCTCAGTCTCGGAAATCTCCTCATTTATCTGCACATTGCAGTTAAAATCGCCTTGGATATTGCTGTTTTCATCCAAAAAGCTGTCATAGAACGAAAAATATACAACGCCGTCGCCGATCTCATACTCACCTATGATATTACCTGTCTGCTTGTGGGTAATATATCCTTTGCCGTTGTCAACGATATCCACTCCGAGCGGCAGCTCGTATATCAACACATCGCCCTTTGATATCGTTCCGTTTAAAATTTCGTAAGAAAAACTGAACTTAAACGGCTGATGACGGCCAATCGGCATTTCAAGAGGATTGCCGTCCATATCCGTGACCGAAGCCGTAAGAGAGCCGGGGACACATACCTCATCCATATACCACACTTCGGCGTTTACCGCGACCGGCACCACCGCAATAAGCGTGGCGATAAGCGCCGCGCACAGTATAAGGGCTATAGGTCTTTTGTTTTTAACACAGCTTAAAGTCAAAACATTCTCCACCTTTCAAATTAACAATTGAATTTTACGGAGTTATCACCGCCGAAAATTTCCCGCTCGATTTTCCGTAATGTGATTATCAATAACGCACAAATATATAAATTGCACGATTTTAACAAACACTATGAGGCAATTATACAACTTTTTTACATATTTGTCAATGTTTTTTTGGAATTTATTTTAAGTTTTTTTTAAGAAAAATGTAACATTCCGGCAATTCGCGCCTGCCGCCTCGTTCGCGGGCGGAACCGGCGGAGCGGATTTGCGGCGGGCGCTTGACTTTGCTTTATTTTTGGTATATAATGTTGATAAATTTATTACCGAAATTTTGGGAGATATGATATGGCTGACAAAAAGAGCGGAAAGGCGGTTCGGTCGATCGGCATAATGGCCGTGCTGATACTGCTTGCGAAGTTTATGGGGCTGCTGCGCGAAATGCTTATCGCGGGGATATACGGCCAGGGCTACGCCAGCGATGTGATAAACAGCGCGACGCAGATACCGCTGCTGTTTTTTGATATGGTGCTCGGGGTCGCGATCCTGTCGACCTTTGTGCCGATATATAACAAAAATCTTGAGCAAAAGGGCCGCGGGGCGGCTGACGCTTTTGCCAACAACTTCATAACGGTCGTCGGCTCCGCGGCGGTGCTCGCGGCGATCTTTGGCTCGGCCTTCGCCGCCCCGATCGTGCGCCTTATGGTGCCCGGCTATGCCGACGTGCCCGGCAAGGTCGAGGAGACGGCGAGGCTGCTCCGCATCCTGTTCCCGTCGATCGCGTTCACCGCGGTCGCGTATGTGGTCGTCGGAATACTCCAGTCTCACGGCGAGTTCACGATCCCCTCGCTCATCAGCGTGGTCTCAAACGGAGTGATGATCGCCTACCTTATTATATTCGGCGACAAAATGGGGCTCACGGGCGTGGCTGTCTCTATGCTTATCGCGTGGGCGCTTCAGCTCTTTTTCCAGGTACCGTGGCTGCTCAAAACTGGCTACCGCTACAGGCCCCGCATGAATTTCAGCGACGGGACCATGAAGGAAGTGGCTCTGCTGGCTCTGCCGGTGCTGATAAGCTCGTGGGTGCAGCCGCTTTGCAACGTTATCAACATGTCGTTCGGCTCGGGTCTCGGCGACGGCGCTGTGTCGGCGCTGGGCTGGGCCAACAAGATATATATTATCATGGTCGGCGTTTTCGCCTACGCGATAACCAACTTCATATTCCCGAGGCTGTCGCGCCTCAGCGCGGGCGACAACGACTCGGCGTTCGCCGAGACGACGCGGACGTCGGTGGGCTGGATAATATTCATAATCACGATAATATCCGCGCTGTTCCTTGCGCTCAGCGGCCCGATCATCAAGGTCGTGTTCGAGCGCGGAGCGTTCACGGCGGACAACACCAAGATCACCGCCTCGGCGCTGTTTTTCTATTCCTTCGGAATGGTGGGATATTCCATTTGCGAAGTGCTCAACAAGAGCTTTTACGCGATCCGAGACGGCAGGACGCCGATGTTCACCTCTATCTTCGGAGTGGCGGTCAACATCGGCTGCGCGGCGCTGTTCGTGCTCGGTCTGGGGCTTGGCATAAACGGCCTCGCTCTGGCGAGCGCCATAAGCTCCACCGCTATCGCGCTCGCGCTGCTCGTTATGATTAACCGCAGGAGGGCGGGCGTCATAACGCGGGAATTTGTCGTCAACACGGTTAAGACGCTGATCTGCGGAGCCGCGGCGTTTATCGCGGCAAAGCTTATATATATCCCGGCGGACATGCTGCCCGGCTCGGGCATGGTGATCACGCTCGTTAAGCTGTGCGCCGCCGCGCTGCCCGCGTGCGTTGTATACGCGGCTCTGGCGTGGGTTTTCGGCGTCAGCGAGTTTAAGGCCGCGCTGGGATTTTTGAAAAAAACAAACGATGAGACATAACCCCCAAAGGGGCGAGGCTATATAATACGGAAAGGACGGTAATATATGAACGAAATGGGATATTTTCAAGCCGCGTGGATGTATGTCTGGGGCCTGATAAAGCAAAGCTTCGTCTATAAGCTGCTGAGAAAGGTTTATGACGGCATTTCCGGCGCGTGGCAGCGCGGGCTCATAACCAACTTTTTCAGGCGCGAGCATTTTTCACCCGAAGCCCTCGGCTCGAGCGTCGCGGGGCGGCTCTTCGCCAAACCGTTCGGGCTTTTGGAGGAGTTTGGCCGCAAGGCGGGCGCGGTTATCGAAAACAAGATAGCCGGCAGCATAGTCGTGAGACTCGCGAACATCTATCTTCACAACCTGCTGGCGCTGAACACGCGGTTCATAGGCGGCCTGACGCTGTTCGCGGCTCTGGGCGCGGCGGCCGCGGGCATAATCGCGGGCGCGGGAATTAACCTTGCCCTGTGCGTTATCGCGGTGGCGGGGGCGCTTATCATGCTGACCGATTACAACCTCACGCCTTATCTCAAGGGCTCGTGGATAACGAAGATATTCACGCATCTTACCGGCATTGAGCCCGATTTCAACAAGGTTTTCAATCAAAGATACACCAAGCAGCCCTCGAGGCTGTGGCTCGCCGTCATTCTGGGCGCGGCCGCCGGCCTCTCGGCATATCTCAGCCCTCTGCTTCCGCTGCTTATCATCGGCGGGCTGTTTGGGCTGTTCACGGTGCTCCGCGCGCCGCTCGCGGGTGTTTATTTCACGATATTTTTAGCTCCGCTCGCGCCAACCATGGTCATGGTCGGCCTGTCGCTGCTCAGCCTGTTCTCGCTTGTGATCAAAGGCGTCTGCGACAGAAAATTCCGCTGGCGGTTTGACGGCATGGGATTTCTCATCCTCGGCATGCTCGCCATTTATCTTATCGCGAGCATATTCTCGTTCGCGCGGCTTAACAGTCTCAGCATATTCCTCGTTTATATGTCGTTTATGCTGTTCTATTTTGTCGTTATCAACACGGTCAGAACGCGCAAGCAGCTGTTTGACGCGCTGGCGCTGTTCGTTCTGTCGGGCGCGCTCGTCTGCCTCTACGGCGTGGCGCAGTATGTTTTCGGCTGGGACACGGCCTCGGCATGGATGGACGAGGAAATGTTCACCGACATAAAAATGAGAGTCTACTCGACGCTTGAGAACCCCAACGTTCTGGGCGAGTACATACTTCTGGTAATCCCGGTCTGCGTCGGCCTTGTGTGGGAGCGCTCCAAAAAGCTCTCCAAAGCGATGTACGTCGCTCTGGCGGGTCTGATGTTTCTGACGCTGATACTCACGTTCTCGCGCGGATGCTGGATAGGTTTTATAATCGTGGCGGGAGTTTATGTGACGTTTGTATGCGGCAAGCTTTGGGGCCTGGCGCTGATCGCCCTGCCCTTTGTGCCGATGCTCATACCCGAGAGCATAATCAACCGTTTTGTCAGCGTGGGCGACATGACCGACTCGTCCACCTCCTACAGAGTTTACATATGGTTCGGAACATTCGCGATGCTCAAGGATTTCTGGGCCTCGGGCATAGGCCCCGGAACGCAGGCGTTTAAATCGGTTTATCCGTTCTATTCCTACAGCGGAATTGTCGCGCCCCACTCGCACAACATGTTTTTGCAGGTTTTCGTCGAGTCGGGCGTTGTCGGAATTTCGATATTCCTCATTCTGCTGTTTATGTTCTTTAAGAAAATGATCGGCGGTTATCAATATACCTCCAAAAAGGGCAGCAAGCTCGGCGCGATGATCGTGGCTATCGCCGCGGGCGTTCTGGGCTTCTGCGTTCAGGGAATGTTTGACAACTGCTTCTATAATTACAGAGTTTTCCTCATCTTCTGGTATGTGCTGGCGCTCGGAATGGCGGCGGTCTATGTTGCGAAAGATGAGCAAAAGGCGGTGAAAAAGGCTTGATAAAGGTTCTGGAAGTGTCGTCGGACTCAAATATCGGCGGCGCGGGAAAGTGCATCGTCACCTTCCTTAAATATTTCGACCGCAGCAAATTTGACGTTGAGGCCGTGGTTCCGGTCGGCTCGCTGCTCATACCCGAGATCAAAGCCCTCGGCATCAAGACGCGCGAGCTTGAACACTTAGCGGAAAAGTCGCTTGACATGAAAGCCGTCGGGCTGCTTAAAAAACTGTTTAAGGAGCTCAGTCCTGACATCGTTCACACCCACGGCTGCATGTCGGCGAGGATCGCCGCGAAAATGTGCGGCATAAAGGTCGTCTACACGCGGCACAGCGTGTTTGAGCCGTCAAAGCGGCTGTCAAGCGGGCCCGGAAAGATAATCAACGGCGCTGTTAACGGCATGACCGCAGACAGGATCATCGCGGTGGCCGAGGCTGCCAAGGATAATCTGACCGCCACCGGGGTCCCCGGGAAAAAGATCGAGGTCATCTTAAACGGAGTCGAGCCGCTGAAGCCCCTGCCCGACAGGGACAGGATACGCGCCTCGATGGGGATAGCTCCCGACGAGAAGGCGGTCGCGATCATCGCGAGGCTGACCGAGGTCAAGGGGCACAGATATTTTGTCGAAGCGGCGAGGTTGCTGCGCGACAGAGGCGTCCGCGCAAAGTTTCTGATCGCGGGCGCGGGAGACACCGAGGACGCGGTCAGGCGGCAGATCAAGGACGAGGGTCTTGAGGATTATGTGAAGTTCCTCGGCTTTCTCACCGACGTTGAGCCGCTGATGAACGCCATGGACATTCAGGCGAACTGCTCGTTCGGCACCGAGGCCACAAGCCTCTCGCTGCTCCAGGGAATGAGCCTCGGAAAGCCCGCGGTCGTCACCGACTTCGGCGGGAACCCGGGCGTCATCAAAAACGGTGAGAACGGATTTCTGGTTCCGATAAAGGATCCGAAGGTCATGGCCGACAAGCTTGAAACGCTGATGAGCGACAAGCAACTTTATGAAAACATGAAAAAGAAAAGCCTTGAGATATACAAAAACAGCTTCACGGCGGAAGTCAACACAAGGAATATAGAAAACGTTTACCGATCGTTGATCGAAAATAAACAGGAACGGGGGAATATTAATAATGAAAGCAAAGTTTAATATCATGGATCTTTTGATAATTTTGGCTGTGGTTCTGGTGATCGCGGCGGCGGGATACTTTTTCATCTCGTCAACCGCGGCTGACACCGACGCGGCCAAAGCGAGCGGCCAAAACGTCAAGGCAACGATCGAGGTCGAGTTCGCGAAAGAGGATGAGTTTTTGACCGAGCTGCCTCAGGTGGGCGACAGCGTCACGATCGGCGTTAAGGAGAAGATGCCCGCGGTCGTGACCGATGTTCACTATGAAAACGCCAAGATCACGGCTTTTGATGTGGTGCAGGGCAGCGCCTCAACCGAGGAGATACCCGGTCAGTATGACGTTTATGTCGTAATGGAGGCTGATGCCGTTGACGGCAAAGACGCGGTCACAATAAACGACAGCCCCATAAGAGTCGGCGACGCCACTGCGGTGCGCACCAGAAACTGGGCGAGCTACGGATATGTGACACGGCTTGAGTTAAGCGAATAATCGCCGCGCGCAGGAAAGGAGATATAATATTATGGCTCAGAATAATAAATCAAAATCCAAAAACGGAAGCTTTAAAAAGACGGGAAAGCTTTTCGGAATAATAAGCATTATAGACATTCTGGTCGTTCTGTGCATCGCCGCGCTCGCGTTCGGCATCTACGCCAGATACACCTCTGACAGCGACGCCAGCGCCGCCACCGAGCGCTCCAAGTTCCAATATGTCTACAAGGTCGAGAGCGTGAGAGAATACACTCTTGAGGCGCTGCGCAAGGGCGGCCCGGTTTATGACCGCGAGACTAAGGAATACATAGGCGATGTTGTAGGCGTTTCCGCCGAGGACGCGAAAATGGAGATCAGCAAAACCGACGGCAAATACGTCATTGTTACCGTTCCCGATAAATATGACGCGTATGTGACGATCGAGGTCGACGGCAAGTATAACAGCCTCGGCCACTACACCAACGACAACAGATACATAGGCGCCGGCCAGACCCTCAACGCCCTCAGCAAATTCTCAAACACCGAGGGCCAGATCATCGAGGTCAAAGACGTGGAGTAAAATCATTCATCCAAGGATGATACAAACGGACGGATAATATCCGCCCTATGTTTTGATTAAGAAAATCACTTGACAAACGCAAAAAAATAATATATAATAATCATAGAAAGAGAAACGGCAGAGCGTAAAAACGGTTTGGCCGCTTCAAATTGGTTTAAAGAATAACCGATCCTCGGCTTCCAAACTTCGGATCGGTTGTTTTATTGCACAGAAGGTGCAAACGCTATAAGTACTATAACGATAATCAGCAGCATTACCGCCGCTTTAACAGCCCAATATTTCATAGGCATCGTCCTCCTTCATAAACTGAAACAATTATGTTTCGTAAAGAAGAAGCGACCAACCGTCCTTACGTCTTTAGTTCTGCCTTTTACAATCGCGTGTTTTATTCACGCAAAAGTGTTTCTCCGCACGGAATATACCGCACTTGCATTTTTACTGCCAAATATATAGTACCACAATATGACAATTTTTTCAAGTTAAAAGTCAGTTACATAATTTTTCCAACACGAAAATAGCGGCGCCGAGGCGCCGCTACTTTCTTAGGTGAATGGATTATATGAAAAACTTTAATTGCTGTAAAGCAATTAACAAAACTCAACTCTCCGCCTCGCGCGCTGCCGAGCGGAGATACGGAAATTGATCCCTCCGCAAGGATTATTTATATTATATATTATAATTATATAAAATGCAAGCCTTTTTTAAAAAATTTTTTAAAAATTTTAAACATTTTTCATATTTCCCGCAAAACCGGATCATTTTCTGCCCCAAACAGGAGGAAGCTCGGGCATCATTTTCGCCCGGCGGAGCGCCGCGGCAACTATGTACGCTATGATAAAGTCAACAATATGGTGCGCGAAGGTTCCGGCGACGGTTATCCACATCATGGCCATGGCCGAATAGGTCTCGCTCGATGAGAGTCCGCCCGCGAAAAACAGCAGGACCACTATTCCCTCGACAACCGCGTGTACCGCGCCGGTTGAGACGCAGGTCAGCACAAGGTTTGTTCCGCGCTTTATCATATACGCGCCCAGCAGCGCGAACAGGATATGCGAGGCGGCTCTGACCGCCACAACGAGCGGAGCCGTGAAGAAAAATCCGATCGTCGTGCCGACCGCGGTAAACACAGCCGTCCACGGCGAGATAAACATGGCGAGTATCACCGGCACATGGGCCATAAGCGTCGCCGAATACGGGCCGATCACTATACGGAACGGCGGGCCCGTGAATATCATCGGGATCATGATCCCGATCGCGATAAGCAGCGCGGAGACCACGAGGTCTTTTGTTTTCAGCTTACTGTTCAAAATATAACACTCCTTTTTTACAAAACCGCAATATGTGTTATATACTATAACATATGCGGCATATTGTCAATTGACATATTAACAAAATAAACGTCTCTGTTTGTCTAAATTTAATGTGATTTTTTGGTAAAAACCCCTTGATAATTTTTAAACAATGGGGTAAAATTAGAGTTGCGGAAAAAGCTCCGCAAAGCTGGGTTTTTAAAACGAAAATAATTAATTATCAATATAATATATCGGAGGTAATCCTATGAACAAAAAAACTGTTGATGATGTTAATCTGAAGGGCAAAAAAGTCCTTGTCCGCTGCGACTTTAACGTGCCGATCAAGGACGGCAAGATCACGGACGAGACCCGCATAAACGGCGCCCTGCCCACGATCAAGAAGCTCATCGGCGACGGCGCGAAGGTTATACTCTGCTCGCACATGGGCAAGCCCAAGGGACAGGTGGTTGAGTCGCTTTCGCTGGCTCCCGTGGCGGCGTCTCTTTCCGAGAAGCTCGGCAAGCCCGTTGTTTTCGCGAATGACGACAACGTTGTTGGCGAGAACGCCAAGGCGGCTGTCGCCGATATGAACGACGGCGACGTGGTTCTGCTCCAGAACACCCGCTTCAGGGCCGAGGAGACAAAAAACGAGGAAAACTTCAGCAAAGAGCTGGCGTCGCTGGCCGAGGCCTATGTTAACGACGCGTTCGGCAGCGCCCACAGAGCGCACTGCTCGACGGTCGGCGTTACCGAGTATTTAAGCCCCTGCGTTTCGGGCTATCTTATGGCTAAAGAGATCGACTTTGTGGGCAACGCGATCGACAATCCCGTTCGTCCCCTGGTGGCTATCCTGGGCGGCGCGAAGGTATCGGATAAGCTGAACGTTATCTCGACTCTGCTTGAGAAGTGCGACACGCTTATCATCGGCGGCGGCATGGCGTACACCTTCCTCAAGGCCAAGGGCTATGAGGTCGGAACATCGCTGGTTGACGAGGATAAGATCGGCTACTGCAAGGACATGATCGAAAAAGCCGAAAAGCTCGGCAAGACCCTGCAGCTTCCGATCGACACGGTTATAACATCCGATTTCCCGAACCCGATCGACGCTGAGATCGAGATCGAGACCGTTCCCTCGGACAAAATCCCCGCCGACAAAATGGGCCTTGACATAGGTGAAAAGACCCGCGCGCTGTTCGCGGACACCGTAAAGACAGCCAAGACGGTTGTCTGGAACGGCCCGATGGGCGTGTTCGAGAACCCGATTTTGGCCGCGGGCACCGTGGCTGTCGCACAGGCTCTGGCCGACACCGACGCCACGACGATCATCGGCGGCGGCGACAGCGCGGCCGCGATCAACACCTTGGGCTTCGGCGACAAGATGACGCACATCTCGACCGGCGGCGGCGCTTCGATGGAGCTGCTTGAGGGCAAGGTGCTGCCCGGCTGCGCGGCGCTTGACGACAAATAATAATTGGAGGAATGTGAAAATGAGAAAAAAGATTATCGCGGGCAACTGGAAGATGAACAAAACCCCTACCGAGGCGGCGGCTCTGGCCGAGGCGATTGTTAAAAACTCGGCGGGCGCGGGCTGCGACGTGGTTGTCTGCCCAACGGCGGTATGTCTGCCGTGCGTTGTCGAGAAGACGAGCGGCAGCAACGTTGAGGTCGGCGCGCAGAACGTTCACTTCATGGAAAGCGGCGCGTACACCGGCGAGCTCGCGGCGAACATGCTTACCGACGCGGGCGTTAAATACGTCATTATCGGCCACAGCGAGAGACGGCAGTATTTCGGCGAGACCGACGAGACCGTGAACCTGAGAACCAAAGCGGCGCTCAAGGGCGGACTTCTGCCTATCGTATGCGTCGGCGAGAGCCTGACCGAGCGCGAGAACGGAATAACCTCGGAGACAGTCTGCCGACAGGTCAAGCTGGCTTTCCTCGGCATTGACAAGGCCGACGCGGAAAAGGTCGTTATCGCCTATGAGCCCGTCTGGGCGATAGGCACGGGCAAGACCGCCACGGCCGAGCAGGCGGACGAGGTTTGCGGAATTATCCGCGAGACGATCGGCTCGCTCTACGGCGCGGACGCCGCCGAAAAGATAAGAATTCAGTACGGCGGCAGCATGAATGCCGGAAACGCGGCGGAGCTGCTCGCAAAGCCCAATATCGACGGCGGCCTGATCGGCGGCGCGAGCCTCAAGGCCGAGGACTTTGACGTTATCGTCAAAGCCGCCGAATAGTAAAATCCGAAAAATATAAGTTAATAGGAGACAAAATCATGAGCAAAAAACCATACGCTTTGATTATAATGGACGGTTTCGGCGAAAACAAGCGCCACGACGGCAACGCGATCTACGCGGCGAACACGCCGAACCTTGACAAGTACATGAGCGAGTGCCCTAACACCGTTATTCACGCTTCGGGCATGGACGTTGGCCTGCCCGACGGACAGATGGGCAACTCTGAGGTCGGCCACACCAACATAGGCGCGGGCAGAATAGTTTATCAGGAACTGACCCGCATCACCAAGGCGATCGAGGACGGCACGCTGTTTGAGAACGAGGCGCTGCTGGGCGCCATGGAGAACTGCAAAAAGCACGGCTCCGCCCTGCACCTTATGGGCCTTCTTTCGCCCGGCGGAGTGCACAGCCACCAGAAGCACCTCTACGGTCTGCTCAAAATGGCGAAGCAGCACGGCATTGAGGAAGTCCATGTTCACGGATTTCTGGACGGACGCGACGTTCCGCCCGCCTCGGCTGAGGAATACATCAAGGAGCTCATCGAAAAAGAGCGCGAGATCGGCGTGGGCGACATTGCCACGATCAGCGGCAGATACTACGCCATGGACCGCGACAATCGCTGGGAGCGCGTGAGCAAGGCCTATGACGCGATAGTCAAGGGCGAGGGCAAACTGTTTGACAGCGCGGTCACCGCCATTGAGGAAAGCTATAATGACGATGTGACCGACGAGTTTGTTGTGCCCTCGGTCATCACAAAGGACGGCGAGCCGATCGGAAAGCTCAAAGAGCACGACTCGGTTATTTTCTACAACTTCCGTCCCGACAGGGCCAGAGAACTGACCAGAACTATCGTTGACCCCGATTTTAACGGCTTTGAAAGAAAATTCTTTGAGACATACTATGTGACAATGACACAGTACGACGCGACAATGCCCAACGTGCACATCGCGTTTAAGCCCGAAAGCCTCAGCAACACCTTCGGTGAGTACATGAGCAAGCTCGGAAAAACGCAGCTCAGAATAGCCGAGACCGAGAAATACGCGCACGTCACGTTTTTCTTTAACGGCGGCGTCGAGGCGCCCTACGAGGGCGAGGACAGAGTTCTTATCAACTCGCCCAAGGTCGCGACCTACGATCTGCAGCCCGAAATGAGCGCGCCCGAAGTCACCGACGCGGTTGTTGAGCGGATAAAGAGCGGCAAATATGACTGCATTATCCTGAACTTCGCCAACTGCGACATGGTCGGCCACACCGGCGTGTTTGACGCGGCGGTAAAGGCGGTCGAGACGGTTGACTCCTGCGTCGGCAGAGTGGTTGACGCGCTGCTTGAAATGGGCGGCGAGGCGCTTATCACCGCCGACCACGGCAACGCCGACCAGATGATCGACTATGAGACCGGAGAGCCGTTCACGGCGCACACCACCAACGTGGTACCGCTGATACTGATCGGCAGAAAGGGCATTAAGCTCAAGACCGGCAGACTCGCCGACCTGACCCCCACACTGCTTGACATGATGGGAATTGAGCAGCCCGAAGAAATGACCGGCGAAAGCCTGATCGAAAAATAAAACCGCCCTCGGCGGAATAACAGAGGCATAGCTTAATCTGTGCCTCTGTTTTGCTTTACTGTTTTTTATTAAATAAAATCCTTGACAAAAATATAATTATAATATATAATAATTACAGAAAGAGAAACGGCAGAGCGTAAAAACGGTTTGGCCGCTTCAGCAGTTTAATATAAGACAACCGCTAAAGTAGGGTCAAAACTTTAAAGGCGGTTGTTTTTATTGTGCCACAGGCGGTTTTTATTCATTGGTTTTTCTTAAAATTTCAAGCACCTTTTCAAAGTAGTCGGGGAGGGGGGCGGTGAACTCCATATATTCGTCGGTGTCGGGGTGGATGAAGCCGAGCTTATAGGCGTGGAGAAGCTGGCCCTTCAGATTGAACTCCTCTTTTTTTACGCCGTAGGTTTTGTCGCCGACTATCGGGTGACCGTTATGAGACATATGCACCCTTATTTGGTGGGTCCTGCCGGTCTCGAGCACGCACTCGACGAGAGTATAGCTCCCGAAACGCTCGAGCACACGGTAGTTTGTCACGGCCTCGCGGGAATTTTGGTCGGTTATCGTCATTTTTTTGCGGTTTATCGGGTGGCGGCCTATCGGCGCGTCGATCCTTCCGCTGTCCTGCTTTATGTTTCCGTGAACCAGCGCCTTATACGCGCGGGTCAGACTGTGGACCTTTATCTGATCCGCAAGCTTCTGGTGAGCGCTGTTGTTTTTCGCCACCATCAGCAGGCCCGAGGTGTCTTTGTCGATACGGTGCAGAATTCCCGGGCGCTTCTCGCCGTTTATTCCCGAGAGGCTGTCTTCGCAATGGAACATCAGCGCGTTGACCAGCGTTCCCGAAAAATTGCCCGGCGCGGGATGCACCACCATGCCCTGCGGCTTGTTGACGATCAGCATTGAGGAGTCCTCATATACTATGTCAAGCGGAATGTCCTCGGGAACGATCTCAAGCGGCGCGGGCTCCGGAAAGCTCACGGTTATCTCGTCGCCCGCCTTAAGAATACGGTTCGGCTTGGCGGGCGCGCCGTTCACGGTGACATTTCTGGCGTTTATCAGCTTTTTTGCGTATGACCTTGTCACTCCGCTCAAAGCCTCCGCCGTCAGCTTGTCAAGCCTTCCGCCGTCCTCGGTTATTTTGATCGTCTTTATTTCCATAGTTCCGCTAATCCTCCGGCTTATTTTTGTTTTCGGCGCCGCCGCCGAACAGAAAATGAATGACAAGCGCCGCCGCTCCGACGCACACCGCCATGTCCGCCACGTTGAACACCGGGAAGTTGATCAGCCTGAAATCCAGAAAATCCACCACATAGCCCTTTAAGACCCGCTCGATCAGGTTGCCGAAAGAGCCCGAGATCACCAGTGCGGCGCCCAGTTTGAGCCACGCGTCGCGCCGCGGGGCTTTTATCAGATAGGCAATAAGCGCAATAAGAATAATAACGGATAATGTGACAAACACTATCCGTTTATTCTCAAGCATGCCGAAGGCGATGCCGTTGTTTTCAACATATGTCAGGTGGAACACGCCGTCTATCAGCGGCACCCCCGCGCCGCCGGCGAGGGCGGAAACCGCCGCGTGTTTTGTTATCAAATCAAGAATTAAAACCGATATTCCGATTATAACATATACCATAAACAGGCTGCCGCTTTTTGTTACTCGGCGGCAACATACTCTCCTTTTTCATTAAGTTTTATCCTCGGAAGCTCCTGAGTCACCTTTTCGAGCGCTGCCACGACGCGCTCGTTGGCCGAGGGCTGAACGTCCTTAGGCATATCGGGAATGTCGTCGATCTCGCTCTTTATTACCTCGACCGCCTCGGCGCTCGAGCGGATCTTGGAGTCCGCGTCGTCGTTGATCTTTGAATAGTCTTTTATGACCTCAAGCTGCGAGTTGAGCAGCGACACTGTCTTGGCTCTGAAAACCTCGACACTGCGCTTCATTTCCTCATACTTGCGGTTTATCTCGGCGACCTCTTTGGCCGCGCGGTTGATTATCTCGGCCGCCTTTGTCTCGGCGTCTCTGATAATAACCTGCGCCTGGCCGTGGGCATTGGTCTTGATCTCATCGCTCGCGCCCTTCGCGACCGACAGCGCGTTTCTCAGCGTGTCCTCCATTGACTTATACTGCTTCACAGCGTCGCTCAGCATGCCTATTCTGTCCATGGCGGACAGGTTCTCGTTATAGATCTTCTCATAGCTCAAGGCGACTTCCTTCATGAAGTTATTGACCTCGGATATGCTGTAGCCGCGCATTTCCTTTTTAAATTCCTTGTTTTCTATATCTGCGGGTGTAATCATAGTAATCCTCCCAATACTTTCAATTTTAATATACTAAATATACTTGTCAATTATTACCGCCGTTCTGCCCTTTCGGGTAGTTCCGCGGATCTCCGACAGCCTGAACCTACCGAAGCCCCGGATCGAGATAATGTCGCCCTCGCTCACCGCCGCCGAGACGCTTGTCTCCTCCTCAAAATTCAGCTTAACGCGCTCGCCTTTGACAAGCTCCGCCGCCTTGCCGCGCGAAACTCCCGCCGCGGCCGCGGCCACACAGTCGAGGCGCAGGCTCGGAACCGTCGCCGCTATCGGCTTCACCGGCTTTTCCGGGATTCGTATTTCCGACAAATTTCGCCGCGTGACGCGCACGCCGCGCCTGCCGATCTTCGTCAGATTTTCTCCGACGTAATTCAGCATCGCGGGCTTTATATATACATAGCAGCGCTCGCCGTCGGGCACGATGTCTCCGATGTTTTCGCGCTTTATCCCGAGTCCGGTCAGGCTCCCGAGGTAGTCGCGGTGGTTAAGGCCCGATATATCTCGGCCCGAGATCTCAAGAACCGTTATTACCTCGTCATATTCCGCGGGCAGATATTCGGGGCGGCATATCATCATGCTCCGCTCCGCCTCGTCGTATCCGCCGAAAAACTCGCACTTCATATCGGCGGGGACCCTGCCGCGTATCTCTCTTTCGATAAGCGCCCGCTCCCTCGGATCGAGAAATCCGAGAGCCTTCATTGAATACTGCCTCTCGGCGATCGCGATCGTGTCGAACGCTTTTTTAACGATAAGCTTGTCCGCTTCCAAAGGACTTATCCGCCGTATCCGTAACCGTCCTCGGCGTCCTCCTCAACTCCCACATTGCATGGGGTTATCAGGAATATATGGTTGGCGACCTTTCTGATGTCGCCGTCGAGGGCGTAAACCGCGCCGCTTAAGAAATCGACAATTCTGCGCGACACCGTCTTTTCAACATATTCAAGGTTCACGACAATGGGCTTGCGCTCCTTTAAGTGGTTGGCAATATCGCGTGACTCCTCAAAATTCTGGGGCTGCATGATAACCAGACGCATCTGAGGCGCGTCCTCAAACTTGCTGACCCGCGAGCTGCGGCTGCTTGTTCTGCGGCTCGGCATATACTCGCTGCGGGGCGGCTCGTCATAGGCCTCGTCGCCGTAGTCGTCGTAATACTCCTCCTCGTAGGTATCTCCCACATCAACACCCATCATGTTGTATATCTTGTCCATAAAGCTTCCCATTTTCTTCTCCTCCTGATTTCAGTATTTTAGTATATAAAATTTAATAATTTACAAATTATTTCGGGCCGTAGTCTCTCGCGCCGAATATAGCTGTTCCCACGCGCACCATAGTGGCCCCGCACTCTATCGCCTCAACATAGTCGTGAGTCATTCCCATAGAAAGCTCCCTGAGGCCGAACCTGTCCGCCAATTCCTTGAGCCGCCCGAAAACCGCGCGGTTCTCGTCGGGCGAGCTGCCCGCGACGGATATTGTCATGAGGCCCGTCGGGTTCACGTTTTCCATGGTCTTGATCTCGCTCAGCAGCCCTTCAAGCTCGTCGGGCGACACGCCCGACTTGGTCTCCTCTCCGGTTATGTTGACCTGTATCAGCACGTCCTGAACAACTCCCGCGGCCTTCGCGCGCTTGTCTATCTCAAGAGCGAGCGGCAGGCTGTCGACCGAGTGTATCAATGCGCATTTGCCCACGATATGGCGAACCTTGTTGCGCTGCAGCGTGCCTATCTGGTGCCATCTTAAATCGGGATATTCCGCCTGTTTCAGAACCAGCTCCTGCGGTCTGTTCTCGCCGAAGTCGACCGCTCCCGCCTCCGCCGCCTCGCGGACGTATTCAAGGGGTTTGGTCTTTGAAACGGCTATAAGGCGCACCTCGCCCGGGTCCCTGCCGCATTTTGCGGCAGCTTCCCTGACTTTTTCAAGCGTTTCAAGATAATTCCGCTTTATATCGGGCATATCAATTCCCCCTACCTGCGAACCACGTCGCCGTCTTCTATTCCCTTTGTGTTGACTATCACGTCGTCGTATATCTCAAGCTCGATCTCGCCGTCGTTTTCCTGCGCGGGCTCGATTATCGCCCACTCCTTGTTGTTGTATATCAGATCGACCGGCGCGAACCGCGCGACGCCCAGACGGACCACATATACACCCTGCCTGCCGTCAATCACTCTCAGAGACTCGGACGGAACCTTGAAGCCCTCGGCGCTCTGGGTGAACAGCTCAGCCGACACCTTCGAGGCGGTGTAGATCGAGTCAACATAGGCGGTCGAATGCACCGTCACAGCCACTTTTCCGCCCTCGGGCCTTGAGATCGCCGTAACGGTCCCCGAGACTACCGAGTCGGACAAATCGTAAAACTTTATGTTGATGCTCTGGCCGACGCTGAAATTCACGGCCTCTTTTTCGGTTATCACTCCGGCGAAGTACCACTCATAATTATTGATGACCTTGCAGACCGTCTCGCCTGCCGTCACGGTCTCGCCCGCGGAAACGTCGGACGGTTTTATGTTATTCAGATAGCTCGGAGTGGCGTTGTCGAGCATTGAAATATTGAGCTCCTGCTCATATCCGTCGATCCTTGACGAGAAAACGCCCGGCGTCGGCGAATATATATACTCGCCCGAGTACTCGCCCAAGGATTCAAGCGAGTGGAGCCTGGCGCTGAGCTCGCCCAGACGCTCCTCATCGGTTTTGCCTCCCTCGGTCGAGGACTGCTTGGCGGAAATAAATCCGTCGATCTCGTCCTTTTCCGACTGTATATCCGAAAATTTGCCGCCGCTCCGCACCCGTGACAGGCTGCGGGCGTGTTCGGCTATGTCAACCTCAATTTTAACGGCGCTGCCCGAATAGACATCTGCCGAGACGCGGTCATTTTCGATCGCGCTGATTTTTTTATGAATGTCCGCTATTTCCTCGGTCACGGCGGGGTCCACCTTGTTTTTGTAAACGGTCGCAAGCGTTGCGCCTTCGATAACGCGCTCGCCCTCGTCGGCAACGCACTCAAAATATCCGTCGGTCGGCGACTCGACCAATGTCTGGTCACGGAATATATACCCGTCGGAGCTAACGTATTCCTCTATATTTCCTTTAAGCGCGGCAAACGTGTTGACCGAGCTGCCCGATCTGAAAAAAACGCTTATCAGCAGAAAAACAACCGCAAACACCGCGACTGTTTTGGGTATCAAAAAAATACCCTTTTTTATGCTTCTTTTACGTCTGTTTTTCAATCTTTTATTTGAATTGTCGGCAGCATCAGCCAATGCCAAGACCTCCAATCAGCCTGCACTCTGAAAACGCGCAAAACCAAGGCGCAAACGCCCGATATTACACAGATTTATTATAAGGTAATAATCTGATTGTGTAAACAATTCTCATAAACTTGTTGGATAAATGTAATTGAATTGTAAAAATATTTTTTGAGTTTTCGCCGTATAATGCGCCGACGGAGAAAAAATTTTTATATCTTTGACATAAAATCCTCTGTTTTTAACACGAATGGTATTTCTTTTTTTGTTTTATGTGATAAAATAGATTTTGTACAAATTTTTAAAACGGAGGTAAGACAAAATGAAAAGAAAACTTATTGGTATTTTGATGGCGGCGGCCATGATCGTTTCGACCATGCCGTTTATTTCCGCCGCGCCCGTTTTCGCCGACGAGGGCGCCGAGCTCGCTACGCGCGAGTATGTGGTGTCCCAGTTTGTGCAGTCCGTGGGACGCAGCAATTTCTCGGGCAACGCGTATATGCTCTCCACATTCGCCGACAAAGACGATATTGACGAGGACTATGTGGGCGACTTTGAAAAGGCTGTCTCAAACGGTCTGGTGCGCGGATATGAGGACAAGACCCTGCGCCCCAAAGAAAACGTGACCCGTATCGAGGCGCTCGCGATGCTGGCGAGATGTATCCCCGAGGTTCCCGATGACGTGGGCGAGCCTATCGAGTTTACGGACGTTCCCGATTGGGCCGAGGAGAATATCGACGATCTGACCCGCGCGGGCATCGTTAAGGGCTACGGCAACGGACTTCTGGGCGCCGACGACAATATAACTGTCGAGCAGGTCGGCCTTCTGACCGACAGAAGCGACGAGCTTTTGAACACCGTTCCCGTCAGCGAGAGCTTTTACGGACATATCAACAACAAGACGTTCCGCAATGTTCAACTGCCGAGCGAGCCCGTTATCGACGCGGTTCACGGCGCGGTTATTGTGCCGCCAAACAGCTGGTCCTATATGAGTGATATTCAGACGCAGATATTCGACCGCGAAAATGAGCTGATGAAAAAGCTTATGGACGGAGAACTCGAGTATCAGCCCGGAAGCGCCGAGCAGAGAGTTCATGACATGCTGCTTTGCATTCAGGACTCAAAGACGATCACCGAGAGCGACAAAGCTCTTGTGCAGGGCTGGAGACAGCAGATCTTAAACGCTAAGTCGGTTGAGGAGCTTGTGAACACGACGACCGAGATCGCGAAAGAAACCGGAATTAATGTTTTGTTCACGGTAGATGTTGCTCAAAACCCGGAAACCGGTGTTGCTCTTCCGATGATCACTCTGAAATCATATTCGCCCATCGGAATGATAAATTACAGGTCGGCGACCAAGGAGCTGTTTGGCGACCGTTATTTAAACACGGTTAAAGACGTCGTTAAATCAATGGGCGGCGAGTTTTCGGACGACGATATAAAGCGCGCCGTTGAGCTTCAGTCTCTGGCGACGCGGGACACAAACTACGCTCCGAGCATCAGTCAGGGCATAGACATAAGAAAATATTCGGATCAGAGTATAACTCAGGATATAATAGACAAGGATATCGAGGCCATGCTGAGCGAGCATCCCGATGTTGATCCCGAAACAATGGAATCCGATAAGGAAGAGTCGCAGCTCTTCACCGCGGCCGAGGCCGAGAAGGCGACGAAAAATATTGATTTCTGCGATATATTAAACAAAATGGGATTTAAGAATTATGACAGCGTGGAACTGAATAACAAAGACACATTAAGCGAGATCGACAAGGCTTTCACAGCGGATAACCTTAACGCTCTCAAAGCGAACGCGTTGTTCGGTCTGATCGACTTTAACGCTCCTCTGAACGATGATGAGGCCGCGGCTGCCGAGCAGATCAGTATTAACGCGGGCATGGCGCTTTTATACTTATCGATCGATACCGATATAAACCTGCTTGAAGAGATGGCAAAAGCCCTGATAAACACAATGAGCATTTACACCGAGGAGAGCGGAGGCGCCGACCAGGACGATGAAAGCGTGTTCAACACGGAAAATATGGCGTTGATAAGAAGGTACTTGCCAAACGACATCGGCCTTATCTACTGCGACTACTACTACGACGATCAAACTTCATTGGATGTAGCCGATATGCTGGACGATATATGGAACGAGTATATCGAGACCTTTGAAAAGAACACATGGATGAGCGATGAGACCAAGCAGAACGCTATCAAAAAGATCACGAATATGATCGCGGTGATCGGTTATCCCGACAACTATGAGTTCCCGACGATCACGTCTCCCGAGCAGGGCGGAACGGTGTTCTCAAACACGGTGAGCGTTTATAAAGACGTGCTCAACACAAAAGTCCGTCAGTGCAGCGAAAAAGAATTTCTCAGAGAGGGGATGCTGGCGTCGCCCGACACGGTCAACGCGTTCTACGCTCCGCAGCTTAATATAATATGCATAATGTCCGCTATCCTGAACAGTCCGATCTACGATCCCGAGGCTGACAGAGCGGAAAATCTCGGCGCTATCGGCGCTATTGTCGGCCATGAGGTGGGTCACGCTTTTGACATAACAGGCTCGCAGTTTGACGAGAACGGCTGTCTCAAAAACTGGTGGACCGAAAAGGACCAGGAGGAATATCAAAAGCGTATTCAGAATTTTGTGGAATACTACAAAAACTTTGAGGTCCTGCAAGGCGTACCGCAGGACAGCGAGAAGACGATCGGTGAGAATATGGCCGACTTCGCGGGTCTGCGCTGCGTTTTGAATATTCTCGAAGGCGACCCCGAGGCCCAGAAGAAGGCTTTGGAATCATACGCCACGTTTTGGGCGGATCTCGGAAACGAGACGTCAAAAATGAATATCCTGGCGATGGATGAGCACTCATCAAACAATGTCAGAGTTGACGCGGTCGTTGCCTCGATGGACGAATTTTATGAGTTATACGACGTGAAAGAGGGCGACAGAATGTACGTCGCTCCCGAAAACAGACTGAAACTTTGGTAATATAAGTGTTTAAAATAAATGCCGCGCGCGGATATGTCGGTTCGCATATCCGCGCAGCGGCTTATTATTTTATTTCGATCCATTTTATGTTTTTGTTGCGCCTGAACCATGTCATCTGCCGCTTGGCGTAGCGGCGGGTCTCGCGCTTTATTTTTTCCGCGGCCTCGCTCAAGGAACATTCGCCGCGAATATATTCCGCCATTTCCTTATAGCCTATGGCCTGCATCGCGGTTGAATTCAAATCCGCCCCGCTCTCAATAAGCCCGCGGACCTCCGCCTCAAGCCCGCGCCCGAGCATTATGTCGACCCTTTTGTTTATGCGCTCATAAAGCTCTTCGCGGGGCCTTGAAAGGCCGTATATTTCCGCGTCGTAGAGCGGCTCGCCGCGCTGCTCTATGTCAAGCTCCGACTTTGGCCTGCCTGTCGTTCGGTAGATCTCAAGAGCGCGGATAACGCGGCGCAGATTGTTCGGGTGGATGTCTTCTGCGGCTTTCGGGTCGACCGCCCTCAGCATTTCATGAATATGCTCCGCTCCGTTTTTCTCGGCGAGCGCCTTGAGCTCCGCGCGATATTCCGGGTCGGACCTGCTCTCGGTGAAGCTTATGTTGCTCACCACGCTGTCAAAATAAAGGCCGGTGCCGCCGCAGAGAACGGGCAGCCTTCCGCGGCTTAAAATATCGTCGATCGCGGCGCGCGCCATTTTCACAAATCTCGCCACGCTGAACTCCTCGCTCGGGTCGGCAATGTCTATCATGTGATGCGGCACTCCCCGCGTCTCGTCCACCGTCGGCTTCGCCGTGCCTATGTCCATGCCGCGGTAGATCTGCATCGAGTCGCAGGACACGACCTCGCCGTTCCTTTTGAGGGCGAGATCAATCGCGAAATCGGTCTTTCCCGAGGCTGTGGGGCCGACGACCCCGACTATTTTCGGCTTGCTCATTCCGCACCTCCGCCTACACAATACGCTTGAACATTTTTTCTATCTCGGTCTTGGTGAAGCTTATCACTATCGGTCTGCCGTGAGGGCAGGTCTTTATTCCCTTTTTATATAGCCCGGACACAAGCTCGACCACCGTGCTCATCTCGGGCAAGGTCAGCCTGTCGTTGGCCTTTATCGCCTTTTTGCACGAGATCATGTCAAGCGCCCGTTCCTCAAAATCGGCAACGGGGTGCCTGATATTGTCGATCGCGGCGTTTAAAAGCTCGTAAAGCAGCGATTTTATATCGTCGTCGGGCGCGATGATCGGCGTCTCGTTTATCACAACAGAATCGCCGCCGAAGTCGGCTATCTCAAAGCCGAAGCCTCGGAACATTTCGATATTGTCCATAAGCGCCTCGTGCTCGCCGCGGGTCAGGCTGACCACTATCGGAGTCAGCAAAAGCTGCGACAGCGGCTCGTTTTCGGCCCTGGCCGCCTTGAGCTCCTCAAATCCCGCCCGCTCGTGGGCCGCGTGCTGGTCGATCATATACATTTTGTCACTCGACGCGAGGATTATATATGTGTTGAAGACTTGGCCGACGATTTTGCAGTCAGAAAAAATATCGTCGTTATCGCCCGGCTCGTCGATAGCGAGCTGAAGCTCGGTCTCGGGCTCTTTGCCGCCCGTGCTCCGAACCTCCGCCGCTCCGCTCTCCTCCAAAGGAGCCTCCGCTTCGGGAGCCGCAGCGAAAGAATTTATGTCCGCCTCGGGTGTTTGGTGTTGGTCGGCATCGGCCTGCGGAGCTAAGATAAAGCCCTCGGTCTTCGGCTTTGTGTATTCCAGATATTCCTTGACCGTCTTTTCGTTTATTTTGCCGCCGACGGCTCCGCTGTCGCGCAGCACAGACGGTTTTTTGCCGGAGAACGATTTAAACGACGGCGCGGCTGCCGCGTTTTCACTGTCGGGCCGCGCCTTTTGGGGAAGCGTTCCGTAGAGCGCGTTCTTCAAGGCGTGGTACACTATGTCATACAGCTCTTTCTCGTTGGCGAACTTCACCTCGGTCTTGGCCGGGTGAACGTTAACGTCAACCAGCTCGGGCGGCAGCTTTATATCAAGCACAAAAAACGGAAATCTGCCCACCATTAAGGCGTTGCGGAAGGCCTCCTCCGCTATCTTGGCGATAACGTGGTTCTTTATGTATCTGCCGTTGACAAACACGGTCTGGCGCGTTCGGTTCCCGAACGAAAGCTCCTCCGGTCTGCCCGCCGCGCCGACTATCGTGACTCCGCCCTCGGTGTAGCTGACCGGCATCACGGCCTTGGCGAACTTCAAACCGTAAACCTTGAATATCACGTTTTTGAGGTCCCCGTCTCCGCTTGTCACAAAAACGGTCTTGCCGTCGCAGATATACTCAAATGCTATATCGGGGCGCGACAGCGCGAGCCGCGTCATAAGATCGGACACATAGCCCGCCTCGGTGCTGTCCTTTTTCAAAAATTTCATGCGGGCCGGAACGTTCCGGAACAGGTCCTCGACCGTCATTATCGTTCCCACGCCGCAGGCGATCTCGTCTGCCTCGCCGCAAACGCCGTGATCAACAACGTAATGCGCGCCGACCTCGTCGTCGGCGGTGCGGGTTATCACCTCGACCCTCGCCACAGCGCATATGCTGGACAGCGCCTCGCCTCTGAAGCCCATGGTCGAGATTTTATAAAGATCGTTCTCGCTTCTCAGCTTGCTTGTGGCGTGGCGCAGAAACGCGGTCTTTACCTGGTCCCGCGGAATTCCGCAGCCGTTGTCGGCGACTCTGATGAGCTTCACTCCGCCGTTTCTTATCTCGACGGTTATCTTGTCGGCTCCGGCGTCGACCGCGTTTTCGGTAAGCTCCTTCACAACGGCGCTCGGCCTCTCGGCAACCTCTCCCGCGGCGATCTTGTCGGCCACATTTTCGGGCAGCACCCGTATTTCGTTCGGCATAGTTTTCACCTCGTTATATTTTCACCGCCTTCGGCGGCTATCCCTTAAATATTATTCGTTCTCGGCCTCGGCCTTGAGCTCGTATAATTTCGTCAGCGCCTCGATCGGGGTAAGTGTGTTCAGATCCATTCCTTTGAGCTTGCTCACGACCGGGCTCTCGCCGCCGCCGAAAAAGCCGATCTGATCGTCGATCCCCGGCCTTTTTCTGTCCGCGGCGGTTCTCACGCCCACTGTGCTGACCTGCTTTTTGTCGCGGCTCTCAAGGTCGGCGGCGATCTCCTTGGCACGCCTTATGACCGACTTCTTAACGCCCGCCAGCGCCGCGACCTCAACGCCGTAGCTCTCGTCGGCTCCGCCGCGTATTATCTTGCGCAAAAACGTTATATTGTCGCCCTTTTTGCGGGCGGCGATGCAGTAATTCTTCACGTTCTTTATCTTTTCCTCAAGCTCGGTGAGCTCGTGGTAATGGGTCGCGAACAAGGTTTTCGCGCCGCATTTTTTCACGTCGGCAATATGCTCGACCACCGCCCACGCTATGCTGAGGCCGTCGTAAGTGCTGGTGCCTCTGCCTATCTCGTCAAGGATTATCAGGCTGCTGCGCGTGGCGTTGTCGAGGATATACGCGACCTCCTTCATCTCGACCATAAACGTGCTGTCGCCCGAGCTAAGATCGTCGCTCGCGCCGACGCGGGTGAATATCCTGTCAACTATTCCTATTTCAGCCGAGGCCGCGGGCACAAAGCTTCCCATCTGCGCCATCAGGGTTATCACCGCGATCTGGCGCATGTAGGTCGATTTTCCCGCCATGTTCGGGCCGGTTATTATCGCGATCTGGTTCTCGCGGTTGTCAAGGTCGGCGTCGTTCGGAATGAACAGAGCCGAGCGGTTCAGCGCCTCGACCACCGGGTGGCGGCCATCCTTGATCACGATCCTGTCGGAGTTCGTTACGGTCGGCATGACATAGCCGCGCTCCTCGGCCACTGCCGCCAGCGAGCACAGCACGTCTATCATCGCCACCGCCGAGGCCGTGGCGCGGACGCGCTCGCAGTTTTCGCCTACCTCGTCGCGCACCTTGCAGAACATTTCATACTCAAGGTCGGTCACTTTGGTGTCAGCCGTGAGGATCTGCTCCTCAAGCTCCTTGATCTTCGGGGTTATGTATCTCTCGCCGTTTACCAGCGTCTGCTTCCTGATAAAATAATCGGGCACGTTCTCGGTCTGCGCGTTGCTGACCTCGATATAATATCCGAAAACCTTGTTGTAGCCCAATTTCATGGTCTTGATCCCGGTGTTCTTCTTTTCCTCCTCGACCATGCCGATAAGCCAGTTTTTGCCGTTGTCGCGCAGATCGCGCAGACGGTCGATCTCCTCGTCGGCGCCCTTCTTGATCATATTTCCGTTTCGGAGCGAGACCGGGGCGTCGCCGTCGATCGAGTTTAATATCAGCTCTCTTATGTCGCTCAGATCGTCAAGGCTCCGAAGCTGCTCGCGTATCAACTTGCTCCCGCAGCCGCCGAGAAGCTCTTTGAGCCTCGGCAGATTTTCAAACGACGCGGCGAGATTGAGCAGGTCGTGGCAGTTGGCCGTCTTGTAGGCCACCTTGGTTATCGTGCGCTCTATGTCCTTTATCGAGGACAGCAGTTCCGCGGTCTCGGCGCGCAGCATGGGATTTTTGAAAAACTCGTCAACCGCGATAAGGCGGTTTGTTATCGCTATCCTGTTGAGCAGCGGCGCGGTTATCATTCTTCTCAGCATCCTGCCGCCCATGGCGGTCTTGGTCCTGCTCAATATGCTGAGCAGGCTGCCCTTATACGAGCCGCCGCGGATCGTCTCGGTTATCTCAAGATTGCGCATACTGTAGGCGTCGATAAGCATGACCGGGCTCTCACTGATTATCTCGGGCTCCTTTATGCTGCTGAGCTCGCTTTTCTGGGTCTCGATCAAAAAGCGCAGCGCGCCGCCCATTGAGCGGAACATAACGCCGCTCCCCTGTTTTAAATCGCCCGCCGTTTCCTCGCCGAACTGGGTCGGAACGGTCTTTTCGGCCTCGTCGCTCAAAAAGGCCCAATCGTAATAATTGCGCACGAAACAATTAAACCCGCCTTTAATTCTCTCCAAAAGCCGGTCGTTTTCGTACGCTTCAATATTCATAATGATCTCGGCGGGCTCAAAGCGGGTCAGGGCGTCAAACGCGCCGCTCTCGGCGGACGCGCCGCCGTATTCGCCGCAGAACGCCTCGCCGGTCGTGATGTCAATAAACGTGAGGCCTATATCGCCGCCGTCCTTGACGAACGAGCAGAGATAGTTGTTCTTTCTCTCGTCCAAGGCGGCGGTGTCCATTATGGTGCTCGGGGTTATCACACGGATTACCTCGCGCCGGACAATACCCTTCGCCTCGGACGGGTCCTCCGCCTGCTCGCACACCGCCACATTGTAGCCGGCGGCAACGAGCTTCACTATATAACTATCCACAGAATGAAAGGGAACGCCGCACATGGGCGCCTTCTCGGGAAGGCCGCACGAGCGGCCCGTCAGAGCAATGTCAAGGACCTTCGCCGCGGTTAGGGCGTCCTCAAAAAACATCTCGTAAAAATCGCCCAGACGGTACATCAGTATGCAGCCGTCATATTTGTCCTTGACGTCAAAGTACTGACGCATCATCGGCGTCAGCTTGTTTTTGTCTATTATCATCAGTGGCAGCCGCCGCAGGTCGCACAGCTTCCGCTGCAGCCCTCCTGCTCTCCCACTATAAAGTGTTTGAGTATTCCGTCCATGCGGCCCAGCAGCATCTCATAGTCGCGGGCGGCCTCGAGATAATCCTTGATTATCGGATTTACCGTCAGCTTTTCAAACTCCCGCTGGAGATAATCGTTGACCTCCTGCGCCTCCTCCTTGGTCGGAGTCTTGTCCGAATACTCGGCCATTTTTTCCTCTCTTATTCTGTTATAGTTATCAATAAGGCCTTTGGCCTCGTCGTCGGCCAGCAGAGCGCGGCTTGTCTCGTCCGAGCGCTTTTTTGTCTCGCTGCTTCGGATGAGCTCGCCAAGCTCGCGGGCCTTTTCAAAAATTTCCTCGTTCTGCATTTCCTTCTCCTTTACTTCTTTATATATTCGCCTTGAAGCGACCATGTCCGCGCGCCCATAATCCTGACGCTCAAAAGCTCGCCCGTCAGCGCGTCCTTCTCGCTGCCGCTCATTCCGGGGCAGCTTATGTTAACGATCTTTCCGCCCTCGGTCCTGCCGGTGACGGTTTCGGGATCGGTCTTGCTGCGTCCCTCGATAAGCACGGTCTGGTCGGTGTTTAAATATTTCAAATTCTTTTTCCTTGAGATCTCGTTCTGGACCTTTATCATCTCGTCAAAATTTTTATGCTTTTCCTCGTCGGTCAGGCAGTCGGGCATTTCAGCCGCGGGCGTGCCGACCCGCTTTGAGTATATGAACGAGAATATCATGTCGTATTCCGCCTCGCGGAGAACGCTCAAGGTCTCGGCAAAATCCTCGTTTGTCTCGCCGGGGAAGCCGCAGATTATGTCCGTAGTAAGCACTATATCGGGCATCGCGGCGCGAATTTTCCGCAGCTTTTCCATATATTCCGCGCGGGTGTATTTTCGGTTCATCGCCTTGAGAATTCTGTCGGAGCCGGACTGTATCGGCAGATGGAGCTGTTTGCATATTTTTTTCTCCTCGGCCATCGTCCGTATCAGCTCGTCCGATATGTCCTTCGGGTGGCTTGTCATAAAGCGGACGCGCTCTATCCCGTCAATTCTGCACACCTCGCGCAAAAGACCCGCGAACGACAGCCCACCGCTCAGATCATTGCCATATGAATTAACGTTCTGCCCGAGCAGCATGACCTCGCGGTAGCCCTGACTTGCCGCGCTCTCGCACTCGGCTATGATGTTTGCGGCGCTTCGGCTGCGCTCCCTGCCGCGCACATACGGCACAATGCAGTATGTGCAGAAGTTGTTGCAGCCGTACATTATCGGCACCTTGGCAAGAGGCGGCGCCTCGCGGAGAACCGGGACATTCTCGGTGATCGTTCCGCTGCCGCCCTCAATGTCAACGATCCTGCCGCCCTCCAAGGCTCCGCACAAAATCTCGGGGAAGCGATAGAGCGCGTGGGTGCCGAACACCATGTCCACATGCTTGTATTTTTTCCTGATCGTCTCGGCAATATGCTCCTGCTGCGTCATGCAGCCGCACACGCCGATCAGCATTTCGGGGTTCCTGCGTTTGTTGTGCTTTAAGGCGCCCAGATTTCCGAACACCTTAAGCTCGGCGTTCTCCCGCACGGCGCAGGTGTTGAAAATCACCAGATCCGCCCCCTCGGCGGAGCTTATCATTCGGTAGCCCATGTCACGCAGCATTCCCGAGAGCTTCTCGGAATCGCTTACGTTCTGCTGGCAACCGTAGGTTTCAACAAAGGCCGCGGGCGGAGCCGACCTCATACGGTTCAGCTCCAAGACCCGCGCCATAAAATCCCTTTGCCGCGCCGACCCCAAATCATTCTCGGGCGCGCGTTTTAAATTATTCATTTTTAAGCCATCTCTCCGGACTTGTATTTTTCAAGTATCCTGTTGATCTTTTTCATGGGAGTGAGCAGCTCGCTGATCGAGCAGTCGCCGTTGATCTGTCTGATTATCAAGCCGATAAACTTTGACATATCGACCTCGTGGTACCACTCGCAGTCCTTAAGCTCGGGCCGTCTGTAAACCGTGTTGGTCGTGAACACCGCGTCGATCAGGCCTTCCTCGTGCGCCTTGTTGAATTTCTCGACGCCCTCGGTAAAGAGGCCGAAGGACGAGAACACGATGACCCTCTTGGCGTGGCGCTTTTTGAGCTCCTTGGCAACGTCCAGCAGCGACTCGCCGGAAGCGATCATATCGTCGACCACGATAACGTTCTTGTCGTTTATATCCTTGCCCAAGAACTGATGAGCCACAATGGGATTTTTTCCGTTTACGACCCTCGAGTAGTCGCGGCGCTTATAGAACATTACAAGGTCCATGCTGAGAACCGATGAATAATACATACATCTGCCCATGGCTCCCTCATCGGGCGAAACGATAAGCGTCTCGTCGGGCTCTAAGATGATCTCGGGCTTGTATCTGAGACACGCCTTTATCATCTGATAGGTGGGGCGTACGTTCTCAAAGCTCTTGAGCGGTATGGCGTTCTGCACTCTCGAATCGTGAGCGTCAAACGTGATAAAGTTATCAACGCCCATATTTGTCAGCTCCTGGAGCATCATTGCCGCGTCAAGCGACTCGCGGGTGATCCTCCTGTGCTGTCTGCCCTCGTACATCATCGGCATTATGACCGTGATGCGCTTCGCCTTGCCGCCCAGCGCCGAGATAATTCGCTTTAAGTCCTGATAATGATCGTCGGGGCTCATCGGGTGGTCAAGACCGTACATTTTGTAGGTCACGCCGTAGTTGTACGGATCGCATATGATATAGATGTCATACGTCCTCACCGAGTGTGAAATCACGGCCTTGGCCTCGCCGGTGCCGAACCTTGAGCACTCGGCGGGGATCAGAAACGATTTTACGCTGATCCCGCTCTTCTCGCAGAAATTTTTAAGATGCCCGTCCACCTTTTCGGCCAGCTCCTCGCACCCTTTCATGCCGATAATTCCCAATCTGTCCAGATTATAAGCTTGCAATGGATTTTCCTGCATCATAATATCCTTTCTTTTATGTAAGATAAATTAATTGGTTGCCGGTTTACGCGTTGTAGCTCTTAAGCAAATTGTACCTTATGTCCCACAGCTTCTGCGACAGGTCGACATAATAAGTGTGGGGGTTCTCAAATCTTTTTACCTCGTCCCATATGAGACCAAGCTCCTTTTCGGCATAGGCCCTGATCTCCTTTAACGAAGGCGGGGAATAAACCTGCTTTCCGTTTTTGAATATCGGGATCTGGAGCTCGACCGCGTTGAAATCGGTCACGCGCTTGCGCTTCCATGTGTTCTGCGGGTCGAAGATCTCATAAGGCTCTGTGTCGTCAATTTTCTCGTCATACGCGGTAAGCACGTCCGCGATCGCCATGCCCGTCTCTTTTGAATAAAGGCGAACGACTTTTTTGAAATAAGGATTGGTTATCTTCTGAACGTTCTCGCTGATTTTTATCTTCGGTATGATCTCGCCGCCGTGCTCTATGGCGACAAGCTTGTACACCCCGCCGAACACGGGCTCGGACTTTGAAGTGATAAGCCGCTCGCCGACACCGAACGAGTCGATCCTGGCGCCCTGCTGGAGTATGTCGCGGATTATGTACTCGTCAAGCGAGTTTGACGCGCACACCGCGGCCTCCGTCCATCCGGCGTCATCAAGCATCTTTCTCGCCTTTTTTGACAGATATGTTATGTCGCCGCTGTCGATCCTGATACCGCACTTTGTGATCCCCTTGGGTTTTAAAACCTCGTTAAACACGCGGATCGCGTTGGGGATACCGCTTTTTAAAACGTTGTAGGTGTCAACCAGCAGCGTGCAGTTTTCGGGATAACACTCGGCATAGGCGCGGAACGCCTCATACTCGCTGTCAAAGCTCTGAACCCAGCTGTGGGCCATTGTGCCCAGCGCCGGGATGTCAAACATTCTCTCGCTTATGGTGCAGGCCGTGCCCGCGACGCCGCCGATATAGGCGGCCCTTGAGCCGTAAATCGCGCCGTCGTAGCCCTGAGCGCGCCTCGAGCCGAACTCCATAACGGGAATTCCGTCCGCCGCGCGGACAATGCGGTTGCTCTTTGTCGCGATCAGACTTTGGTGATTTACGGTGAGAAGAATCATTGTCTCGATAAACTGGGCCTGGATAATGGGGCCGCGCACCGTCACCAGCGGCTCGCCCGGGAAGATCGGCGTGCCCTCGGGAATGGCCCAGACATCGCATTTGAATTCAAAATTTTCAAGATAGTTTAAAAATTCCTCGCAGAACATATTTTTTTCGCGAAGGTAATCAATATCGTCTTTCGTAAATTTAAGACCTTTCAGATACTCGATAAGCTGCTCCACGCCCGCCATTATCGCGAAGCCCGCCTCATCCGGAGCCTGGCGGAAAAACATGTCAAAATAGGCGATGCGGTCGCCCATTCCGCACTCCAGATATCCGTTTGCCATCGTGATCTCATAGAAATCGGTAAGCATGGTATAATTCATTTTAATTCACCTCTGAGCAGAAGTTAGCTTTTTCTTACTTTAAGTATACCATTTTAAGGCTTATTAAACAAGCATTAATTTAACGCAAATATTACAAAAGATTTGCGGCGCGCCCTTAAAAAGTTGACAAAACAACCAAAAATTTTTAAACGCGCGGAAATGCGGCCCCAAATGGCAAATAAAATTGACAAAACCGCCGTGAAAATGTTATAATCTAAAGGTCGGGAGGTTGAGTTTTAACCCATGAAAAACAGACATTTAATCATGATTTTCGCGCTGGCGGCACTGCTTTGCGCGGCTGTTATCCTGTTCCGCGGCGGCAAAGCCGAGGGCGGGAAAACCGCCGAGATAATAAAAGACGGAGAGATCGTCGAGCGAATAGATCTGAGCGCCGTCGATGAGCCGTACGACCTTAAAATTGAGTCGGGCGGCGGCTATAACATCGCGCATGTCGAGAGCGGCGCCGTTTCGATAACCGAGGCGGACTGCCCCGACAAGGTGTGCATCAAGCAGGGGAAAATCACCGACGCGTCCTATCCGATCGTCTGCCTGCCCCACAAGCTGACAGTGCGGATTATAAGCGGAGACGGTGGCGAAATTGACGCTGTGACCGGGAGGTAAAAATGAAATTAAGCGTGAGACGGATAACATTGATGGGCGTGCTGACCGCGATCGCCCTGACCATATTTGTGCTCGAGGCGCAGATACCGCCTCTTTCCGCCATACCCGGGATCAAGCTCGGCCTCGCGAATGTGGTGACGCTGTTTGCGTTAGCGGTCCTCGGGCCGCGCGACGCGTTTATAATCCTTGTGATCCGCGTGTTTCTGGGCAGCGTGTTCTCGGGCCAGATCATGACCCTCGCTTACAGCATGACGGGCGGGCTGCTCTGCCTCGCGGCGGAGAGCATACTCATAAAAACGCCTCTAAAAAAGAACCTCTGGGCGGTAAGCGTTATCGGCGCGGTGATCCACAATACGGCTCAGATCTGCGTCGCGGTGATCATAACCGCCACCCCGGGGATCTTCTGGTACCTGCCCTATCTGATCATCGCCGGAATTATCACCGGAGCCTTCACCGGAGCCTGCGTGCAGCTCACCGTCAAAAAAGGCGAAAAAATAATAAAAAAGCTGCTCGGATAGCAGCTTTTATAATTCAAGAGTCTTTTGGGCGTCTTTTAAATCCTGTTTCGCTCTTTCGAGTCTGTATTTTGCCAAATCTCTGATCTCGGAGCTATACATTTACCGACACTCCTTCCCTGATCACATTACGATAAAACGGCAAAGCCGATTTATATTTTTCAAAGGTTGTCTTGTCCTGCAATTTAATTGAAAGAAGCGTGTCATATTTTAAATCCAGGTCATTTGATATTTCCGACACACGGCGCCGATATTTATGCAGCTCCGTTTTGTCCATATCAATTAAAGCAAGAACGTCTATATCGGACTCACCGTCAAAATCACCGCGGGCATATGAGCCGTACAAAATCACGCTTTTGAGGCTCTCTCCGAAAACCTCGCGCAGTGCGCGCGGTCTCATTAAGCAAATCATTCGGCATATTTTTCATAATCGCTCATCCCTTCCGATATATTCCGCCTATATTATACTACAATAATTACTTTTAGTCAATCTAAATCAAAAGAGCCGTGAAGCGGCTCTTTTGGGTCACGCGTTTTTGTTGAGGCGCGCGAGCTTTTGATATTCCCGTTTCGCCTCGGGCGGCGCGTCGTCGCGGATCCCCACAACGGCGCCGTTGCCGCCGATTATAAGATACTCGGTATAGTCGGTCTTATTTTCGGACATATTATCATCTCCATTAAAATTTTCGGAAACAATCTCCGTCCTTATTATTCCGCGAATACCGAACGCTTATTCACTTTAATTTTTCTCCGAGTCCGCGATTATCTTGTCGATAATGTTCTGCGGCGCTTCCTGATAACGCTCGAACTCGAACTCAAAGTCGCCTCTGGCCTGGGTCATCGAGCGCAGGTCGGACGCGTAGGTGTGCATCTCGGCCATCGGGATCTCACCCTCGATCATGGTCATTCCGCCGCCTATGGGCTCCATGCCCAGCATCTGGCCGCGGCGCTTGTTGATGTCGCCGATGATGTCGCCGGTGTAGCTGTCGGGCGCGTAAACCTTAAGGTGGCCGATAGGCTCAAGGATCACGGGCGAGGCCTGGGGCATTCCCGCCTTGTAGGCCAGCGACGCCGCCATCTTAAACGCCATCTCGGATGAGTCAACGTCATGATACGAGCCGTCAACCAGCGTGGCCTTGAGGCCGACCATCGGATAGCCCGCCAGAATTCCGTGCTTCATAGCGTCCTGCAAGCCCTTTTCAACCGCCGGGAAGTAGCCCTTCGGAACGCTGCCGCCGAAGATCTTCTCCTCAAACGTCAGGCCTTCCTCTGTGCTGGGCTCAAACTCGATCCAAACGTGGCCGTACTGACCGTGTCCGCCCGACTGCTTCTTGTGCTTACCCTCTACCTTTACCTTTTTGCGGATCGTCTCGCGGTACGCAACCTTGGGCGTCTCAAACGAGATGTCAACGCCGAACTTGTTCTTAAGCTTTGAAACGATAACGTCGATATGCTGATCGCCGAGGCCCTTGAGGAGCTGCTGGCGCGTCTCCTTGTTGGTCTCAAACGCGAAGGTCTGATCCTCGTCCATAAGCTTGATGAGGCCCTGCGCGATCTTGTCCTCGTCGCCCTTCTTCTGCGATACGACCGCAAGCTCCATGTTGGGCTTTGAGAACTTTATTCCGTCAAGCATGCAGGGATTGCCAACGCGGCTCAGGGTGTCGCCCGTCTTGGTCTTTGAAAGCTTGGTGACGGTTCCGATGTCGCCCGCATTGAGCTGCGCGATCTCGCTCTGCTTTTTGCCCTGCATGGTATAGATCTTGCCTATCTTCTCGTTGCAGTCGCGGTTCAGGTTATAAACCGTGGTGTCGGGAGTCATAACGCCCGAGAAGACCTTGAAGTATGACAGTTTGCCGACATACGGGTCGGCGACCGTCTTGAACACCAGCGCGCTAAGCGTGTCGCCCGAATCAACCTTAAGCTCGATTTCCTTGTCGCCGGGGCCCTTGGCGGTGAAGCTCGCGTTTCTGTCGTTGGGAGCCGGGAAGTACGCGTTGATCGCGTTCATCAGCGAGGGAATACCCAAATTCTTGGTCGCGCTTCCGCAGAGGACCGGAACAATGTCGCCCTCGGCCACGCCGGAGCGCAGGGCCGCGTACATCTCGGGCAGAGTGAACTCCTCGCCCTCAAAATATTTCTCCATAAGCTCCTCGGACTGCTCGGCTACCGCCTCTTTGATCATCTCGCGGTTCTCCTCGAGCTCATCCTCGATACCCGCGGGCATCTCGCCCGTGATCGTACGGTTGCCGTCAAAAATCCTGGCCTCCTGCTCAACCACGTTAACAAAGCCCGTGATCTTGTCGCCATCCTTGATCGGGAGCTGGAAGGGCGCTATCTTCTTTCCGTATTTGTCCTTAAGCTGCTGCAGAACCTTCTGATAGTCAACGCGGTCGTCGTCGACCTTGTTGATGAATATCATCTTGGGAATGCCATAATCCTCGCAGTATTTCCACGCCTTCTCGGCGCCTACCGAAAGTCCGGCCTCGCCCGAGATAACGATGATCGCCGCGTCGGTGATGCGCAGGACCTGCTGAACCTCGCCCACAAAGTCAAAATATCCGGGCGTGTCGAGAATATTCAGCTTGTTGCCGTTCCACTCGCAGGACGCGAGCGCGGCGGAGATCGAAAATTTGCGCTTGATCTCCTCGGGGTCAAAGTCCATAACGGCCGTGCCGTCCTGGGTCTTGCCCATTCTGTCGATGTTTCCGGCGGTGTAGAGCATGGCCTCCGCCAGACTTGTCTTGCCGGCGTTGCCGTGGCCCAGCAGACAGAAGTTCTTGATTTTTGAAGTCTCGTAAACTTTCATAGATTTACCTCCGATATGTAAAATTATTTAATAATATACGTATTAAAATTATACCCTAACTATTTAATTTTACATCATAAGGCTCAAAAAGGCAACCGAATAATAACCAATAATTATAAATATTTTTATGCAGTTTGCACAAATTTAATTTTCGGATAAAAAACAAAAAAGCCCTCGGGCTGCGAGGGCGGTATTTACGCGGCGATTTTTCAGGCCGCGACGGCGGAATTCGCGTTACGCTCGGGCTTTGCCGCGGCGTTTTTCCTTTTGGCAATATCGCGGCGGAACAAAAAGCCGAACACGGTTCTGATAAGCGGCTGAATAAAGAACAACTGCGAGAAAAACGCGAACGGGAAGTTGAAGCACACGAGCTTCAGCCAATTCGCAAGCAGCGTGAAAATATTAAATCCATCGTGGTACGGATAATAAAGCCACGCGGCGATAAAGCTCATCGCGGGGCACATAAGGCCGACGGTCGCACAGATTATCGCGGTCTCGAAAAGCGCTGGATGGGTCTTGCGCGGGTCGAACACCTTTGCCGCAAGCTTGAACGAGCATGGACTTCCCATAAGCACCTCAAGCGAATAGGCCAAAACGAACTCAATCGCGACGACCGCCCATATCGGCATCGGGAACCCGAACACGCTGACGCCGCCCATGGAGCGGATCGCCCCGAGGACGCTCGTCTCTCCTGTGAGCGACATAAAGGTTCCTCCGTTTATAACGTACAAACTGTAAAACACATAGGCGTGAACCGTCACGATAACGGTCAAAAACGCGAACACCATTCTTTGAAACTGATTATTCGGCATGAACATACCTCGTCTTTCTAAAAAATCAACAGCTATTATTTTAGCCGCATTTTTCAAAAATTTCAAAGGGAATTATTAACAAAATTCCTGCCCCCGCCACCCAAAACGTTTGGATTTTTAAATAAAATCCCGACACCGATCTGTCCGTGTAACATATCTGTAACTTGAATAATTTGTTAAATTGTGGTAGAATATATTCGGCAGTCAAAGCTGCAAGTGCGGAATTTTCCCGTGCGGAGAAACACCTTTGCGCGAATAAAACGCGCGATCGTAAAAGGCAGAGATAGAAACGTAAGGACGGTTGGTCGCTTCATTCCTTTCTAAACACACAACATCGTGTTTAAGACATAAAGAAAGGAGTGATGCTTATGAAAGATTTTATCTTTAAAATTTTAACTGCATTGCTTGTAATAGTTGTGTTATTCGCAATTTTTGCAACTCCGGTGCAATAAAAATAACAACCGCTCTTTATAGTTTTGGCGAACTTTAGCGGTTGTCATTTTACAACATTCTGAAGCGGCCAAACCGTTTTTACGCTCTGCCGTTTCTCTTTCTATGCTTATTATATATTATTTTTTTGATTTTGTCAAGCGTTTTGATCCAAACACTTCAACAAACGTCTTTGTTATATTTCAATGTGAATAAAATAAACCAAGCTTTTATTCCGTGGTGGTTACCGCAGTGTTATTTGCCTCGTCCCACTCGACGATTTCGGGTTTTGAATTCATTGCCAAAGATATTTAATCAATATCATTTTCTGCCCAATATCTTGGATAATCCAACATTATATAGTCAGGATACCAATCATCCGCTTCCATTCTTTGTCTCAATTCCGGATCCTGCTGCCAGTTTTCGTGACCAACCCCGGGACCGAAATCCATTGGCAGCGTCGGCTTATCTATTGATACTCTGTCAAGATCCTCTATATATCTGACCCTCGCTCCAAGAGATTTTGCCACCGCCCTGAGAGGCACCATTGTTCTGTCACCTATCAATCTCGGTGGAACATCAAGAGTAATTACTTCTGTTCCGGTTCCCATCTCAGCGTTATTTATTTGCATTACCACGTTATGCTCGTCATCCTTTGCGGTTATAATCTCGTCTTCCGCATCCCATTCAACTTCAGCTCCAAGCTCTTCAAATATCGCACGAACAGGTACCAACAGTCGGTCATTTTCATATACCGGCTGCTCGTCAAACTGCATTTGTTCGTTATTTACATATACAGTTGTGTATTCCTGCGCTTTTCCGTCGAGTATGTATGGGTCGGTTTCAGTTCCGCTGCCCGATTTTATCACAGCATTTGCCTCATTTAGATAAAATGCCGGTCGAACGCCTATATCGATCCGCGTGGCATATTTAACACCGGCAACAAACTCACCGCTGTCGAAATAATGTATAACATCCATACAGTTGCCATCAGGTGGCACTCCCAAAAACCACCAATATAAATAGTCTTTTTCTATATCGTCTAAATCATCTTCAATATTTCTATTTAAATTCTTATAAAGCTTGGTTTTTGCAGATAAAGTAGGCTGAGCAATTTTATATCCTATGTTTTGTACCATGTTATATACTTGTTTTCCATTAAGTAAAAACATTGTATCTGTTGACCTATACATCGCGCCCTCAACATGACTGTAATAGCCATCCTTTGAAAAATATTTATTTTTGGGCGCATAATATGCTTTTGCTGCATACACATGACTAAGGTATGGTAGTTTTCCTTCCGGACTATAATCATATCCAAACGCCCACTTTACGCCGTTTTCATTAAGCAGCGCATCCCGAATATGCAAAACCTGCCATTGGTTCACTGTTTTCATAATGCTGCGTTCGCTTTGTGAAAAGTTACTTTCCGATAAAAATCCCGGTTCGCCGTTATATGGATTAAATTCGATATCCTCCGGTATATCTCTGTGCCAAGTTGTGTTTAAATAGTCGGTTGAGGAATTCAGCCAATCCCTGAGCGCGGATTCTTCCCACAGATAGTCTCCGCCCTCGGCATTTCTACCCATATGTGAATGTCTATCCTTAACTCCCGGGGTGTCTCTGTCATATTTTTTATAGCACAATATTTTATCGCTAAGCATAAGCACGCCGTTTTCATCTGCATCCACGCACTGCCATAAAATCGGTTCATTGTTATAGGTTCCCAGTTGATAATAACTGTCGATTGAATATTCTTTAACTTCAGGCTCATTTGCAAATACATACATATTTAGCATAAACACTATCATGGTAATTGATAATAGCAAACTAATCATTCGTTTCATTTTCTTTTCCCTCGCTTTGGTTTCTTTTTTTAATGTTTATTACACTTGTTTCTTGACTTATTTAATTTTACTATTTTTTATTCAAATAAGTTGCCATAATATGTACCATTAGCAATCGCTCTTAGTTGTTGCCAATTTTCCAGACCGTAACCATCACCAAAATCTTGTGGCTGCGGCACATCTATAACCACTCGTTCTAAATTATCTATGTATTCTACAGTTGCGCCAAACGACTCTGATACCGCTCTCAGCGGAACCATTGTCCGTTCACCTATAATTCGGGGTGCAACATCAAGGGTAATAACCTCTGTGCCATTTCCCATTTCGGTATTATCTATCTGCATAACAACTGTATGCTCCCCATCGTTGGCCGTGATTACTCTATCTCCTTCGTCATATTCAACTGTGGCACCCAAAGACTCAAATATCGCTCTTACCGGCACAAGCAGACGATCATTTTCCATAATTGGCTGCCGGTCAAATTCAAGCTGTTTGCCCTGACTGAATACTGTTATTCCTTCCTGACCATATCCGTCTATCACATATGGGTCATTCCACGCCCCACTTCCTGAAATAACTTTTACATTATCTTCATTTAAGTAGAAGGCCGGACGGATACCTAATGCGTGGCTTGGCGATTCGGATGTATAATTACTGGAATTATATACGGCATGACCATTCGTTCTCAACCAATATTGTGATGGATTGTAAAGTTCTGTATAATATGGCGATACATTGAATGATTCCTCAAATTTTCTTAATGCTTTTTCCGTAGGTTCCGAATATGCGTCATATTTTTCCCATAAAGAATACACCTGTATTTCATCAAGTAAAAACATAGTGTCAACGACTTTATACATCGCCCCTTCAATATGACTGAACTGTGATATATCGCTGTAGCCGCTTGAACCTTGATGCTGACGCGTTGCAGAATTAAATTGTGTGTTAAAAAAATACTCTACACCATTTGTTGCTTTATCTGCATCGGAAGGTGTCAATATATACCATTGGCTGACACTTTTTATTGCTGATAACTCTGTATTTGTAAAATTAGTTTCGTTTAAAAAACCATCTTCATTATCGTACGCAAAATTGATATTGCCGTTGCCTGACGCATCGTATCCAAACCACAACTGACCATTGGGCGGATTTTTGCCGGGCCAAACTATATTGCCGCCATTTTCCTTTGAGTTTAACCATGTGCGTATGTTTGAATCTTCCCAAAGTCCACTTCCTGTTTGATATTCTTTATCTCGCGGGGAATCAAATGCTTTATAGCAAATAATCCTATCGCTCACAATTAACTTTCCATTATCATCTGTGCTTACACAACGCCATAATATTGATTCGCTGTCATATTTTCCAAGCTGAACATAAGCACCATCGGTTATTAAAGCGTTATCGCCGGCATACACATTTAAAAATATAGTCAAAATAAATGTGAATATAGCTATCACAATTAAAATGCCTTTTTTCATTATTATTTCTCCTTATTTTCACGAACACGACGGGCGCGAGGTCGGTGTAGGGCGGCATGCCCACATGCCGCCGCGGGCGGATAATATCCGCCCCTACGGTGTTTTGCGCCTATCGCACAGGTTGCGACAATTTACGCACGTTTGGTTGTAGGGGACGACGACCTCGGCGTCCCGTGGCGGCATGCGGGCATGCCGCCTAAAAATTTGGAACATATAAATTCCCTAAAAACATTTTTTATTCCGTTGTTATTACCGCGGTGTTGGTTTCTTCGTCCCACTCAACGTTATAGCCTAAGTTTTCAGAAAGGAAACGCAGAGGCACAAAGGTTTGGTCGTTTATTAGGCGGGCGGGGACGTCCATAGGGGTTTCTGCGCCGTTCACATAGGCGGTTGTGTTGTCGATCGAAAACGTTACCGTGTTTTCGCCCGCCCCGCTGCGCTCGCCGCTTTCGCCCCGAGCGCTTATCTTTGCCGTTGCTGTCTGGGTCGCGTCATTCCAGTCGACCTCGGCGCCCATTTGCTCAAACAAGAAGCGCATAGGTACCAATATTCTGTCGCTTTCCATAACAGGTGGTTGGGAGAAACCAAGAATTGTATCGTTAAGTCGAACGTATGTGTTTGACAATTGATATGGATCTATTGGCATACGATAAAACTTGCTCATATCATTATCCCAGTATACATAATTACTACTTGTCCACTTTACAGGCGAAATATTGTTTTCATCTTCCGGAAGTTTTGCAAAGCTATAAACGCCATCAAAAGTTAAATATTTATTGTCTGTTGTATTAAGTATGCCGCTCCAATATTTTGAAGCTCCAACTCCTTCAACAAGATTAATGAAATCGCTTTCGTAATCTATATAGAATTTATTGTCCATATATTCCAAATAATATCCGGCGTTGTCCGCTCCAACAGAATAACCGGATTGGGCTTTATTTTTATTTATATTAATATTGTTTTCCGCTTGCACATATTCATCCTTTGAAATTTCTAATAATTCTATTCCATCTAAACTTTTATAATAATTTGTACTATTGGATGTCTGATCTTTGAAATAAAAATATCCATTATATAATCCGCAGCACACACGGTATGCCTGTACTATACTTTTATGAATTATTTCAAATTTCTCATTTAAAACATACATAATTTTACTATAATTTACCCAAGTTATATTTGTAGACGGCAAGGGCATAAATTCCGGAGAACCAATCGCTATGTATACACCATTGCCATATACAGTGTCACCAATTCCATTGAAATCATCTTCCGGAAGTTCAACTTCAACATCGTAATCTATGCCATTTTCTGAAAACATAATATATGATTTGTTATTTTTCTTAAAAAACTTCGAAAAATATTTTCCGTTAAAGCTTCTTTCATATATAACTTTTTCAGGGTATATTTTAGCAGGCTTTGCAATAACCTCATACAACGGAATATTGGTTTCTATAACTTTAGCAACATTCTCGCAAATCAAATTGCTGCCGGCTATAAAATCAAGCTCATGCCAATTATTATCATTTGATAAATGTTTCTTCAAAATATTTGTATAATCGCCGCTATTGTTTAGATACAATCTTTGCCTCTCAAATTCCAAGTCATTGCTGCCATAATCATTATTATCAAAAGGATACAAATACACATCGGGATTTACAATATGTTCAGTTTGCTCATAAAATGCAATTCGCGACTCGATATTATCCGAATAAATAATTGCTAATTCTACTTCACCTGTGTCTGCATTTTCATAAATAATATAGTTAGATTGTTCCGGCAAAGATAAATCATTTAAATAATTTGCACCACCATACTGATATGCGTTAACAGTAAAATTTACGTTTAATATTTCTAAAAATAATAATATTAAAGCTATTTTTTTCATATCGTTTTCTCCTTTTATCAAATGGGGGGGAACCCCTCTCCGTCTTTCCGTCGCTGGCGGAAATCCACCTCTCCCCAATGGGCGAGGCAGACGGGCGGATAATATCCGCCCTGTCGTATACTAAACTATTAAAAGTCAATACTGCTTTTTTCATAGAGTCAATCTCATATATATTTTCTATTCTATTTTTTGCCTTTTCCGTTTATTGCTATATCCCAATCACTTTGCCAATGTCCTTCATCTGAATCCTCGGGCTGCGGCGGGTCTATTATTACTCGATTAAGTTCTTCTATATATTCCACTTTGCAGTCAAATGCTTCAGAGACAGCCCTGAGCGGCACAAGCGTCCTGTCGTTTATCAGTTTCGGAGCAACATCAAGGGTTATAACCTCCGTGCCGTTCCCCATCTCGTAATTATCTATCTGCATTACGACCGTGCGCTCGCCGTTATTCGCTGTTATCACTCCATCGCCGTCATCATATGTTACTTCCGCTCCGAGAGATTCAAATATCGCTCTTATCGGAACCAATAGCCTGTCACTTTCCATTATAGGCTGAACATCAAATTCTATCTGTTCGCTATTGCAAAATACCATTATATCTTGATTTTCTGTGCCGTCAATAACATATGGATCCGATTCTGTTCCGCTGCCTGATTTGATTATCATATTTTTTTCATTAAGATAAAACGCAGGGCGCACTCCAAGTTCAATTTCATCTACACCTGCTAATCCATAATTTCCATTTTTTGCGATTGTTGTAATTCCGCCGCTGCCATATGATACATTATGAGTTCCTGTGTATTGAGTTCTAAGCCAATATATCCCATCATTTTCTTTATACCATGGATGTGACGGAATCAATCCTTCAACATTTTCAGCCGCAACAGTCCCTAATTGATCCAAAACATTCCAAAGCTGTTTTTCGTCAAGAGTCATTACAGTATCATTGATTCTATACATTGCACCGTAGTATGCTCTATTCATATCTTCAATTTTATATCTATAAACTGTTCTTTCTAAAGGTGAATTTTCAGCCTCAACTATTATTGGTAAAAACGGCTTTCCTAAACCATTTTCCGCAGCAATAGCATTTTTCGTTGATAATGACTGCCAATGACTAACTGTTTTCATTATAGCTCTTTCGCTACCAGAAAAATTATCACTATTCAAAAAACCCTTCTCATCGGCATATGCTGTAACGTATTTGTTGTCAATTCTATCAGATGAAGGAATATGTTCACCGACCCAAACAACATTTCCGCTATCGGCTGTTGAGTTGAGCCATGTTCTAATAGCAGTAGTTTCCCAGAAACCTTTTTTGGTTAAAGCTCCACCACGATCAGTTTCCGGATCAAAGATTTTATAACACAGAATTTTATCGCTTACCATAAGCACGCCGTTTTCGTCATCCGAGACAATTGCTCGCCAAAGTATTGGCTGTTCGTTATATTTGCCAAGCTTAAAATACATTCCCGAATTTATTTCAAAATCCGAATCAGCATTCGCAGTTTGACATAAACCAAGCGAACCAAGCACTAACAAGAACACTATACCAATTAATATATTTTTCTTTTTTAGAATCATTTCTTACACCTATCTCTCGTAATTTTTAATACCAATCCCTCAGGGCGAGGCAGACGGGCGATAATATCCGCTCCTACGAGTTTGGCGTATTGCCGTCGTATGGAACGGGACGTCGAGGGCGCCGTCCCCTACGAATTTGGCGGCATACTTGTTGTAGGGGACGGCCCCCGGACGTCCCGTGGCGGCATGTGGGTATGCCGCCTAACGATGTGGAATATATATTTCCAAAAATTATTTTTATTCTGTGGTTATTATAGCAGTGTTGTTTGCCTCGTCCCATTCTACGGTATAGCCTAAGTTTTCGGAGAGGAAGCGCAGGGGAACGAATGTTTGGTCGTTGATTAGGCGTGCCGGGACGTCCATTGTTGTTTCCGCGCCGTTTACATAAGCGGTTGTGTTATCGATCGAAAACGTTACCGTGTTTTCGCCCGCCCCGCTGCGCTCGCCGCCTCCGCCCCGAGCGCTTATCTTTGCCGTGGCAGTCTGTGTGCTGTCATCCCAGTTCACTTCCGCCCCCATCTGTTCAAACAAGAACCGCATTGGTACAAGTGTTCTATCATCTTCCATAACCGGCGGTTGAGAGAAGCCGAGAATTGTATCGTTAAGTCGGACGTATGTTGATTCTGCACCATCAATGTGAATTCTATAATAAAATGCCGGATCATAATCTATTAGTACATATTCTCCTGCTTTAAAAAGGGTTGCATTCGTCATATAATTGTTTTCCCTGTATGGAATAGATGTCTTTTTATATATGCCGTCTGTAGTTAGTGATGATGCAACATCCTTATCAAACAAAATACTTAACCATTCTTCTCCGTAAGTTGGAACAGCAAGAGAATGGGTGTACTCATTTTCATATATAATTTTGTATTGTGCACCGTTATAATCTAAATAACTACTATTTTCTTTTTTATCATACGAATATACATAACCGGAATTTCCCTTGTATAGTTCATTTTGAAAATATTCCTTTGCTTCTGATAATTCCGAATCTGTATCATTAATGGAGATATAATTTATACCATCTGAACTCTTTTTGATTGTAGTTCCATTGCCAACATCTCCAAATGTATCTGAAAAGTAAAAATATCCATTATAGTATCCAAGACATTTTCTATAAACCTCTAACCTTTCTTCATGAATAATATTAAGGTTTTCATCTATTACAAGCATCCATTTACTTATGTTATCTTTGGTTATTGGTTTGTTTGCTATTATCGGATACTCGGGATTTCCTACAGCCATATACAATCCGTTAGCATACGTCAGCGTGTAACTTGTATTCTTATCCGGCAACTCCAGATGAACATTATAGTTAACAGCATCATCTGAAAATACAATTTGTTCATGATCTCCATTACTATCCTGATAAAAATAATATTTATAAAAGTTTTTACCATTATAATTATTATTTAACCAAAATTTATATGGTTTATATAGCTTTTCTGCAACTGAAATGTTAGTATAAATTATTTTTTTGAAAGTGCTGCTGATTATCTTTTCGTTGTTACTTTCAGAAAGCACCCAATAATTATCTGTTAGTGTATATTTATAGACACTTATATTATCATTAGTTTCAACCGTCAAAGATAAATTATCAAACGGATCGACAGTTTGACCATTCTTATTATATGGATACACAAATTCTTCTATTGTTGACGACTGCTCATTGCTTTCTGCAACTAAACAAATATCCTTATTACTTTCTGATTTTATTACTGCGAGCATTATAACGTTGTCAGTATTTTGATACACTACATAATTATAACCACTAAATTTATATATATCCGGAATGTTTTCCGCATTCTCTAAAGTGTTTGTTTCAGCAAATACTACACCTTGTATAAGTACAATTATTAATGTTAATACAACACATATAATATTTTTCCATTCTATTTTCATACTTAATTCCGCCTATCTATCTTGCATATAGCATATTAGTTATTCCGGCACTCGCTGCATTTGGTAATGCTATTGAATACTCTAAAACTACTTTACCGTTTTGTGGTATACTAAAATCAAATAATTCAACAAATGATAAGTAATTATCAGATGCAGCACATTTAATATTATACCCATTATTGTTTTAAAAACATTATATCTTTTTCATATATAATCTCTCCATATATTAAATTGGAAATCCGGTTAACGGGCGGATAATATCCGCCCCTACAAGTGCCGATGATATATTGAAGCGACACATCCCTCACGAATTCCGCCATACCGTAGGGGCGGCAATCTGCCGCCCGCCTAGTTCCTAGGCCCTATTTCCTAGTCCCTACTTTGCTACTTTGCTCCGTCGCCTATCGGAGTGCTGCGGGTCATGGGGACTGCCGCGGCGTGCTGCTCGGAGGAGGCGGCCCGGGTGTTTATCATGGTGTTCACGTCAAGATCATAACGCGCGCCGTCGAAGCAGTAGCACATGGCCGTTTTGTCCGCGCTCACCGCGTTGCGCTCTTATATAATAAGACGACAAAGCTTTGCAAAAAGTTCCCGCTTTGCAAAAATTTGCACAAAAAATACGCGGCAAGTATATTTTATCATATTGTTTCAGAAAGAGCAATTAAAAAAATACCGCTTTCGTTTTTGAAAACGGTATTTCAAGTCAAAAGAGGATTTGAGTTTAATATGGATTTTGTTTGAACTGCTTCCGCGGCACACGCCGCTCCCGAATATTTTTAAGTTAGCAATTGCTAACTTAAATCCTTTTAAAAACTCCGGTCTTTCCGGAGTTCGTGCTTTTTTCGGAAAAATACGAGCCGAGCGCATCGTTCAGCGCGAACGCGCTTGACGAGTGGCAAGGAAGTATGTCCGCGCCGGTCTGCTTGGCTTTGGCCTCCGCCACGGTGACCATTTTATGAGCTACTGTCCCGGTGAACAAAACCATAATATTAGGGGAGCCGATTTTGTTTTTAAAATCACCGGGACATTGGGTGAACACCTTGCATTTGCAGCCGTATTTTTTGCAGATTTCCTTATATCGGCAGTGCATTCTGTCATGCCCGCCGACGATCACGATGCTCATTATTTTGCTCCTTCCAACATAGTGATTAGTGATTAGCGAATAGTGAGTAGTTCCCCTCTCAGACTTTCCGCCTCACGGCGGAAATCCAGCTCCCCCCAAGGGGAGCCTTACACCTCATCAGTCAGCTTCGCTGACAGCTTCCAGCTTCCCCTCAAGGGGAAGCCTCCCCTGTTTGCCTCGCCCATTGGGGATAATCAGCAAGCTTTGCTTGCGGGTTCAAAGCTATCTTTCAAAATCGCTTGCGATTTTGACCAAGAGCTTCCTTAGAGGTGCCCGCTTGCGGGCGGAGAGGGGATAACATAGGTACTAGAGATTAGCGACTAGCAACTAGGGACCCCTCTCAGTCTGCGGACAAGCCGCAGCCAGCTTTCCCCAAGGGGCGAGCCGGGACGTCGAGGGCGCCGTCCCCTACAGCCATTGTGCGCATAATGCCGTAGGGGCGGACGACCTCGGCCGCCCGTTCTAGTCTCTACGTTTACATGTTTTGCTCATGGCGCAGTTTTCGCAGCCGCAGCCGCAGCCGCCTTTGCCGGCCTTTTTGTCTTTTATCAGTTTTGCGATTATCAGAGCGACAACCGCTATAAGCAGTAAGGAAATTATTATTGTCGCGATCATATAACCACTCCTATCTTTACGCGTTTGACTTCGCGGGCTTTAAAGCGCCGGGCTTCTTTTGCGGTCTAAACAGCAGCCAAAGGCCCAGAATTATGACTAAAGCCGCCGCGATCGTGCCGACTCCAAAGCCGCCGCCCGTAAACAGCGAGCCGATCTGATAGATAACCAGCGAGACCAGATACGCGAACACCGTTTGATACCCTATCGCGAACCATGTCCACTTGGCGCTGTTCATCTCGCGCTTTATCGCGCCGATAGCCGCGAAGCAGGGCGCGCAGAGCAGATTGAACACAAGGAACGAGTAGGCCGAGATCGCCGTGAAGCTCGCGGCGAGCGTGCCCCAGATCTCCGCTCCGTCCTCGGCCACCTCGGCAAAGCCGTACAGCACACCGAAGGTTCCGACAACGTTTTCCTTGGCGATGAGGCCCGTGACCGCGGCCACCGCGGCCTGCCAGTCGCCCCAGCCGAGCGGCGCGAATATCGGCGCGATAACTCCGCCGATCTTGGCGAGTATCGAATTGCCGAGCTCTTCTACCATGCCGAAGCCGCCGTTTTCAAATCCAAATCCCTGCAGGAACCAGAGCGCGATCGTTGAGAGCAGGATTATCGTTCCCGCCTTTTTGATGAACGACCAGCCGCGCTCCCACATGCTGCGCAGCACATTGCCGACCGTCGGCATATGGTAGGCCGGAAGCTCCATTACGAACGGCGCGGGATCGCCCGCGAACATCTTTGTCTTTTTTAATATTATGCCCGAGATTATTATAGCCGCAACGCCCACAAAATACGCGCTGGGAGCGACCCACCAGGCTCCGCCCAGCAGCGCGCCCGCGATGAGCGCGATGATCGGCAGCTTGGCGCCGCAGGGAATGAACGTCGTCGTCATTATCGTCATTCTGCGGTCGCGCTCGTTCTCGATAGTTCGGGACGCCATAACGCCCGGAACGCCGCAGCCCGTGCCGATCAGCATCGGTATGAACGACTTGCCCGACAGGCCGAAGCGCCTGAAAATTCTGTCCATGATGAACGCTATGCGCGCCATATATCCGCAGGCCTCAAGGAAGGCGAGGAATATGAACAGCACCAGCATCTGGGGAACAAATCCCAGCACCGCGCCGACTCCGGCGACAATTCCGTCGAGGAGCAGGCTCTTGAGCCACTCGGCGCAGCCAACCTTGTCAAGCAGGCCCTCGAGCGCCGCGGGGATACCGGGCACCCACACTCCGAAATCCGCCGGATCGGGTTCCTCCGCGGCAAGAGCCGCCTCAAAAACGGACACGTCCACGGGTATCGACTCCTCGACCTCGCCGTCCTCATTTTCTATATCGGCGACCGTCTCAACGCCTGCCGCCGCGGTCATAAACTCGTCTATAACGCCGTCGTCGGGCTCCTCACTGTCTAATGTCTCGGAAAGCGCCTCGGTGTCTATGCCCTGCTCCTCCGCAGCCGCTATAAACGCGTCGGCCTTGGCGGCCTCAATCTCATAATCCGCCGCGGCTTCCTCATAGGCCGAGGTGCCTATTCCGAACAGGTGGAAACCGTCACCGAACAGTCCGTCGTTGGCCCAGTCGGTCGCCCATGTTCCCACGGTCGTCACCGATATGTAATACACTATTATCATAACGACCGCGAATATCGGCAGCGCCGCCCAGCGGTTGGTTACAACTCTGTCTATTTTGTCGGATGTGCTGAGCTTCTTTTTGCCGCCTTTTTTGCAGCAGTCTTTTATTATCGACGCGATATAGTTGTATCTCTCGTTGGTGATAATGCTCTCGGCATCGTCGTCAAACTCCGCCTCGGCCTTTTTGACTATATCCGAAACGTCGGGCGCGGATTTCAGCGTCTGCGCTATTTTTTCGTCTCCCTCAAACAGCTTTATCGCGTAGAACCGCTTTTGGTTCTCGGGAACCGAAGTTCCCAGCCTCTCGCCTATCTCCGAGATCAGTTCCTCAACCTTTTTGTCAAACCTGTGCGCGGGCTTTGCCGTCTTTTGCTCGGCCAGCTTTACCGCCTTTGCAGCGGCCTCCCGTATTCCGGTGCCCTTTAGCGCCGAGATCGCCACCGCTTGGCAGCCGAGTTCCTTCGACAGACGCTCGATATTTATCGTGTCTCCCTTTTTCTTGACAACGTCCATCATATTGACCGCCGTCAGGACCGGGATGCCCAGTTCGGTAAGCTGCGTCGTCAGATACAGGTTTCGCTCCAGATTCGAGCCGTCTATAATATTAAGTATGACGTCGGGCTTCTCGTTTATCAGATAGTTCCTTGCCACGACCTCCTCCAAGGTGTAGGGCGAAAGTGAATAAATTCCCGGAAGGTCGGTGATCGTCACGTCCTTAAAGCCCTTGAGCCTACCCTCTTTTTTCTCAACGGTAACGCCCGGCCAGTTTCCCACAAACTGATTTGAGCCGGTCAGAGCGTTGAAAAGCGTCGTTTTGCCGGAGTTAGGGTTTCCGGCAAGCGCGATTTTGATTGACATTTTCTAACTCATCTCCAATTCATTTAATTAGCCTCGGCTAACTTGTGTTTTTAAAAAAGCGCGCTCAAATTAGCCAAAGCTAACCTTGGCGCAAAAAATAATAATTTTCTTAAAATAACGCTATGCTATCTCTATCATTTCGGCGTCGGCCTTTCTTATCGAAAGCTCATAGCCGCGGACCGTGAGCTCGACCGGATCGCCGAGAGGCGCCACCTTGCGCACATATACCTCAGTCCCTTTGGTTATGCCCATATCCATTATCCTGCGCTTAACCGCGCCGCTGCCGTTTAAGCGCGCGACCTTGACGGTCTCGCCGATTTTCACATCTTTGAGAGTTCTCATAAATCACTCTTCCTTTCTGTTTTAATTTTGATCGGTTCCGATTTTAACCACGCGTTACACCACAATGCGGTTGGCCATTGATCTGTCAATGGCGACGCGTGTGTCTTTCACGTCGACGATCATATTGCCCGATATTTCGGACACGACCGTGACCTCGCTCCCTTGCACAAAGCCGAGATTTTCCAGAAAGCGGCGTGTTTCGTCCTTTCCGTTTATTTTAACGACCTTGCCCCGCTCTCCGATATTCATCATTGATAACGGCATAAAATTCACCCCCCACGTCGCAAATTTCTCCGCTTATCACAAAAGCCTCATACTGCTTTTGCTCATCGCTGCGGGTTATTCATTTGTAGCAATAATTCCGTTTCACTCCATTATTGCTTTTTATGTCCGGCGCTCCCGCGCCTCAATCGCATCTAAAACGTGCCACCGGCATGTTTATTTACGATGCTACTCCTTTTCCCAAAAAGTGCGCTTCGCTGGCGCTTTTTGGGAGCCCTGCTTATTCCCTACGCTTGTTCGCTTCCGCGCAAACGCGAAAGTCTCACCCGCTGCGGGGTTGGAACAAACAAAAGAATTAAGTTAGGCTTGACTAACTGTTAAAAGTTTACCACGACTAACTATATTTGTCAATACGGTTTTTTGAAAAAAATCAAGTTCGGAGCTTTTAACAAATAGTTAGCCTCGGGCAACTTAAATATTGTGCACTATTCCGGCGCGCGCAAACACACTATTCCGGCGCGCGCAAACTCCGCTGTTGACAAGGGTAAAAAGTAGTGCTATAATGTTTTTATGTATATTTTATCGGCTTTCGCCGGAGAGGATGATTTTTTTTGGACACGCAGCCCCCTTTATGGGTGACATCGGTTATTCTTTACATATTGGCCTTTTTGATCACTATGATCAAGCACGCCACGGTGGCGGCGGGTGACTCCCGCCTGAAGCTTATGGCGGAAGAGGGAAACAAGCGCGCCGCCGATCTTATTGAATTTCTGGACGGTCGCTCGCGCATGCTGGCGGCGGCGGTCAGGTTTTTTGATCTGCTGCTTATAATCGGAGTCGGCGGAACCGCCGCGGGCTTCGCTCCGCTGCTGGCGGGAAAAACGGGCATGCCCCATGTTTGGGCGCTGACGCTGATCATTTTTATATCGGCCATGCTTTACCTTGTTCTGGGAGTTTTTCTCCCAAAGGGCATAGCGGGGAAAAAGCCGGAGAGCATCGCTCTCGCGCTGCTGCCGGTCACAAAGCTTGTCACATATATTGGAGTTCCGTTTTTGTTTGTGCCGGGAATTCTGTCCAAAATTTTGCTTAAGCTTTTCGGCATAAACCTCGGCGAGACCGCCGAGGACGTCACCGAGGAAGAGATCCGCATGATGCTTGACATCGGCTCGGAAAGCGGCGCCATTGACGATGACGAAAAAGAAATGATCCACAATATCTTTGAGATGGACGACAAGCCGATCGAGGACATAATGACCCACAGAACCGACGCGGTAATACTCTGGACGGAGGACGGCGCCGACGAGTGGGAAAAGATAATCAACGAGACGAACCACACGCGCTATCCCGTCTGCGGCGACGCGATCGACGACGTTGTCGGCATACTCAACAGCCGCGATTTTTATCGGCTGATGCTCAAGGACAGAAACGCCGATCTCAAATCGATCCTGCGTGAGCCGTACTTCGCGCCCGATTCGATCAAGGCGGACGAGATGTTCCAGCGGATGCAGGCCGAAAACGCCCACTTCGCGATCGTGCTTGACGAATACGGCGGCTTCCGCGGCATTGTCACGCAGGAGGATCTGATCGAGGAGATCGTCGGCGAGCTTTACAGCGAGTACGACGAGCCCGAAAAAGACGTTGAAATATACAAGATCCCCAGCGAGAAAAACTCGTGGCTCATTGACTGCGGTGCTGAGATCGAGGACGTTGAGGAAGAGCTTGGGATCGAGATCCCGGACGATGACGATTACAACACGTTCGCGGGACTGATTTTGGATATTCTGGGCACCGTTCCGGCGGACGGAGAGACGCCCGAGCTGACCTTCGGCAGAATGAAGATCAAGGTCACGAGGGTCAGGGAGCACAGAATTGAAGAGGCGGTCGTGACGCTCGAGGACGAGACGGACGAGGCGGACGGCGATTAAGCCGCCGCGCTGTCGGAACGGCCCCGCCGAACAGTACTATATTTAAGAAATAATGCTTTCGCAAGGTGTAAGGTATGAGAAACAGGTTACTTAGAATTATTTCCGCCATAGCGGCGTTTGTCATGACAAGCGCCGCGTCTTTCAGCGCGTTCGCGGCTGTTCTCTCAAATTTCACCCAAGTCAATTATTACGGCCCCGAGACTTATTACGACGTGAGCGCGGACGACTGGTACAACGGCTACGTCGGCTTCGTATATGATTACGGCATTATGACCGGAACCGAAAAAAACGCTTTCTCGCCTAACGGAAAGCTAACGCTCGCCGAGGCGATAACCGTGGCCGCGAGGCTGAACGCCACATTTTACGGCAACACCATTGACCCCAACCCGCAGAACATTCGGCTGTCCGCCGCGGGCGGCGCCGATATTTCGCGCCCGGTTTCGGGCGACGCGGGCTTTGTGGTAAGTTCCGGCGTCTCCGAGGGGGAAATGACGGGCAGATACATCAGGACCGACGGGCTTGCCGCGGCGACTCACTCCGCCGAGGAGACGGCGTGGTTCATGCCTTATCTGGCCTACGCGATCGGTCAGGGAATAATAGGTCAAAATCAGTTCGGCGGCCTGTATTTTGAGGCCGCCACCCGCGAGCAGCTCGCGTATCTGCTTTATCGCGCGCTGCCGGACTGCTATTCCAAAATCAACGACATCACGCCGATACCGGACGTGAACACCTCGGGCCCGTATTACAGGGAAATACTCACGCTTTACGAGGCGGGCGTCATAACCGGAAACGACGAGTACGGCACGTTTTACCCCTACTCAAGCATACTGCGCTGCGAGGTCGCGGCAATGGTCGCGAGGGCGATCAATCCCGATCTTAGGGCGAGATTTTCGCTGAACCCGAACATTCCGCTTAAAAATCTGTTCTTCACATGGAAATATCCGAGCTACGGCAGCGAGTATTCGCTAAACCTGCAAATATCATATTATGACTTCAACTATTTCAACAGCAAGCGGCGGGTCTATGACTACACCGTTTACGCCATGGACGACGCGGACGTGGGCGGGCTTTCGGTGCTCGCGAGCACTCTCAAGAGCATAGCCGAGGAAAACGGATTCACCTCCCCCTATGACATCGCGGGATTTATCACCGCGTTTGTGCAGAACATAAGCTATATGGACGACATGGCAACAAAGGGTGTGGCGGAATATCCGAAATACCCGATCGAAACGCTCTTTGAGCAGGGCGGCGACTGCGAGGACAAGGCCGCGCTGCTGGCCAAGCTGCTGAAGCTTCTGGGCTACGGCTCGGTTCTTCTGGTCAGCAACGACCATATGGCAGTCGGGCTCCAGACCTCCGGCAACGGAAATCTGTCATTCGGCGGAGCCGAATATTATTACATTGAAACCACGGAGCCCGGCTGGCGCGTGGGCGAGGTCCCCGGCGATATGCTGGGCGTGGGAATGGAAGTTCTGTATATTTAATTTAAAATTTATGAAAGGGTGTGGGCGGAATGATCAAAAGGGGGTTTCGGTATTTAAGGTACCGTTATCTCGCCTGCTTCACGGCTCTTTTTATGATCGGGCTCGCGGTTCCGGTATACCGCGCCTCTGTTTCGCTCAATTTTGCCGCGCCTTTTCTCGGCGCGGCTTTTATTTTGTTCGCGACTGCGGCGTTCTGCGCGTTCTCGCGGCATGAGGCGGCGGCTCTGTGCCTGACGCTTTGCGGAGCGTTTTTGCTCGGCCTTGGTTATCCCGCGCTGCGCGGCGTTTTGGTCTCCACGCTCCGCCGTCCTGCCGAGGCGCTAAGGCTCCCGTACCTCGGGCTCATGCGCGCGGCCGAGGCGGTCCGCTCAAAAATAACCGAATTTTGCGAAAGCCCGTGCTTTTCAGCCGACGAGGGCGCCCTGCTTTGCGGAATACTTATCGGCAGCCGAGGCGGGTTCAGCGACCTGCTCTATGAAACAATGTCAAACTCCGGATTTATGCACATCGCTGCCGTATCGGGCCTGCACATCGGCTTTTTGACTGCGTTTATCTCATTCTGTCTGAGGCGGGCCGAGCGCAAAAAGCGGGCAGCGGCCGCAATTCCGCTGCTGCTGTTTTACATGGCGGTCGCGGCGTTCACGCCGTCGGTCAGCCGCGCGGTCATCATGTGCTGCGTTTATCTCGTTTCGCAAATCGCTCCGCGCACGCCCGACCCGGTCACGGCTCTCTCGTTCTCGGCGCTGCTGCTCTGTATTATCAGCCCCGACGCGCTCAAAAACGTCAGCTTTTTAATGTCATACTCCGCGACACTCGCCCTGCTGCTGTTCATGCCGCCCGCGTCAACCGTTCTCGCCCGCGCAAACAGCCGCCTTTCGGCTTTGTTGTCAAAACGTCTGCCGCGTCCGCAATTTTTCGGAAAAATAATATTTTCGGTCCTTACCGCGCTGACAATGTCGGCGGCGACGTCCCTGGTCAGCCAGATAGGTATCATGCCGATCGCGCTTTATTATTTTCACAGGATCTCGGTCATGTCGTTTATCGGCAACATAATCGTCATTCCGTGCACCATGGCCGTGTTTGTGTGCGGCCTTGTCTGCGCGGCGGTCTATGCCGTTTTCCCCGCAGCCGCGGTGCTGCTCGGCGGCGTTTTTGTGAAGCCCTTTCTTAAAATAATTCTAAGCTGCGCCGGATTTTTCTCGCGCTTCGCCTACACCCCGCTCCACCGTCCCGGCCCCGGCGCGATAGTTCTGTTCTATCTCCTCGCTCTGCTGCTTTTGAACTGCCTCGCGAAGGCCGCCGAAAAGCTCAAAAGCTCCACGGACGGCGGGCTTTAAGCAAACAGACAAAATAATTGCCAAAATTGACGCGTTTGACAGGCTGTTATTGCTATAATTTACCGGTTGTTTTTTTCCTTATTTCGTGATATATTGTATTTGGTGGAAGTTGGGTAAAATTCAACACGGAGGCATCCTTATGGATATAGCATTGCAAATAATTTCGCTGTTCGGCGGTCTGGGAATGTTTTTGTTCGGCATGAACGCCATGAGCTCCTCGCTCGAGAGGGCCGCGGGCTCAAAGCTTCGCAAAATAATGGAAAAGGTCACCGGCAATATAGTAAAATCGGTGGCTTTGGGCGCGGTTGTCGCGGCCCTTACGCAGTCGTCCTCAGCCACCACCGTTATGGTGGTCGGCTTTGTTAACGCCGGAGTGCTCACCTTAAATCAGGCCGTGGGCATAATCATGGGCGCGAACATCGGAACCACGATAACGGCGTGGATACTGAGCCTTAACGACCTGCCCGGAGACGTGTGGTACCTCGCCATGCTCAAGCCGACGACGCTGGCGCCGATTTTTATTGTCACAGGTGCGGTCATGCTGGTGTTTTTCGCGAAAAAGAATATAAAAACGATCGGCGAGATATTCGTGGGCCTCGGCCTGATATTCATAGGCATGGACTTTATGTCGTCCTCTATGGAGGTCGTGTTTGACATGGTCCCTTCGCTCAAAAACATATTCGCCATGCAGACCAACCCCTTCACGGGCCTGCTGATAGGCGCGGGAATTACGGGAATTATCCAGTCCAGCGCGGCGTCGGTCGGAATGCTGCAGGCGGTGGCCTCAAGCACCACGGTCATATTCGCGTCGGCCTTCCCGATCATCATGGGTCAGAATATCGGAACCTGCGTGACGGCGCTTCTGTCGTCCGTGGGCGCAAGCAAAAACGCCAAGCGCGCCGCGATGATCCACCTTTATTTCAACGTTATCGGAACCATCGTGTTTTTGACCGTTATATATATACTCCAGTACACTATCGGTCTGCCGTTCTGGGACTCCAGAGTCTCGGCGACCGACATATCGATATTTCACTCGATATTCAACGTCGCGTCAACGATCATGCTGCTGCCGTTTTCAAAGCTTTTGGTGTGGCTCGCGGAAAAGACGATCCGCGACAGCAAATCCGAGACGGAGGACAACCCCTTCGCGCAGCTTGACGAGCGTTTCCTCAAAACCCCGTTCGTGGCCGTCGGACGCGTTCGCATCACTTTGATCAAAATGTTCAAGGTCGCCAAAAAGAACGTCAGCCTCTGCGCCTCGATCGTGCGCGGCGAAGCGTCGGACAGCGACTATGAGCAGATGATCGCGAACGAGAACCTGCTTGACGAATATGAGATACGCATAAGCTCATATCTTTCAAAAATCTCGGACGAAAATCTCTCGCAGCACGACAACGAGCGCTCAACGACATATTTAAGGCTCGTTAACAACATCGAACGCATAGGCGATTACTGCGACAATATCCGTGAGATATGCGAGGGCCTTTCAACCCGCGGGCTTGAGTTCAGCGACACCGCCGAGCACGGTCTTAACATCCTGTTCGGCGCCGTTATAAACATTGTTGAGCTGACCTACGAGGCGCTCGCGAAAAACGACGTAAATCTCGCGCTCAAGATAGAGCCGCTTGAGGAGGTCGTTGACAGTATCCAGGAAAAGCTCGAGAGCGACCATATGCAGAGGCTCAAGTCGCAGACCTGCTCGGTCGAGGCGGGAGTCATGCTGCTTGAGATAACGAGCAACGCCGAGAGGATCTCCGACCACTGCTCCAACATCGGCGTGGCAATCCTCCAGAACAACTCAAGCGAGGATATCGACAGACACGAGTATCTGCGCAGACTTCATGCCGAGATGCCCGGAAGGTACCGCGACGATTACGAGCATTACAAGAAAAAATACGCGCTTGAATAAAGCGTCACGCGTCGGAACGGCTGCGTCCGACGTATTTTTTGTAGAATTTGGCAGTTTCGCTTGACAAGCCGAAGGTTAAATGTTAAAATAAATTTTAGGCAAAATTAAATAAAAATTTTTCCAAAAGGAGCTTATGTTTTATGAAGAAAATGAAGAAATTACTGGCAATTATGGCCGCTTCCACTCTCGCCGTTACGTCTCTGGCCGGCTGCGGCGGCACAACCGGTGGGGGTGCCGCAAGCGGCACATCAGGCGGCAGCGCCGAGTCTAAGGCCGACACCGCCGAGAGCTACAGCATCGGTCTCATTCAGCTGGTTCAGCACGAGGCGCTCGATAAGGCGACCGAAGGATTTATGGACACTCTCGAGGAAAAGCTGGGCGACAAGGTTAAATTTGACCTTCAGAACGCCGCGGGCGACAGCGCCACCTGCGCAACGATCGCCAATCAGCAGGTTTCCTCAAACGTTGACCTGATCTTCGCCAACGCGACGCCCGCACTTCAGGCTGCGGCGGCCGCCACCGACTCGATCCCGATCGTGGGCACCTCGATCACGGACTACGCCACGGCTCTCGATATCGACGACTGGACGGGCACGACCGGCAGAAACATCACCGGCACAGCCGACTTAGCGCCTCTTGAGGAGCAGGCGGCAATGTTCAAAGAGCTGCTTCCCGACGCGAAAAATATCGGTCTGCTCTACTGCTCAAACGAGGCCAACTCGAAGTATCAGATCGACATTGTCGCGGCTGAACTTGAGAAGCTGGGCTACACCACGACCGAGTATCCCTTCGCAGACTCCAACGACATCGCGGCAGTGACCACGACGGCCTGCGGCAGCGCGGACGCTCTCTATATCCCCACCGACAACACGGTTGCGGCAAACGGCGAGATCGTTGCCAATATCGCGGTTCCCGCCAACATTCCGGTCATCGCCGGCGAGGAAGGCATTTGCAGAGCCTGCGGCATCGCGACGCTCTCTATCTCGTACTACAGCCTCGGTCAAGCGGCGGGCGAGATGGCTTATGACATTCTCGTAAACGGCAAAGATCCCGCCGAAATGGAGATCCAGTACGCTGAGGACCTCACAAAGATGTACGCTCCCGAGCGCGCGGAAGCGCTGGGAATCACGATTCCCGACGATTACGAGGCTCTGGCAGAGGAAGCCGCCGAGTAATTCAAACCAAAATGAACACGGATTTGCAATGGGGCTGAACCGTCTCATTGCAAATTTCTTTGCTGAACACAAACGGAAGGATGATATAAATGCTAAGTATTTTTGCCCCCATGCCGGGCGCGATAGCGCAGGGAATAATCTGGGGCATAATGGCCATGGGCGTTTACATAACGTTCAGAATACTGGATGTCGCCGACCTTACGGTTGACGGGACCATGGCCACGGGCGGCGCGACTCTTGTGGTCTGCGTGACCGGAGGAATGAACGTGTGGCCCGCGCTGCTTATCGCCTTTATCGCGGGCTGTCTGGCGGGTCTGATCACCGGAATTTTTCACACCAAATTCGGAATTCCCGCCATACTCGCCGGTATTCTGACACAGTTTGTCCTCTACTCGGTAAACCTGCGCATCATGTCGCAGAAGGCCAATCTTCCGCTCTCGGTCGAAAAGTATGACCTTATGATCTCGCTGCGCAACATTCCCGGCGCGATACTCACGGGAGCGATATTCGTTATCGTTATCATCGCGGTCATGTACTGGTTCTTCGGCACCGAGCTCGGCCACTCGCTGCGCGCCACAGGCTGCAACGGGAACATGGCAAGGGCCAACGGAATAAACACCGAGACAAACAAAATAATCGGCCTCGTGCTGTCAAACGGTCTGGTCGCTCTCTCGGGCGCGCTGCTGGCGCAATACCAGGGCTTTGCGGACATCAACATGGGCCGCGGTGCGATCGTTATCGGACTTGCGGCGGTCATCATAGGCGAGGTGCTGCTAAGCCGGATATTCAAGAATTTCGCGCTGAAGCTGCTTGCGGCGGTGATCGGCGGCATAATATATTATATGGTGATCACCCTTATTCTTCAGGCGGGTCTTAACGCCAACGACCTGAAGATGCTGTCAGCTCTGGTTGTCGCGGTATTCCTCGGAGTGCCGTACTGGAAGCGCAAAATAGCCGAGAGAAAAACAGATAAGGAGGCGGCGCGGGATGCTTAAACTGACAAACATTCACAAGACGTTCAACAAGGGCACCGTCAATGAGAAGCAGGCGCTGCGCGGCGTTGATCTGACGCTGAACGAAGGCGACTTTATTACGATTATCGGCGGCAACGGCGCCGGAAAATCCACGCTGCTCAACAGCATTTGCGGCGTGTTCCGCGTGGACCGCGGCAGCATCGTGATCGACGGGATCGACGTGACGCGCCTTCCCGAGCACAAGCGCGCCAAGTATCTCGGCCGCGTGTTCCAGGATCCGATGATGGGCACCGCGGCGGACATGTGGATCGAGGAAAACCTGTCGATCGCCTACCGAAGGGGAAAATCCCACGGCCTTAAATGGGCGATAACCAACAAGGAGCGCAAGATGTACAAAGAGATGCTGTCGCACCTCGGTCTCGGCCTTGAGGACAGGCTGTCCACCAAGGTCGGGCTGCTGTCGGGCGGCCAGCGTCAGGCGCTGACTCTTCTGATGGCGGTAATGCGGAAGCCGAAGCTGCTGCTTCTCGACGAGCACACGGCGGCGCTCGACCCTAAGACCGCGGCGACCGTGCTGGAGCTTTCGGACAAGTTTATCCGCGAGGAAGGCCTGACCGCGATGATGATCACGCACAACATGAAGGACGCGATAACCCACGGAAACAAGCTGATCATGATGCACGAGGGCAGAATAATATACAGCGCCGAGGGCGACGAGAAAAAGTCACTCACAGTCGACGACCTGCTCAAAAAGTTCGCCGACATCAGCGGCGAGGAATTCGCCAACGACCGCGCGCTATTAAACTAAACAACCCCGCTGGAATATGCAATGGCATATTCCAGCGCTTTTTGCTTTGGAATAACAATTAAAATATTGTTTGATTGACATTTTATATAATTGTGATATAATAATCACATAAAGGATGTGGTTTTATGGTTAATTACGAGATAACCGCAATTAAAGACAAGATACGCGCAAGCGTAGCGCCGAAGCGCATATATTTGTTTGGCTCTTTTGCCAAAGATAATTATACCGACGACAGCGACTATGATTTTTATGTCGTTGTTCCCGACGAGGCGGGAGATAAAATAGAACTGTCGCAAAAGGCGTACAAATCTTTGCGCGGCATAAGAAAACGCCCCGTAGATATCGTGGTCGGATATGAGACCGCTTTTGATAAGCGCTCAACGCAAAACACCCTTGAAAAAACTGTAAAGCAGGAAGGAATTTTGCTTTATGAAGAATAATGATTTAATCAATGAATGGGAAAGTTTTGCCGAAATGGATTATAAAACGGCAAAACATCTGTACTACAATATGAAACCCCGCCCTCTCGAAATAATTTGCTATCATTGCCAGCAAACGATTGAAAAACTGCTCAAAGGCGCGCTTTTGGCAAGCGGAGCGAATTTACGAAAAACTCATGATTTGGGTCTGCTTGCCGAGGAACTTGGCGAATTCATTGACATAGACGAGGAATATATCGAAATGTGTGACAATCTCACGCCTTACGGAGTTAAAATCCGATACCCGCAGGAACTGTTCATAGCGGAACACCACGCCGAAAAAGCTCTTAAAGATACCGAAAAACTGTATGAATATATTAAAAGTATAATAGAAAAAATCAATTAAAACGTATTTACTCGCGGGAGCGCTTGAAAAATATAACAAAACAGAGGTACGGCCGTGCCTCTGTTTTGTTATATTTTTCAATTCCGCATTGACCTTTTTGGAATATTATGATATACTGATTGTGCCACATATCTGAATATATAGCAATGAAAGCTGTTTTTTTCATGCATAGTTTTATTTACGCTGTAATAAGCTAAAAATGTCGGCTTTGACAAGCGTAAATAAAACAGTATGTGTGTTATTGTTGTATTTGTTTCGGATGTGTGGCAGCATTGAAGTCTTAGCCGCGTTTTTATGTGCAGCTCAGACTCGGGCTGCACATTTTTTATTTGAAATTTTTGTCGGAAAGGCGGGGAGAGAACATGACGCTCGGATAAAATTGTCGGCCACATTATAAAATATCGGAGGGTTAAAAATGAAACCAATAATAAAAGAAAGATTAAAAGGCGCGGTCTCCGGCCTCATTATCGGAGCCTTAGTCGTAAGCGGCGGAGTTTTCGCGAAGCAGAAATTTGAAACGATCGAAGTGGAATACAACAATATCAAAGTTTACAAGGACAATGTTTTATGTGAATTAAAGGACGCGAACGGCAGCACGATCGAGCCGTTTATCTACAACGGAACGACCTATATGCCCGTAAGAGGCACGGCAAATCTTGCCGATATGCAGGTAACATGGGACGGAGCGACCCAAAGCGTGTATTTATGGGACGAAATGGTTCCGGGCGGAACCCCGTTTTTGGAAGCCTGCCCGCCGTATGATGAAAGTAATTGCTACACATATTTAGCAAGCGAAGGTCAAAGCTTTGAGATGTCGGGAGAAAAATACAGTAACGGTTTCGCATTCAGGGACAATTGGGGAGGCAAGAATGGAAATGCATTATTTAATCTTAACGGCAAATATTCAACCATAGAATGTACAATACATGCCGTTGGTCAAAATAGTAAATCTGTATCATTTATCGTTGACGGAAGGACGGTAAAAGAGGTAGAGCTTGAAGATGAAGCTTTGCCCAAAACAGTTTCTATCCCTGTAAATTACGGTTTGCAGTTGAAAATCGTGGGTGACGGAGGAATCGGCATAGGCAACATGATGGTGCAATAAGCAAAAATCCAACGCGGACTTTACCGCCCCGAAATAAATTTTCGGTTTGTTCCCATAAAGCGGGCGGCAGATTGCCGCCCCTACAACATTTTGCGAACTTTGGTCGTAGGGGACGGCGCCCTCGACGTCCCGCGGCGGCATGTGGGCATGCCGCCCTACACCGGGAGACCTATTCGCTAATCCATAATCACTATGTTAACCCCTCTCCGTCAGGCTTCGCCTGACACCTCTCCCCAAGGGGCGAGGCTCACGGGCGGCAGATTGCCGCCCCTACAACGGTATGCGCAAATGCCGCGCATTAACATTGATGATACCGTGTGTTCGGTTGTAGGGGCGGATATTATCCGCCCGCTATTAATACTTTCATAAATTTTATGCGGACAACAATTTACCTGCCAATCATTTTGTTTCACCGCTGCTTTGTTTTGGTCATATTATACCTCGGGAGGTAATAATATGACTAAAAATAACACATGCTCCGCCGCGCGGGCGGAAGTAAAAGGGATCGGTGACTGCCCGGACATTCACGGAACCGTGACCTTCAGGCAGATGACAAACGGCGTGCTGGTTACAGCCAAAATATGCGGTCTGCCAACCGATGACGGCTGCGGCATATTCGCGTTTCATATCCACGGCGGAACAAGCTGTTCGGGAGACGCGGACGACCCGTTTGCCGACGCGGGCACGCATTACAACCCGGGCGAAAGCCTGCACCCATGCCACGCCGGCGACCTGCCGCCGCTTTTCGGGAACAACGGATACGCGTACATATCGGTGCTGACCGACCGGTTCACCGTAAAAGAGATTATCGGCAAAACGGTCATTATTCACAGCAAGCCGGACGATTTTAAGACTCAGCCGTCCGGGGACTCCGGGAATCAAAATCGCCTGCGGCAAGATCCGCCGCTGAACATAAAAAAGAAATCCTCGCGGATTTCTTTTTTATGTTCATTCTATACCGTTCTCAATGGCTTCATTACAAAAATCAAGCAACCGCGGTATATCATTGATAGCTGTTTCCCAAATAATATGTTCGTCCATTTCCGCATATGCGTGAGCCATCCAGTTTCGCATACCGCGTATCATTTTCCAAGGAATTTTCTTTTGCGTTTCCTCGCGAAATTTATCGGAAAGGCCGTTTGCAAGCTCCCCGATTTGCAGTATGCACATTGAAACGGCGCTGAAATACGCCCGATCACCGACAAACGTATTATAGTCTTTGCCAAACCTCTCGATAAATTCCGAAATATCTCCGCAATATGTGCGAATATGAAGCAGTCTCTGAAAATCACTCTTATTCATATATTTTGATCCTCTCCGCGTTTACGTTTTCAATAAAATACGGCGTGCGCTGTTTTGTGCTTTGCTGCTCCAAGGTATGCGAAGTGACAAGATCTATATTTTTCCCGATGCTGTCGCAAAGGTCATTGTATAAAGCTCCCATATCAAACATACCGCGTATCTTGGAGCCGGTTCTGTCAATAAGAATATCGACGTCGCTGCTGTCCGTGGCCTCGTTCCGGGCATATGAACCGAAAACATACACGGCGTTTAGATTATACTTTTTTGCCACCGGCGCGACGCATTTTTTTAACTCGTCAACCGTCAGTACCATTACAGTGCACCTCCTTATCTATCCGAATATTATATACCCATTATTCCTCATCTTTATGTTTACCGAAATGTATATGGCGCTTATGTTTTTTCGGGGGCGGTTCTTCTTCGCGGGGCGGGCTGGGGATGCCGGCCTTGGCCTCGCGGTATTCCATAAAATCGATGATTATGCTGCGTCCGAGCGCCGCGATCGGCACCGCCAGAAAAATTCCGATCGTTCCGCAGAGACCGCCGCCCACGAACACCGCGAAGATGACCCACAGCGGCTTTACCTGCAGCGAGCCCGCGAACAGCTTTGGCTGTATAAGGTTCGCGTCGAGCTGCTGAACGACTATCATTGAGACAACCGCCACGATCGCCAGAGTAAGCGAGCCGGTGAACACGGTGATAATGCCTATGACCGCGGTGGCTATGATCGCGCCGAAATACGGGATCAGATTGAACACACCCAGCATAAGGCCCAGCAGCGGCGCATATTCGACGCCCTCAACCGTCAGGACCAAAAAGCCGAGCACAAAGATTATCACTGCGTCGACCAGCATGCAATAGATATACTTGTTCGCGAACTCGTTTATGCGGCGCAGATATTTTACTATAAACGCGCGGGTCCTGTCCTTGAATATGTCCCGCGACAGACGCGCCAGTCCGCGTTTTATGTTCAAGCGGTCAAGCAACATATAGATCGAGACGATCAGCCCCATGAACACATGCACAACGCCCGAGCCGAAGTTTATGACGCCCTGTGCGTAGCGGTTCATATTGGCGAGGTCTAAAAATTTTAAGAGCTGCTGAACCGAGAAATACTCGTTCTCAAACAATTGCGACAGCGTGTTCTCGCCGAGCGTGATGCCCAGATCGAGAGAGTTGAACCAGTTCACAAACTCGTCTATAAGTTCGGGCAGGTTGTTATAGAACTCGATCAGGTTCGACACGATGGCGGGCACGATCGCCACAAGCACCAGAGCGATAAGCAGGATAAACGCCGCGTAGATCGTCACGACCGCGATGGGGCGGCGGTGGTCCCTGAGCCAGGCATTGCCGCGCTTTTCCAGAAATCTTTCGATAAAGCGGCAGGGCGCCACCAATATGTATGCTATTACAAATCCGATTATAAACGGGCGCACCAGCGTCACCAGACCGCCCAGCCACTTGAAGATCGTTCCGATATTGTCAAACGTCTTGTAAACCGCGATGACCGCCACCGCGAACACAAACAGTCCCAAATATTTAGATACGTCTTTCCATTTCATAATATGATTTCCCCCCTCAGTCGCCTTCGGCGACAGCTCCCCCGAGGGGGAGTCGATATAAGTTTAATCATTATTTTTATGTTACCATATTTTATCAAATAAGTAAATACCGAATTTTTAATTCAGAGCGGAAAATTTGCGCTTTTTTCGACATTTTCGCAAAGCTTCGGGCCCATTTTAAAGGCCGCGAAAAAATTTTCAAATTTTTTGCAAATTTTTTATAAAAACATTTGAAATTCGCAAAAAGTTATGTTATACTCTTTAAGGGATATAATGCGCTCCGGTTCTTGCTGTGTCCGGGAGCGCAAAATACCCGTAAAATTCACAAAAAATAACAATATATTATAATCCCAAAGGAGGACAAAAACAATGGCTAAATTTAAGACCATGGATGGTAACTGCGCTGCCGCTCACGTTGCATACGCGTTTACGGAAGTTGCGGCTATCTATCCCATCACGCCTTCCTCGCCGATGGCCGAGTACGTTGACGAGTGGAGCGCGCAGGGCCAAAAGAACATTTTTGGCGAGACAGTAGAACTGGTTGAGATGCAGTCCGAAGCGGGCGCCGCGGGCGCCGTTCACGGTTCGCTTCAGGCGGGCGCTCTGACCACAACATTCACAGCATCACAGGGTCTGCTTCTTATGATCCCGAACATGTACAAGATCGCCGGCGAGCTTCTGCCGACGGTATTCCATGTAAGCGCGAGAGCTATCGCGGCTCACGCTCTTAACATCTTCGGCGACCATCAGGACGTTATGGCCTGCCGTCAGACAGGCTTCGCGATGCTGGCTTCGGGCAGCGTTCAGGAGGTTATGGACCTGGGCGGCGTTGCTCACCTGGCAGCGATCAAGGGCAGAGTTCCCTTCCTGCACTTCTTCGACGGCTTCAGAACTTCTCACGAGATTCAGAAGATCGAGGTTATGGACTACGAGGACCTCAAGAAGCTGGTTGACTGGGACGCTGTAAAGGCGTTCAAGGACAACGCTCTGAACCCCGAGCACCCCGTGCTCAGAGGTACCGCGCAGAACGGCGATATCTACTTCCAGGGCAGAGAGGCCTCGAACAAGTTCTATGACGATATCCCCGACATCGTTAACGAGTATATGCAGGAGATCTCCAAGATCACAGGCAGAGAATACAAGCCCTTCAACTACTATGGCGCACCCGACGCGACCAAGGTTATCATCGCTATGGGCAGCGTATGCCAGGCAGCCGAGGAAACCGTTGACTATCTGACGGCAAAGGGCGAAAAGGTCGGCGTTCTGAACGTTCACCTTTACAGACCTTTCTCGGCCAAGTATTTCTTCGACGCTATCCCCGAGACGGTTGAGAAGATCGCGGTTCTCGACAGAACAAAGGAGCCCGGCTCACTGGGCGAGCCTCTGTTCCTCGACATCTGCAACGTTTACAAAGACTGCAAGAACGCTCCCAAGATCGTTGGCGGACGCTATGGTCTGGGTTCAAAGGACACCACGCCCACACAGCTCGTTGCGGTATTTGACAATCTGGACGCAGACGAGCCCAAGACAAACTTCACGATCGGTATCGTGGACGACGTTACAGGCCTGTCGCTGCCTCTCGGCGAGACAGTCAACTGCGCGCCCGAAGGCACCACGCGCTGCAAGTTCTGGGGCTTCGGAAGCGACGGTACTGTCGGCGCCAACAAGGACGCTATCAAGATCATCGGCGACAACACCGATCTCTATGCTCAGGCGTACTTTGATTACGACTCCAAGAAGTCTGGCGGCGTGACGATGTCTCACCTGAGATTTGGCAAAAAGCCCATCAAGTCAACATATCTGCTTGACGAGGCCGATTACATAGCCTGCCACAAACCCGCGTATGTTCATCAGTATGACATACTCGAGGGTCTCCGCGAGGACGGAACATTCCTGCTTAACTGCGTATGGTCGGACGAGGAGCTCGACAAGAACCTGCCCGCCAACGTTAAGAAGTATATCGCCGAGAAGAACATCAACTTCTACACGATCAACGCCGTTGACGTTGCTGTAAAAGTAGGCCTCGGCCCCACAAGAATAAACATGGTTACTCAGAGCGCGTTCTTCAAACTCTCGAACGTTATCCCGTTTGACGAGGCTGTCGGCTACATCAAGGCGGCCATCAAGCACACCTATGGCAGAAAGGGCGACGAGATCGTTAAGATGAACTGCGACGCGGTTGACGGCGCTATCGACGCTCTGCACAAGGTTGACGTTCCCGCTTCCTGGAAGGACGCGACAGACGCTCCCGCGGCTGACGCCGGCAGACCCGAGTTCGTAACAAAGGTTGTTGACCCGGTTAACGCTCAGCGCGGCAACAAGCTGCCCGTAAGCACATTCGCGGGCCGTGAGGACGGAACATTTGAGACTGGCACATCACGCTATGAGAAGCGCGGCGTTGCCGTTCTGGTTCCCGAGTGGGACGTTACGAAGTGCATCCAGTGTAACCAGTGCTCGGCGGTATGTCCCCACGCTGCTATCCGTCCCGTTCTGCTCACAGACGAAGAGGCGGCCGCGGCTCCGGAAGGATTTGCCACAAAGCCCGCTATGGGTCCCGAGCTCAAGGGCCTCAAGTTCAGAATGCAGGTATCTCCGCTTGACTGCTTGGGCTGCGGAGTATGCGCGAACGTTTGCCCGGAGAAGGTACACGCTCTCGACATGAAGCCTATCGACGACGTTCTGGCCAAGGGCGAAGCCGCTAACTGGGATTACGGAATGTCCGTTCCCAACAAGGCGAATTTGGTTGACAAGACAAAGAGCATCAAGAACTCTCAGTTCGCAATGCCTTATCTCGAGTTCTCGGGCGCATGCGCAGGCTGCGGCGAGACTCCTTATATCAAGCTGATCACTCAGCTGTTCGGCGACAGAATGATGGTTGCCAACGCTACCGGATGTACTTCTATCTGGGGCGGCTCGGCTCCCTCGATGCCTTACTGCAAGGACGAGAACGGCAGAGGTCCCGCATGGGCCAACTCGCTGTTTGAGGACAACGCGGAGTACGGCCTCGGTATGGTTGTTGCCACCAAGAAGATCAGAGAGACTCTGGTAAGCAGAATGAACGAGGCTATGGACGCTGTTGATCCCAAGCTGGCCGACGCCTTCAAGGCATGGATCGCCGGCAAGGACGACACCGAGGCTTCAAAGGCCGCCGCTAAGGATATCGAGGCTCTGATCAAAGACGCCGATATGTCCAATCCCGCTATCAAGGATATCGCTGACAGAACCGACTTCCTGGTTAAGCGTTCGCAGTGGGTATTCGGCGGAGACGGCTGGGCCTACGACATCGGTTACGGCGGACTTGACCACGTTATCGCCGCCGACATGGATATCAACCTGTTTGTTGTTGACACAGAGGTTTACTCCAACACCGGCGGTCAGGCTTCAAAGGCCACACCCACAGCCGCTATCGCTCAGTTCGCGGCTTCCGGTAAGAGAGTTAAGAAAAAGGATCTCGGCATGATCGCCACGACCTACGGCTATGTATACGTTGCTCAGATAGCTCTGGGCGCCAACATGCAGCAGGCTCTGACGGCTATCAAAGAGGCCGAGGCTTATCCCGGCCCGTCACTGGTAATCGCCTACGCTCCGTGTATCAACCACGGTATCAAGGCCCGCGGCGGCATGGGCAACTCGATCGCCGAGGAGAAGAAGGCCGTAGACGCCGGTTACTGGCACCTGTGGAGATACAATCCGCAGGCTCCCGAGGGCACAAATCCGTTCACGCTCGACTCCAAGCCGCCTCAGGGCAGCATCCAGGAGTTCATGAAGGGCGAGAACAGATACCTGCAGCTCCTCAGAGCTTTCCCGGACGAGGCTCCCGGTCTGTTCGACAAGGCCGAAAAAGACCTTACCGACAGATACAAGACCTATCTCAGAAAGGCCGCGGAGGATTACTCCGAATAATGCAAAACTCAAGGGCTGCCTTCGGGCAGCCCTTTTTACTTTTGGTTTTAAACGAAAAAGTCAAGAAATATTCTTCTAAATTTCTTCTAATTTAAGGTTTTTTCTTCTAATTTTCTTCTAAATTCTTTTAATATATATTTTTATATTACGATTGACCGTGATTTAATATTGTGGTATAATTATATCATGAAAGGGGGGAGTCCGTTATGAAAAGATTGTTTTTTGCGGTGTTGGTTTTAGCGTGCTCGGCGGCGCTGCTTTGCGGCTGTTCCGAGGATGAGACCGGAATGTATAATTTGGCCAAGGAGTCTTACGGCAATGAGCAGTATGCGGTTCAAGGCGTTTTTGGCTCAAACATCTCACATTACGACACGGACGGAAGTCTGACATACGACGAAAGTTTGACAAGCACTTATGATGTTTATTACAACAAATATGTCAACAATTCAGATCCGGACAAACCATATATAAAGGCCGAGATAAGCGGCATACTCGAGGGCGTCGAAATAACAGAGCCTGCCGAGATCATATATTACGACGGGAAAACATATTTATCCGCGAGTTTGTTACTTGACTACATAAGGCGTTATAACGAAAAATATCCCGATGATCTTCAGGTCCAAACAATGTACAAAGCGGCAAAAGAGGCCTTGGATATGCTCGGTTCGGATTACATTGCCGATGACAGCGATTATTCTATCATAGGCACCGATTTTCCCTTTATGCTTGAGCCCGCGTCAAATGAAACGATCAGCGGAAAAACATTTGAAGAATATGCGCGGCAGGCATTATCCCGTCGAAATCTCTCGGTCCAAAAAACTGATACCGGCTACGGTATGACCGCGGAAATAACGGACATGGGCGTATATACGGTCGAAAAAGTGACAACCGACGCGACAACAGAGGGTTATAAAAATATTTTCAGTTCCTCAACTTATTACGGAACAACTGTCAATCAGGATTATTTTGAAGAAAATATTTCCACGACAGATGTGCCGATTACAATTCCCGAAGGCGTGGCGGATTTTTCGGAATTTATGCAAAAAACACATGAGGCGTATGACAAATTAGATCCTCCGGTTTCGCTTAGTTTTATGAATCCAAGACCGAGGTATGTGACTATGACGGACACAATGATATGCGGAAAAAATTTCAGTGTGTCTCTCGTAAAAAACATAACTGTTTCCATCATACGCGAAGACGGAAGCGAACAGCCTTATTTAGGATTTGATCGTGATTATCATATTGAATATGTTACCGACGAAAACGGCAGCTTTTATGTCCCGCTGCGCGGAACGGCTGAGTTTTTCGGCGAAACCGTTGTGTGGGACGAAAACACAGGAACAGCGGGGATCAAACGTGACGGAAAAATCATAGCCATGGACGGGGTTCTTTATGACGACACTTATTTTGTAAAAATCCGCGAAATGGAAAAGCTTGGCTATACTGTGGATTATGTCGATCACGGAAGCGATCAATTTGAAATTACGGTAAGCAAATAACGCAGCATAAAGGCGCGCCGAGGGGCGCGCCTTGTTAGTTATTTTAATCTTTTATTTTACCAGCGCGTCGGCGAGAGCGTTCAGCGCCTCGACCGTCTCGGGCTTCATTGAGGATTTAACGGTGACGATCGGCTCGATAATCTCGATGCCGCTCAGCTTTTCCATTGCCTCTTTGATCTTTTTGCCCGCGGACGGCGCCCATGTGCCGTTCTCGATTATGCCGACCTTTCTGTTTCTGTAGGTCTTGGCGGTAAGGTGGCCGATAAATTCCTCGGCGGGAGTGAATATTCCGCCGTCATATGTGGGCGACGCGATAACCAAACGGTCATAGCGGAACGCGTCCTCGACGCACTCGGCCCAGTCGTCGCGCGCCAGATCGGCGATCGAAACCTTTTCCGCGCCCTTCTCGCGCAGCAGCTCGGCCAGCTTTTCGGCGGCCTTTTTGGTGTTGCCGTAGATCGAAGCGTAGGCGATAAACACGCCGCGGCTCTCGGGCTCATATTTGCTCCATGTGTCATAGAGGCCGATATAGTGGCCGAGGTCCTCTTTAAGGATCGGGCCGTGAAGCGGGCAAATGATCTTAATATCAAGCGCCGCGGCCTTTTTAAGCAGAGCCTGGACCTGCGCGCCGTATTTTCCGACAATGTTAAAGTAATAGCGGCGGGCCTCGCAGTCCCAATCCTCGTCGGTGTCAAGCGCGCCGAATTTTCCGAAGCCGTCGGCGGCGAACAGGATCTTCTCGCTGCTCTCATAGCTCACCATGACCTCGGGCCAGTGAACCATGGGCGCCATAACGAACGTCAGCGTATGCGAGCCAAGCGGGAGCGTGTCGCCCTCCTTGACCTCAACCGTTCTGCCGCTTAAATCAATATCAAAGAACTGATTGATCATCACAAAGGTTCTGGCGTTGCCGACGATCTTCATGCCGGGGTATTTCTCGGCGGCCGCCTTGATGCTCGCCGAGTGGTCGGGCTCCATGTGCTGGACCACGAGATAGTCGGGCGCTTTGCCGCCGAGCACCTCGTCAAGGTTTTTGAGCCACTCATCACAGGCGCGGATGTCGACCGTGTCCATGACCGCTGTTTTTTCGTCCATAATAACATAGGAATTATAAGCGACGCCGTTTGGGATGATGTACTGGCCCTCGAACAGATCAAGATCATAGTCCTGAACGCCGACATATTTTACCGCGTCGGTTACAACAATATCACTGTATTTCATATTTGCACCTCCAAAATTTTCTTTTATTATTATACCATTAATTTTTCATACGTCAACATATTTTTTAAAAAATTCCCCGATCCCGCGGCCCGAGAACCGCGTCTCTGATTTGAATTCGCGGGCCCCGCGCGGCCCCTTAAAACGCGGGGGCAATTTGTATAAAAAAATCTTAAAAAACAACGTATTTTCGGCACTTTTAAGGCTTTAAAAAAGTTGCGGAAATTTCAAAAAACTGTTGATTTGGAAATTTCGTTATGTTATAATTATTATAGTGTGAATTAAACGCTTAATCTTTAAAATCGAAAGGAAAAAAGCTATGAAATTTATATGCGGCAGAGACGCTTTAAACGCGGTTGTTACCGACGCCTCAAGGGCGGTCGCGGCTCGTTCCAGCATGCCCGTCCTTGAAGGAATTTACTTAAAAGCCGAGGACGGCGGACGGCTGACGGTTATCGGAAACGACCTTGAAATCGCTATCGAATCGGTTATTGACGCGGACGTCCGCGAGGCGGGCGAGGTCGTGCTCAACGCCAAGCTGCTCGCGAGGATCATCGCGGCGTCGGGCGACGTTTCGGTTTCGGTCGAGACCGACAGCAACAACCTTACGCTCATCAAATCGGGCAACGCCAAGATTGAAATCCCCGGGATCCCGTCAGACGACTTTCCCGATCTTCCCCATGTTGACGAGGAATATTCCGCATCGCTCCCGGCGGCGGTGCTTAAAAACATGATCGAGACCACGGCCTTCGCCGCGGCCAAGACCGACAACGACCCCACGAGAATGGGCGTTCAGCTCAAAATCGCGGAGCATGGTCTTTCAATGGTCGCTCTTGACGGATACAGGATCGCGCGCCGCATTGTCGAGCTTGAGGGCGAATATGAGCCGAAGGAAATGATAATCCCCGAAAAATCACTGACGGAGCTCGCGAGGATAATCGGCGACTATGACGGCGACGTCAAGATCGTCGCGGCGCCCGGCCACGCGGTGTTCACGATCGACAGCTGCCGTCTCGTGACCCGTCTGATCGAGGGGTCTTACACCAACTATGAGAGGATAATCCCCACATCGTTTGATCTGGAGCTTGAGTGCTCGACCGCCATGATAGCCGACTCGGTAAGGCGCGCGTCGCTTATTATCATCAACGACGTTATCAAGGGCCCCATAAAATTCACAATAACCGACGGCAATATCAACGTCTCGTGCAGCACGTCGGCGGGCTCGGTTGACGACAACATATCGGTCGACACGCCGCCCGACGCCATGCTTGAGATAGGATTTTACAACCGCTATCTTCAGGACGTTTTCAACGTCGTTCCCGACGATGAGATCGTGATGAGGTTCAACAAAAGCGTTAACCCGCTTATCATCACTCCCAAAGAGGGCAATGACTATATGTACATGATCCTGCCCATCAGGCTGAGAAGCTCATACTAAGCCGGTCATGAGGGCAGACAAACTCCGGCTTGAAAACTTCCGCAACTACGAGGAGCAGGAAATCGAGTTCGGGCCAAAGATCAACGTGATACACGGCGACAACGCCCAGGGCAAGACCAACCTGCTCGAGGCCGTGCACATGTTCTCGCTCGGCCGCTCCAACCGGACGGCCAAGGACGCAGAGCTTATCCGCCACGGCTGCGCGGAGGCGAAGATCGCTCTTGACTACGCGGCCTATGACCGCGAGAGCAGATTTGAGATCGAGCTCGGCAGAAACAAGCGCAAGTCGATAACCTATAACGACATTCCGGTGAGGAAAAACAGCGAGCTTCTGGGCAAGTTCAATGTGGTCTATTTCGGCCCCGAGCTTATGGGGCTCGTGAAGGAAGGCCCGCGCGGCAGGCGGCGCAATTTTGACATGCTGATAAGCCAGCTCCGCCCCAACTATTTCTCGGCTCTCAGCAATCTGAGACGGGTGGTGGAAAGCAAAAACGCGCTGCTCCGCATGTCGGAGCCCAACCGCTCTCTGCTTGAGATAATGAACGAAAAGCTTATCGCGTACTCGGCCGAGATCATCGGTTACAGGATCGGGTTTATCCGCCGCGTCGAAAAGCTGGCGGCGGAGATCCAGAGCGAGATCTCGGGAGGCCGCGAGGAGCTTAAATACCGCTACATGTCCTGCATCGGCAGGATCGACGCCAAAAACGATATGACACCCGACGAGCTCGGCGAAAAGCTGCGCGAAAAAATCAAGGCCGCCGAGCCGCGGGAGCTTGACAGCGGCGAGACGATAATCAGCCCGCACCGCGAGGACATTGCCTTTGAGATAAACGGCAAAGACGCGCGCTCGTTCGCCTCGCAGGGGCAGCAAAAAACCATCGTGCTCGTGCAGAAGCTGGCCGAGGTGCGCCTGATAAGGGACGAGATCTCCGAAACGCCGGTGCTGCTGCTGGACGACATTTTGAGCGAGCTTGACAGGAACCGCCGCAGATTTGTCATGAAATGCATTGACGATATGCAGATCATCATCACCTGCACCGACCTTGAGGAATTTTCCGAGACTATCGACAGCGGCGGCGAGATCAACAAAATATACGTGAGCGGAGGCCGCGCCGAGCGGCAGCCGTAAGCGAGCGACAGAGAGGGATTTGTTTATGTATCTCCATTTGGGCAAAAATACCACTGTGGACACAGACGACATCGTCGCCATACTCGATATGGACAACCTTACCGTTTCGGCGAGATCGCGCGGGTTCCTGCGGCAGGCAGAGGAACGGGGCGCGGTGATCACCGTCGCCGAGGACGTGCCCAAGTCGGTCGTGCTGTGCGGAAGCGGCGGCGATTTTAAAGTTTATATAACAAACATTTCCTCAAAGGCTTTGGCGGGAAGAGCGAAAAGGCTCAAGGACTTTTCGGACTATTCCCTGATCGACGCCGGATTTTTCGGCTGAAACACGACATATTCCGCCGGCCCGGCCCGGGCGCGCGGCGATTACATACAAAGCAAAATGGGCAGAAAGGCAAGATGATTATGCAGGAAGAACAACACATCACAAGCGTACCCATAGATGAAACCTATGACGAAAATCAGATACAGGTGCTCGAAGGGCTCGAGGCGGTGAGGAAAAGGCCGGGAATGTATATCGGCTCCACCACCTCAAGAGGCCTTCACCATCTTGTATACGAGATCGTGGACAACTCGATCGACGAGGCATTAGCGGGCTTTTGCACCGAGATCTTGGTTGAGATCGAGCCCGACAACTCGATCACCGTCATCGACAACGGCCGCGGCATACCCACGGGAATTCACCCCAAAATGGGAATTCCCGCGGTCGAGGTGGTCTTCACCCAGCTCCACGCGGGCGGAAAATTCGGCGGCGGCGGATATAAGGTATCGGGCGGCCTCCACGGCGTGGGCGCCTCGGTCGTTAACGCGCTTTCGGAATATCTCGAGGTTTGGATAAGAGACGGCGAGCACGTCCACTATCAGAAATACGAGCGCGGCGTGAGCTGCGGAAAGCTCAAGGTCATCGGCGACACGACCGAGACCGGAACCAAGGTCCATTTTAAGCCCGACAGCGAGGTTTTTGAGGATTTGGTATATGATTATGACATTCTGCGCAGAAGGCTCAGAGAGCAGGCGTTTCTCAACGCGGGCATAACGATAATCCTCCGCGACAAGCGTGAGGACGCGCCCGAGGATAAAAAAGAGATCAAGCTGCGCTATGACGGCGGAATTCGCGAGTTCGTGGAATTTTTGAACCGCAACAAGGAGCCGCTGCACCAGGAAGTTATCTACGTCAACGCCGTGCGCGAGACCTGCGAGGCGGAGGTTGCCATGCAGTATAACGACGGATACAGCGAGATGATCGTGAGCTTCGCGAACAACATCAACACCACCGAGGGCGGAACCCACGAGACGGGCTTCAAGTCGGCGCTCACCAAGGTCATAAACGACTACGCGAGACGGACGGGCATGCTCAAGGAGAGCGACGCCAACCTAAAGGGCGAGGACACCCGCGAAGGCCTGTCGTGCGTGATAAGCGTCAAGGTCACGGAGGCGCAGTTCGAGGGCCAGACCAAGACCAAGCTCGGCAACAGCGAGATCAGAAACGTTGTCGAGAAGATGATAAACGAGAAACTGACCGAGTTTCTGGACGAGAACCCCTCGGTCGCGAAGATCGTTGTGGACAAAGCCATGACAGCCTCCCGCGCGAGGGAGGCAGCCAAGCGCGCGAGAGAAAACACGCGCCGCAAGTCGGCGCTCGAAAGCAGCTCGCTGCCCGGAAAGCTGGCCGACTGCTCTGACCGCGACAACACCTACACCGAAATATATATCGTCGAGGGAGACTCGGCGGGCGGCTCCGCCAAGCAGGGCAGGGACAGACGGTTCCAAGCCATCCTCCCGCTCTGGGGCAAGATGCTCAACGTTGAAAAGGCGAGGATCGACAAGATATACGGCAACGACAAGCTGACGCCCGTCATAACGGCTCTGGGTGCGGGCATAGGCGATGAGTTTGACTTAAACAAACTCAGGTACGGCAAGGTCGTTATCATGGCCGATGCCGACGTTGACGGAGCGCACATCAGGACGCTGCTGCTGACCTTCTTTTTCAGATACATGCGCCCGCTCATTGAGGACGGCCATGTCTATATCGCTCAGCCGCCCCTGTTCAAGATCTCAAAGGGCAAAACCGACAGATACGCGTACAGCGATCAGGAGCTTCAGGACATTCTGAGCGAGATGAGCGAGGGCAGAGCGCCCACGGTACAGCGCTACAAGGGTCTCGGCGAGATGAACCCCGAGCAGCTTTGGGAGACCACCATGAACCCCGAGACGCGCATAATGCTCCGCGTTGATCTCGACGACGCCCGTCAGGCGGACGAGACCTTCACCATTCTCATGGGCGACAAGGTCGAGCCGAGACGGCAGTTTATCGAGGAGCACGGAACCTCGGTCATAAATCTGGATATTTAGAAAAAGCTCAACCATATTTTATAGGAGGCTTAACTATGATTTTAATCGAGAAAACAAAAGTTATGAATTTTGAGGGCGCCATACGCGGCGCACGGAACCCCATGAACAGCTGGGCGAGGATAGACAGCAAATATGACGAAAATGGCCGCTACATCTTAGGCCCCAACGATCTTGACCTCGCGAAGCGGCTGTGCAGGGCAGGCAGCGACGACCGCAAATTCATACGCCAGATCATGGTGAGCGTGGACATCACCGCTCCTCTTTACTGGTGGAAAGAATTTGACACCTACAAGGTGGGCACCGTGGCGAACTCGACCAGCACTATGCACAAAATTCACGCCAAGCCGTTTGAGGCGACCGACTTTTCATGCGAGAAGCTGAGCAAAAGCGCGATGGAAGCCTTCACGGCGTATATGGAATTTTTGGAGCTCAAGCGCCTCCACTATGTTGAGACAAAGGGCAAGGCGGACTGGGACGATATTATACAGCTCCTGCCCTCGTCATACAACCAGAAGCGCACCGTGACCATGAACTATGAAAATCTGATCAATATGTACTATGCGCGCAGGAACCACAAGCTGAGCGAGTGGCACGAATACTGCGACTGGATATTGACGCTGCCCTACACAAAGGAGCTGTTTCTTGATGAATAGCGGCGGCGCGGAGCGCTTGTTTAAGACGGAAAACACGGAGGTCTGCGCCGAGCCGCTGTTCGGCCCGCTTATCGCCCTCCGTCACAGATTTGAGTTTGAGGTTTCCCCCGGGAAGCCTTTTTCTCAACGCCTGAAATTCAGCCTGCCGAAAAGCGCGGCGGTCTCGGGCTTTGAGCTCGGAAACGGACGGCTGACCGTCGGCGGGGCTATCACCGAGGTACCCGGAAAGACCGCCGCCTCTCTGCGCCAAACAAGCGAAACGGAATACAGCCTTGAGCTTTTCGACGTTCCCGCGGTCGGAAATATTCTGACCGTCACCGTTTTCTCGGCGGCGGTCATGGAATATGACGGCGCGGGCGCGTATTTTTTAAATATCCCGATCCGCGGCAGGGCCGAGAGGATCACCGCGGTTCCCGACGCGGACAGCAGCGGCTATATATATAAATGCCAGACGGGCGGAGTATACTGCCTTTACGCGCTGCGCCCGAGGCTGAGCCGCGGCCTGTTCGGGCACATAAGCATAAGAGAATATTCCCACGGAACCTATTACATGGTGCCGCGCGAGCTTGACGGGCTCAAAAAGGACGAGCCGATAACCGTCACTTTGGGCTCGCAGATCTCATATCCCGAAAAATTCTATTTGGAACACGGCGGCGCGGAGACCGAGGTTCCGATAGACAAAATAACGCAGATCGGCTCACCCGGGGCCGCTCACGCCTTCGCCTGCCGCACCATAAATGAAATGTATAAATATATCCGCCAGAACACCCTCGCGCCCGAGTCGGTAATCAGGCTCAAAAAGCAGGCGGCGAGGCTCGCCGCAGAGACCGGAGTGCTGTGCCCCGAGAACCGCTGCGTTATAAGCTTTTCCGAAGGCGACATAAGAGCCGCGCGGATCTCACTCGCTGGCGGCTCCGAGGCGGGAAGGCCGAGGCTCGGCGGCGGTCTTTCGGACCCGAAGTCCATGACCTTCGCGCGGGCGCGGGAGCTGGCCGAGGCCGCCGTCAGAGCGCTTATGTGCTGCCTGCGGACGGACGGCTCGTTCACCACGCCTTATACCTACAGCGCCCGCGCCGCCGCAGAGCAGAGCGCCTACGCTGCCGCGGCATTAAGGGCGGTTGAGAAGACCTTTCCCGAATACGCCGCGGCTGCAGAGAGCGCCGAAAGCTTCGCCCGCACGAACGGAATTGATCCCGAAAACATTCCCGTCGTCTTTGACCGCGGCGAGTATCTTTATTCTTCCGAAATTCTGGACAGCCTCGACGTAAAGCGCGTGTCGCGCCTGATTTTGTCGCTCAAGACGGGGCTCTGGAGCGGGCTGACCTAAGCCGCCGCGTCTCCGCCGGGCTCAAGGCGGACGCAGATCACCGTCATGTCATCATCCTCGATATTGTTTTCCTTGTTCCGCCGCACAGCCTCGTCCAGAATGATCTTGGCGAGTTCTTTGGGCGGGACCTCTATGTCAACGCGCTCCACAAGCTCCTTGATCCACGGGTCCTCGGGCGGCGACGTCACTCCGTCGCTGGTCATAACCACGAGCGAGCCGTTTTCAAGAGTCCTCGCGAAGGCCTCAATGTCCCCGATCGGCACTATCCCTATCGGCAGAGAGGCGGCGCGGATCGTTTCGGTGTAGGCGCCGTACTTTATGAAGCTCGGCTCCGCGCCGTTTTTTATAAACTCGATCTGGCCGGTGTAAAGATCGATTATGCACATGTCGATCGTGGCGAAAACGTCCCGCGCCGATTTCATTACCATGATCGAGTTCACGAGCTTCACCGCGATCTTTTTGTCAAAACCCGCGTCAAGAAAACTGCTTAAAAGGCTTACGATAGTTCCACTCTCAAGCGAAGCCCTGCGTCCCGTGCCCATTCCGTCGCTTATCGTAACGGCGAGCTTGCCGCCGCTTAAATAGTCGGTGTAATGCTTGTCCCCGCTTTCCGCGCTTCCCGACCGCGACGCTATTCCCACATTCGGCTCAAAGCTCTCGAGCTGGCAGAAACGGATTTTGCATTTGCCGCCGTTTTTGGCCTCGCAGACGCCGAAGGGCGTGGAGACGCTTATGCCAAGTGTGTTTTTTATCTCGTCTTTTATTTTTTTGCGGCACACGCTGTAATCATTGCAGTCGCTGACATGCGCCTCGATCGTGTATTTACGGTTTTTGTCACAGATAACCTCCACGCGCTCTGCCTTTATCCCCGCGTCGCAGAGCCGCGCCTTGAGCTCGTCCGCGGCCTCGATGTCAAGCGTGTTCCCGCCGCATATTTCCTCTGCGGCGTTTTTTATTATTTCGGAAATCCCTTTAAACTGCTGCGAGGTCAGCTCGCGGCTCTCCTCAAGCTTGTTTTTCCATGTGGTGTTTATCTTGTATATCTCAAACAGACGGTTTATCTCGGTTATCAGCGGCAGCAAATGCACGCACTTGTCCGAAAACGCCTTCGGCACATCCGAGCGCTGCAAAACTCCCTTGCGCTCCATTATCTCAAGGAACTTGAACATTGCCGCGTAGGTGGCATTAAAATCCTTTTCCCAGCAGTATCTCGATCTTTCACAGTTTTTGCAGACGCGGTCGGCGGCGGTGTCAAACAGCAGCGAGATCTCGGTCATATCGGCCGCGCCGCGGCCCTCCGACGTTTCGGAAAGAATTTCCGAGATATCGTCAAACGAGTCCGCTATCCCGCCCAGCTTCTCGTCAACATAGCGGCGGAAACGCCCGATCTCATCCTCGCCGCCGATGTCGAAATCTATTATCTTGTCAGCCGCGACTATGGCCGATCTCGGCACGAAATACAGCGCGGCAGCCGCCGCGATTATCTCATAAATATTAGGCAGGTGCGCGTAACCCTCGGGTATTCCCAGATAAAGCATCGCCGCGAAGCCGAACAGGGCCGCGGCCGCGCACGCCGCCTTTTTGCCGAGCTTGGCGGCGACCCCTATCAGCAGTCCGCCGATCGTGAGATAGGCGGCGTAATCCGGAAAATTCCCGCCGAGCCCCAGAATTATTCCCGCCGCCGTTCCGCAAACCGCGCCCCTCGTCACGCTCTTGCCGGTCAGCGTCACAATTCCAATCATCAGGAACGCGAGAAAATTGGAAAGGTTAAACAGGCCGAAAACGGTCATATATCGGGTGCTCAGCAGAATTATTCCCGCGGTAACGCACAGGCTTATTTTCTCATCGACCAGCAGGCCCCTGCTCAAAAATTTGTTTTCAAGCAGAACCACTCGGCAGCGGTCAAACACCAGCGCGCCCACGACCATAAGCAGCGTGTCGCAAAGCGCGAGAATGAGCCCCGCCACGGTGAACCCACTCAAAAGCAGGGCCGCGGTCTCGCACAGAAACATCGAAACGCCCGCCGCCGCGGCTATAAAAACGAAGGATGGCGTTTCGCCGCGCTCGACCACAAAAAGAGCCGTCTCAAAAATCAGGCAGGCGGATATGTAGGCGAAGGCCTCGGGGAAATCAAACAGAACAAGATAGCCCGCGGAAACAAAAAGCAAATTCAACACGCTTCCGAGCGAAAATTTGCGGTCGATCGTAAGGAACGACAAGCCGAACGGCGCCAGCCCGCTTATCGGCATGGCCCCCGCGAGCAAAAAACCGAGCATTCGCAGCGGAATGTCCCGAAGTTTCAGCCTTAGGCGGCTTTTGTCCCTTTTCCCGTTATTCGGCTCCGGCAAATATTCCATCGCCATAAGCTCCGTATTATTCATAAAAATACCTCCGTAACCAAAATTTTCTTTTGTTTTACAAAAATATTATAATAAAGCGATATGGAAAAATTTGTCGCAATCGGTACGATAATTAAAAAAATATATTTTTTAAACAAAAAAATCCCGACCCGGATTTTTCCGGATCGGGATTTTCAGCGTTATTTAATTTTTGGGTCTTTCGAGCTTGGCGCCCATAAACCTCGTCTTGGAGCCGCCCGCTATATAGAAGTAATAGCTCTTGCCGGCCTCGACGTTGATCTGACAAAGCACTTTCTTGTTTGCCTCGTCGATCGGATTGCTGTAAATATTCTCGGCGGCGGGATCGGCCGCGCCCTCGGGAACAGCATAGAACATCGTGGGCGGATCTTTTACCGAAACACCGTAGGCGTATATCGTGAACCGTCCGCTCTCGGGCGCGGTGTATTTCATCGCGCAGCCGGTGGCCTTTCCGTCGGCCCAGCCGCCGTTTGTGTTTTTGCAGGTTATCGCGAAGTTGTGCTTAAAACCGTCGGGATACTCTTTCTCGTCGGTCATAGCTCTCTCGAGCTGCGTCATTCCCACAAGGCCGGGCATAAACTCGGTGCTCGCCGCCTTGTTCTCGTCGCCGCTCGCTGCTTTCCACTCGGAAGCAATCTCATACTGCGGCTCTGCGGGAGTCACATATCTTTCGAGCTTGGCTCCCATAAACCTTGTCTTGGAACCGCCCGCTATATAGAAGTAATAGCTCTTGCCGGCCTCGACGTCGACTTGACAAAGCACTTTCTTGTTGGCCTCATCGATCGGATTATTGTAGATATTCTCCGCGGCGGGATCGGCAGCACCTTCGGGAACCGCGTAGAACATCGTGGGCGGATCTTTAACCGAAACGCCGTAGGCGTAGATCGTGAACCGTCCGCTCTCGGGCGCGGTATATTTCATCGCGCAGCCGGTGGCGGCGCCGTCGGCCCAGCCGCCGTTTGTGTTTTTGCAGGTTATCGCAAAGTTGTGCTTAAAGCCGTCGGAGTACTCTTTCTCGTCGGTCATCGCTCTCTCGAGCTGCGTCATACCCACAAGACCGGGCATAAATTCGGTGCCCGCCGCCTTGTTCTCATCGCCGCTCGCCGCTTTCCACTCATTGACAAGCTCAAGAGTCGGCTGACTTGAGGGGCCTGTTGATGGCTCGGGCTCGTTTACGGACGGGTCAAAATCCTTCGCGTCCGGATCATATGCGGGGTCGGGGGTGTAGCTCTTGTCGGCCAGAGCGTTGGCATATACCTCCAGATTGGTATAGCCGCTTGCCGATAACGCGAGGCCGTCGTCCGCGTTGTTCTTGTCAAGACCGTTTTTGTCCTCCCACTCGTTGGGCATTCCGTCGCCGTCGCTGTCCTTGGATTTGGTTCCGGTGAGTTCCGGATATCCGCCAACGTCGGAGGGCGAGCTGATTATGCCGTAGGTCGTGTCGGTCTTTGTAACGCCGTTGTCGTCGTATTTCTTATCAAGCTTTACACCCGTGCGGTTCTTGGTGTCGTCTATGACACGCTGATCCGCGGAATCGCGCGCGATGCTCGCGCCCGCGCTCTCAAGCACCGACTGATAGGCTTCCTCGGCAGTCTGGGTCGTGATGGGATAATCGTTTTCATATTTAAAGTGAACCGCCTTCGCCTCGTCGGTTATGTTATTTTTTGTCCAGATATATTTTTTGGATGCCGAGCTGTCCTCGTCAACTCCCTTTGAGTTGTCGGCGGTGACTTCGGCGTTTCCGTCAACATAGTTTCCGTCAACATAAATATCCGTGCTCCACGGCGACGTTATGTCGTTGCCCGAGGATGTGGTCTGGAATATCCTGCTTCTCACGCGATTTGACGTTGACGGGCCGTATTTATAATAGCTGTTGATTATATTCGCAGCCGCGGCGCCCTGTCCGCCGTAGGCGGAGTTGCCGCCCCAGTTGTAGATTACGTTGTTGCGAAGATCGGTCAGACTGGTCTGCGCGCTCATGTCATAATCCGCTTGTCCGACAAACGGGCCCTCGGCGATCCTCGGGTTCCTGCTGTCGTGATGCGCAAGCAGGTTGTGGTGGAAGCTGGCGTTTGTGCCGCCCCAAATTCCCGCGTAGCCATGAGCTTCCTTGGCGTGAACAGAGTGCTTGAGGCTTTCCGCGACTATGCACCACTGCATGGTAAAGTCGGTTACTTCATAGAACGAAGCGCACTCGTCAACGCTCCAGCTGAACGAGCAGTGATCAACGATTATATTATGCCTGCCGCGGCTTCCGATAGTGTCCTCCTCCATCGTCTTTTCATCGCCCATTCTGAACCTCATGTAGCGCAGAATGACGTTGTTTCCGGTGATGTCGGTGTTGCAGTTTTTCACGCACACGCCCATTCCGGGAGCCGTCTGGCCGAGTATTGTCAAATTATCGGCCTTGATCGTCAGCGTGTCGGAAAGCTCAATGTTTCCCGCGACGTCGAACACGATTATTCTGTTCGGCTGCGACACCGCGTCGCGCAGAGTTCCGTAGCTGCCGTCGTCGGTCAGCTTGTATACATGGTAAACCTCCGGGCTGCCGCCTCTGGCACCCGTTGTCCACATTCCGCCGCCTTCGGCTCCGGGGAAAGCGGGAAGCTTGTCAGGCGCAGCCGCGACGGGCTCGCCATGGGGCGCGATCGAATTATCCGACCAGAGATAGCATTTAACGCCGCTTGACGCGCCGTTTAATGTCGCGGAAACAGCCGTTTCGCCGCCGCTCGGCACTGTTTTGACCGCGGCATCGGTAAGAGCGTCGCCGCTGTATGCCGCCGCAATAAACATAACGTCGGAGCCGCTTGTGTTCATGACCTTTGCCGAGACGGTGTTTCCCGAGACCGTCGGCTCTGATGTGTAGTAAACAGCAGCGTCGCCTTCCGCCGCGAACGTCGGAACGCATATCGACGAAAGCGCCACGCACAAAATAACAAGCCAAATAACAGCCGTCATTTTTCTGAGTTTCATATTTATCCCTCTTTCGTATTATTTTTTTATTTTACCCGTTTTCTGATAAGCATCAGGCATAACGCCCCGATAATCACAACAAACACGAGGTACTTGCGCACCTCGGCCTGCGTCGCCTGGTCAACCACCGGCAAAAAGCTCGCGGCCACGGCAATAATAACCAATATGAACCATATTGCGGCTATTATATAAAAAGTTCTCCTGCTCATATACAAAACCTCGCTTTATGTATAATTTTACATTATTTCTCTCATTACCGCGTAGACCATATATGCCGCGTACATAAGCACCATCGCTATACCCGGCAGACGCTCGATCTTGTTCCGCATGCGAACGATTATGTATATAATCACGCTGACCGCGATAAACAGACACAGGTCGATTATCGAAAGGTGTCCGACCGAATAGGGGCTTATCGCTCCCGAAAGGCCCGCGACGCCGAGAATATTGAAAATGTTCGATCCGATAACGTTGCCCATCGCCAGATCGTTCTCGCCCTTGCGCGTTGCGACCAGCGAGGTCACGAGCTCGGGCAGGGACGTGCCGACCGCCAAAATCGTCAGACCGATTATAACGTCGCTGAGGCCGAACGTTTTGGCAATATCGGTCGCCGCGTCAACGACCATATCGCCGCCGAACGCTATTCCGGCAATTCCGATGAGCGTGAAGATAACGCTCTTCAGCGGCGACATAACTTTAATTTCCTCGCCCGCCTCGGTCCTGTTTTTTATCGCAGCGAACACCAGATATACCAGATACGCGATAAGCAGCGCGAACATAACAATGCCCTCGATCCTGCCTATTTTTAATCCGCCGCCGATGAACAGGCCGTCTGCGCAAAACAGCAGCAAAACCAGCGCGACAATTATCGAAAACGGAAAGTCACGCCTTTTAAGGTCTTTTGAGATCGGCAGATTTTTGATAACAGCGCAGCCGCCGGCGACAACCAGAAGATTAAACATGTTCGAACCGAGAACGTTGCTGATAACAATGTCGTTGCTGCCCTTGATCGCCGCGGAAACCGACACCGCCATCTCGGGCGCGCTGGTGCCCATTGCCACGATCGTCAGACCCACGACAATACTCGGCACCTTGAGCAGCCTCGCGATCGACGACGAGCCGTCAACAAAAAGATCCGCGCCCTTGATAAGCAGCACAAAGCCCACCAAAAGCCAAACGTACATCAAAACACTTCCCATAACCGACCTCCTGAATTTTAATCGAAATTACAGTTCTTATTTTAACACATATTCACAAATTTTACAAGATATTTTTAAATAAATTTGTCATAATCCCGCTCAAAAAGCTCATTGCACAGCTCGCGGCGCAGGGTGTCGGCGTCGAGCTTTTCAATCATATATTTTATGCAGAACAGCTTGCTTTTGTCCGCGTATTTGTGAAGGCCGTGCCTGAGCCTTATGCTCATCAGCTCGCTTCTCCAGAGCAGCGAAAGCTGCCACCGCATTTTGACATTGGGGTTCGGCCCGGCTTCGCGCAGGACCGTTATTTCATTGCCCACATCGGGAATTACGATTATCCCCCAGTACGGCGGCACATGCTCGGCGGCGTGCTTTGAGTGGGTCTCGCCCACAACAAGGTAGTTACAGTCAAAATATTTGTCGTATGACTTTGTCTGCGACGGGAGCCTCGCGTAGCTGTCGCCGTTGCTCTTGAGCTCGTATCCGACGAGCCTGTCGGGCAGCACCGCCGCCACGTCGGCGCGCGATTTGCCTATGACGATCTCTTCCATAACTCTGATCTTTTCGTGGCTCATATCGAGGTACCAGAAAAAATCATCTTTCATATCCTTTTCAAGCATAATCTGACTCCGTATTTCTCCTTAAAATACTCGCGGTTCGAGCCTTTCTGGCCTATTATTTTTGATGTTTCCGAGGGCGGCGCCCCGATCTCGTAGTCACAGTCTTTGAGGCCGCGGCTTATTATGTCGGCCTCGATCCTGTTTCGGTATATCCGGTTTTCCACCAGTTCGCCGAAGGCGGGGTGAAACGGCCCGGCCACAATATTGCCCTCGCTCCGCAGGTCCTCGCCCGGATAGAGGCCGACGCGTATAACGTCGATCCCACGCGCCCTGAATTTGCTCAAAATGATCTCCGAAAGCTCCACCGCCTCATCAAGGCCGAGAGGCGCGTACGCGCCCGCTTGGTAAAGCTCCGCGAGGCGTGTGTCCTTAAGCACGAGAGTGGGGTATATTCTGGCGCAGACGGGCTCAAGCCCGATTATTTTTTCGCATGTCGCGATGTCGTCCTCACGGCTTGAGCCGTACATTCCGATCATCATCTGAAGGCCAAGGTCGATGCCGAATGACTTTATCATCTCCGCCGCCTCTTCCACCCGCGCGAAGGTGTGTCCGCGACGGTTCAGCTCAAGCACCCTGTCGCTCGCCGACTGGACGCCGAGCTCTATCGTTCTGACGCCGAACTCGGCGCATTGCGAAAGCACACGCTCGTTTATGTAATCGGGGCGGGTCGAAAGCCTTATGCCGCTTATCCTCTCATCCTTAAACGACGCGGCGGCCTCGAAAAAGCGGCGCTGCAGCTCAAGGTCAAGGCCGGTGAAGCTGCCGCCGAAATACGCGATCTCTATATCGCAGTCGGGATTTTTGATCGTTGATAAGTATTCGGCGATTTCCTCTTTGGCCTTCTCCGGCGTCACGGAGGTCTGAAAGCCCGTTATTTTGCGCTGGTTGCAGAACACGCAGTCGTGGCCGCAGCCCTCGTGGGGAATAAAAAGCGGTATGTTATACTTTCTTTTTCTTTGTTTTTTCAAGGGCATGTTTCGCCGCCTCCTGTTCCGCGCTCTTGCGGTTCTTTCCGCCGCCCCTGCCGATCACCTTGCCGAGATAGACCGCCTCGACCTCAAAATACGGATCGTGGTCGGGCCCCGATTTTGAGACGAGCCGATAGGTCACGACCTCGCGGTTGCGATCGCGCTTCTGGTAATAGCTCTGTATTTCCGACTTGGCGTTCTCAAGCTCCGAAAACGTCACGTCGCCTATCATGCCGCCGATCGTGCTCATCACGAACTCGCGGGCGGGCTCGATTCCTCCGTCGAGATATATCGCCGCGAGCACCGACTCGTAGGTGTCCGCAAGCACTGAGTCCTTATATTTTCCGCCCGACATTCTCTCCGATTTTCCGAAGCGCAGGTCCTCGCCCAGTTCAAGCTCGCGCGCGGCGATCGCCAGTGTTTTCTCGCACACTGCCGAGGCGCGCAGCTCGGTCAGTTTGCCCTCCGCCACATTGCGGTGGCGGTCATAGATATAATCCGCCACCACGAATGACAGCACGCTGTCGCCGAGGAACTCAAGCCTTTGGTTGCTCTCGACGTGCTTGTCGTTGGCATATGAGATATGTGTTGTGGCCAGACGGTACAGTTTTTTATTTTTAAATTCATAATTATATTTCATTGCAGGCTCCTTTGTATTTTATCGCGGGTCCACTTGAAAACAAAAGGCTTCCCTCTGTCCGGGGAAGCCTCGCCGCTGTTTCCTAATCGGTGTATTTTTTGATAACTATCGAGGCGTTATGACCGCCGAAGCCAAGCGAGTTGGAAACGGCGTAATTGATCTCGGCCTCTCTGCCCTTGTTGGGAACGTAGTCAAGGTCGCACTCAGGGTCCGGATCGTCAAGATTGATCGTCGGGGGCAGGAAGTTGTCTCTCACGGCCCACGCGGAAATTATTCCCTCAATGCCGCCCGCCGCGCCAAGCATGTGTCCGGTCATTGACTTTGTGGAGCTCACAGCCAGCTTGTAGGCGTGGTCCCCGAAAACGGTCTTTATCGCCGCTGTCTCGAACTTGTCGTTATACGGCGTAGACGTGCCGTGCGCGTTTATATAATCGACCTGTTCGGGCTCGATCCCCGCGTCCTTAACTGCCGCGGCCATGCATCTCGCGCCGCCCTCGCCGTCCGGAGCCGGCGCGGTGATGTGATACGCGTCGTTGGTGGAACCGTAGCCCGCGAGCTCCGCTATGATGTTCGCGCCGCGCGCCTTCGCGTGTTCCAGAGACTCGAGTATCATTATGCCGCTGCCCTCGCCCATAATAAAGCCGTCGCGCTTTTTGTCAAAGGGCGAGCAGGCCTTTTCGGGCGTGTCGTTGCGGGTCGTCAGCGCTTTCATGGACGAGAAGCCCGCCAGCGCGAGCTCGTTGATCGTGGCCTCCGCTCCGCCCGTGAACATAACGTCCGCGTCACCGCGGCGGATCGCGAGCATCGCCTGACCGACAGCGTCGGTGCCCGACGCGCAGGCCGAAACCGTTGTGAGGTTAACTCCCTTGCAGCCGAACGCGATGCCTATCTGGCCGACCGCCATGTTTGAGATCATCATCGGTATCATAAAGGGCGAGACTCTGCCCGGGCCTTTGTCAAGCAGTCTCTTGTGCTGCTCGCACAAGGTGTTAATTCCGCCTATGCCCGAGCCCACCATGACTCCGACGCGGTTTTTGTCCTCGGCGCTCATGTCAAGCTTCGCGTTCTCGGCGGCGATTTTGGCCGCCGCCACGGCGTACTGCACGAAAAGGTCCATGCGCTTCGCTTCGCGTTTGTCAATATACTCAGCGGCGTCAAAATCCTTTACCTCGGCGCCGACCTGACACGCGAAAGCCTCGGGATCGAATTTTGTTATCCTGCCGATGCCCGAAACTCCGTTTTTTATATTCTCCCAGACGTTCTCGGTTCCTATACCCACCGGGGTTATCGCTCCGACGCCTGTTATCACAACTCTGTTCATTTTAAGCTTCCTCCTAATGTACGTTTTATGTTTTCGATAAATCATACAGAGGCTTGTTTTGTCCGCAAAACAAGCTTCTGTATGATTTGACCGCAAATACGCGCATCCGGGGGCGGATATTATCCGCCCATACGATGCAAACGCGAAGTGCGGGCGCGGGCCGATATATTGCCCGCGTATCCGCCGTTCGCCGGTTTTTGATCACTGTATTAGTCCTGATGCTCCTTGATGTAATCCACAGCGTCGCTTACCGTCGAGATCTTCTCGGCGTCCTCGTCGGGGATCTCGATGTCAAACTCTTCCTCAAGAGCCATCATAAGCTCAACGATGTCAAGAGAATCCGCCTCAAGATCGTCAATAAAAGACGCGTCCATTGTCACGGCGTCTTCATCAGCGCCAAGCTGGTCGATCGTGATCTCTTTTACTTTCTCAAAAATATCCATTTTTGTTTCCTCCAGTTTTTATTTATAAAATTTTTTATTTTTAATTTAATTTTATTTCTGTTAGTTTATCACATTACAAGTCCGCCGTCAACATTTATTACCTGACCCGTTATATATTTCGCCTTGTCGCCCGCGAGGAACACCGCAAGATTGGCTATATCCTCGACCTGACCGAACCGCTTGAGCGGGATCGAGTCCTTATAGGCCTTCTGAATGTCCTCGGGCAGCTTGGCCGTCATCGGCGTCTCGATAAATCCCGGCGCGATTGCGTTGCAGCGTATATTGCGCGAGGCGAGCTCCTTCGCCACAGACTTTGTGAGGCCGATAAGACCCGCCTTTGATGCCGAGTAGTTCGCCTGGCCCGCGTTGCCCATAACGCCCGAAACCGACGCCATGTTGACGATAACGCCCGCCCGCTGCTTCATGAGCGTCCTTGCCGCCGACTTTATCACGTTGAACGCGCCCTTCAGGTTGACGGTCAGCACCGCGTCCCAATCCGCCTCGCTCATGCGCATGATGAGATTGTCGCGGGTTATTCCGGCGTTGTTCACGATAACGTCAACGCTGCCGAATTTGTCCTTGGCGAATTTTATCAGCGCGTCGGTGTCGGCGGGCTTTGAAACGTCGCCCAGAAAGTATTCGGCTTCTCCGCCAGCGGCTCTGATCTCGCCGCATACCGCGTCGGCGATCTCGGCCTGGCCGTCGATGTCAATGTCAAAAACCACAACGCTTGCGCCCTCGGCGCCGAACTTCAGCGCGATCTCTCTGCCTATTCCGCGGGCGCTGCCCGTTACTATTACAGTTTTATTCTCAAACTCCATTTTTATTACCTCCGCCTATTCGATATCGAGAGCCGCCTTGGTCTTTTCAAGCGACGCCATATCCTCGATGTTGAGTATAGTCTTTGTCTTGTCTATCCTCTTAACAAATCCGCTGAGCGCCTTGCCCGGGCCGATCTCAATAAACGTGTCGACACCGTCGGCTATCATGCGCCTTAAGCTTTCCTCGAACAGAACCGAACTTGAAACCTGCCGCACGAGCAGATCCTTGATTTCATCCTTGCTCTTCACATAGTCCGCCGTAACGTTTGTTATAAGCGGAACGCGCATCTCGCCTATCTCAACGTTTTCAAGCTCCGCCTTGAGCTTTTCGCCCGCGCCCCTCAGCATGCTGCAGTGGAAAGGCGCGGAAACCGGCATCATCAGAGCGCGCTTCGCGCCCTTTTCCTTGGCCAGCTCGCAGGCGTACTCAACGGCCGCGGTCTCGCCCGCGACGGTCGTCTGACCGGGACAGTTGAAGTTGGCGGGCTCGCAAATTCCCTTTTCGGAGGCCTTTGCGCAGATTTCGCGGATGTCGTCGGGCGTCAGCGCGATTATCGCTGCCATCGCTCCCTCGCCGACCGGAACCTCCTCCTGCATGAACTTGCCTCTCTTTTTGACCAGCTTCACCGCGTCCGAAAATCTCATGCTGCCCGAGCAGACATGGGCGGTGTACTCGCCGAGGCTGAGACCCGCGACAACGTCGGGCTTGAGCCCAAACTCCTCCGCCACCTTGAGCGCGGCGGCGGACATTGTTAAGATAGCGGGCTGAGTGTTCTCGGTTATCATCAGCGTCTCGCTGTCGCCGTTCCAGATCATGTCCTTTATGTCAAAGCCCAGCGCCTCACTTGCCTCGTCAAACACCTTGTCGGCGGCGGGAAAATTCTCGCAGAGCTCCTTTCCCATTCCTATCGCCTGGGCGCCCTGGCCCGAAAATAAAAACGCAGTTTTCATAGCTTAAAATTCTACTCCTTTGAAATAATCTTGTATAATGTCCGCGCAGGGCTCTATCGCCTTGACCATGGCCGCGCTCTGACCCGCCATAAGCGAGCCCGTCTGAACGTCTCCCTCCTCGAACGCGCGGCGCAGTCCGCCGACGCCGAGCGCCTCGATCTCCTCAAACGACGCGCCTTCCTTTTCAAGTCTGTCATATTCGCGCGTCAGCTTGTTCTTGAGCGCCCTGACCGGCGCTCCGGTCGAGCGGCCCGTAACGACCGCGTCCCTGTCCTTGGCCTTGAGCACAGCGTTCTTGTAGTTCTCGTGCGCAAGACATTCGGTGGAGCAGATGAACCTCGTTCCCACCTGTATTCCGTCCGCGCCCAGCGCGAACGCGGCTCTTGTGCCGCGGCTGTCTGCATAGCCGCCCGCGGATATAACGGGGATAGAAACCGCGTCGACCACCTGCGGTGTCAGCACCATGGTGGTGAGCTCACCTATATGGCCCCCGGCCTCGGTGCCCTCGGCGATAACCGCGTCGGCGCCCGCCTTTTCCATGCGCTTTGCCATGGCGACGCTCGCGATGACCGGCATTATTTTTATGCCCGCCTCCTTGAGGCCAGCTATGTATTTTCCGGGATTTCCCGCTCCCGTGGCGACAACCGCCGGTTTTTCCTCAATAATGATCCGCATTATCTCGTCGGCGTTGGGGTTCATCAACATAACGTTCACGCCGAAGGGCTTGTCGGTCAAGGTCCTCGCTTTTTTTATCTGCTCGCGCACGACCTCGGCGGGCGCTCCGCCCGCTGCGATAAGGCCCAGACCGCCGCCGTTTGACACCGCGGCCGCGAGCTCGGCGGTGGCGACCCACGCCATTCCGCCTTGTATTATCGGATATTTTATCCCTAATAATTCACAAATTCTGTTCATTTTCATTCCTCCCTTAAAGCTCGATCAGCGCGCTGCCCCATGTGAGGCCGCCACCGAAGCCCACGATAACCAGCTTCTCGCCGCGCTTCACTCTGCCCTGCTCGACAGCCTCGCACAGCGCTATCGGCACACAGGCGGCCGACATGTTGCCGTATTTTTCCACGTTGCAGAACACCTTGTCTCCGTCGAGCTTGAGCCGCTTTCTCGCGCCTTCGATTATGCGCTTGTTGGCCTGGTGCGGGATTATCAGATTCAGATCGTCGATCTTGACGCCGCATTTTTCGGCGACCTCGATCGTCGCGCTCTCCATTGTCTTGACGGCGAACTTGAACACCGCCTGACCGTCCATCCAGATCGTGCGCTTGTTCTCGCTGAAGGGCCTGCGCTCTATGTCCTCGCCGCTCGCCTTGAGGCCGCAGCAGGTGAGCAGATTGCCCTGAGAGCCGTCGGAGCCCAGAACCGTGCCGAGCACTCCGGTTTTTTCGCTTGTCGCCGTGAGCACCGCCGCTCCCGCTCCATCGCCGAACAGAACGCAAGTCGCCCTGTCCTTATACTCGGTGATTTTTGTCAGCGTGTCGGCCCCGATCACGAGTGCGTTCTTATAAGCTCCGCTTTTTATAAACATATTCGCCGTCGAAACCGCGAATATAAAGCCCGAACACGCGGCGTTTATGTCAAAAGCGACCGCCCGCGACGCGCCGATCTTTGACTGTATCATGCATGATACCGAGGGCGTATACATCTCGGGCGACACCGTGGCCAGAATGATAAGATCAATCTCCTCCGCGGTCATGCCAGCGTCATTAAGCGCCGCCTCCGCGGCCTTGGCGCCGAGGTCGGATGAGAACTCGTCGGGCGCACTCATGCGCCGCTCTTTAACGCCGACCCGCTTTGTGATCCACTCGTCGCTTGTGTCGACTATGCTCTCGAAATACGCGTTGTCCAGAATTTTTTCCGGAAGGTATTTGCCGACGCCGGCAATTTTTGCATATATTTCACTCATTTTTGTTATGCCTTTCTTTATGCTGAATTTAGGTTAATAGCTGTTTATATTCTCCGCGATCGCGCCCGCGAGGTTGTTGTTCACCATATCGATCGCCTGCCTGACCGCATGATAAAACGCTTTGGCGTTCGAGCTTCCGTGCGCCTTTATGACCGGCTTCGCGCAGCCCAATATAGGCGCGCCGCCGTATTCGGTGTAATCCATCTGTTTGGATAAGGCCTTCGCCTTATCGCGAACCATAAGCGCCGCCATTTTTGAGCGAGTGCCGTCAAACAGCAGGCTTTTCAGGGCGTTTTTGATAAATATTCCCATGCCCTCCATGAATTTGAGCACCACGTTTCCGGTAAATCCGTCGCACACAACCACGTCCGCGCGGCCCAAGGGGATGTCTCTGCCCTCGATGTAGCCGGTATAGTTGATCGGCGTCTCCTTGAGCAGCTTTCCGGCCTCGATAACCGACTCGGTGCCCTTCTCGTCCTCGGAGCCGATATTCACAAGCGCGACTCTCGGCCTGCTTATCTTCATGATCTTTTCCATGTATATCGAGCCCATGATCGCGAACTGCTTCAGAAACGCCGGGCTGCATTCGGTGTTGGCTCCGCCGTCCACCATCAGGAAGCAGCCGTTCTCGCAGGGCATCAGCGGGGCAAGCGCCACGCGGCGCACGCCCTTTATACGCTTGACAATGAGTGTCGCGCCGGTTATCAGCGCACCCGTGTTCCCGGCGCTGACCAGAACATCACCCATATCCTTGTGCAGCATCTCAAGCCCCACTCTCAAGGATGAGTTCTTCTTTTTGCGGATCGCCGCGGTGGGCTCATCGTCGCCGCTGATTACCTCGTCCGCGTTTTCGACAACTATTTTATCCCCGCTGTATCCGCAGCTTTCAAGCTCGCTTTTTATAAGGCCGCCGCGGCCCACAAGCGTTATTTTCTCACCGAAATCCTCGGCCGCCATAACGCAGCCCTTGACTATCTCGGCCGGAGCGTTGTCGCCGCCCATAGCGTCTATAATTATATTCATACACTCATTCCTATCTGTCGGTTAAAACATAATATAAATTAAGAGAAATTTCAATAGCTGTCATATTTATGTAACACAATTGTTACTTAAACGTTAACAAACCCCGGTTTTTCATAAGGTAATCAAGTCCCGAAAGCACGGTGAGCGCGGTCGCGAGCACGACCAGAACAAGCACGATCATGTTCCAAAATCCTCCCGACATCGGCTCACGGTAAATCTCAAGTATCTCGTTGATTATGACCGCGATGATCATGAAAAACTGCGACACCGTCTTGAGCTTGCCGAAAAAGCTCGCGGCGATCACGCGGTTTTCCTCGAGAGCCAGCATCCGCATGCCGGTCACGATGAGCTCGCGGGCGATTATCACGACCACGACTCCGGCGCTTATATAAGCCGCGTCGGAGGACAAAAAGCAGATCAGCGCGCTTATTGTCAGCAGCTTATCCGCCATGGGGTCCATCAGCTTGCCGAAATTGGTGACGCTTTTGGTGCGCCGCGCGATCTGCCCGTCAAAATAATCGGTGGCCGCCGCCAGCAGGAACACCGCCAGCGACAGATACAGTCCGACCGTGCCGCAGCACAGATACAGCACCATAAACACCGGAATAAGTATCACTCTGATGATCGTCAGCTTATTGGGCAGACTCATAATTACCCCTCCGTTTCCTCAAACGCTTTACTCCCGCACGGCTGTTCCGAACAAATTCATATCCTCAGCCTCATTTATCTTAACCTTGGCGAAATCGCCGGGATTAAGCTTTTGCTTTGACTTAAAGAACACCATGCCGTCGATATCGACAGAGTCGGCATAGGTCCTGCCGTAATAGCTCTTTATTATCTCGTCTCGCCCCTCGACCAGCACGGTTTGGATCGTGCCGACCTTGGCCGCGTTGTGCTCGTCGTCAATATCCGCCTGCGCCACCATGACGCTTTCAAGGCGGCGACGCTTTTCCTCCTCGTCTATCTGATCGGGCATGTCATAGGCCGGAGTGTCCTCCTCGCGGGAATATGTAAACACGCCAAGGCGGTCAAAGCGCGCCTCGTCTATAAATTTAAGCAAATCCTCCATATCCTCCTCGGTCTCTCCGGGGAAGCCCACGATCAGCGTTGTTCGCAGAGCCGCGTCGGGAATACGCTCGCGGATCTTTTTTATCATCGCGGTGATCTGCGCCCTGTCGGTCCTTCTGCCCATGCGCTTTAATATTCTGTCGCTTGAGTGCTGGATCGGTATATCAAAATAATCGCAGATCTTAGGCTCGGAGGCCACCGTGTTGATCAGCTCGTCGGTCACGAGCTCGGGATAGCAGTAGTGCACGCGCACCCATTCAATCCCGTCTATGGCGCACAGCTTTTTCAAAAGCTTGGGCAGGCGGTACTCGCCGTATATATCAATTCCGTATCGGCTCGTGTCCTGGGCTATCAATATGATCTCCTTCACGCCCTCCGCTGCCATTTTTTCCGCCTCTTTTAAAATATCCTCCATGGCGCGGCTGCGGTATTTGCCGCGTATCGACGGGATAACGCAGTAGGTGCAGTGGTTGTCACAGCCCTCGGCAATCTTGATGAACGCCGTGTAGGGCGGGGTCGAGCGCTCGCGCTCTCCCTCAAACATAAGCGGTTTTTCGGAACAGCTCACGCTCGCGGGGCCGCCGCCTATCCGCGCGTTTATTATGTCAACGATTTTGTCGAACTCATTGACGCCGATCACCGCGTCGACCTCGGGAATTTCACGCAGGATCTGTTCCTTGTAGCGCTGCGCGAGGCAGCCGGTCACGACAAGCAGCTTTTTCTTGTTTTTGTCGGCCTTTTTGTACTGCGCGAGCTCCAAAATACAATTTATCGACTCGGTCTGCGCGTCCTCGATAAAGGTGCAGGTGTTGACGATCATAATGTCGGCGTCAGCCTCGTTTTCCCAGATCTCAAAGCCGCCCGCTTTGAGCAGCGCGATCATCTGCTCGCTGTCTATCTGATTTTTCGAGCATCCGAGGGATGCGATCGAAACCTTTTTCAATTCGTTTTTCAAATTGTCTCTCCTCAATTTTCGTTAAAATCAAACTCAAACTCGTCAAGCACGCGCCTGATCCCGCCCGGCGAAAATCCGCGCCGCGCCAGCGCCGCCTTGAACTTCATCAGCGACTTATAGTCGGTTATCTCGGTGACGCGGAGCCGCTCCCTTACATACTCGCGCAGGGCGGCGTCAAAATCAACGTCCGCGTCGTCAAAGGCTCGGTCGATCAGGCTCGCCGCCACGCCCTTGCGCAGCAGCTCCTGACGAATTCGGTACTCGCCCTTGGCCGAAAGGTTCACGCTGTCGGCTATATAGCAGTCGGCGTAATGCTTGTCGTCAAGCAGCTTTTCGGAAATCAGCCCGCCGACAATACTTTCGGCGGTTTCCTCGTCATAGCCCTTGCGGCGGAGGCGGTCGTATATCTCGCGTGAGGTGTACATCCGTGACGCCAAAAACCGCATGGCCAAATGTTTTCCTTTTGTAAAATCATCCATAATTTTCTCCATTCACTTTATTTTCTCGTTTCTATTTCTTCTTTTTCGGCTTTTCCAGGCCCTCGACCGGAGCGTCGTCAAACATTGACGGGCCTTCCTCGCCGAGCTTGGGCAATCCCGCCTTCTCGCGTATCTTATTCTCGATCTCCTCGGCCAGCTCGGGATTTTGCTCTAAAATTCCCTTGACCTTTTCGCGGCCCTGACCGAGCCTTTCGCCCTCATAGCTGAACCACGAACCGCTCTTTTTGATTATGTCAAAATCGACAGCGACGTCGATAATATTGCCCATTTTCGATATGCCTTCGCCGTAGATTATGTCAAACTCGGCCTCCTTGAACGGCGGCGCGACCTTGTTCTTGACTACCTTGACTCTTGTGCGGTTGCCCATAACGCCGTCGTCGCCCTTTAATGTCTCGATCCTGCGCACGTCAAGCCGCACCGAGGCATAGAACTTGAGCGCGCGTCCGCCGGTCGTCGTCTCGGGATTTCCGAACATAACGCCGACCTTCTCGCGGAGCTGGTTGATAAATATCGCGGTAGTGTTGGACTTTGAGATTATTCCGGCCAGCTTTCTTAAAGCCTGTGACATCAGCCTCGCCTGGAGTCCCACATGCGAGTCGCCCATAAGGCCCTCTATCTCGGCTCTGGGAACCAGCGCCGCGACCGAGTCGATCACGATAACGTCAACCGCGCCGCTGCGCACAAGCTGCTCGGTAATCTCAAGCGCCTGCTCGCCCGTGTCGGGCTGAGAGACGATAAGATCGTCGGTGTGAACGCCGAGCGCCTCGGCGTATATCGGGTCGAGCGCGTGCTCGGCGTCGATAAACGCGGCCTCGCCGCCCATCTTCTGGACCTGCGCCACAACATGCAGCGCGACGGTGGTCTTACCCGAGGACTCGGGGCCGTATATCTCAATGATCCTGCCTCTCGGCAGGCCGCCTATTCCGAGCGCTATGTCGAGCGACAGCGCGCCCGTCGGGATCGCCTCAACATTGGCGTCGGGCTTCTCGCCGAGGCGCATTACCGCGCCGCTTCCGAACTGTTTTTCTATCTGGCCCATTGCCAGATCAAGTGCTTTTCTTTTTTCCTCATTCATTATATTTTTCTCCGTTTCTGCGAAATTTTTATGCGTGATTTTAAAAGGATACTATTCCCCTGAATATAATTATAATTTACAGACAAAACCATGTCAAGCAATTTATATTACAATTTTATTACATAAAATCATAAAAAACAGCCCGCTCGGGGCTGCCTTATATTGCCGCTATATTAATGTAGTTAAGCTCTATGTCCTCGGTTCCGGTCATAAAGCAGCCCTTTTCCTTGGCGTAGGCTATATACTCAAGGATCTCGGGGGTTATCCTCTCGCCGGGCGCGAGGATCGGGATCCCGGGCGGATAGCACATTACGAACTCGGCGCACACCATGCCCGCGCTCTTTTCGATCGGCACCGCCCGCTTGGGCGCGAAGAACGCGCGTTTCGGCACGGCGGCGACCTCGGGCGAAATATACTCGTGATCAAACATTCCCGCTGTGGGGCGCCTGTGGATATGCTCGATCTGGCTGAGCGAGGATATGAGCCGCTCGATCATCAGATATGTGTCGCCCACCGAGATTATCGCCAGAATATTTCCTATGTCGCCGAACTCGATCTGAATGTCATAATCGTCGCGCAGAATGTCATAGACCTCGATCCCGGCGAGGCCTATATCGCGGGTGTGGATCGAAAGCTTGGCCAAATCGAAATCATAGACCGCCTTTCCGTCGATCAGGTCTTTGCCGAAGGCGTAATAGCCGCCAATGCGGTTGACCTCGCCGCGGGCGTACTCGGCGAGCTCGCTGACGCGGCGGTAGATCTTTCTGCCGTTTAAGGCGAGGTTCTTGCGCGACAGGTCAAGAGACGACATGAGCAGATACGAGCCGCTGGTGGTCTGGGTCAAGTTGATTATCTGGCGGGTGTAGCCCTCGCTGACGTAGTTGTTGATAAGCAAAAAAGAGCTCTGGGTGAGAGAGCCTCCGTTTTTGTGCATGCTGACAGCGGACATGTCGGCTCCCGCGGCCATCGCGCTTATCGGGAACCCGTCGCCGAAATAAAAATGCGTGCCGTGCGCCTCGTCGACAAGGACGAGCATTCCCGCCTTGTGAGCCGTTTCCACTATCTTTCTGAGGTCGCTGCAAATGCCGTAATATGTGGGATTGTTGACGAACACCGCCTTGGCGTCCGGGTTTTCGGCTATCGCCGCCTTGACGTCGTCGGCGCTCATTCCGAGCGGGATCCCGAGCCGCTTATTGACGCCCGGGTTCACATAGACCGGCTCCGCGCCGCTCAGCACGAGCGCGTTTATCGCGCTGCGGTGGACGTTTCGGGGCAGAATGATCTTCTCGCCCTCTTTAACGGCGGAAAATATCATCGCCTGCACCGCGCTTGTGGTCCCGTTGACCATAAAAAACGCGTGGCGCGCGCCGAACGCGTCAGCCGCGAGCTCCTCCGCCTCGCGTATCACCGAAACGGGATGGCACAGATTGTCAAGCGGCTTCATCGAGTTCACGTCGGCCTCCATGCACTGTTTGCCCAAAAAAGCGGTCAGCTCGGGGCTGCCCTTGCCTCGTTTGTGGCCGGGCACGTCAAAGGGCACTATTCTCATTGATTTAAAATTCTGCAAGGCCTCGTAGATCGGGGCTCTGTCCTGTTCCAACGGCGCTCCCTCCGTCAATAAATATTTTGTCCGCTGAATATCTCGATCATTTCGCGGCGCAGGCTGCTGCTGATATTGAGCCGCGTCCTCGGGTCGAGCTCATATACGTCGGTCTTGAACAAATAGTTCTGCAAATCGATCTCCTTGATGAGCAGCTTGGTGTGGAAAATGTTCGACTGGTACACGTTGACGTCGATCGCGTCGTAACGCTCAAGAGTCTTTTTGTCTATGTAATCCTGAATGGAAGTTATGTCATGGTCGATAAACAGCTTTTTGCCGTCGAGGTCGCGGGTGAAGCCGCGGACGCGGTAATCGGCTGTGATTATATCGGAATCGAAGCTGCCGATAAGATAGTCAAGCGCTTTAAGCGGCGATATTTTGCCGCAGGTGGAGACACAGATGTCAACGCGGAAGGTCGAGATCGCCTTGTCGGGGTGATATTCGGGATAGGTGTGAACCGTGACATGGCTCTTGTCGAGGTGGGCCATGATCTCGTCTCCCGCGACCGTGGTGCTGTAAGCGGGCTGCGCGGGCTTCAGCGCGTCGTCGCTTATCATAAGGTTGACACTGGCGCCCTGCGGGTCGTAGTCCTGCTTTGAAATGCTCAGCACGTTCGCGCCGATGATCTCGGTTACTTTGAGCAGAATATTGGTCAGACGCTCAGAGTTATACTGCTCGTCGATATAAGCGATATAGTCCTTCTGCTCGCGCGCGCTCTTGGCGTAGCACACGTCATAGATATTAAAGCTTAATGTCTTTGTCAGATTGTTGAACGCGTAAAGCTTGATCTTGTTGTTTGCCATTTTTTCATCCCCCGCCTTTTTATTTCAGTTTCCGCGCGGCTATTCCGAAAACCGCGCTCTCGGGTATCGGGCCGAACTCGCGGCTGTCGCGGCTGTTGCCGCGGTTGTCGCCGAGGACGAAAATATATCCGTCCTCCACAACGTACGGCGACTCCTTGCTGTAATTTCTTCCGCTTTGGAGCTCGGTTATAAATTTGCCGCCCGTGCCCGCCGATATTTTCGCGTAAGGCTCGTCGACAAGCCCGCCGTTTATATAGAGTCTGCCGCTCTGCATGTCGATATAAACGCTGTCGCCGCCAACCGCCGCGACGCGCGAGATCGATGCTCCGCCGTCGTCCGAGCTAAATACGACAATGTCGCCACGGCTTATATCGTCAAAGCGTTTGTCAATGAGCCATCTTTCACCCGAATATATCGCGGGCTCCATGCCCGCGCCCGTGACTTTTATCATCGAGAACATATATTTATTGATCAGCGCCGTGATAATCACGGCGGCGATCAGCGCGCACAGCGCGATCACGGCGATCATGGCGGCAGGCCTCATCCTCCCGCCGCGCGGTTTTTCCTTTTGCATTTGTTTACTCCTTTATTTGTTTGCACTATTATACCACAGCTTATTTGAAAATACAAGCTATTTTTGGCTGGGCGCAAAAAATCGCCCCTCGGGATTTCCCGAGGGGCGATATAAGCCGCAAATCAGTCAGCGGAAAAGGAATTACTCATTTCCGCGTTGCCGCTATGTTCGCGAGCGATCAAGCGGCGCCTGCTGCCGCAGGCATATCAAATCATTCGGCTTTAAGAACCGGATCTGCGAAATATGAATCCGTTTCGCCGGTTGTTCCTCTGCTGATAAGGCGAATCTGCTTAACGGCTGTGTCGGCAACATTTTCTATCGTCGCCTCAACATTGTCCATGAGTTTTTCTCCGGACGGAGCCGTGAGCGTACCCGTGATCACGGGCGAACCGCTTGTGTAGTCAATAACTACCGTCGCGTGGTACCAGCCGGTTTCCGTAACAGATGTTACGGGAGTGCTGCTGCCTGTCGCCACTATATTTTGGGCTATAACGCCGGGATTGTCGTTCTGGTAATTTGTGCCGGCTGCATTCTCAACCTGAATTCTGAATCCGGGCTCGTCTGGGCTGAGATATATATCAGTCTCAAATGTGAGCTTGCCGGCGCTTATTGCCTCGGGAAGCGCGGCGTAAATGTTTCTGCCAACCTGATGAACGCCGCTCTTGCCTTCCTTGTCAACGATAAAATGCTCGCCGTCTGAGGTATCCGACTTTGCCTGACCTTGTTCCCATGTCAATTCAATTTCGCCGGGAACCGGGGGCGTATCGGGCTCATCTGTTGCCGCTGGCTCATCTGTTGCCGCTGGCTCATCTGTTGCCGCGGGCTCATCCGTCACCGCCGGTCCGGGCTCGCTCGAAGCCGCGGGCTCGCTGCTGAATTCAACATTAACGGTTATATCGTTATTCGGCATTGTGAACTTGCCGTCCGTAACCGCCAAGTTGATAGGCGTACCGTCCTCGCCCGTTATCTCGATAACAGGAGTCTGACCCTCGGTATCAGGCGTGGCGTTTATAGTTACCTCGGAACCCTCGAGGATCTCATACTCGGCCGTAAACGCGCCGGGCTCTTCCGAAGGCTTGGGCGCTTCGGCGGGATAAGAGATCGTAAAGTAAGAAATGTAACCACCTATGTTCTTTACGACTATTGTCGATGATGTCTTGCCGGTTATTGTCTCGCTCTGCTCGTTTCCGACCTTGTCAACACCGTTTATCGTGTATGTTCCGTTTGTGCCGTCATAAATCTTATTCACTGTGACAACAGTATTGTCAACGGTGGGGAAGCCGAATGTCGTTCCCTCGTTGCACTGGGCACAATCGTTCCAGTTGGCGTTGTTGAGCTTACCGGGGTTGGTGACAACAGTGATAGGCACGTCTATGGGAGTACCGTCCGCGGTCTTGCCCTGAACAACGTATACGTTATCGGTGCCTCCTTCCCAAGCTAAAGGCGGAGCTCCATCCTGCTTCGCGAAGCTAACCACTACATCACCCACGGGAACAGCGCCTTCGGCGTTCTGAACGAATACGGGCGTAAGTTCCATATTACCTGTCGCCTCGAACTCGGCGCCGACTTTATACTCGGTTGCGCCGCCGTCGGGCGTCCAGCCTGTGAGCGTGTAGCCTTCTTTGTAGAGCTTGCCGTAGATCGGGATATTGACCTTTGTTCCAACGTCTACCGTTGTTTCGAGAGGCAGCTCGCCCTGAGCCTCGGACTCGCCGAGAGCGTAGGTTATCTTCGCCTTTGTCGAGGGATCGGGAACCTCCGAAGGATCAACGGTCTGAACGGCGAACGAGTGAACATATGACGCGGAGCTGAATTTAACGGTTATAGGCGTCTTTTCGGTTCCGCCGTAATACATTACAACCTGAGCTCCGTCGCCCGCGCTCTTGAGAGGCGCCGAATCAATAACTTCTTCGCCGTTTAAGAGCTGGACGGAATCAGCGCCGAAGCTGCAGGCGCCTATCGTTACCTTGTAGGGGCCTTTGGCGTCGATCGTTATTGTGCCGAGGCCGTTGCAGCCGTGATCGTTCCAATACATTGTTCCCGCGTCAAGGGTCACTCCCTGCTCGGCGAGTTCCGCTATTGTCGCGTCAGACAGAGGCGATTTCTGCTCTGTGCCGGTATAAAGATCCGTGTTTGTGAAATCAAGATTTACATCAACAAAGCCTTCCGGTCTGGGTGTCGGCGTCGGCTTTGCGGGACCGTCGTAGTGAGGCGGCGTCCATGTGCCGAAGTAATCATATGCCGGGTGTACCGTGTAGTTATTGGCTTCCGCTGTGCCGTTGGGGTTAAAGTTTGTTCCCGATACGTCAACATCTTTGCCGTTCTTATCCGTTACCTTGAGGATATAGAGCGTGGACTCGCTGAGCTCGCCGCCCATCTTTACCCACGGGCCGGGAACGTCAACGCCGTCAAGTTTCATGCTCTCGTATACAACGTGGCAGGAAGCTCCGCCCCAGTTTCTGCCCCAGCCGCCTGCCGCGAACTTATTGTTCGGGAAGTACTTGGAGTTGGTAACTGTGCAGTTTGTGAACAGATAACCTAAAGATACACCGTCATCGGAGCAGGCCGTCAGATATCCGCCGTTCGCCTGATCGCTGTAGCCGTGCCATGCCAGAGTACATCCGTCAAACACGATCTGCTTTCCGCCGTAAATATAGTCCGTGCCGCCCTCGATGTAGCAGTCCTTGATATATGAGTTTGCGGTGTTGGTATAGAACGTATCCTGAGATGATACGAACTCGCACTTGTAAGCCTCAAAGTTATTGGCGTCGATCGCGATAGCAGCCGCTCTCTCTGTGGCGTCCTTTTTCATCGCGTCGTAGCCCTCGACTGTTCTGTCGGGCTTGCCCGAAACGTCGCCGTAGATACCGGGGCCTGCGGCCTCAACGCCGTCAGCGATCTCCTCGGGAACGACTCTGCAGTTGAACGTGTCGATGACCTTGATGTTCTCCATGAGAACGTAAGGCTGCTCGATGCGAACCGCGCATCCCCATCTGGTTACGGGCTTCTTGGCTGTCTTGGCAACCGCGCAGTCCTCGCTGTAATACTGATCGGGACCGGCGCTGTAATAGATATAGCCTATGCCGTAGTACCAGTTGATCTCGGGCGGATTTGCCGCGTCTGCCGCCTTGAGCGTTACATAGCCTGAATTTACCCTAACCTGTTCGGTGTAATTGCCCGGGTCGATCTCAATCGTGATACGACCGCTCTCACCCGAGTCTCTCTTCATTGCCTTAACGGCTGCCAGAGCGTCGCTGATCGTCGCGTATTCCTTGTCTTTGCCGACCCTTACGGTCTTGTCGGCGGGAACCGCAACCTCTCCGAGAGTCTCTGTGATAAGAATATTCTTAAACGGAGCCATATCGCCCGCGGCCATCAGATAGCTGCCGGACATGGGCGACAGCGCGTAGCCGTCAATGCCTGTGGCTGTTACCTCGTACTCGTGGTTGGGCATCATTGTTACCGTGTACTTGTTGTCCGCGATGCTGCCCGCCGCCACGTCGTATGTGATAGAGGCGTCGTCCTTGGCCGTGAACTTCAGAGCGACCTTGCTCAGATCAAGCGACTTGCCGTCGTTGTTCGTTATCTCGTGAACCACAACGTCGCCCTTTACTTCTGTGGGCGCTATGTCAACCACGTTGATGTCCTGAGTCTTTGCCTTCTTGGCGATAGAAACGCTGTTCGAGTCAAGCGTTACTGCCGTCTTGCTGCTTACTGTGCCGTCCGCGTCAACTATGCTTATCGTATAGTTTCTGTTCTGACGCAGATCAACGCTGTAAGCGCCCGCATTAAGGTCAACATCATATGTGGTCTGGTCTTTTGTATCCGTAAATCTTACTTTTAATCCTGTCTCCGAGCCGGTGTAGTTGATCGTGCCGCTCAGCGTCTGATAAACAACCACGGTGGGATCATAATAATCCGCGAATATGCCGTAGAGCTGCTTGTTGGAGCTGCCGCCGTATACATATACGTCGCCGGCTGTGGGATCCTCGATATCGGCTGAAATTATCGCGGGTTTGCCGTCTGTCGTGGCGCCGTCCTCACCGCTTGCCAGCAGATTGCCGCCCTGGTAGATGTACATGGGTCTGCCCGCCTGCGCGGTGTAAGCAACCGTCACGATACAAGCCTGCTTCGGTGTAAAGTAGAAGCATCTGTTGGTCTGTCCGCCCGATCCGGTCTGCCAGCCGTGGTCAAAGCTATAAGTCACTCCGTTGGTGTGTTCATATGTAAGCTTACTGCCGCCTTTTGCCCATTCGCCGTAGCCGCTCAGGTCCTTATAGGGTCCGAAAGCTTTTCCTTTTTCCGATGCCAGAACCATAGCGTCCAGCTCGGCGTCCGCTACTGTCCAAGCCTCGTCAGCGGGCAGATCCGCCGCAGCCTCAGCCGCGGGAGCTGTCGCTTCCTTAACGCCCTCGCCTGTCAGCGAGCCTGTGCCGCCTGTTACCTTAAGAGTTGCCTTGTGGTAAACGTCCTGAACGTCGGGTGTGGGCGCCTCGGTCGAGGGCGCTCCTGTTACGTCGGGGGCCTCGCTCGAAGGAGCCTCGGTTGAGGGCACCTCAGTCGAGGGTGCTCCTGTTACGTCGGGCGCCTCGCTCGAAGGAGCCTCGGTTGAGGGCACCTCAGTCGAGGGTGCTCCTGTTACGTCGGGAGCCTCGCTCGAAGGAGCCTCGGTTGAGGGTACCTCAGTCGAGGGTGCCTCGGTTGAAGGCGCTTCTGTTACGTCGGGTGCCTCGGTTGAGGGTGTCTCGGTCGAAGGAGCCTCGGTTGAGGGAGCCGCTGTGGGTACGGGTATTGATGAACCGTTTACTACGATGTCAAACTGAACGGCTCCGCCGCTGGTCTCAATTACAACTTTATGAGTTCCGTCATAGAGACTGTTGAGGAATTCTTCATTAAATACAACGTTATTGCCTTCAATTACATAATCCTTGCCCTCTGTGAGAGTAACGGACTGACCGGCCTCGTTGGTTCCTTCCCAAACAACGCCGCTTACGGTCACGTCTTTTCCGTCCGCGGGAACCAGCTCCGCCTTAACCTCCGCGGGGGCCTCGGGGTTGTATTCCTGTGTGGGATCCTTGATCGAAACCGAAGGTGTTGCTGTGGGAGCCGCTGTCGCGTTCGGGTCGGGCGTTACATCCGAATTGGAGATAAATCCGGCGTAAACGCTTGTGTTGCCGGTAATTCTTGTTGTGCCGAAGTCAAAAATGCCTGTGGTGCCCGCCTGCGCCGCGTAATTCGCCGAAGTGTACCAGCCGGCGAACGTATAACCCGTTTTAACGGGGTCTGTGGGGATGTTCGTAAGATAGTAGTTGTATCTTACGGAAGCGCTGTGATAAGTTCTGCCGTCAACATAGAATGTTACGGTGTAGGTCCTGTAATTGCTCGAGCCCATGGGTCCGCCATAGATGGTGGAGCCGCTGCTGCCCGAGGTCGTGGTGTTGCTGCCGACGCTGTTGACCGTCATCGTGCTTGACATATTGTAGATGTTGTTGTCAACCTGCGAGTTGGTGAGCGTAAGCTGGCCGCCCGCTGACGGAGAAATAACAACGCCGCTCGCAACGATTCCGTTCAGGTTAACGCCGCCGCTCTTTACCATAACAAGGCCCTTGACATAGGCCGGGCCGTATGTGCCGGGAGCCGCTATGTACAAGCCGATCATGTTGTCAAGGATCTTGACAAACTCAGCTCTTGAAACCGTCGCCTGAGGTCTGATCGTTCCGTCCTCGTAGCCGTTGACATAGCCTGCCGCTGTCATTGCGCCAATGTAGCCGTTAGCATACTCGGAAATGCTCTGATAGTCGGAATACTGCGTAATGCCCGCGTTGGTGTTGGCGGGTGTCAGGCCGTAGGCTCTGCCCAGCATGGTCATTGCCTCTTCACGCGTCATATACGCGTCGGGGCTCATTGTTCCGTCGCCGTTGCCCTTGAGCGCTCCGGCCTCGGCGAGGCGCAGGATCGCGTCGGTGTACCACGCGTTGGGATCAACGTCTGTAAATGTGTTCTCGGTCGTCGCGGCATAGCCGATAACGTTCTGCGTTACCTGCGCAACCTCTGCGCGGGTGATCGAGTCATCGGGTCTGAAATAGCCGCCGTCGCCCTGGATAACTCCATAACCTGTCCATTCGTCGATCACGGCCTCGGCCCAGTGACCCGGTGTGTCCGCGTAGTTCGCGGCCGAAACCGTCACCATGCCGAAGGTTGTGAGCACCATGGCGATCGCCAGAACAATTGAAAGTGTTCTCTTTAAGGTTCTCATAAAAACCCTCCTTAAAATTTTATATTAATTTTTTATTTTTTGCATAATCAGCGCACAATATAAATATGTATTCTACATTGTAACATAAATGAAACAAAAAATCAATTGATTTTTAGCCTTTTATTATTGTTTTTTTATCAAATAACAATAATAAAAAAGGTACCGCCGAAGCGGTACCTCCTTTTTGTTTATTAACCCTTAGAATTCCACGTTTACCTTTGTGTCGGCCGCGGGCATCTCGAAGGTGTAATATCCGTCCTTGCCCTCAACGGGTGTAACCGTTGTGCCGGGCAGCGTAAGAACGTTCTTTGCCTTCGGACTGGTCTTGATCGTGATGATCTCGCCGGGAGCCGCCATATAAGACTTGGCTAAGTTCTCATCAGACGACGCCTTGCCGTAGTTCTCGGGAGCCCAGTCTCCGAAGTACTGCTCGGGTGTGGGCAGCGTGTAGCTGTTGGCGTCATATGTGCCGTTGGGGTTATCGGCCGAAGCCGTGATGTCCGTCGCGGGATCGGACGCCTTGTAAACGCCGTTTACTACATAGTATATAGCGTCGGAAGGTTGAGAGCTGCTCATCGAGGTCCAGCCTGTGGGCTTGTTAACGCCGTCGCCTATCGTTGTGTTGTCGAAGATAGTAACGGTCTTGCCCTTGCCGCCCCAAGGTCTGCCCCAGTTGCCGCCTTTTCCGGCCTGCATACCCGAAGCGGGGTTCTTGGTGATCGTGCAGTTCTTGAAGTAGTAGCCCAGGTCTGTCTCGGCCGAGTTCTTGCAGGCCGTGATGTAGCCGCCGTTATCGGTGTCGCTCATGCCCTGCCATCTCAGCTCGCAGTTCTCGAAGTAGCAGTTGTCGCCGCCGCAGATATAGTCGGTGTTGCCCGAGATCAGGCAGTCCTTAACGTACATTGACTTCGCGCCTGTTCCGAACGTGTCCTGGCTGGATACGAACGAGCAGTTATAAAGCTCGATCTCACTTCCGCCGGCGAAGATCGCCGCCGCTCTCTCGTTGTAGGTCCTGTTGTTTACAGCGGTGTCGAGGTCATCTCTGAGCACGCCTACCTTGGCGTCGCCGCCGCCGGGAGTTACATGGTCGCTGAGCTCCTTCTCGGTGATGTACAGGTTGAAGCTGCTCTGAGCGTCGATGTTCTCCATGTAGAATCCTCTGTTCAGAGTTCTGATGGTCGATCCCCAGTTGTTGACCGTCCACTGACTCGTCTTGGCTGCCGCGTAGTCGGCGCTGTACCAGCCCTGATAGGACTTGCCCTCGCCGGTCTCGGGATCGCCCGCGTCTGTCTGAGGCGCGGCCGAGTCGTAAACGTAGCCTATGCCGTAGTACCAGGTGATCAAAGGTCTTTCATCGGGGTTCGCGGCCTTGAGAGCGATGTCGTCCATGTTTACATAGAGCTGCTCCTCATAGGTGCCGGGGTCGATAACGATAGTAACGACCTGACCGGGCTCTCTGCTCATCAGTCTTACCGCGGCGAGAGCCTCGCTGATCGACTTGTATTCCTTGTCGGCGCCGACCGTCAGAGTGTCTTTATAGTCAAGCTTCGCGGGGCCGTCCTTCATCAGAAGGATGTTCTTGAACGGAGCCTGGTCGCCCGCCAGGAACTGATAGCTTCCGGACAGAGGCGACAGCGTGTATGACTGACCGTCCGCCGTCGTGAGCGTGATGTCGTATGTCTCGTTTGACATCAGCGTTGCCTTGTATGTGCCGTCCGCAGCTACTTCGGCTGTGGCGTAAGGCTCGGCAGCGCCCTGCTTGGTGAATGCCAGCTTGGCGCCGATCGCCGCGTCGTAATCATATACGGGAGTCAGCAGGTCGTGCGACGTGATCGTCGAAACCTTTCCGCTTACCTCCGCGTCCGCGATAAGAACGAACGTCAGATCCATGGTTTGATCATATCTGTTCTGCTCGATCGCTATGTGCTGACCGTCGATCGTTGTGCAAACGTCGCTCTCACCCTCAACTGTCGCGGTAAATGTTTTGCCCTTGGGCAGCTTTACCATATAGTCGTCCGCGAAGGGAACGGTGTATGTCTCGCTCGGGTCGGCATCGTTTGTGAACACTATATTCTTGTCCGTAAAGTCACGGCCGGTCATGTTCGCGATCGAACCGGACAGCCACTTTTCGGGCGTCTCCTCATAGTACTCGATAAATATCGCGTACAGGTTCTTGTTTGAGCCGCCGCCGTAGGTGTAAACGGGCTTGCCGCTTTCGGCCTGAGCCTTTGTCATATCGTATGTCACCGCTGTCGCGCCGGTCTCGGAAGCCTTTGAGGAAACAACCTCGGGTGTGCCGTCGCCGTCAGCGTCATAGGCGATGTTCTGGGTCCTGCCGGCTGAGCCGTGACCGTCGAACACTACCGTGACCGTGCAGGCGCAGGGCTCGGGAATGATCGAAACAAAGAGCTTCTCTGTGCTGCCGCTGCCGCCTCTCAGCGATCCGGTGAATTTATACTTTGTGCCGTCCGCATGCTCATAATCAACGCTTCTGCTCTTGTCATATGTGTATCCGGGGCCTACAACCGCGCCGTCAACGTTTTCAACGGGAGCAGTGTCTTCGGTCTTGTAAGCAGCCAGCGCGTCCTGCACCGCCTTGTCATTAAGCTTCCAGAGCTTATCCGCGGGGAGACTTCCTGACTCGCCTGAATCCGCGGGCTCGTCAGCAGCCGCAACTGCGGACGCCTGATAGGGCATATCCGCCGCGAGAGCCGAAGCGTTGGCCGCGGCAGGCGAGAATACTATCGCGTAGTAGCTTGTGTTATTGTCGCTGTATATCTGAACGGTGTCGCCTTCAAACACGCCCGTCTGGGTGAATACTGGCAGTCCGTCTGTCAGTGTTCCCTCTTCATTTGTTTTTATAACGGTATGAGTACTAACAGCACTGCCGTTGATCGCGAAAGTTATATTGGCGTCGGCATTGCTTCCGCCGCTTCTCGCGTACAGTGTTATGGTTCCGTCAAACGGAGCTTGGAACTCGAAGCACTTGTCCTTAACGTACTCGCCGGTCTCCTCATTTAAGGTTATGCTGCCCTTGCCCTGAGACTTGATCATGCGGGTGAACTTCGCGCCGTCGGAGAAAGTTTTATTGCTGCCCTGGTTTCCGTTCTTGGTAGGAGTCGTGCCCATAGGTGACTGCGAGTAATATGTCAGTCCGTTTACGTTAACGATAGACTCGGGGCCAACGTTGTATCTGCCATCCATGTCACCCTCGGGGAACATTGTGGTGTTCACCGTGCCGTCGGCGTTAACGAAGGGCTCCTTGCAGAAGTCCCAAACGATCGAGCCTTCGGGATAGTTGTTTTCGGCAGTGGGTTCCTGCGTTCCGGGAGTTCCCGCGGGAGGCGCCGCCGTGGGAGCTTCGGTGGGAGCCGCGGTGGGCTCTGCCGGAGCTTCTGTGGGAGCCGCAGTCGCGGGTGCGGGTGCGGGAGTAGCTTCCTCTGTGCTGTCGGGAACAACTATCCACGCGTCGCCCTCTCCGGTGATGTCACCTATCGAAACTTCATATTTGCTCGACGCGCCGCCTTCGTAGGTTACTTCAACATTTACGTTCTGAGCGGGCATCGTGAACGAGTTGCCGCTTACGGGAATATCCTTGCCGTCAGCGCCTGTCACTTTGATCGAGGCCGTCGCGCCCGCAGCCGCGGGTGTGCCTGTGTAAGTAACCGTCGCGCCTGCCTCGAACTGATATGTCTTTGTTCCGGGCTCCGCTGTCGCGGGTGCGTCTGTGGGCGTCGAGGGACCGGGATCAACCGAGCCGCCCGCAGGCGTGAAGCTTAGAGCTGTCAGCCAGAATCCGTTTGAGCTGCCCTTGCCGCCTACCTGAATCGTCTCGCCGGCCTTCAGGTCATACGAGAAGTCCTTGCTAAGCACTTCGGGTGTTACCGTGGTATATGCCTCTTTTGTCGCCTCTTGTGAACCTACCTTGATCAATACCGTTCTGGGATTATCATCCTTCTTATCGGGATCTTTTACTCCGTCGTTTACAACAGCCGCTCCCGAAGAATGGATAGTGAACGCGATCTTTCCGTCTGTCTCGGCCGTATACTTGAAGTACCAGCTGCCGCTGCCGCCAAGATTCAGATATGTTGTCTTGCCTTCGTTTACCTTTTCGTTTGTGGCAACGGTTATCTTCTTGTTTGCCGCGCCGCAGATAGTGATTCCGTCAACCGTCTGCTCGCTGGCAACCTCTTTGCCTTCGCCGGTAAACTCAGCCCATGCCTCGGATGAGAAATCCCATACCTTCGTCTCGCCGCCGACCGCCGGAGGATTATCCGGTGCCTGCGTGGGCTCTGTGGGCGCTGTTGTGGGCTGCTCCGGAGCCGCTGTCGGCTCTGCCGGAGCCGTTGTGGGCTCTGCGGGTTCTGAGCTGCCGTCGTCCTTTAAGAACGTGAACGAAATAACCGTTCCTGTTCCGGCTGTACCATCAAACCAGAAGTATACAATGTCGCCTTCCTTGGCGCTGTATGTCTCGGGCACTATAACGTCGTCGTTTCTGTCCGCGCTGTACGAAAGTACCTTCTTTGTCGGGTTGTCGACGCCAAGTCCCGTCTGAGCGTTAATGCTCATATCGAGCACCCCGCTGCCGCCCGACTGGCCGGCTCTTACCTGGATCTTGCAGTCGTAGGGAGCGCAAACCGCGATAACGTTATTGAGGTCAATCTCCCATCCGGGATCTTTCATTGTGCCTTGTCTCAGAATAATTCTGCCGCCGTCATAGGTCTTCGCGGTTCCGAGCTTGGGAGCCGTGCCCTCGTCCTTTCTGTATACGGTAATATACTTGTTGCCGAACGTTGATTTATACGTAATCTCGCCGCTGTCGGGTTTGTTGAAGCTTAATTCCAGATTGTCGTCAATATATTGATCGCGTATATACTTGTAGAGACCATCGGTATCCTCAACGGGTGTCAGATCCGCAGCCTCGGCCGTTGCGTCGGAAGTGGACGCCGCGGGTATAAACTCGTAGCCGTAGATCGTGCCGGTCGTGCCGCCCGCCCAGAGGCCGTAAAGCTTATCCTTGCTGAGGTTCCATGTCTTTGTGCCGTAGCCGTATTCTTTGTTCTCGTTGCTAAACGATTCGATATCCTCCGAGGCGCAGGGAACCGTTCCGGTCGTATCATCGGCAAGCTTGGTGTCTTTGCCGCCGTCGGGAGTAAAGTCGGTGGTCTTGCTTTCGGGCTGACGTCTGTAATAGATCTTGAATACGCCGTCAACATGAGGAGTTATCTCAAGGATCGTGCAGTTAAAGCTTGAAGGCGTGCCGTCAGCATTCTGGGCACCCGTGGAGGCGAAGAATGTCAGGTCGCTTACCGACTTCGGCTTGGTGTTATCACTTCTTACTCTCAGGAAGCTTGTGCTGTCGAATTCTTTGCCGCCTATTGTCAGAGTCTGGGGATTTTTGTTCTCACCAATCTCGCCGGCAAACTTGTTTACAACCGTAACATTGGCGTCGTCTGTCAGCTTTGTGCCCTCGCTTATGAGCGCGTTTTTGTCAACAGTGTATGTGCTCGAACCCTCGGGCGCGGGTGCCGCTGTGGCGTCTGTCGAAGGAGCCTGTGTGGGCTCTGCGGGAGCCTGTGTGGGCGTCGAGGGACCGGGCTCAACCGAGCCGCCGCCGTTTGACGTGAAGCTCAGAGCCGTCAGCCAGAAGCCGTTTGAGCTGCCCTTGCCGCCTACCTGGATCGTCTCACCGGCCTTAAGGTCGTATGTGTAATCCTTTGAAAGTCCGCCTTCGGTCGTGCAGTATGTCTCGGATACCGCATCGGCGCTTCCTACCTTGATCAATACGTTGCGCAGATTGCCGTTCTTGTCGGTCGTCTCGCCCGACGAGTGTATCGTGAACGCAATCTTTCCGTCTGTCTCGGCCTTATACTTAAAGTACCAGTTGCCGCTGCCGCCAAGGTTCAGATATGTCGTCTTGCCTTCGTTTACCTTTTCGTTTGTGGCGACGGTGATATTCTTACCCGCTGAACCGCAGATAATAATTCCGTCAACCGTCTGCTCGCTGGCAACCTCTTTGCCGGGGTCAACAAACTCAGCCCATGCCTCGGATGAGAAATCCCATACCTTGGTCTCGCCGCCGACTGCCGGAGGATTATCCGGTGCCTGTGTGGGCTCTGCCGGCGCCGCTGTGGGCTGCGCGGGTGCCTGCGTGGGCTCTGCCGCCGCGGCGCTTGTCAGCTCGCCCTCGCCGCCGTTTACCTTAAGCGCAGCGGTGTAGAGCGTTGAGGGAGCCTGCGTGGGCTGCGCGGGTGCCTGTGTGGGCTGCGCGGGCGCCTGTGTGGGCTGCTCGGGAGCCGTTGTCGGCTCGGAAGGAGCCGTCGTCTCGTCGGGAGCAGCTGTGGGAGCCGCCGTCGCGTTCGGGTCCGGAGACGGAGAAGCCGTTGGAGCCTCGCCCGTGCTTACAAAGCCGGCATAATAGCTCGTGTTCTGCGTAACTCTTGTGCTTGCGGGAACTATGGGCTGGTGGTTCGCAGCGTCAGCCGCGTCTGTCTTTGAAGCGTACCAGCCGTTAAACTTGGCGTATGCCTTTGTGGGGTCGACAGGCATATTCGTGCTGAGATAAGCGTTGCTCGAATATGTCTTCGTCGCGTAAACCGCGTCGTCAACATAGAATGTTACGGTGTAGTTCCTCGTACTTGAGCCGCCGCTGCTGCCGCTGCTGCCGCCGTAATAGCCGCCGAGCATTCCGCTTACCACGTTATTTGAAGATGCCTCGTTAACCGTGGCCGTGCCCGAAAGGTTCAGCACGCCCTGGTTGATCTGCGAGCCGCTTGTCGTAACGTTGCCCGAAACCATAGGCGAGATAACGACCTTTTCGGCAACTATGCCGTCCAGCGTAACGCCACCAGCCTTAACCATTACGAAGCCGCCAACATAAGCGGGGCCGTAGGTGCCGGGAGCCGTTATGTACATCTTGATCATGTTGTCAAGGATCTTGACAAACTCGGCTCTTGAGATCGTCGCCTGAGGTCTGATAGTTCCGTCCTCATAGCCGTTAACATAGCCCGCCGCCGTCATAGCGCCGATGTAGCCGTTGGCAAACTCGGAAACGCTCTGATAGTCGGCATACTGCGTGATGCCCGCGTTGGTGTTCACGGGTGTCAGGCCGTAGGCTCTGCTCATCATCGTCATGGCCTCTTCACGCGTCATATACGCGTCGGGGCTCATTGTGCCGTCACCGTTGCCCTTGAGGACCGCAGCGGCAACCAGACGCAGAACAGCGTCGGCGTACCACGCGTTGGGGTCAACGTCGCTGAATGAATTTTCGGCCTTGGTAACATAGCCGATAACGTTCTGCGTTATCTGAGCGACCTCGGCGCGGGAAATCGCGTCGTCGGGTCTGAAGTAGCCGCCGTCGCCCTGCACAACGCCGTAACCCGACCAAAGGTCGATTACGCCCTCGGCCCAGTGGCCCGGAGTGTCCGCGTAATTCGCGGCCGAAACCGTCACCATGCCGAAGGTTGTGAGGACCATAGCGATGGCAAGTACCAATGCCAGTGTTTTCTTTAAGGTTCTCATAAAAACCCTCCTTAAAATAATAAATTTAATGTTTTTTACAAATCCGCATGCCGATAAACCGAATATATCGGCAATTATTATAAATTATACAACTTTTTTTATAAAAAGTCAATATCTTTGCGCAAAAAATATGCCCGAATGTTCCGCACTTAAATTAATTTACACGTCAATCTAATTTTGAAATAAAATTGTAACCCAAAGAATCCAAAAACATGATATACTTAATAAGGGTGACAA
>CANQKC010000003.1 GCA_947624305.1 uncultured Monoglobus sp. | reverse complement strand
AAAGAACTGCTCGCGCTTTAATTCCACATAATGTTATGTAGCTTTCTTGAGATTGATCTTCATGCGTTTTGCGTGGCAAAATTGCCAAAAGGTATTGCTTTTTTGTTGAAATGTGATAAAATATTAAATAATTCTATGAATTTTATCTCTCGCAAAACATTGTAGTTTTGCGAGAATTTTAGATATTAATCCGCTCATTTCATCTATCGAAAATCGGCGGCTTTTATAATGCCTTCATCTTAAAATCCCGAAAAATTAAAATCACTTATTAACGATTTAAAGCAGCTTGACAATGAGCAGTTGGAAAATATATCGGCTATTGTCAAAGGTTTGATAAAGAAATAAGGGAGGCGCAATGCCTCCCATTTACAGCTTTAACAGCTTCAAATAAATACCTCTGATTAGCTTCAAGATTTCCGCCTGCTTTCCCTTGATGTCCGATATATCTGAGATATAAATGCCCTCATCTGCGTTCAGCCGCTTCGCAATTTGATTTATGTTGTTGCCGTTATATCGAAGCAAGCGCAATATCTCTTTCATTTCCGGCATATCAAGCTTTGGGATACAATTCTCGCCATGCGGAGCTGTGAGAACGAAGTTGCGCGGCAGCTTGAATATATTTAATATTTGCGGATCAACATATATTATCAAGTCGAGCTTGCCGGGATACGGCAAACCCGACTTTGTTAATCCTTAAGCAGAACCGATGAAAAAAGTAAAATAATTATTGAAATTTTATTGCGGTTGAGATAATTTAAGAAATACAAGATCTAAGATTTCTGCATGTGATATACATAAAGTATATGCAGAAACAGCGACTGTCGCTTGACTTTATGCATATAAAATGCTAAAATCATATGCAGAAACTGAGAGCGAAAGCGGTACCGGGAGCATTGGTCAAAAGGGGCTCGATCAGGAAAATCGGAGCCGCAAGATCTATGCGGTATATCAAAACGCAGAGGTAAACAAATCGGGAGTATGCGAACTGTAAATCAACGGCAGATACTTCTGAAAGCTAAGAAGGTGATACCAATGGAAATTATCAGAGCGGCAGAAGAGTGGCAGCGGGCCGGGGCATATTACGTCAGAATACAGGCAATGGCAAAGAAGCACCATATAACACTTCGGCAGGAGTTTGATGAACACGATGCTCCGGAAACGAAATATATAGTCATTCTTGATAATGATTTTCCGATAGCAACCGCGCGGATGTACCGGCTTGACAGCAAAAGTATTATGATTGGCAGAGTGGTTGTTCTGCCGGAATACAGACATCGGGGAATCGGAACAAGAGTTATACAAGAATGTGAGCAGTGGGCACTGGAATTGGGGTATCAAAGAGCAATTCTTGAAAGCCGGGATAATAAGGTGCCATTTTATCGATTGATCGGTTATAAAGAATGCGGCGAACCTTTTATAGAAGGCGAAACATTCCGATGCGTTCGTATGGAAAAAGTGTTAGGCATTTGAGCTGTGCTGATTACTGCGGAGACGATTATTCTCGCGATGTAGATTATAAATCTTAAATATGAAAGGGGAACTACGATGAATTTCAAAACAGATATATTCGGTACGTTCGACAAGGAATGGGCGCTTTTGACGGCGGGAAGCATTGATAACTTCAACACCATGACGATAAGCTGGGGCGGCATGGGCACACTTTGGGGCAAGCCTGTTGTTACGGTTTACGTTAAGCCTATTCGTTACACATACGGGTTTATCGAAAATAACGACCGGTTTACATTGAGCTTTTTCCCGGAGGAATACCGCGCGGACTTGCTAACGCTCGGCACGAAATCCGGCAGAGACGGCGACAAGCTCGCGCTTACGAAAATCACTCCGAAGGCGGTAAACAACGGCGTGGCGTTCAACGAGGCGCACACGACGTTTGTATGCAAAAAGATATATCACCAAGACCTCGACACCTCGAATATGCCGCCGGAGGTTGTCGCAAGCACGTATGCGGCCGAGCCGCCGCACAGAATGTATATCGCGGAAGTGGAAGAGATTTTTTAATTCACGAAATCGAAAAGGCATTAAATCCTTATTTTCAACCCTTTTTATAATTTCCGAGACGCTTGACTGTCAACCGGGCGACCTGATGGAGTATGTGCCGCCCGAAGACAGCGGAGATAAAGAGTAAATCATTTTTTGCCATTTCTCAAAATCAAAATTATTATCGTCACGTTTAAAATAATTTGTAGTATGTGTAAAAAAATCATTGACTTTTTACGGGAAATGTGTTACCATAATAAACGACGTTTATGATTGCAACTGCAAGCAACAGTTTTTCGTGCGCAGCGGGTGTGTGCTTGCGGTTGCTTTTTCTTTTGGCGGCCATTCCCGTTGCCTCCTTTCCGTTTTGCTCGGGCCTCTCGACCATGCAAATCCAGAATAACATGAAAAAAGGGATGTGTCAAGAAAAATTGCACAAAAAAAGATTTTTGAATTGATGAAATACATTAACAAAATAGATCAATATAATATCTAATATCAGAAAGTTGGTAAGATGATTAAGTATAACAAAACCTTTGATTTAGTTAAAGAAAATAATATTAAATTATATAAAATAATAATCGGCAGCGTTTTTCATCCAGGTATTTTCAGCTAAAAATATTAACCTTTCAAAGTTATGTGAATATTACATATATGTAAATTCTGTCGTCTTGTGCGCCGCGCTTTACCTCGTTTTCTTCAATCTAGCCATTGTTTGCAAGCATTTCCATTCTGCTAAACCAGCGGTTTTCGCTTATTCCAAGCACTTTGCTTGATATTTGCTCAATATCCGTTTCGTCATAATCCATAGCTGATTTGAGATATTTAAGTATTTTGTAAATCGCTCTAAAATCTTTATCTATGTCAATCACCCATGTAAATATTATAACCCTCGTGATATGACATTTATGCAGTCCTTTGTCGGGCATTTTACTTCATACGAATTTCCGACAAAATCATATATCAGTTCTTTGCCGCACCGTGGGCAAAAAACTTTTTCGTTCGGATTAAGAGCTTTTTGCTCTATCACTTTAAATTCATCCTTGGTTATCGTAGCCATAAATCATTCTCCTTAATTTTTATTATTAAAACTCACACGCCTCTGCGAGGCGTGACACATGGAAGTATGCCCGTTTCTCACGCCTGACAAAATTTCAACTCACACGCCTCTGCGAGGCGTGACGCGAGGCGATTTTATCCTGCTTTAACGGTGCAGAATTTCAACTCACACGCCTCTGCGAGGCGTGACTGACAACCCCAAATACACCGAGTTGTTTGATATAGCATTTCAACTCACACGCCTCTGCGAGGCGTGACTCCCGCAAATGGCAAAGCGTTTCCCGCGCGGCCGAATTTCAACTCACACGCCTCTGCGAGGCGTGACACATCGTGGAACGTATCATCGGGCGATATTCAAACATTTCAACTCACACGCCTCTGCGAGGCGTGACCACCCGCGGCGGGCACATACGCAAATCCGATCAATTTCAACTCACACGCCTCTGCGAGGCGTGACACGAGGTGTTATAGCATGATAGAAAAGGTAAACCCATTTCAACTCACACGCCTCTGCGAGGCGTGACTCCATTTTTCCGATTCGTTGCGTGGTGGAAAACAATTTCAACTCACACGCCTCTGCGAGGCGTGACGTTGAACACAACGAGAAGTATTGTTCTAAACACAAATTTCAACTCACACGCCTCTGCGAGGCGTGACTTGTCTGCTGGATCGCGAAGCCCGCAGATCTGGAATTTCAACTCACACGCCTCTGCGAGGCGTGACGGTTGGCGATGTGTCGGAATTGGCTGACAGTATTATTTCAACTCACACGCCTCTGCGAGGCGTGACGCATACATGGCTTGCTGAGTATAGCGTTCCTCAATATTTCAACTCACACGCCTCTGCGAGGCGTGACGCGTTATGCCTCTCGCCTATCTCTATAATCTTAGCATTTCAACTCACACGCCTCTGCGAGGCGTGACAAAAACGCTTAGCAGAGGAATAGGGTTTGCGATATTTCAACTCACACGCCTCTGCGAGGCGTGACCATTGACCGTGACATCACCGACATTACCTTCCGCATTTCAACTCACACGCCTCTGCGAGGCGTGACCTACCGGCGTACCAACCGCTGTGTAGCGTGTCCAATTTCAACTCACACGCCTCTGCGAGGCGTGACCGGCAAACCGTTGTATCATACGGGTAAGATTTCCAAAATTTCAACTCACACGCCTCTGCGAGGCGTGACACCTTGCACGTTATTTGTTGCCGTGCCCATCTCATTTCAACTCACACGCCTCTGCGAGGCGTGACGAGACGGGCGCCAAGTTTGCCGATATGGGCATTATTTCAACTCACACGCCTCTGCGAGGCGTGACGATAGCCGCTGTTCCGCGCCCACAAATCAGGAGAATTTCAACTCACACGCCTCTGCGAGGCGTGACTTGTAACAATGACTGCGATAACAATTTCGAACGCCATTGATATTTCAACTCACACGCCTCTGCGAGGCGTGACCTCCTGTACAAAAAATGCTCCGCAGTTTTTCAAAATTTCAACTCACACGCCTCTGCGAGGCGTGACGTAGCCTCTGTCCTGCCCCTCGTCGTTAAAATTATTTCAACTCACACGCCTCTGCGAGGCGTGACGAAAACGGCGACGTGGTCTACAAATACACGCTTAATTTCAACTCACACGCCTCTGCGAGGCGTGACGTATTCCGTTCGCTGAACGTAGGCGTTGAGGACGATTTCAACTCACACGCCTCTGCGAGGCGTGACAAACGGTGATTGCAGTTCGCCCGCCATCGCATCATTTCAACTCACACGCCTCTGCGAGGCGTGACCTGCCGTATAAGACGGGAAATCCTTATCCCGAATTTCAACTCACACGCCTCTGCGAGGCGTGACTGCAGATTTTTTAAAAAAAGTATTGACACACCACTATTTCAACTCACACGCCTCTGCGAGGCGTGACAGGTCCCGGCGATGATATTTACTTCAATAAAGCGGATTTCAACTCACACGCCTCTGCGAGGCGTGACTTGACTCTTTTCACAACGTAAAGATAGGTGTCACATTTCAACTCACACGCCTCTGCGAGGCGTGACTGACAAACTATGCAGCGCGCTCCAATGCCAACCGGATTTCAACTCACACGCCTCTGCGAGGCGTGACGGTTTCACCCTCGAAGATACCGAGCGTTTCTTTATTTCAACTCACACGCCTCTGCGAGGCGTGACGAACGGGCAGATCGCGGCATGGTGACGTTTGATAATTTCAACTCACACGCCTCTGCGAGGCGTGACTCAATCTGCTTTCAAGCTCCTGCACTTTTTTCTCATTTCAACTCACACGCCTCTGCGAGGCGTGACATGAGGTGATCAAAGAGATCGGCGAGGATATTCATATTTCAACTCACACGCCTCTGCGAGGCGTGACCCGCCATTTTGGTTATGTCCTCGCCGTTCGCGTAATTTCAACTCACACGCCTCTGCGAGGCGTGACACTATGTGGGCGTAAACAACAGCTACGACAACAATTTCAACTCACACGCCTCTGCGAGGCGTGACGAAAAAGCACTTAAAACCCCGACGGAGGAAACCCCGATTTCAACTCACACGCCTCTGCGAGGCGTGACGAAAATCGTCCTTTTTTTCTCGGTGGCCTCGGCCATTTCAACTCACACGCCTCTGCGAGGCGTGACGCGCCAATATCCGTGCGCGTCGATCTGCCATTGCGAATTTCAACTCACACGCCTCTGCGAGGCGTGACATGCCCGTATTCGGCAAAAAACGAAATTGAAAGAATTTCAACTCACACGCCTCTGCGAGGCGTGACGATTTAGACGTGCTCAAAGCTGCGCATGAAACGCACATTTCAACTCACACGCCTCTGCGAGGCGTGACATGTAGCGCTCCTGTTGCGCAATGACCGTATTCGTCATTTCAACTCACACGCCTCTGCGAGGCGTGACAAAATGCGGCCGATTGTGATGTGCCGAAATCCTATTTCAACTCACACGCCTCTGCGAGGCGTGACTGATTGCTGTTTCAGTCGGAAATTATACAACTACATTTCAACTCACACGCCTCTGCGAGGCGTGACTACATTTGACCCGAACAATCCAATTATCAGAGGCATTTCAACTCACACGCCTCTGCGAGGCGTGACTGAAATCCTCATCGGGTGTTTTGGCCTCAAGTTCAATTTCAACTCACACGCCTCTGCGAGGCGTGACTATATCGCCGTGCCACGTCTCGGAGCATTTCAAGATTTCAACTCACACGCCTCTGCGAGGCGTGACAATATTTGCAAATGACCGCGTATGATTTTAACGAGAATTTCAACTCACACGCCTCTGCGAGGCGTGACAGGTATTCCCCAGACCCATTTTGCAGACGTGGTTAATTTCAACTCACACGCCTCTGCGAGGCGTGACACAAGCGCAGATTGGCTACTCGGTATAGATGAAATATTTCAACTCACACGCCTCTGCGAGGCGTGACTAAAACCGAAACCCTTTGATGTGATCCTCGTTCATATTTCAACTCACACGCCTCTGCGAGGCGTGACGATTGACGATGAAATTAAACAGGCGTTATTAAAAATTTCAACTCACACGCCTCTGCGAGGCGTGACATGTTTTTGCAAAACTGCAAGTTAAGGCTCATCATTTCAACTCACACGCCTCTGCGAGGCGTGACTCAATGGCTTGGTTAAGAGGAAGTGACATCAGGTATTTCAACTCACACGCCTCTGCGAGGCGTGACTTGAGATCCCCGAGTTTGCTAACATTTCTGCTGAATTTCAACTCACACGCCTCTGCGAGGCGTGACAACACCGAGCCTATAGACTGGACTACTGACGGCCATTTCAACTCACACGCCTCTGCGAGGCGTGACATTTTTGGTCGGGCGGAACAATCAAGGCATCGTGATTTCAACTCACACGCCTCTGCGAGGCGTGACGGAATGTCAAGGGGAATATTGCACGAAAACGGAATTTCAACTCACACGCCTCTGCGAGGCGTGACCCAACTTCGATTTGGTATTCAATGCCGAAACGGGAATTTCAACTCACACGCCTCTGCGAGGCGTGACTTAACGACTGCGCCTCCGCGACGCTCAGACTGTATATTTCAACTCACACGCCTCTGCGAGGCGTGACGAACTATTCGCACGAGCATATTCAACGAGATAAACGTATATTTCAACTCACACGCCTCTGCGAGGCGTGACGAGTTTGACCCGGACGAATATGACGACGGCGCCATTTCAACTCACACGCCTCTGCGAGGCGTGACCCGCCGTATTTTTTGACTAAGCGTCCGCTGAGCATTTCAACTCACACGCCTCTGCGAGGCGTGACGCGTTTGCGCGGCTCCGTGAAGGAGAACTGATGTCATTTCAACTCACACGCCTCTGCGAGGCGTGACTTTCTGCGCATACGTATAACTGCGAATATCAAAAATTTCAACTCACACGCCTCTGCGAGGCGTGACGCGGATATTATCCGCCCGGCTCGCCCCTTGGGGAATTTCAACTCACACGCCTCTGCGAGGCGTGACGCCGAATGGCGCAATTCTACATTTTCCAACCTTCATTTCAACTCACACGCCTCTGCGAGGCGTGACAAAACGGTGATTGCAGTTCGCCCGCCATCGCATCATTTCAACTCACACGCCTCTGCGAGGCGTGACTCGAAAACTATAACGGGTTATATTCAGTATTTCAATTTCAACTCACACGCCTCTGCGAGGCGTGACTCGTGAACTTCTTCATGTCCGCGTCAACACTCTCATTTCAACTCACACGCCTCTGCGAGGCGTGACTTGGCGCATATTCCGGAAAGTATTTTTGCGAAAATTTCAACTCACACGCCTCTGCGAGGCGTGACAACAATTTCAAACGCCATTGATAAGGCGCATTTTATTTCAACTCACACGCCTCTGCGAGGCGTGACCCTTTATCGATAAGCGTTTTCCATAACGGATTATATTTCAACTCACACGCCTCTGCGAGGCGTGACTTTATCGGTGTCGCCCGTCAGCGTCCGCTCGATTGATTTCAACTCACACGCCTCTGCGAGGCGTGACCACCGGCGTCGCCGGTGAATTGGTAATCGGAACAATTTCAACTCACACGCCTCTGCGAGGCGTGACAATATGTGAGGCAGCGTCTGGGCGATCTTCAGAAAATTTCAACTCACACGCCTCTGCGAGGCGTGACTCGATAACGTTCTTCTCTCCGCCCGCAGTCTCGAATTTCAACTCACACGCCTCTGCGAGGCGTGACAAAATGACGGCAACGCTGCGAGAACTTCTGAAAAATTTCAACTCACACGCCTCTGCGAGGCGTGACCGGATATTTCTGGTGGAACGGTAGCATCTGCTACATTTCAACTCACACGCCTCTGCGAGGCGTGACTTTCTCTTTCAAGATGAAATGCAAATAAACAAACATTTCAACTCACACGCCTCTGCGAGGCGTGACACATGCTGTTCAAAACCTTGTCAAACGACGTTCTATTTCAACTCACACGCCTCTGCGAGGCGTGACCAAAGCGACCGAGTGTACACGGAGGTTCTGAAAAATTTCAACTCACACGCCTCTGCGAGGCGTGACTCGCTTTCGCTGTCCGAATACACACCCGAATACGCATTTCAACTCACACGCCTCTGCGAGGCGTGACAGTAGCATAAAATAAATCAATAAATTTTTTAGAGATTTCAACTCACACGCCTCTGCGAGGCGTGACGGGAGCCCCCATGTAGCTGTTTGCGGTACGGTCTGATTTCAACTCACACGCCTCTGCGAGGCGTGACGCTTTGATTGAGGGTTTCCATGACATTATCAAAAATTTCAACTCACACGCCTCTGCGAGGCGTGACAAAAGCGCAGAATCCGTCAGTGCCCTACAAGCGAATTTCAACTCACACGCCTCTGCGAGGCGTGACTTGTTGATATGCGGCAAACATACGAGCAGGAACAATTTCAACTCACACGCCTCTGCGAGGCGTGACTTTCAACAGACCAGCTCGCAAGACCCATATACTCAAATTTCAACTCACACGCCTCTGCGAGGCGTGACTTGGAAAAACCGAAACTGGACGAATACACGCCAAATTTCAACTCACACGCCTCTGCGAGGCGTGACCTGTCGCGTTTATATTTCTGACCGCCAAATTAAAATTTCAACTCACACGCCTCTGCGAGGCGTGACCCTATATATTGTATAATATACGGATATTGCCTCGCAATATGGCGGACTTCTTTAAAATTTTAACACACTTTTATTAATAAATCAAATATTTTTTCCGGCGAACCTTATTGGATTTTTTGTATTGCTTAGGGTTCGCCGCGTTTGCTATAAAATCAACGCGCCCTCCGGGTCGTAGGTCGATTTGGCTCCGATATGCTCAACGCGTCTTTTCCAATTATTGCCGAGGTAGTATATTCTGAGGCTGTCCTTATCGCTGTCAATAATTTTTTCAAGTCTGTCCTTCAACTTCAGAAAGGTCGAGTAATCAACATCAACCTCAAAAACCGAATTCTGCACACGCTGGCCATAGTTAAGACATTCCTTGGCGACCTTTCTGAGTCTTCGCTTCCCCGCGGAGTCGATCGTTGACACGTCATAGCTCACTACACACATCATAATTTTGTTCTCCTATTTTACGATATAGCACGGATATTCCTCGATCTCGCCGCGGATATATTTCGCGAGCAGCATGCTTTGCGCGTATGGCAAAAGGCCGAGGTCTATCTTTTGCTTAAGATAGGGATGCACAATATCGCTTCGTTTTTTCTCCTGCCACTTTGAAAGTATCTTCTTTTTGCCGTCAGTGTTAAGAAATACCGCCCCGCTGACCTGTGTTTCAAAGTCATCCGCGTTTAATATTTTCAGGTTGATCATAGTCAGCACAAATCGCTCAATAATGCAGCGGCTTTCTTCAACAAGATCACACGCGAGCGAAGCGCGGCCCGGACGCACAGAATGATAAAATCCCAAATAACTGTCCAGACCCACGCTTTCAAGCGCCGAGGCATAATCGTTTGTCCAAATCGTATACAAGAATGACAAAACGGCGTTTACTCTGTCAAGCGGAGGACGTTTCGTTCTCATTGAGAACTTAAAGTCATTCTTTTGGTGCAGGATCAAGCTGTCAAAAATATCAAAGTAGGCCTTTGCGCCCTGCCCTTCTATCCCGAGAATTTCGTTTATATCTTGAGCTTCATACACGTTTTCTATGTATTGGTCAAGCAGCTCGATGCAATGCGAAAGGCTGCCGTCGGGATTTATGGACGGATAATCCTTCAGCGTTCTTTTCACGACGCTTCTTGTATTTGCCATTTTGGCTGCGACCACGTTCTGCCGCAGCAGCGCGGGAGGATCCGCGAATTGTTCAAACTGCGCTTTTCTCAGCAGTATATTGCCGTGCGCCGGCCCGTGAACACTCGCGAGAAAACGGCCGTGAGGGGATATGAAGCTTATCGGGATACCATACTCCGCGCATTTTCCCATTAAAGCCGGCGAGCATCCAAGGTAGCTGAAGCAGTAAACCGCCTCAATATTTGAAAACGGAACTCTGAGCTTAATTTCATTATCCTTCCTGCATACGATATTTTCTCCGTCAAGAGTGAGGTATATATTTTCGTCTGTTATATACAATGAATTCAAAAGTTTCCTCATACACATTCCTCCTTAACAAGATTGCGGACAGTGTATTTTTTGTTCTGAGGAATACACACATTTTTCATTGAGCAGCCGCTGCACTTCTGCCCTTTGACCCGATCCGGTATCTTTCCGCTTTCAAGAACTTCATTCATTTCAAAAACCAGCTTTTGCAGCAGAGAATAGTATTTGTCATACTCCTCGTTAAGATCAAGCTTTACCCTGCGGTGCGCGTCGCCGTAGTATATATAGCCCGCGCTTTCGCATTTCCATATATGATCCGCGCAAAGCTTTTGCGCAAAGACCTGTATCGCGTCGGTTTCGCTTACCGTTCCGGAAGCGGGGCGACGGGGCTTATACTCGACAATGTTAACGCTGAAATTGTCGCCGAGCTGCTCTATGTAAGCCCCGTTTTTGCTTCTTACGAATTCAACACAGTCTGCTACGCCGTACAAATCGAGCCCGTCATGATAGAGCGAAACCGAGCTGAGTTCGATTTTTTCTTTTGAATGACGTTCATGCATACCCGAATGGACGCGCTCGTGCATGATGTTCGCCTTCACGACAAAAGCGTTTTCCGCCCAGTCTTGGTTTAACTCAAGCAGTCCAAAGCGGCGCGGACAGTACATATAGTGCTGAATAGCGCGAATATTGATCGTCACAGCTTTTCGATAAGAGTTACGCCCTCGGGCATATCTCTGTCAACGGCGATCTCGTAATCCTCATAATTTCTCGGGCACTCAATGCCGTATTTCTTATTGATCGCTATCTTATCAAATAAAACATGCGACGGAGCGTTTCCGAGCGGACTTTCATGCTTAAATATCAGGAGCTTTCTCATGCACATTTTGCCGCGCGCTGCGCTGTGATCATGCTCGAACATGTTGATTATGGCATTCCATAGCAGATCAAGATCATCTTCCGATAAACCAGTGACCTTCTGCGCGAGCATTGCCGACACATAACCCTCGGCCTTGTAGAGGCCGTAAGGCACAATATTCTTTTTCCCCATTTCGGTCTCTCCGCTTTTCATCCTGTCATTTGTTGTTTTTGCCTGTCTTGTGATCGTAATATCCTGAGTATATACCGGATCAACGCTTCTGGCGAAGTTGATCTGGACCGGACCGCGAACGATGCCGCACGGATCTTCGCCCGTGTTCATTACCGCGCCGAACGCGCGCACGTCAAAATAGTTTCTGCACATATAATCGCGCGCCTGTCTGACATCATCGGCGTTTTTGCCCTTTTGTCCCGTTTTAAGGCCTTCGGCTTCATACGCTTCGGTAAACTTGGAATTGAGCGACCTATCCGACTTTATCAGTATATTATATCCCGGCTCGCCTTCCTTGCACAGCTCGACAAAATTGCGTATTTTTCTTTTTAAGCAAACATCTGTGACTATGCCGTGCGTTGTTTCCGGATCAACTCTCGGCATATTGCCCGCGTCCGGATCACCGTTGGGATTCCCGTTTTCAACGTCAAAAATCATTATAAACTCGTATCTGTTATTAATTGCTTTCATTTTACATCTCTCCTTCTGTATTATTATTTTCATTATTTTTATCTTTGAAAAAATCCTGCCGCTGCTGATAGTAACCTATTATAAATCTGCCTTGGTCCTGCAGTGACAGCGTTGACGGGAAATCGGTTCCGAGCATGTCAATGATCTCACCCATAAGTTTATTGTAATATATCGCACTTCCTATTTTTTTGCCGGACTTACATTTTTTAAGATGATTTTGAGCCAATTCTATCAGTCTTGGTAATACCAACATAGGTCTCGAGCACGCTGAAGCAAAATATGAATCCTTTATCGTTTTGTTAAGATCTGTATCCGCGGCGATCTTCTGGATGCGCTCGAGGACCGCGAACAGCCTTCCGCATAAATATGCTTCGTTTGTGTTTGTTTTGTCAAGTGCCATTGTAATTTCCTCCTCTTTTTGGTTTAATCTTAAATTTCTGTTTATATAAGCCTTTAATATTCCTGCCCGTGCATAATTTATTATTTTATCTGTTTTGACTCTTCTGACTATTGTTTCAAGCAGAGTATCGGGGTACCGCGTTCCGTCCAGTATAGCTCCGAAAACCGCCGCTATGACCGGCGCGGGCGTTTTTTCGGTTTGGTTTTTCGGCGGCTTCATTTCATTGAGCATCCGCCAAACGGATATCTGCTTTTTGAGGCCGTCTATCTTCATGTCTTCCTGATGCTTTTCGGTATTTTTAAAAATATTTCCGTATCTGTCACGGTATATGAATTTTTGCGCAATCCTTGAATTGTTGGGCGCAAGACCGACAACATAAAACATCACGTTCTTATCAATATTATCAGTAGACAAATCAGCGTGTTTGCCGTCGCTAAGTTTATTCACCGCGTTTCCCAGCAGTTCTTCGGTTTTGTCTGCATTCGCTTTGTTTCCCCCGAAGCCGAGATTAAACATAAACGAACTCGTTTCAGCTATGTCATTTTTATTCATCGCCCAAAAAACGACAGTTAAATCCTCCAGATATTCATGATGCCATGAGTCCTTTATAAGAAAATTCAATGCCTCTGTGTATCGTTTCATTACGGATTTAGATATCGAACTGTTATATGACTGAGTCTTGCCGTATGATTCAAAAGCAGAATCATTAAAGCTCACAATAAGCCCGCCCGAGGGTTGTCCGCCGCGGATTCCTTTGATCTTGTCGTGTATTTTTGCAATTTCCGCCGCTTTTCCGGTTATAGCGCAGACACCGTCAATTTGCTCTTCGGTGTTAATAGCGTCCCTGACTTTTTTCATTATCTCTCCATCGTCGGCATGCAGTCTTTTTTCAGGATGCCCGTCAAGGCAAAACATAAAATACGCGCCGGGATATTCTTTGGCAATATTCAGAAGATGCGGGTTTTTTGTCTCGTTTTCCGGTACCCAGTTTTTGATAAAGTTCCTATATGCTGTCACAATATCGGATGTCATTCCCTCGGTATACTCCAAATTCGTTTTAGCAAAGCACTCATGTGCTTTCCTCGCCTTATTTTTTTCGTCTTCAGTAGTAAAAGCATTCGTTTGCTTATCATAATTTAGTCCGAAAATATACGGTGCGCGGTGCTCGATTATGTTCGCGTCGATCGCCGTCTTTTGAGTCCGCGTGGGCAAAACTGCCTCAATGGGCATGAGCCTTGTTTTGCCGTTTTTGTCGGGCTTTCCGCTCTTGCGAACATCTATAATATTGCTTATTGTTCCGTCATCTCTCAGCATGATCATATGAGTGATATTTTGCAGAGAGGTTCCCGGTTTTGCCGTATCTCCTCTTTTTAATAAAATATCATAATAATCATTGAGTGCGCTTATCAGCATTTCATCATCTCCTTGTATTTCGCGACATCTATCACTCCGTCGATCATGTGCGGTCGGTAAAACACCGCATCCGCCTCGTCGGAAAACTTGCGCGTCTCCCAATCGTTGTCTTTCGGAATGCCGCTGTCCCGGAATTTCATGTGATACAGCATAAAGCCGAGATCGGTGTCGCCGTTCAGTGTGTCTGACACACGATCCATCGGGAACTCGTCCACAAGCTCAATCTTTTTCACCGCAAACTCGCGGCATCCCAAGACCGGCTGTCTGAAATGCTGTCCCTTTTTTAATCTGCGGAGCATAATGTTATAATGCTTTTCCTCGCTTTCGTCGTCATTCTCGCTCCTGATACCGGTAAGCTCAAAATGAAACTCGACGCCGTACAGAACGTCTTTGAGGATCATGCTGCCGCGCTGACTTCTTGTCTTAATGTCCGTGGTGTACAACTCGGCGCGCGGTACACCGTCTTTCATTTGCTTTTTCACATTTGAAAAACTCACCTTCTCCTTTACCTCGTTGCGGCGTATGTTGATAAACCTGATCGGATTGAATACTATGATCTTGTCCACAACTATCCGAAACGCGGGCTTCCAATAAATACTCTTGATAAGCCCCTCCATCGCGCCGGGCGTCGGCACATCATAGCTCACTCTTTCGGTTTTCATCTCCGGCCGCGTAAAACACGCGTAATCGCCGCTTACCATAATTTTGAAACCGTATCCCATACCGTCCTCCTTATAAAAAATGATCAAAAGTTTTACCTATATCAAGTCCTGTTTCCTTACTGTAATATTGGGGAACAGTCAAAACATATACATTATTACACACATTTTTTGCAATTCCTTTTTCTATCATATACTCAAGTTCGCGGGAATAAACCGAGGCGCAGTATTTTTGAAGCTCTCGCTTAACCGAAAGCGCGCCGTATTCTAAGGAATTTATAAGCTTCTCGTTTTCTTTGCACGGTATAACTATACCCACCGTTTCCGTATCAATGAATTTAAACTCCAACGCGTAAGTCCTAAAGGGAATTCCGCTCAGATCCATGCTTCTGCCCATAAAATTGGTTATGGAATTGCTTTCTATGCTTGTGTCGGTATATGCAAAAATTCTGTCATAGTATTCCCGGACCGCATTCTGTGAGGAAACATTTTCAAACTCCTTAAAAAGCTTTCGTGTGACATTTGCTTTGACGGCAATATTTCCTTTTAAAGGCTCAAGTTCAAATACAAACACGTTTCCGAAACTCATTTTGCCCTCGCGATTGCAGCGGCCGCCCGCCTGAACTATACTGTCAAGTCCCGCGATCTCGCGAAAAACCGACTTAAAATCAAGATCCACGCCCGCCTCGATAAGCGAGGTCGATATCACGATCGTATTATCGCCGCGATCAAGATTGTCTCTTATCCTGTTTATGGTTTTCGCGCGGTCTGACGGCGTCATATATGTTGACAGGTGATACACTTCATGATCGGGATTGTTTTTGCAAATATTGTAAAGCTCTCTTGCCGTACTTCTTTTATTGACTATCACAAGTGAGTTTTCCCGTTCTAGCGCTTTTTCAGCTATCGATCCGATGTCGCTTTGACCGATATATTGATATTTGCATTTATTAAATCGCCCGAAAAGTTTCTTGTCCTTCACTGCATATTCTATTGAGCATTTCGGAATATATTTTTCTGCAAAGCGCGTGTAGTCGGGCATTGTCGCGGACATAAGGATCGCTGTTGAGTTAAGATACTTCGTTATGTATCCTATCCCGCGCAGACACGGCTGGATATATTCAACGGGCAGAGCGTGTATCTCATCAAACACCAACACGCTGTCCGCAAGGTTATGCAGCTTTCGTAGTCTGCTGCTTTTGTAATGGTAGAGTGATTCGAAGAATTGAACGCTTGTCGTGACGATCAAAGGCGCGTCATAGTTCTCACAAGTCTTTTTTAATTTTTCGCTTGTCGTTACACTTTCATCGTTATCTTTGCTTGAATTGTCAAAGTCATAATTGGAATGGTGCTGCAATACCGGCAGCAAATCGCCGAATATATCCTTGAAAACCTTTGCAGTTTGCTCGATTATGCTTGTGTATGGCATTATATAGATTATTCTTTTCTTTTTCTTTTTAATCGCCAAGCGCAAAGCCGCTTTGATGCTGCACATAGTTTTTCCGCTGCCTGTCGGCATGTCGATCATGTATACATCCGCGTCGCCGTTTTCCACGCTGTCATAAACCTGATGCTGAACGCCGCTTCGCGCCTTTTGAAGTTCCGTTTCAGATTTGAATTCTTCAAATTTTGCGCAAACCTTTTTATAAGCGGCAACAAAATCACCTTTAAGGCCTCTCTCGGCATTGGACTTGCAAAAACGCTCTGTGTCAATAAAATCGGCGTCGGTAAGACATGAGTATATGTACCTCGTGAGAAATGAGTAAACCTCGATCAATTCTTTTTTATCCGGCAAATTATTTAATACCTCAAATAAAGAATCGTCGGGAAACCAATCACCAATCTCATTATCAAACCCGGAACAGTCATATTGCTCTCTTTTTAACATTCCGTTAAGTGTTGGATCTCCCTTTTCATCATTCGATACGCCTCCGTCCGGCAAACCCGTATGATGACCGCAGATACAATAAGCGAGCATGGCGGTATAGGACGTATCGCAATTTTGGGCAAGACGCATAGCCCCAAAGCGCGCATGCTCAACCTTTTGACCCGAGCCCCTGATATATCTCTGAAACTCCGGTGAGTACTTCCCCAAGTCGTGATACAGCCCGCAGCAGCGCGCGAGCTCTTTAAATTCCGGCAAAGCGTTGTCGGCGCTCAGTTCCGCTGTTTGTTCAAGATGTTCCTTAACGCTCTGCACCCTGCCGTCATCGGATGTATGTGCTATGTAGTTGTTGGAATTTGTAGACATTATTTAATCTCACCTCTTTTACAATTAATATATAAAATTGTAAAATGATAATATCATATCTGATAATATAATGTCAAGTCTTTTTTAAAATTTATTTTTATGTTTTTAAAGGTATTTTGATGTTTATTTGTATCGACTAACACATGATATAAAAACTCACGCGTCCCTTTATGGGGACGCGACAACAATATAATAATTTTAAAAATTTCTACTCACGCGCTTTTTAAGGCGCGGTGATCCTTTTCGGGATCGGTTATATTATATCATAATCGCGTCTGAGTGTCAACATAGTCTGTGTTCCGTTTGCGTGATTTTATTATAGCACGTTTTGTTTACAAAAAAATGTACATGTTTTCTCGGAATATAGCAGCGCGGGGCCGAGGCATTTTGCCTCGGCCCCGCATCGGTTTGAGAAGAAAAATTTTAATATAGGAGATTTTTATTTATAAAATGTAATTTTTTCACCGTTTGACAGGGTGCAGGTGTGCGAATTTAGCCCTTGCCGCGGTTTGCTTACATAAGGCTTGTTGGTTCTGACATCTCTGAGACCGGTGTTTGACGGGTACGAGTCATAGCCTTTGCTTATCGCCCATTGCCGCATCTCTATATCCTGATTAGTCTCTTTAATTAATTGATAACCGAAATAGATTATCGCGATAAGTATTATCATTTTTATTCCTCCCGTAAATTGTTTTTTGTTTATGATATAAGTATATCACAGGCATTGTACAAAAAATTGCGCCGGGAAAATATTGAATAAAAATAATTTTTATGGTATAATCGCTATAATACGGAGGCGATAAAATTGACCGAAAAAGAAAAAGCGGCGCTGGGATATTTATACAACGCCAATTATGATAAGGAAATTCTGGCTGACATCAGCCGCTGCAATGATATATGTTTTGAGTTTAACAAGCTCCGCCCGTCCGACCGCGGCGCGCAGGAAAAGCTGCTTCGGCAAATTTTCGGCAAGGCGGGCGAAAGCCCGGTCGTGAACGCGCCGTTTTGGTGCGATTACGGATATAACACAACGGTCGGGGATAATTTTTTCGCCAATCGCAACTGCCAGATTTTGGACGGCGGAAAGATTACGTTCGGCGATAATGTTTTTATCGCGCCCAACTGCTGCTTCACAACGGCGGAGCACGCCCTCGACCCCGATCAGAGGAAAGAGGGACTTGAGGCCGCCCTTCCGATAACCGTCGGCAGCAACGTCTGGATAGGCGCGGGCTCAACGATTTTGGGCGGCGTTACGATCGGCGACAACTCGGTCATCGGCGCGGGCTCGGTGGTGACAAAAGACATTCCATCGGGCGTTATCGCGGTCGGCGTTCCGTGCCGCGTTATGCGTGAGATCACCGAGGCCGACAAAGACCGTTACCCGCGCAGACAATGATAAAAAACGGATTGAACAGCACAGTAGGTTGTGATATAATATGAAGCGTACAAATCGGAATTTACGGAGGCGAAAAAAATGAGAAAAGTAATCGGTGTCATGCCGCTTTATGACGATGAAAAAAAGAGCTACTGGATGCTGCCGGGATACATGAAAATGTTGGAGGCGGAAAACGCTATACCATTAATGCTGCCTCTTACTTCTAAAACAAAGGAGTTAGATTATTTCCTTGAAATATGCGGCGGATTTTTGCTGACCGGCGGACATGATGTGTCTCCGACCGTTTATCATGCCGAGCGCAAACCGTGGTGCGGCCCATGCTGCAAATTACGGGATGAAATGGAGCGATATATCTTAACGAGTGCAGTAGAAATGGATAAATCTGTGTTAGGTATCTGCCGGGGTATTCAATTTATGAATTCTCTCTATGGCGGGACTTTATACCAAGATTTAGCAACAGAAAATAACAGTTGCGTCAACCATCATATGAAGCCGCCGTACAACAGGACGGCACATCAAGTTACAATACTAACCGATACGCCCCTCTATGATATTTTGGGCAAGGAGCAAATGGGAGTAAACAGCTATCATCACCAAGCGATCAGGAAGCTGTCGCCTGCTTTTAAGAAGATGGCAATATCGGAAGACGGCTTAATCGAAAGTATATATATGCCGTCTCATAAATTTATAGTGGGTGTTCAATGGCATCCTGAATTTTCATATGATGTTGATGAAGACAGTAAAAAGCTGATAAATGCTTTCGCAGCTTCAATTTAACAAATTCTCGTCTGTCGAGCGGATAAAAACCAAATGCCGCAATCGAGAGCAATCGCAAGGTTGCTCTTTTGTTCCGCTGTATTGATTTTTTGCATTGAGCATAGTATGATTATTCCATAATCAAACAGAACATTAACTTGGTGTTTGCGTAAAGGAGTGGATGTAATATTATGTATTATTATCATATGACAGCGTTAAACAATCTTTGTTCTATTGCGGCACAGGGATTGGTGCCTAAAAATGAAACTAACGGCAAACTGATCGGAGATGAAAAAATTAAGGTATTTTTCTCTGAGGGATTTGAGGGCGCGATTGCTCTATATGTGGATTTTGATATTGTATTTCGTAAAATACGAAAAGAACAGATGAATGCGGCAGATGAATCCGTAAAAAAGAAAGTTCTGAAATCGAACGATCTCTCTGATTTTTTGGGCGAGGGAGTTTATTTACGGTTTGACGGAACAGGAATCAAGAATGAAAGAAATTTTGAAAACGGCTGTACCAATATGACAATCATGCCCGAAAAATTAAGTGTATGTGTCCTGCGAAACGAACATGATAATTCGATTATATTCTCAAGATTTGAGATAATTAAATACATGATGGCGAAAACTAAGCCCGAACAGATAAAATACTATGGAGCAAGCTATAAAAACTCGCCCGGTTTTTTAGAAGCGACAAGACGAATACAAGAAAAAGTGAAAAACTATTATAAAGACCATCAAACAGAGATCGCACAATATGATAATTGCGTTTTCATATTGGATTTTATTGACTTAAAGGACTTCGTTGATAAATTCTTATAAAACAATAATTCAGATCCTCATTTGACAAGCAAAAATTTGAACACCGCAATCGAGAGCAGTCGAAAGGCTGCTCTTTTGCTTAAAAATTTTTAATAAGCATATTGACTAATGATAACAAATATGTTATCATATAACAGAAAGAAGGTGCATAGGTTGTACGAGGTAGAGTTTTACTATGACAAGAACGGAAAATCGGAAATCGTTGATTTTCTTGATGCGCTGAAAGCAAAATCAAAAACAAGTAAAACAGACAGAATAAACAGAGAAAAAATTCTCGCATAAAGTAATGATGCTATATGAAACAGGTAAAAACATTTTCCGAATATATGAATGATGAAGAAAGGGTATCGCCCGCCGAGAGAGAAAAAATAAAATTTGAAATTGAACTTATCGGCAAAATGGTCGAAGCCCGTGAGCAAAAAGGATTATCACAGCGAGAGCTTGCCGAGCTCAGCGGAGTGAAGCAACCAGCGATCGCGAGGCTTGAAAGCATGAAAACGACCCCGCAAATCGACACCTTATTCAAAGTATTAAATCCGTTGGGTTACACTATCTCAATCGTTCCGATCAATGCGAAAAAATAAAAAACGATATTTGGGAGCAATCGGCAAAGACCCGCGCGTCAGCGCGGGTTTTTGACCATGTCTATGAAGTATCGGTGAACCGTTGTGTTGTCGGTAAGCTCCGGGTGGAAGGCGGCAGCGAGCATATTTTTCTGGCGCGCGGCGACGATGCGGCCTCCGACTTCTGAAAGTATCTCAACGCCCTCGCCCGCCTCGCTTATGTAGGGCGCGCGGATGAATGTCATCGGAATATCTCCGAGGCTCCCGAACGCGGCCACAGTCGAGAAGCTGCCGAGCTGCCGCCCGTAGGCGTTGCGCACCGCGGTTATGTCCATAGTTTTCAGATATGCGCGGCTGTCGTTCTCGATCTTTTTGGCCATAAGCAGCAGCCCGGCGCATGTCCCGAAGGTCGGCAGTCCGCTTTCGATCGCGGATTTTACGTCATCAAGCATGCCGAGCTCCGCGAGCAGCTTGCCCTGGACCGTGCTTTCGCCGCCCGGAATGATCAGCCCGTCAAACCGGCGGCGTAAATCATGCTTTTGTCTTATCTCAAACGTCTCGGCTCCGAGGGAGCCGAGCATTTTTTCATGCTCGGCAAAGGCCCCCTGAAGCGCCAGTATTCCTATTTTCATGTTATTTGCCCCGCTCTTCCATTATGAGCTCGATCTCCTGCGCGTTTATGCCGACCATGGCCTCGCCCAGATCCTCCGAAAGCTCCGCCAGAACCGCGGCGTCCTCAAAGTTTGTCACCGCCTTGACAATAGCGGCGGCGCGCTTTTCGGGATCACCCGACTTGAATATTCCCGAGCCGACGAACACGCCCTCGGCGCCGAGCATCATCATAAGCGCCGCGTCTGCTGGAGTCGCCACGCCGCCCGCCGCGAAGTTGACCACCGGCAGCTTTTTGTTCTCGTGAACATAAAGCGCGAGCTCATACGGAACGCCCAGATCCTTCGCCGCGTCAAACAGCTCGTCGGGGCTCAAGGAGCCCAGCCGCCGTATCTCGGCCTGCATTATCCGCATGTGGCGCACCGCCTGTACCACGTCTCCGGTGCCCGGCTCGCCCTTGGTGCGTATCATCGCGGCGCCCTCGTTTATCCGTCTCAGCGCCTCGCCCAGATCTCTCGCTCCGCACACGAACGGCACCTTGAAGGCCGTTTTGTCGATGTGGTACTTGTCGTCGGCGGGCGAGAGGACCTCGCTCTCGTCTATGTAGTCGATCTCGATCGCCTCAAGAATTCTCGCCTCGGCGATGTGGCCTATGCGGCACTTTGCCATGACCGGGATCGAGACCGCGTCCTGTATTCCCTTGATCATTTTCGGGTCGCTCATGCGCGAGACTCCGCCCGCCGCCCTGATGTCGGCGGGGATCCGCTCGAGCGCCATTACCGCGCAGGCTCCTGCGGCCTCGGCGATCTTCGCCTGCTCCGGCGTGGTCACGTCCATAATGACGCCGCCCTTGAGCATCTGCGCCAGGTTCTTGTTAAGCTCAAATCGTTCGTTGATCATAAAATTACCTCCGTTTTCGAGTTGACATTATTTTATTTTTTGATATAATTATATCACGAACTGATACTATTAAAAGTGTCAAAATACAAATATTTTATGGGGTCAGATTTTATGTATAACTTTACGATCGAACTGAAAGCGAGCGCGAAAAAGCCGCTTTACGAGCAGATTTACGAGCATATCGCCGAGGAGATACGCGGCGGCAGACTTGAGGAAAACGAGCGCGTGCCGTCGAAAAAGGCGCTGGCCGCGCATCTCGGGGTCAGCGTCAACACGGTCGGGACCGTCTACGAGATACTCGCGCAGGAAGGGTACCTTGAGGCGGTGCCGAGAAGCGGATTTTACGCGCGCCGCGCAGACGCGCCGCCGCCCCGGGGCGGAGAGGCGGAGGAAGACGAGGAGGAGCCGCCGCGTGAAAAAAGCGCCGCCGACTTCAAAACGAGCGGCGCGGACGTGGGGTCATTCCCCTACGCGACGTGGATCAAGCTTGTGAAAGAGGTCATGTACGGCGGCGGGCCGGAGCTTCTGGGCGCGGGCGACGTCCGCGGCGACCGCGAGCTTCGGGCGGCAATCGCCAAGTATCTGCGGGAGTTCCGCGGCGTGAGCTGCTCGCCCTCGCAGATAATCGTCGGCGCGGGCATGGAGTATCTGCTGATGCTCGTGTGCTCGCTGTCATCGCCCGATAGGACGTTCGCGATAGAAAATCCGGGCTATAAGAAGATCGACTTGATAATAAAAAACAGCGGTCGGAGGGTCCGCTATGTTCCGCTTGACGGCAAGGGAATATCGCCCGCCGGGCTCGAAAAATCGGGCGCGGACACGGTGTATATAACCCCGTCGCACCAGTTCCCGACCGGGGTGATAATGCCGATGGACCGCCGCGCCGAGCTGCTGCGCTGGGCGGCCGCCCGCGAGGGCCGCTATATAATCGAGGACGACATAAGCGGCGAGTTTAATTTTTTAAGACGGCCTATGACCGCGGTGCAGGGGATAAGCGGCAGCGAGAACGTGATATACATGAACACGTTTTCGAGGGTGCTTGCGCCGTCGATAAGAATAGCGTACATGGTGCTGCCGAAAAAGCTGCTGGGGCTGTTTAACGCGAAGTTCTCGGACTACTCCTCAACAGTGCCGAGGTTCGAGCAGCGGGCGCTTGCGCGGTTCATTTCCGAGGACTATCTTTCACGCCATTTGAGCCGCCTCAGAAACGCGTACAGAAAGCGCAGGGACCTGCTGGCCGCGGCCTTTAAGGAGTCGCCCTATCAGGTCGAGATAAGCGGCAGCCGCGCGGGGCTGCATCTTTTGATAAAGTCGCCCGACGCGGAGGAAATATTAAAAAAAGCCGCCGAGGGCGGCGTTAAGCTCTACCGCCTTGACGACTATTATTTTACTCCGCCCGAAAAGCCGACGAACACGCTCGTCGCGGGCTACGCGGGAACGGGAGAGGAGGATATCGCGCGACTCAGGGCCGCGCTGGCTGAAAATTCAGCTCATACAGACAAAACTCCGGAATTTCGGGGATTCCGCGGCCAAGGTCCATTGTTCCGGCATGTTTAAAGCCCATGCTCTCATAAAGCCGCCGCGCCGGGGTGTTGGTCGGAACCACGTCGAGCCTGAGCGCCTTTTTGCCCTCGCTTTTCGCGATCCTCACACATTCGCGGACCATGGCTTTGCCGACGCCTTTGCGGTATATCCGCGGGTCGGAGGCGAGGGCGTGAACGGTCAGGATCTCATGCGGCTCAAGGACGCGCGTCCAGTTCCCGCGCGAGTAATCGCCCTGCGGGTCCTCGCAGATGACAAACGCGCCGATGATTTTTCCGCCGTCGTCGACGCAGGCGTGAAGGCTGCCGCCTTTTATCGCCTCGGCGGCGCTCGCCCTGCCCGGATACTCGCCGGGCGTCCATTTGGGATAATTAATATGCTCCGCCAGATAGGCGGTCACTGTGTCGTAAAACTCCGCGGCCTCGTCCAGATGCCCGGGGCCGCATTTGATCATCTTCATAATTTTAACGCTCCTTTATGCTTATAATACCACATACTTTTAAAAACGTCAAACAAAACGGCGGCCCGCGTTTGCGGGCCGCCGTGGTTTACTCTTTATTTGCCGTGCACGGGATCGGCACAGGGCTTGAGAGTGTCTTTCTCCCAGAGATAGAACGTTACCGAAACGCTGTTGTCAGCCGAATAATCGGCGTTAAGCTTAGCGCTTACCGGATTGGTTCCCTCGGGAACCTCGACGAACTTGATGTCGATCAGAACGTCGTTCCTGTATGCCGCGGAGATGAACCAAACACTCTTTCCGGAGTTGTTGGTGATCGTGGCTGTCGCCGTGTCATTGTTAAGAACGGGAGCCGCGTCATATCTTACCGGAGCTCCGGGATCGGGCGTCGCCGTCTCAACCGGTGCAGGTGTTGCCGTCTCGTCGGGAGCAGGTGTTGCCGTCTCGTCGGGAGCAGGTGTCGCTGTCTCGTCGGGTGCAGGTGTTGCCGTCTCAACAGGCGCGGGTGTTGCCGAAGGCACTTCCGTTGCAGGCGCAGGTGTTGCCGTCTCAACAGGCGCGGGTGTTGCCGAAGGCGCTTCCGTTGCAGGCGCAGGTGTTGCCGTTGCAGGTGCTTCCGTGGGAGGCGCGGGCGTAGCCGAAGGCGCTTCCGTGGGAGGCGCGGGCGTAGCCGAAGGCGCTTCTGTGGGAGGCGCGGGTGTTGCCGAAGGCGCTTCTGTGGGAGGCGCGGGTGTTGCCGAAGGCGCTTCTGTGGGAGGCGCGGGTGTGGCCGAAGGCGCTTCCGTGGGAGGCGCGGGCGTAGCCGAAGGCGCTTCCGTCGGAACGGGCGTCGAGCCCGTTGTGAACATCTTGGTCTCGGCTTCCTCGTCGGACGCCGCTCCGAACGCGCGGTAGCAATACTCGGTGCCGGGCTTTAAGCCGTCGACCGTCACGCTGTAATCGCCGCTCTCCCTAAGGAAGAGTTCAGAGTCGTATATGGTTCTTTCGTCGCTGCCGTTTTCCCAAAGCTCGAATTTGCACGAGGCCACGGGATTGATCGTCGAGCCCTCGGGAAGCGTTATCTCAACGTGTCCGTTCAGCGTCGCGCCTGTTTCGGTAATATCCGTCGCGTCGTTGGTGGTGTACTTATACTTCGGCGGCTCCTGTGCAGTCACGTTAACAAGCGCGTTACCGCTTACCGCAACACTTTTGTCTGCCTTTTCCGGGTCGGGATGTTTAAATTCCGCGTTCGCCGTCAATCTTGAGGAACCGTCTTTTGTGCCGGTTATCGAGACTTTGGAGTTATCTCCCTGAAGCTCCGCTATGTCGTTCTGTTCCAGAGTCCAGTTGATACTGTTGATATCATAGCTGTCGTCGGATTTTTTAACCGTTATATCAGCGCTTTCGCCTTCCTTCAAATATAATTGAGCCGGGTCAAGCGTAAATCCTATTTCCGCAATGTATGTTATCGGAGCGACGGCGGTTGAACCTTCGATGTTCAGATAAAGAGTGCCGCCTTGATCATTCAGAGCATCGTCGTCAATATTTACAAGCGTCCATCCTTGAATTTCGTCTGTTATTGCAAAGCTTGAGCTTTCGGGATTTGACATTTCCTCATCGCCGTAGAAGCGGACAGAGTCGCCGGGTCTGAGATTTGTTCCGTCAACGTTCACATAGGCGTAATCCCCGAGCTCGTCATAGTTAGCCGGCAGATTGTATATTTTTGCCTCGGCCTTGCGGGTGTCAACATTAAATCCGACGGTTGTTTTGCCGGTCACGGGCTTATAGTTCTTGTCTGCCGGAATGAATATCCACTCATATTCCGTGCCGGAAGTTACCAAAATCAAATTTGGAGAAACTCCATCCTGAGTATTCCATGTCGCCTCGCCGACAAGAGGACTGTTGTCCACTCCGGTAAAGTCGGCTGTGAGCTGTGAATCACTAAGATGCGCCCACTTATTCACATTTGACGCGGTAACCGAGCCTTTGGGCTCAGCGCGAAGTATTTCTATTGTTCCTTCAACAGAATTATCGGCGAAATCGTCATATGCGTAAATTGTGCCGCGAACCAAATATGTTCCTGCGTCTACCGGCGGTTCGGGCGACCATCCGTCGCCATCGTCCATGTCGCGCGGCTCTATATCGGTCTTTTTATATTCAACCGTGGTGCGCGCGTTCAGCGACTCCGCTTTGATAGTCGCGATACGCGGCTGTCCGTCATACGGCGCCGCGGCCGGAACGCTCCATTCCGCGATCGCTGCCTTTTCTTTGTCAGAGACAACAATTTTTATTTTTCCGGTAACAGGTTCATAATTCTCTAAATCGGTAGGCGTAAATCTGTAATCATATTCGCTCTTGTCCTTACTGAGAACCTCGTTCGGATCTACCCATTCGATCGTTCCTTCCACGTCCTCGTGGTTGTACGGATTTTGGAACGTGCCGGTGAAATGCTCATCTTCAAGACTTTGCAGGGTGTTTCCGGCCAAACCGTTATCCGCATTTACCGAGACCTCCTGCGGTTGTGTTTTTAAAACGCTGAGTGTTCCGAGAGCGTCAGATGTTATCTCGTAATTGTAATTATCGGTCTTGAGAGCGGACGCGGTCACGGTGTATTCGCCGACCGGGGCGTTTGCCGCCGCTCCGTCAACGCCGTTCTTTTCAGCTTTAAGCGTTGCGCGCACGTTTTCAATAGAGTCGCTCGCCGCGAGTCCGCCGGGACTTGGCTGGATTTCCGCAGCTTTATAATCATTGGCTGTAAACGAATAAGTCTCGCCGTAATGCTTTGTAATGGTGTTCTTAAGCTCAAGCTTTATGGGACGCTGGATCGAGATATATCCCGTGGTGCTGAGCTTGGCTGTCGCGAGCGTGTAATTCGCCGCGTCTTTGCCCTCAAGAGCGTTCTCGCCGTTAACGTTAACAGTTACGATCTTGGGGCTGAACGGCTCAATATATGCCGAACTGAACGACGCGGTAAACGCGCTCGCCTTGACCGAAACATCGTCCGAGGCTACGGCTTTTTTCCTGAAACCAACCTTTGACGGGTCTATCTCAGCGGTCGTGGTGCCGTCATACATTTTATTCTTTACGCTTCCGGATTTAAGTGACAGTTCAAGAGTATACGGCTTGATCGTCATGATCGCGTTCGCGGAATCCGGAGCATAATAATCACTGTTGGCACTGGTCTCGGCGTGTACCTTGTATACGCCCGCCTCTTTGGGTGCCTGAGCCAAATATCCGTTTCCCTCATCAAACTGCTCATCGGCGCCAAACTCTCTGTCAGCGTCGCTTTCGATCTTTTTGTAGAAGACATCGACATTTGTTCCTATCTCGATAGAGCCGGGTCTTGACCACCTAACGGTCGGCTTCTGTTCTTGGCCGTTATAGGTCTTATCAAGACTTGATAAAGTGAGGTTTGAGTCTGCTCTGCTGGAAACTGTGATGGTTACCGACGCAGGGGCGGGATCATTATAGTTTTCCTTATCCGACGGCTTAAATTGATATTGCTGTTGAATAGTTCCCATTGTGCCGGCCGGGATAACATACTCGGGATTTACCCATTCAAGTGTTCCCTCTACCGACAGGTGCGAATCCGGATTAATGTATCCGCCCGACAGGTGTGACGTCGAAAGCTTAGTTCCGTCGTTGACCGCGGTCGCTTTTACGTTGTGCAGTTTCGGAGTCGCTTTTTCAACAGTTATGCCGGTGTTGGACCCTTCCTTTAGCTTCACGTTATAATTTCCGAAGCTTTGCCCTTCGCCGATGGTAAAAGTGTATGGCTGTCCGCCGTTTACAGCCGCATCCGCGCTCATTCCTTCGCTTTGGACCACAACGCCCAGTTCCGCCGCGGTCTTGGCGGTCTCAAGCTTTTCTCCGTTTCTGTTGTAAACATCACAAATTATATCCGCCGCAGTAAGCTCTTTGCCGTAAGGTTTTGTCGTGGACTGCGGCTCAATATCAACCTCTTTCGTGCTGATCGTGATGTCAATATCATACTTTTGAGGAACAAGGTAACGGCTGGTTGAGTTATAAGAGCATATCTGACCGTGATGCGTTCCGACGCTCAAGCCTTTTTTCGGCGTGATCTCCACGATGGCGTAGTTTTTCCAGTTAGAATGACCGTTTTTTATATCAGCCTTAGAAGGAATATAAAACAAAGTTTTATTCGCGTCAAGGCCGCCGTCGGCGTAACTCTTTTTTGCCTCATCGTCTGTGTTTAGGTTTTTCACCTTAACGGTGAAGGTGTCGTTCGATGAATAAACGGGAATATACGAGCGCTGATTTCCAGTGTTCACAAGGCGAAGCGTCAGCGGCTCGATCGTTGTATCAGCCTCATATTCGATATTCTTCGGCGTGCTGCCGTCGCCCGCAAGCATATTATACGACGCCGGGGGCGCTGTGGGATTTGGAGCCTCGGATGTCGCGGGAGGCGCGGTCGGGAAAGCCGATGTGCTTTCATCATCAGCATTTCTTTGGTATTGATAAGAATAATCCGCAGGCGCTTTAAGCACCGCCTCGAGTGTTATCCGGTTGTCATCCGTGCCGTCTTTATTTCCCGCGGGAACGGTTGCGCCCGCGTTCTCGTTTTCCGCGTCGCTTTTAACGATTTTCCAACCGGATATAGACACGTTCTTGGCTTGCGCTTCGGAGCAGTCAAGGCTCGGGTCGATAATCGTTATCCAGTCGCCGACCATGGCGAGTTCTGTTATTTCGGTCTGTTTCTCTCCCGGATGATTTGCGCAGATAAGTTTATATCCATTATTTTTGTCATTTTCGCTGAGCGTGTATGTGATCTGAACGATGTTAAGAGTTTTTTCATTAACCAAAGCCCTGTTTTTGCAGTTCATAAGGGCTTCGCCTTCTTTTTCATTATCACCCGGATAAAGTCTCATCAGGCTGACGGTATATTCGCCCACTTGATATTCGGGCGTGTCGTCTTTGTCAAACATCTCGTCTGTTCCGAGCTGCCAGCCGTGATAGCGGTGTTTGGTATTATCGGTCGTAACCAGGTCGCTGATCCCGCCTTCGATGCCGTTGTCCGGGATCATTGTCGCGGCGGGATGCGGAGAGTCTTTCGGGCCGTGCTCGGGACGCTTGACAACAAGCTGATAATATTTGCCGTCGAGCGTATATGTTCTTGATTTCTGGTCAAAATCCGCCGAATGATCAATTCTGTTTGAAAATTCCACCCAGAGCAGCTTATTCGGGACTTCCTCATCAAAAATGCTTGATGTGGACGGGTGTTCCCGGAAATTCGCGCCGACTATGTAGATCGCCTCTTTTTTCGGGTCAAGAGTCGGAGCCGCCGTCGCGAGTTCGGCGGCGGGCTCGATACCGTCGTTTGCCGCTGTGTCGATCGCCTCGATTTCGGGCTCTGTCGTTAAAATTGTTTCGGTTGTTTCCGCCTCGGCTGCTTCCGCGGCTGTTGCTTCGGTTTGCGCGATCTCATCGGGCGCGGAGGGGTAATCATCCCCGTCGGGCGCGGCCAGGATCGGAACCGCCGTTATAAGCATTGCCGCCGTGAGCAGCAGGCTTATTATCTTTCTCCTGTACTTTTTCATAAACTTCCTTCCTTTCTGCAAATCCTTGCTGTAAATTGTTGATGTTTGTAATTGGAAATTGATTGTTTTCGATGACAAAACGCGCTGTTCGCGCGGCGGCCGTGTACATACACTGCCGCACGATAATTATAACATATACTTATGCGTTTGTAAATAAATATTTTTCGTGTTGCGCATTAATTGGTAACTATTATTTTTTCGTGATTTTTAAATCAAAAAACGGGGCCGCGCCTTGTCGATGGGCTTAAAAAACAGGCTTAAACCGAAAAACTACACAAAAAGGGAAGGCACACGCGGGCACGGCGTACGCAATATAATATTATCGGGGCGAAAAAAGATGAAAAAATGAGGTGATACAAATGAACAGCAGCGAGTTTCTGGGCATGCTTATCGCGGCGCTCGTAACGGTGGGAGGCTTCGCCGCCCTGCTGTTTAAATGCTTCAAGCCGATAAGCGATCTCAACATGAACATCGTGCGGCTCACGGACGCGATCGATCAGCTTAACCAGAACTATGAGAAGCACGAAAGGCGGCTCAACTCGCACAGCCATGAGATCGACGAAATGAGCAGAATGCTCAGCAAGCACAGTCAGGAGCTCGGGCGCCACGACGAGAGGATCAAGGCGCTCGAGGGCAGGGAATAGGCGAGGGAAGCCGCGGGATCAAAGGCCCGCGGCTTCTTTGCTTAATATTTCGGCGCAGCAGCGCACATACTCGGCGCAGGGCCGCTTTTTGTAATATTCCGCGGTGCGCTTTTCGGGCGCGGGGCCGCTGTCCTTTGGCAGGGCGGCGCCCAGCAGCTCGCCGCAGATTATCGAGCCTTTTTTTTCTTTAAACTCCGCGGCCATTTTTCGCGTCAGCGCGTAGACCTTTTGGCGGGTCTCGGTGTCGCCGGCCTCGCCGCGGCTCAGCATAAGCCCGGCGCAGACCGCCATAGCGGAAACCGCGCCGCAGGTCAGGCGCATCCGGCCCATGCCGCCGCCGAGCCCTTCCGCGAGCTTCGCGGCGGTCGTCTCGTCTATGCCGAAGTCTTCGGCGAAGGCGCACAGCACCGCCTGCGCGCAGTTATAGCCGCTTTTGAACAGTTTTTCAGCTTTGTCCGGTTTTGTCATAAAAGTCACCTCAACATAGTGATTAGTGAACGTAGCGATTAGTGAATAGGGAATAGGACCCCTCTCCGCCCGCTGCGCGGGCACCTCTCCCCAAGGGGCGAGGCGGGACGTCGAGGGCTCATGTCCGCAAATGTTAATGATTTGTGGCCACGTTTATCCGTGGAAACGGAATACCGTGGTACAACGCACCCGCTCCGCGGCTCCGGCCGCAGCCGTCCCCTACGAATTTCATCACACCGTAGGGGCGGATATTATCCGCCCGCGGCGGCATGTAGGCATGCCGCCTGTCTTCGCCCCTTGCTGATATGCGCCAAAGGCAACGGAGTCGTAAACGCCTCCCTCTTTGAGGGAGGGGGACCGCGATAGCGGTGGAAGGAGTAAGCGCGCCGATCTCCCTCAGTCGCCTTCGGCGACAGCTACCTCCCGGAGGGAGCCGTACTCTTCCCCTTAAGGGGAAGCCTTTCGGCCGGGCGGCCGGGTCGTCCGCCCATGTCCGCAAATATTAATGATTTGTGGCCCCGTTTATCCGTGGAAACGGAATACCGTGATGCAACGCACCCGCTCCGCGGCTCCGGCCCCAGTCCCCCCTCACTCAAAGAGGGAGGCGTTTTTTTGCCTCCCCCTCGGGGGAGGTGGCGCCGAAGGCGACGGAGAGGGGTTCTCATTGGTTATATCCCCTCTCAGTCTTTCCGCCTTACGGCGGAAATCCAGCTCCCCTCAAGGGGAGCCAAACGGGCGGCCGGGGTCGTCCGCCCCTACGGTGTTTTGCGCGTTTTGGTCGTAGGGGACGACGATCTCGGCGTCCCGCGGGCGGATAATATCCGCCCCTACATTGTAGGGCGCATGCCCATATGCCGCCGCGGAACGCCTCCTACGGGTTTAGGAAATCGTAGGTCATGCGCGAGACTTTTTGTATTGTTTCCACGCCGGCGGACATGTCGCCGTTGCCTATCACGCATATTATATAGTCGCAGGCCGGGGAATATACGACCGCCGCGTCGGCCTCCACTTTGCTGTTTTCTCCGGTTTTGTTCGCCGTGACCGTTCCCTCGGGCAGAGAGGCGGGTATCTTATATCTGCGCGTCTGATTTAGCAGCAGATTGAGCATGGCGTCGCTCGCCTCGGGCGAGACCAGTTTTTTGTCATATATCATTTCAAGCAGCAGGCCACAGTCCATCGGCGACGTAAGGTTTGACGCGATATATATCGCGTATTGGCCGCGCCCGTCAACAAGCTCGGACATGTGCTGTGTGTTGTTAAAGCCCAGCGACTTGATAAGCTCGTCATCCTTTTCAAAACCCGCGACAGTGCTGCCGCCGCCCAGCACCTTTGTCAGGCGGTTAAAGGCCGTGTTGCTGCTCTCGGTTATCATCAGATTAAGGTCGCTGTCGATCTCGTCGGTCTCGGCCAGCTCGCCGTTGTTTATTTCGGAATATACCGCGTTCATGCAGAACAGCTTGATCAGGCTCGCGCTGGAATAGGCCTTTTCATTTATCGAAAGATATTCGTTGGTGTCGGTCCGCTTTACGAAAACGCCCCATTCGCCGGCGCGGCCGTCGAGGTATTCCGCGATCGTGCCGCGGAGCTCGCTCAGGCCCTCTCTTGAGGGCGGGTCGGCTGACCAGCCGTTTTCGGAATATTCCGCGATCTCGGATTGCTTTATGTATTCGCCGTGTCCGTCCGGGTCGTAGAGCAGAGTCACGGGCTCGCTGTACCAGCCGTTTGTAAGATAGTTTTCGGCGTCGCTCTCGTAAACGCAGGAGGACGTTCCGTCGGCGCTGTAAATATTCACGACCGGCGCGCCGTACCATCCGTCGTTTAAATAAGCCTCGGCATCGCGCCCGGGAACCTCGATGCTCTCGCCGGGGCGGTAGACCGTCACGGTTTTGCAATATTCCCGCGCCGAGACCGCAGCCGTGACAAGAAGCAGCGCGGCGGCAAGGATTATAAGCGTTTTTTTCTTCATTGAATTCATGTTCTCCTTTCGGGGTTTTTGTCGGATATTGCCGAACCGCTTTTATTATATCAGAAAAAACTCCGGTTTTCAAGTGTTTATATGGGCAAGTTTACCGCGCGGGAAAAATAAATTTTGCTTTGTTTGGCTATAACGCACAAATTCCAAAAAATGCTTGACAAACAGGGATAATGTGTTATAATATTAAAGTCGCTCCTTAGGCGCATTGCGCCCAAAAGGCGCCGACAAATCTATATGCATGGAGGTGAACATATGCCGACATTTAACCAGTTAGTAAGAAAGGGCAGATCCACGGTTGAGAAAAAGTCAACGGCTCCCGCGCTGCAGAAGGGTATGAATACCATCAAGAAGCGCCCGACCGATCAGTCCTCTCCCCAAAAGAGAGGCGTTTGCACTTCGGTTAGAACCATGACGCCCAAAAAGCCTAACTCGGCCCTGCGTAAGGTTGCCAGAGTTCGTCTTACAAACGGTATTGAGGTTTCCGCGTACATCCCCGGAATAGGACACAATTTGCAGGAGCACAGCGTTGTCATGATCCGCGGCGGACGTATCAAGGACCTCCCCGGTGTGCGTTATCACATCATCCGCGGTACGCTTGATACCTCGGGCGTTGACACGCGCAGACAGGGAAGATCGAAGTACGGCACAAAGAGACCCAAGTAAGTCTCGCCGTGCGAAAAGTAAAATGTGTGCATATGTTTATATATAATCCCTATATATGACCTATGTGCGCGACAGTGTATCAAAGACATTGAGTACCTTGGCGGCGATAAGCCGCTTAAGAAGTAAGGAGGGGAAGAAAGTGCCAAGAAGAGGTCATATCGCCCGTCGGGATGTTTTGCCCGATCCTGTTTACAACAACAAGACCGTGACAAGACTTATCAACAATATCATGCTCGACGGAAAAAAGGGCGTCGCTCAGAGAATAGTTTATGATGCTTTTGACATTATAAAAGAAAAGACGGGTAAAAATCCCGTTGACGTTTTTGAGGACGCCATGAACAATGTTATGCCGGTCTTAGAGGTTAAGGCGCGCCGTATCGGCGGAGCCAACTATCAGGTGCCGATCGAGGTAAGACCCGAGAGACGCCAGACACTGGGACTCAGATGGATAACACAGTTCTCAAGACAGCGCGGCGAAAGAACGATGGCCGAGAGACTCGCGAACGAGCTCATGGACGCCACGAACAGCACAGGCGGCGCGTACAAGAGAAAAGAAGACACTCACAGAATGGCAGAGGCTAATAAGGCCTTCGCAAGCTTCAGATGGTAATCTCGCTGTGAAATTTCACCCGTCTTCACCGCTTCGTCGTCCTTGCGTATCTCGATACGCGGCGGACGCCTGCAGCGGCAAATCCGGGCAAAATTTCTTTGCGAAAGCCGAGTGTTACAAAATTTAACTACAATTCATGTAACGTCAAAATGACTACGTTTTATTCGTAGGGCCGGATGCCCACATCCGGCCGGCGGTAAATTTTTAACGTTACAATTTTAACTACAAGATCAGACATTATTGAATTTGACAACGTAATGTTTTTGCGTGTGACCTGCGAATGTTCTTTCTGTTCGCTATTCACTAATCGCTAATCACTACGTTGTTGGAAGGAGTTTTTTATGGGTAGAGCGTTTTCATTGGAGAAAACCAGAAATATAGGCATCATGGCTCATATTGATGCCGGTAAGACTACGACCACCGAGCGTATTCTGTTCTATACGGGCCGTGTCCACAAGCTGGGCGAGGTGCACGAGGGCGCCGCAACCATGGACTGGATGGAGCAGGAGCAGGAGCGTGGTATTACGATTACCTCCGCCGCTACTACCGCGCAGTGGAAGAACCACAGAATTAATATAATCGACACACCCGGACACGTTGACTTCACGGTTGAGGTTGAGCGTTCGCTCCGTGTACTGGACGGCAGTGTAACGGTTCTTTGCGCCAAGGGCGGTGTTGAGCCTCAGTCTGAGACCGTTTGGCGTCAGGCTGACAAATATCAGGTTCCCAGAATGGTTTACGTTAACAAAATGGACATTATGGGCGCCGACTTTTATAACGTTATTGACATGATGAAGGACCGCCTCAAGTGCAACGCGGTTCCCATTCAGCTCCCTATCGGAGCCGAGGACGAGTTCAAGGGTCTCATCGACCTTATCCAGATGAAGGCTTATGTTTACTATGACGAGCTCGGACAGGACGAGCGCGTTGAGGAGATCCCCGCCGACATGGCGGACAAGGCCGCGGAGTACAGAGAGGCTCTGCTTGAGTCGGTCGCCGAGACCGATGAGGAGCTCATGGACAAGTACCTCGAGGGCGTCGAGCTGACCGAGGCCGAGATCAAGGCCGCGATCCGCAAGGCCACGATCGCCAACGAGATGGTTCCCGTTCTGTGCGGCTCGTCATACAGGAACAAGGGCGTTCAGAACATGCTTGACGCGGTTATCGACTTTATGCCGTCGCCGCTGGATGTTCCGCCTATCACCGGAACCGTTCCCAGAACCGATGAGGAGACGGTTCGCCACTCGTCGGACGAGGAGCCCTTCGCGGCTCTTGCGTTTAAGATCATGACCGACCCGTTTGTGGGCAAGCTCTGCTTCTTCAGAGTTTACTCGGGAACGCTCAAGAGCGGCTCGCACGTTTACAACTCGGTCAAGGGCAACAAAGAGAGAGTCGGACGTATCCTTCAGATGCATTCAAACCACAGAGAGGATATCGACATGGTTTACTCGGGCGACATCGCCGCGGCGGTCGGACTTAAAAACACCACCACGGGCGACACGCTTTGCGACGAGGACCATCCGGTTATTCTTGAGTCTATGGAGTTCCCGGAGCCGGTTATCCGCGTCGCGATCGAGCCCAAGACCAAAGCAGGTCAGGAGAAAATGGGCATCGCGCTGGCGAAGCTGGCCGAGGAGGATCCCACGTTCAGAACCTATACGGACGACGAGACGGGTCAGACGATCATCGCCGGAATGGGCGAGCTTCACCTTGAGATCATCGTTGACAGACTGCTGCGCGAGTTCAAGGTCGAGGCCAACGTCGGAAATCCGCAGGTATCCTACCGCGAGACTATCAGACAGGCCGTGCATGTTGACCACAAGTACGCGCGCCAGTCGGGCGGAAAAGGACAGTACGGACACGTTGTTATGGATATGGAGCCTCTGGAGCCCGGTTCGGGTTATGTATTCGAGAACAAGATCGTCGGCGGAGCGATCCCCAAGGAGTATATCCCCGTTGTTGACGCGGGTATCCAGGGCGCGATGCAGACGGGCGTTCTGGCCGGTTATCCGGTTGTTGACGTGAAGTGCACGCTGGTTGACGGCTCGTACCACGAGGTCGACTCGTCGGAAATGGCGTTTAAGATCGCGGGCTCGATGGCCTTTAAGGACGGCTGCAAGAAGGGCAGTCCGGTTATTCTTGAGCCTATCATGAAGGTTGTCGTTACCGTTCCCGAGGAGTACATGGGCGACGTTATGGGCGACCTTAACTCGCGCCGCGGACAGATCCAGGGTATGGAGGCGAGAGTCGGAGCTCAGGAGATCACGGCCAACGTGCCGCTTTCCGAGATGTTCGGCTACGCGACGGAGCTGCGCTCGAGGACGCAGGGCCGCGGTCAGTATTCCATGGAGCCCAGCCACTTCGAGGAGCTGCCCAAGAGCATCGCCGAGAAGATTATTAAGGAAAGATCGCAGAACGATTAGTTCCGCGTCGGCAAAAACGACCGATTTGGTCGGAATATTATAACTTTTATGCAAATATTTTAAAATTTTTCACAAAAAAGGCTTGAATTTTTTCAAGTTTAATAGTACAATGGGAATTGATTTTATATTGCATAAATATATTTGTTAAAAATTATAAAAATAAAATAAGGAGGTCATTGTAAAATGGCAAAGCAAAAATACGAAAGAACCAAACCCCATGTTAACATTGGTACTATCGGCCATGTTGACCACGGTAAGACAACTCTTACAGCCGCTATTACAAAGGTTCTGGCTATGGAGGGCAAGGCTCAGTACGAGGCTTATGACATGATCGATAAGGCTCCCGAGGAGAGAGAAAGAGGTATCACGATCTCTACGGCTCACGTTGAGTATGAGACAGAGACGCGTCACTACGCTCACGTTGACTGCCCCGGACACGCCGACTATGTTAAGAACATGATCACAGGCGCGGCTCAGATGGACGGCGCTATCCTGGTTGTATCGGCCGCCGACGGCCCGATGCCCCAGACAAGAGAGCACATCCTGCTTTCGCGTCAGGTTGGCGTTCCCTATATCATCGTGTTCATGAACAAGGTTGATCAGGTTGACGACGAAGAGCTGCTTGAGCTGGTTGAGATGGAGATCAGAGAGCTGCTGACAGAGTATGAGTTCCCGGGCGACGATATCCCGATCATCAAGGGCTCGGCTCTGCAGGTTCTGGAGTGCGACTCGACAGATCCCAACGATCCTCAGTACGCTTGCATCCACGAGCTTATGGACGCTGTTGACAGCTACATTCCCACACCCGACAGACAGAGCGATCTGCCCTTCCTTATGCCTATCGAGGACATCTTCTCGATCACGGGCCGCGGCACAGTTGCCACAGGCCGTGTAGAGAGAGGTACGATCAAGACCGGTGACGAGGTTGAGATCGTTGGTCTGTCCGATGAGATCCGCAAGGTTGTTGTTACCGGACTTGAGATGTTCAGAAAGACTCTGGACTATGCCGAGGCCGGTGAGAACGTTGGCGCGCTGCTCCGCGGTGTTGCCCGCACGGAGATCGAAAGAGGACAGGTTCTGGCTAAGCCCGGTTCGATCACACCCCACACACAGTTCAAGGGTGAGGTTTACGTTCTGACAAAGGATGAGGGCGGACGTCACACACCTTTCTTCACAAACTACAGACCCCAGTTCTATTTCAGAACAACCGACGTTACGGGCGTTGTTAATCTGCCCGAGGGCACAGAGATGTGCATGCCCGGCGACAACGTTACAATGACGGTTGAGCTGACAACGACCATCGCTATCGAGAACGGACTGCGTTTCGCTATCCGCGAAGGCGGCAGAACCGTTGGTTCGGGCGTTGTTACCGAGATCATTAAATAATCAGATCCGACTCAAAAACCTCCGGAGCACCCTCCGGAGGTTTTTTTGACTATTTTTTAAAAAAATTTTGCTCTTGCTATGGACGGGGTGTTGTGTTATAATTAACATATGAAAGTATGCACGAAAGGCGGTGCTTAATATGGAGGTCGGATTATTTCAGAAAATAATCGGCACTGTTCTTGCGCTGCTTTTGGTGCTGGGCGTCGTTCCGGTGGGGCTTTTGTATTTCGCGACCCCGGTTATAGCGGAGGACAGCGTTATCCGCCTTTCGCCCGCCGATGAGACTTTTGTATACAGTGACGCCAAAAACAAGAGCCGCGAAAGGCTCGATAACGAAAATCTGGTAGTGGGCAATTACTGGAACACATACTTTAAATTTGACCTGACGCCGCTCGGCAACGTTAAGCGGGCCGATCTGCGCAGCGCGAAGCTGCGTCTCGCGGTGGTTGACACCGGGATGATCTCGCCCGAGAGCCGCGACGCGACATTTAACGTGAGCTATGTCGCCAACAACAACTGGAACGGCGGCATGACATGGGACAGCAGACCGATGGGCGAGGAGCAGTACCTCTGCACCGCGGGAGGCGCGGAAAACGGCGGCGTTATCGAGATCGACCTGTCGGAGTTCATCGCGGAGACCGCGGGCTTTGAGGACAAGATGATAACCTTAAAGCTCAGCCCCAGTCTGAGCAACAGCGCTCCCGTGCGGCTCGGCTCGACCGCAAGCCCCGACCCGTCATACCGCCCGTACCTCAAGATCGTGGTGGGCGACGCCGGCGACAGCGATCCGCCCGATCTGAAAAAATCCCGTCCGGCTGACAGCGGCTATGTTTCGGCTGCGAGACCCGAGGCGAAAGCGGACGAGCTGACCCGCGAAAACAGCGGACTGCTCGCGGTTGACAACGGCTCGGCCGCGTATCTCAAATTCGGGCTGAACCTTCAGAATATAATCGGCGCGGTTACTTCGGCGGAGCTGAGACTGCGGCCTGAGAGCGGAGCGGTCAACACAGTGACGGACATTTACTTCCTTGACAATGACGACTGGAACAGCGGAAGCGTAAGCTTTGACTCAAGGCCCGAGGGAACGGCGGTCGAGATCCGCTCGCTACCCGGGGTCGACGCGGACGGCGTAATAAGAATTGACGTGACGGACGTTGTCTATGAGGCGGCGGCGAGAGGAAAATCCTTTGTCAGCTTCGTTCTCGACGGATCGAGGACGCCGACGGCTTCAACTGATACACTGCTGCTGCGCTCGACATATTCCGACTCGGGCGCGCCCGAGCTCCGAATAACCTGCACCGACGACCCGGAGACCGTGGCGATAAGAGAGGCGCTCGCGAACCTCAAGGGCTCCAACGCGTCCTTTGACGACATAACAGCCGATCTGCCGTCCGTGTACGCGGCCTCAAACGGAGAGCGCGTGGCTATCAGGTGGAGCGAGAATGAGAACTTTTCGTTCGGCGATCTGCTGACTATGCGCAAAAGGATCGTTACCGGCTCGGGACATGTGAACCCGCCGTCGGTGTTCGAGGGCGCCAAGCAGGTCCAGCTCAAGGCGGAGCTTAGCTGCGGCGGAGACAGCATGAGCAGATTTATAACAATAACGGTTCGCCCCGACATCGGCTCGCCCGGCAGATTGCGCCGTCTTTATGACGCGCTGTGGCAGAACGATGCGGCGTAAATTTAAAACGGAGGACATTATGAAAGCAGCGATAATAGATATAGGATCAAACTCAATACGGATGGATATTGCCGATATAGACGAGAATACCGGAAAATACAGCTACGCGGAGCGGCGGCGCATAATGGCGCGGCTCAGCGAGGGCATGGGGATCGACGGCTGCCTGCAGCCCGAGGCCGTGGAGCGGACGATAGAGGCGCTCAAGGATTTTAAAAAGACGATAGAAAAGCACGGCGCGAAGGACATAATAGCGGTGGCCACGGCGGCGGTCAGGGGCGCGGGGAACCGCGACGAGTTTGTCCGCCGCGTCCACGACGAGACAGGCATAGGGGTCCGCGTCATCAAGGGCGAGCAGGAGGCGGAGTACGACTTTCTGGGCGTGACGTCAACGCTCGACATTGACGACTGCGTGATCGTTGACACCGGCGGCGGCAGCACCGAGATCATTCTTGTGAACGACCGCGAGCCGCTTGCGCGCACGAGCATTCCCGTCGGCGCGGTCAACATGACCGAGCGGTTCCTGTTCCGCGGCGAGAGCCCCGAGGCGCTTTCCGCGATGTCGGATTACGTCAGCAGCTGCCTTGACAAGATCCACTGGCTCGATGACGCCGAGTGTCTGCCGATAGTCGGCATGGGCGGCAGCATATTCAATCTGGCCGTGGTGGAAAACGGAGAGCCGGGGATCGACCGCGCGCGGCTGCACGGCTATTCCATGAGCCCGGACGCGGTCAGGGAGACATACGAACGAATACTTGAGATGTCCGAGTTTGAGCGCGAGGACGAGGGTATAGAGCGCGGCAGGGCCGACACAGTTCCCGCCGGAGTGTCGCCGATAATCGAGCTGATCGACAAGATCGGGGCCGAAGAGGTGATCATCTCGTCCGCGGGACTGAAGGAAGGAATTCTCGCCGGATTTTTGGAAGGATTAATAAGCTGATGACCAAGCTTGAAGTTTTAAAGCGTTATTTCGGGCACGACGGTTTCCGCCCGGGCCAGGAGGAGCTTATTGACAGCGTTCTCGGCGGAAGAGACGTTCTCGGAATTATGCCGACGGGCGCGGGAAAATCGGTGTGCTATCAGGTTCCGGCCATGCTGATGGACGGTGTGACCGTGGTGGTGTCGCCGCTTATATCGTTGATGAAGGATCAGGTGGGCGCTCTGCGCGAAAACGGAATTCCGTGCGCGTATGTCAACAGCTCGCTGGATTATCGGGAGCTTAAGGAAACGTATGAAAGAGCCGAGGCCGGAGAGTATAAGATAATATACGCCGCGCCCGAGCGGCTTTGCACCGCGGATTTCCTGCGGTTTTCGGAAATTGTGAAAATATCCATGGTGACGGTCGACGAGGCGCACTGCGTTTCGCAGTGGGGACAGGATTTCAGACCGGGGTATCTGAAGATCACCGAGTATATAAAAAGTCTGTCATACCGCCCGCCGATCGGCGCGTTCACCGCGACGGCCACCGAGGAGGTAAGGCGCGACATAATAAAGCTGCTTGAGCTGAAAGAGCCCAAAGTGGCGGTAACGGGCTTTGACAGAAAAAATCTGTATTTTGAAGTAAAGCGCCCCAAGGCGAAGGACAAGCTCAATCAGCTTGTGTATTTTCTCGGCGGCCGCGGCAGGGGCAAAAGCGGAATAGTGTACGCCATAAGCCGAAAGACGGTTGAGAGCGTGTGCGATGAGCTGTGCGAACGCGGATTTGCCGCCACGCGCTATCACGCGGGGCTCAGCCCCGAGGAGCGGCGGAAAAATCAGGACGATTTTCTGTACGACCGCAAGACGGTCATGGTCGCCACCAACGCTTTCGGCATGGGGATCGACAAGTCGAACGTCGGTTTTGTGGTGCATTACAACATGCCGAAAAATATAGAGAGCTATTATCAGGAGGCCGGAAGGGCGGGCCGCGACGGAAGCCCGTCCGACTGTCTGCTGCTTTACGCGCCCGGAGACGTGAGAACGAACAAATTCCTGATCGACAACACCGATGAAAACGAGGAGCTTTCGGATGAGGAGCGGGAGTTTATCCGCGAGCGGGATTACGAGCGGCTCAGGCAAATGACGTTTTACGCGACGACCGACGACTGCCTGCGCGGATTTATATTGAAATATTTCGGCGAGACCGCGGGGAGCGAGTGCGGGAACTGCTCAAACTGCCTTGAGGGCTTTGAGATCCGCGACGTGACAGAGCCCGCGAGAATGATCTTAAGCTGCGTCATGCGGATGATGCGGCGCGGGACATCCTACGGGCGGATCACGGTCGCCGACGTTCTGGCGGGATCGCAAAACGAAAAAATAACGGACCGGGGCCTTGACACGCTCACGACCTACGGCATTATGAAGGATCATAAAAAGAAGGATATACTGCGGATCATCGACTTTATGCTCGAAAAAGGCTATCTTTCGGTGAAGGGCGATAAATACGGCGTTCTCGCGCCGTGCCGCAAGGCCGCACCCCTGCTCCGCGGCGATGAAACGCTGACGATGCGTATGCCGAAGCCGAAACCGAAGGAAGAGCCGCGCAGTAAAAAGCCTTCGGCGGCCGAAATCGACGAGGGCCTCATGGGCGAGCTCAAGGCGCTCAGGCTGGAGCTGGCCAAGGCGCAGAGCGTGCCCGCCTATGTCATATTCACAGACGCGTCGCTGCGCGAAATGTGCGCGGCAATGCCCGAGACTTTGGCCGAGTTTTCGGATATTCCCGGCGTGGGAGCCGCGAAGCTCGATCGTTACGGGGCGGTGTTCGTGGATTTGATAAGCCAATATAAAAATCGAAAAAAACCGAGGATGTGACTGAAATTACAGTAAAATTTATAACTTTAGGCTGCAAAACGAATATATATGAGAGCGAGGCCATGGCGGAGCTGTTTAGGCGGAGCGGACATGAGGTCGTAAGCGGCGGAGCCGCCGCCGATGTCTGCGTCATTAACACCTGCACCGTCACGGGTACGGGCGCGGGAAAATCGCGCAAGGCCGTGAGGCGCGCGAAGCGCCAAAACCCAGACGCGGTGATCGCTGTGACCGGCTGTCTCGCCCAGACCGAGCCCGACGAGGTGCGCGGGATCGGCGCCGATATTATTATCGGAAACGACGGCAGGAGCCGCATCGTCGAGCTCGCCGAGGCCGCGCTTTCGGGCGGGCGGCGCGATATTGTGGACGATATAATGAAGGTTCGGGAATATGAGGAGCTGCCGACGGCGGTCGGACAGAGCCGCACCCGCGCCAACCTCAAGATCGAGGACGGCTGCGACAATTTCTGCGCCTACTGCGTTATTCCTTACGCCCGCGGCCCGGTGCGCTCGCGGCCGCTTGAGAATATAACCGCCGAGGCGGAGACGCTGGCGGAGGCGGGCTACCGCGAGATCGTGCTTACGGGTATACATATCGGCTCTTACGGAAAGGATTTAAAGAGCGGCCTGTCGCTGATCGACGTTCTGGAGGCGCTTAACGGGATAAGCGGCGTTGAGCGCGTCCGTCTCGGCTCGATCGAGCCGCCGGTCATAACCCGTGGCTTTGTGGAGCGCGCCTCAAGGCTCAAAAGCCTGTGCCCGCATTTCCATATGTCGCTTCAGAGCGGCTGCGGCGAGACCCTGAGGCGGATGAAGCGCCGATACACGCCCGACGAGTATTATCGGGCGGTTGGCATGCTGAGGGAGATGATCCCCGACGCCTCGATAACGACCGATCTGATGGTCGGGTTCCCCGGCGAGACCGATGAGGAGTTTGAGGAGTCATACGGATTTTGCGAGAAGGTCGGCTTTATGCGGATGCATGTGTTTAAATACTCGGTGCGCAACGGCACCGAGGCGGAACGTTTGCCGAACCATGTCAGCGAGCGGGTCAAAGAGGAGCGCAGCCGCCGCGTGATCAGGCTCGCGGAGCGCATGAGAGAGAGTTTTTATAAAAAATATGACGGTGCCGTTCTGCCAGTGCTGCTTGAAAAACGGCAAAACGGCGTGTATCACGGCACGACGCCCAACTATATGGACGCGTATATGAGGGCCGAGCCCGGGCTTGAGGGCGCGGAGGCGGAGATCGTTTTTTCGGCCTCGGGCGAAAGCGAAATAATAAATATCGGAGGGAGATAATAAAATGAGGGACGGATTTATAAAATGCGCCGCGGCCACGCCGAAGATCAAGGTCGGCGACACGAGGCACAACGCGGAGGAGATAATAAGGCTCGTCAAAAAGGCGGCGGGGCATGGCGCGAAAATTATCACCCTGCCCGAGCTTTGCGTCACGGCGTACACCTGCGGCGATCTGTTTCTGCAGGACAGGCTGATCAAAAACGCGGCGGACGCCGTCTTTGAGATCGCGCGGAGGACCGGCGATCTTGATATTCTTATCGCCGTCGGAGTCCCGATCCCGCTGGGCGGCAGCCTTTATAACTGTGCCGCGGTCATAAAGGGCGGCGAGGTCCTGGGCTTTGCGTCAAAGACGCATATCCCGAATTATTCCGAGTTTTACGAAGCGCGCCACTTCGCGGCTCTTGACAAAAACACGACTGTCACGCTGAACGGGCGCGAATACCCGATCGGCCCCAAGCTGCTGTTTGAGGCGAAAAACATGCCCGATTTTGTCGCGGGCGTTGAGATATGCGAGGATCTGTGGGTCCCCGAGCCGCCGTCGGGCGGACACGCGGCGAACGGCGCCTCGGTCGTGCTGAACCTTTCGGCGAGCGACGAGGTTATCGGCAAGGCGGAGTATCGGAGGACGCTCGTCACCTCGCAGTCCGCGAGGGCTGTATGCGCTTATGTCTACGCCGACGCGGGCGACGGCGAATCCACTACCGACATGGTGTTCTCGGGCCACAACCTGATCTGCGAGAACGGAACGATATTGGCGCAGTCCGCGCTGTTTGAAAACGGCATAATCTATGCGGACATCGACGTGAACCGTCTGGCCCTCGAGCGAAGAAAAATAAGCACCTATAAAAACGGGTTCGACGACGGATACAAAAGAATTAAATTTGACATAAAGATCGAGGAGACGCGGATCGAGCGCTTTATCGACCCGCGCCCGTTTGTGCCGCGCGACAGAGAAAAGCTGCGCGAGCGGTGCGAGCTTATATTCACCATGCAGGCCGAAGGCCTTCGCAAGCGGCTTGAGCATATCGGCGCGAAGTCGGTGACGATAGGAATTTCGGGAGGGCTTGACAGCACTCTGGCGCTGCTTGTCTCGATGCGCGCCTTTGAGATGCTGGGCCTTGAAACAGGCGGCATAAAGGCAATCACAATGCCCTGCTTCGGCACCACCGACAGGACTTTGGGGAACGCCAGAAGGCTCGTTAAAAGCGTGGGCGCCGAGCTTATCGAGATCCCAATAAGCGAGGCCGTGACCGTGCACCTCAGGGATATAGGCGCCGACATAAACAATCACAACACCACCTATGAGAACGCGCAGGCGCGCGAGAGGACCCAGGTCCTTATGGATTACGCGGGCGAAAGCGGCGGCATAGTCGTCGGAACGGGCGATCTGAGCGAGCTGGCCCTCGGCTGGGCGACGTATAACGGCGACCACATGTCGATGTACGGCGTGAACTGCTCGGTTCCCAAGACCCTGGTGCGGTATCTGGTGGGCTATGTGGCGGAGACGAGCGGCGGCGAGCTGAAAAAGACGCTGCTCGATATTCTGGACACTCCGGTCAGCCCCGAGCTGCTGCCGCCCAGGGACGGAGTGATCTCGCAGGTGACCGAGGACCTTGTGGGGCCCTATGAGCTGCACGACTTTTTCCTCTATCACTTTTTGAGGTTCGGATTTGAAAAATCCAAAATATACCGCATGGCGGTTCTCGCGTTTCGCGGCGAGTATGATGAAAAGACGATTGCAAAATGGCTCGACACGTTTTATGACAGATTTTACAAGAACCAGTTCAAGCGCTCCTGCGTTCCCGACGGGCCGAAGGTCGGCTCTGTCACGTTGTCGCCGAGAGGCGACTGGAGAATGCCGAGCGACAGCGCGGTCATTGTTTAAAAGGAGATATATTATGAAGCTTATCAGAAGAATAACAGCCGCGGCTTTGGCGCTGTGCGCGGCGCTCTCGATTGCCGCGGCGTCTGCCGATGAAAACATATCGGTCTACATCGACGGGAACCCGCTTGATTTTGAAAAGCCGCCCTATACCGAAAACGACAGAGTGCTTGTGCCGATGCGCAAAATTTTTGAGAGCCTCGGCTGCGAGGTGATATGGGACGAGGCGCTCGGAAGCGTGACCGCCGAGAGAGGAAGCGACACGGTGATCATGACGATCGGCTCGCCGGTCATGTATGTCAACGGCAGTTCTGTCAAACTCGATGTTTCCCCGGCCCTTGATTACGACACGACCTTTGTGCCGCTGCGCGCGGTGTCCGAGGCCCTCGGCTGCGTTGTGACCTGGAGCGATGAGAGCGAAAGCGTTTTCATAGTGACCCCGGCGCCCTCAGCCGCGGAGACGACACCGGTTTACGAGGGCTCGGGCGGCGTGCCCGACTTCGGGCAGATCGTGGGGATAACCCCCGACCCGGTGCTTGAAAACAACACAGTGTACTGCTACATGAACGTGACGCCGGAGATGGCGGATAAATATTCCGAGGCTATGCGCGGCGAGGGCTATTCCGTGCATGAGACGGGGGAATACCGCATATACGCGAAGGACGGCTCCTCGGTGCTCGCGGGTTTCCGCGGCGAGGTGTTCATGGTCGTTATCACGAATTATTAAACCTTTTGTAAATATTCGGTTAAATATTTATTGCACTTGTTGACATTAAACTTCGTTATGTTATAATTAAGTAGAATTTGTCGGATAACAGATGTTATTTAAGCGCGCTCGCGCATATAGAATATAACACGGGATTATTGAAAGGCTAAAAGGACGGAATATGACGAAAAGATTTAAAGTAATTGCGATTATCATATCAATAATAACCATGGCGTTTTCCACTTACGGCGGAGTGCTGGCGGCCCAGAAGCTGAACAGTCTGCCGCTCGGGGACACGCTCGGTTATCTTTCGCTTGACGATATAAACGGCAGCGTAGGAATGATGAACGTTCTGCTTATAGGCGTTGACGAGGACGGCTACAGGAGCGACACGATCATGCTTGTGTCGCTTGACGATTATTCCGACCGCGTGAGCATTTTATCAATTCCGCGCGACACCATGGTCAAGATAAACGGAAGCACCCAAAAAATAAACGCGACAATGGCCTTCGCGGCGTTCTCAACGCCGCGCCCGTCGGGGGAGTCCGATGAGGATAATTCCGAAGATACGGACTCGACATATGTTGACTCGGATATAAAACCGGTCGTTACCCCGCTTCCGCTTCCCACCGACGAGAACGGAAACCTTATCTGGGAATACCGCTCGGAGCTCAGCACCACAGAGGGACATGAGGATCTGCTGATAAACAAGGTAAAGGAAATCACGGGTCTGCCCATTCACTATTTTGTGACGGTCGACTTTGACGGGTTCGTGGAGCTTATCAACGCGCTTGACGGAGTTGATTTTGACGTTCCGTATGACATGGATTACGATGACCCCGTTCAGAGCCTCCACATTCACCTTGAGGCGGGCCCGCAGCACCTTGACGGCAAGCATGCCCATGACTTTGTGCGCTTCCGCCACAACAACGACGGCACCGCGCCCGGCGAGTATGTCATGGGCGACGAGGGCAGGGTCTACTGGCAGCAGCGCTTTATCAAAGAGGTCGTGAGGCAGAAGCTCAATCCGTATTATCTTTCAAAGCTTGATGAGATCGGCGACGTGTTCCGCAACAACGTGAGGACTAACCTGACCGTTACCGACGTGATAAAAAATCTTAACGCGCTGACAAACATTAATCTTGATGACATCAGGTCATATCAGCTCCCGGGAGATTATGACTATATCAACGATGTGTGGTACTATGTGCAGGATATTCCGGGCACCAGAGAGCTTGTCAGCAACGTGTTCCTGCCGAGGGAACGCGACGAGTGGGAAGCGTATCTTGAGGAACAGGAGAACGCGCAGGCCCCGTCGGAGACGAGCGGCGCGGCGGCCTCTCCCGATGCGGAGGAATAATATAACGAATGTTGATCGGGGCGCGGATCTTCCGCGCTCCGTTTTGATAGCGGGAACTTTTTTGATGTCAAAGCAGTCTTATTATATGAGGTGATGCAAATGAAAACAATTAAAACAGTCATATCGGCGGTCCTGATCTTTGTGATGCTGACGGCGCAGGCCTTTGCCGCGGACGTGTATGAAACGGGGGTCAAGGTCATGCTTGACGGAAAGGAAATAATATATTCCGGTGTTCATGAGCCCGTCATAAAAAACGGCAGGACGCTCGTTCCGATGCGCAAAACCTTTGAGGCAATGGGAGCCGAGGTGATATGGAACGAGAGCGGACAGTCCATAACGGCGCGCAGAGAGGGAATAGAGATTGCGCTGGGGATCGGCCGCGGCGAGATGTCGGTGACGAGCGGCGGAAACACAAGAACGGTGCGGCTCGAGATCCCGCCCGAGCTGCTGCCGTATGACAGCTATGTCGACACGACCATGGTGCCGCTTCGGGCGGTGTCCGAGGCGTTTGACTGCAAGGTTGAGTGGGACGAAAAAACTTATGTGGTAACGATAACATCCGCCAAGGCCGGGGGGCAGGCCGTGACCGCCGCTCCGACGGCTGCCTCGGTTCCGACGCCCGCGCAGAGCGCCGCGCCCGCGTTCGATCCGTCAAAAATATCGGACGGCGCGCGGATATCCTCCTATCGTGACCGCGTTGCTTATATCAAGGACGACGGCGGCGTGTATATGCTCGGCGGAAATAAGGTCCCGGGCGTCGAGCGGGCGGTGCAGGTCGCCCTCGGCAAAAACGGCGGCTATGCCCTGACCGACGGCGGTGAGGTGTATTCGTGGGGCAGCTCGAACGATTACGGCGAGCTCGGCGGCGCGGACATTAAGCCCGACGGAACGGCCCGGAAAATCGAGGGCCTTGAAAACATAAAAGAGATAGGAGCTGGCGCGTATTTCGGCGTCGCGCTCACGCGCAACGGAGAAATCTACGCCTGGGGCAGGAACGACAAGGGCCAGCTTGGCAACGGCACGACCGAAAATTCCGCCGTGCCGACCGAGGTAAGCTTAGGCGGCGCGGTCGACATCGCCGCGGGCGACGGGTTCGCCGCAGCCGTGACCTCGGACGGCAAGATCTACACATGGGGCGAGAACGGCGAGGGCCAGCTGGGCAGAGGAAACGCGAAGCTCGGAAGCTCGCCGCTTCCGGGGAAAATCACCGAGATCGGCAATATCAAATCAGTCAGCGCGGGCCCGGCGGGCGCGGCAGCTATACGGGCCGACAACAGCGTTTATGCCTGGGGCACGGTGTATATCGGCGAGCTCGGCTCCGATGAGGATATAATGTATCACGACAAAAACGAGAACATGCCGATAATCGCCGACGAGGACGGATATTACAGATACGACCGCCCGAGAAGAATGCCTTACTGCGAGTATAATATTGACAAGAGGGAGCTTGAGGGACATATTCTGCTCAGAGTGACCTCGGTCTCCTGCGGCGAGTACCAGTTCGCGGCCTTAAGCGGCGGAAAGATATATATGTGGGGCGACAGCCCGGTGATCTCGGGCCGCAGACATTCACAGTATGAGCATTATTACGCCGAGGAATACGCTTCACTTAATAATGTGCGGGCGGTGTGCTCCGCGGATAAAAAGACTGTTTACGCCCTGTGCGAAAACGGCGACATTGTCAAGATAACCTACGGCGGTCTTGAAACCGTCGCGAGCGTGAAATAGCAAAAAGAGAAGAAAAGCTTTCGGCTTTTCTTCTCTTTTTGTCAGCATATCACTTTATATGGGGAACCCTCGATTGAAAGAGGGTCGCCGTTCCAGATCACGAGGTCGCCGTCCTTGCCGGGCTCGAGCGAGCCCACGCGGTCGTCAATGCCGCAGGCGCGGGCCGGGTTGATCGTTAACGCCCGCAGCGCGCCGTCCCTGCTCATGCCGTATTTCGCGGCGACCGCGGCGCAGAGCGGAAGGAATTTTTCGGGCGTTTCGGGGTGGTCGGTGATTATCGAAACGTCGATCCCGGCGCGCTCCATGATCCCCGCCGAGGCCTCGGTCTGGTTCCTGAGTTCTGGCTTGCTGCGGTCGGTCATGATCGGGCCCGAGAGGACGGGGAAGCCCTCGCGCGCGAGCTCGTCCGCGATAAGGTGCCCCTCGGTGCAGTGAACCAGGATCAGGTCAAGGTCAAATTCCCTCGCGATGCGTATGGCGGTAAAAATATCGTCCGCGCGGTGCGCGTGGGCGTGAAGCGGTATCTCGCGCCTCAGCACCGGAAGCAGCGCCTCGGATTTTATATCATAGTCGGGCTTGTCCTCGTTCTCGGGGTCGGCCCCGTATTTTTCGAGCGCGGTTTTATAGTCGAGCGCCTCGCGCAGAGCCTCGCGGATAAGCGAGGCGGTGGCCATTCTTGTCACCGGCGAGCGGCTTTTGTCATTATATGTGGTCTTGGGGTTTTCGCCCAGGGCGATCTTCATGCCGACCGGGGCCTTGATTATCATGTCGTCAACGCGCCTGCCGCTCGTTTTGAGCGCGGCTGCCTGGCCGCCTATCGGGTTGGCGCTTCCCGGGCCGGTCACGACCGTCGTTATTCCCGCGCTGAGCGCCTCCGAAAACGTGGCGTCAAGCGGGTTTATTCCGTCGATCGCTCTGAGGTGCGGCGTTATCGGCTCGGTGTCCTCGTTGCCGTCGTCGCCCTCAAACGTCAGGCCGTCCTCCCACATTCCTATGTGCGAGTGCGCATCCACAAGGCCTGGCGTCACAAGGCGTCCGCCCGCGTCGATGATCTCGCCGCCTATTTCGGGCGCGTCGGCCATATCGCCCATTGAGGCGATCTTTTTGTCTTTGATCTCGATATATCCGTTTTTGATCACGCCGAGCCTGTCGCTCATGGTCATGATTTCAGCGTTGATTATAAGCATATTATCCTCCTGATCTCCTGATCGGTTATTATTGATATATAAGCTCCGCGCCATATTTTTCGGCGAGCGCGCGCCCCTCGTCCTCGGGCAGAACCATGCACGCGGTCGAAAGGCAGTCCGCGGTCACTCCCGAGCCGCAAATTATCGTGGCGCTTTCAAAGCCGTTTGACGCTGGCATTCCGGTTGCGGGGTCGAGAATGTGGTGGTAATTCACGCCGTCCTTCACAAAATGGCGCTGATAGGTGCCGCTCGTGACCGCGCTCTGTCCAGACGTGAGGCTGACGGTGCGCGAATATTCGCCGCCTTCGCCGCCGGGGCTTTGAATACCGACGGTGAATGAGCCGTCCGATGTCCGCGGATTGGCGCCGTACACGCCGACGTTGCCGCCGAGGTCGATTATCGCGAAGCAGTCGGGATGCTTTTCTTCCATATAATTGATCGCCGCCTGACAGCAATAGCCCTTTCCGCAGCCGCCGAGGTCGATTTTGACGCCGTCCTCGGTCTTTGAAAGCGTCCGCGCGGCGGGGTCAAACGCGAGCTTTTCGTATCCCACATGAGCGAGCGACTCGGCGAGCCGTTCGGGCGCGGGGACCTCGGGGCTTTCCGACTTAAAATCCCACAGGTCCTTGAGCGGAGCTGTCGTTATGTCAAACGCGCCGCCCGAGGCCGACGAAACGTCAAGCGCCGCCGCGACGATCTCGGCGCAGCTCTCACTGAGCCTGACCGCCTCGCCCGCGGGCGCCGAGTTGAATTTTGAAACCGAGGAACCGGGGTCGTAATAGTCGATCTCGCCCGCGATTTTTGAAACGATGTCAAAGATGTCGTAGACGGCGGCCTCGGCGTTATCGCCGCCCACGGTCACGGTGCAGACCGTGTCAAGCAAAAAACGCGTGTCAGAGGCGCGCTTTTGATCGAGCGTCGAGGCGCAGCCGGATAGAGCAGCCGCGGCAATTATCGCTGATAAAATTAAGTAAAACGTTCTTTTCATAAATATTATTATATTCAAACTGTGCAAAATGTCAACATATTGTCAGTTTTTTTTAATATCTTTGAAAAATTGCAAGAAATTTTAAAAAAAGACTTGAAATTTATTTTATGTGGGTGTATAATAGTACCGTGTCATAATAGAGAAAATTTAAAATGCGGTATTGTACATAAGCGTTTGATGCCGCGAGAATTTTTGGGGAAAGGAGGATAACCTCGAATTTTGAGATGGTAAGTAAAATTGCGGATTTAATTGGGAAGAAATCGACGATTTTATAAAACGGCAAAATTAGGAGGATAATTAAATGAAAAAGAGAATTTTTAAATTTGGTGCGGCTCTCACCGCCGCATTGATGATTTGCTCGGCAACCGCCGGTCTCGCGTTTGCGGCTGAGGCTGACGAGGCCGCTCCCGAAGCAGTGGCTCCCGTTGTTGAGGAAACAGTTGACGAGGCTGCTCCCGCAGAGGAAGCTGCCGAAGAAGTTGAGACACCTGCCGAGGATGCGGAGGCACCCGCAGAGGATGCTGAGGACGTTGAGGCTCCTGTTGAGGAAGTTGCGGTTCCGCTGGAGACAAAAGACATTACGGCTGAGGACGTTGCCGAGGCTGCTGCCAAGGTTGACGACGTTGCCACAGGTTCGGTTATCGCTATCGGCGATATTTCTGCGACAGCAGATGATACTTATTACACGGTAAGCGTTCCGTTCACTGTAAGCTCGGCTCCCAGCCAGATGACATTGTTTGTTTACAATATCACGGGCATCACAGGCGACCAGAACAACACGGTTGGCTTTACCGCCGAGACACCCGTAGGCTATATCAATCAGTATGCGGGTCCCGCAGGCGGAAGCGGCACATATACCTTTAAGCTTGCGAAGAGCGCCAATAATGAAGGCGACATTATCGTTGTTAAGATCGGCGGCACAGATGTTGCCACACCCGACGCTAAGTCGTTCACGCTGACAGCCGGCGGCCCCACACCCGAAGTAACATACGGTGATGTTGACAATAAAGACGGTGTTAACGCTACAGACGCTATTCTTGTTATGCAGCATGCATCGGGAAAGACGACTCTGTCCGCTGATGAACAGCTTAGAGCTAATGTTGATGCAAATGATTCCATCGATGCAACCGATGCGATTTACATTATGCAATACGCTTCCGGCAAGATTACAAAATTCCCGGCAGAACAATAATTCTAAAGCTATTGGCATTGGATAGACAAAAAGAGTAAATTCATTATTTTGGAAGGAGTAATATTTATATGAGAAATTTGAGAAAATATACGGCAATCGTTGTTGCGCTTGCTATGGTTCTCAGCATTATGTCATTTGGCGTTGTTTTCGCTGCCGGTGAAAGCCTTACTGTTACTGCCGTTCCCGACAAGACAACGGCTGCGCCCGGTGACACGGTAAAAGTAACTTTGGATGTAACATCCGACGGCGATTCATTCACTTCCGGCATCATCGGTTTTGATTTGCGTTTCAACACGGACGTGTTCGATTATCAGGGTGTTGAATTCACATATTATGACGCAGGCAGACAGGGCATGCTTTCTGACTGGGAAGCGCTCTCCGGCTGGAACACCAATGAAGCAGTTCCTAAGTTCGTATTTGGTACACTTAGTTCGTTTATAACACCTAAATCAGATCCCGGATATTTGGCTGCCGGTACTGTAGAGCTTAAGGTTAAGGACGGCGCTCCTGACGGCGAACAGACGCTTACTGTTGTTGGAACCGGTGCTTCTAACAAAGACACAGATTTCATTACACAAAACACTGTTAACGGAACTGTTACAATAGGTCAGGCTGCTCCTCCGACAGAGGCTCCTACAGAGGCTCCGACTGCGGCTCCCACAGAGGCTCCCGCTACGGAAGCTCCGGCTACACAGGCTCCCGCGACCGAGGCGCCTGCTACAGAGGCTCCGACCGCGGCTCCCACAGAGGCTCCTGTTGTTACACAGCCTCCTGTAAGCGATACCGAGTTCACGATCACGATCCCCGGCAAGAGCGTTCCCGAGAACGTTAAGAGCCTTGTTGTAAAGTCCGATATCGACTCAGATGATTCCATTGTTATTGAAAGAGACGAGAACGGTGACTTCACAAAGACTCTGCCCAAGGGCAAGACATACAGTGTTGTTGAGATCAGAGACGAGAACGGCGACGCTCTGCCTCTTGATGTTGTACAGAGTGAGCTGACATTCTCCGAGACTGACAACAACGTTGTTATCGTTGAGAAGGAAGGCGAGGACGCTTTCACAGTTGCTTTGAAGGACGATGTTAAGATTAGCGCGCAGGCCGACGCTGATGTTATGGGCTCGATCCCCGAGTTTACGATTACGGTTACAACTCCCGTTGCGGGCGGCGAGCCCACGGTTGAGGACGTTGTATACAATGACGCCACAAAGGGCGACTTCGACCTGCGTCTTGTTGACGACCATAACATTATGGTAATCTACAAGGGCGTTGCGGCTGACAAGTATATCAAGGTTGAGAGAACAATAAGCGAATTCGGCGCGACCATCAAGAATCCTGTTCCCAATCAGGTAATGCCTTCAGCGGAGGTTTCTCTGCCCGGACATTACACGGTTGACACGGCTTGGTACATGATAACCGAAAACGGTGAAACTCCTGTTACGGCTGACAGCTATGAGGCTGATTACAGAACAGAATACAAGGCTGTTATCACATTCAAGCCCGAGCATGAGCTTGACACAGCGTTAGAGAACGCGAAGTATTACCTCAACGGAACAGAAGTTGCTGCTTCCGAGGGTTCGGTTGAGTATCGCTACACAACGGGCGGCAAGGCTTCGATCGGCAACTCAACGTTCGGCACAGGCGGCGGTTCTCCGGCTACGGCTGCTCCCACAGGCACATCCGAGCCTGTTGTAACGCCTCCCAATAACACAGGCGCGCAGGTATTTGACGATGTACCTCCCACATACTGGGCTTATGATTACATCATGGATCTCTACAACGCGGGTATCGTAAACGGCGAGACAGCAAATCTGTATATGCCTGAGAACAACATCACGCGTGCAGAGTTCACAAAGATCGCGGTTAACGTATTCGGCCTCGAGGCTGCTTCGACAACCTCGCAGTTCAGCGACGTTAATGCTTCCGACTGGTTCGCACCTTATGTAATCGCTGCTACAGAGGCCGGCCTCGTAAACGGTATTTCCGAGAACGAGTTCGCTCCCAACGCTGACATCACTCGTGAGCAGATGGCCACGATCATCGGTCGTCAGATGAACATGACTTCAACTGCGGCTATGACATATCCCGACGCTGCGTCGATCTCCGACTATGCTAAGGAGTATGTTGCCGGCCTGACCGAGAACGGTCTGCTCCAGGGCGACGAGACAGGAAACTTCAGACCGCAGGCTAACGCCGCGCGTTCCGAGGCTTCGGCTCTCCTCGACAGAGTATATGTTCTGACAAGAAGCGAAGAGGTTCCCGAGGATGTTCCCGAGACGACAGAAGCTCCGACAGCTGCTCCCAGCAATAACAGCGGCTTTTCGACAGGAACAACAGCTACAGAGGCTCCCACAGCCACTGCTGCTCCCGAGGAAACTGAGGCTCCCGACGCTTCAAGCGCTCCCGAGGCTTCAAGCACACCCGCTTCTAAATAAGAAGTAAAAATCAGTTCGATTTTGAAGGAACCCTTCGGGGTTCCTTTTTTTGTCGGCCTTTTGCCCGAGGGAAGGCGGATGGCCGACATAATATATTTAAAATAGATATTGAAAAATTTTTTGATCTGTGCTATAATTACCATGATATATTGTAACAAATTTCAATAACAGAGGAAAAAATATGTTTGCGAGAAAAATCACCAATCTGATTATTTTAATATTTGTCCTTGCGGCTGCTCTGCCGTCTGTGCCGGCGCGCGCCGATGAGGGCGCGGAATATCACAGCGTCGGCGGGACAATGAGCCTTGAGCAGAAAGCGGCGCTCTCGGGCTATCTCTGCCGCTTCGGCGCGTGCTACACCACCGAGTTTGAGAGCGATAACGGCGGCAAGCTGACGCTTGACCCGAACAACTGGAGCGACAAAATGTCCGAGATAATATGGTGGCAGTTTCTGGCATACAGCAAGACTGACAGACTCAATCCGAACGCGCCGATATACGGAAGCACCAAGCTTGTCACGCCTGAGACGCTGCGTAGATGCGTTAAAAACACCTTTGATGTTGACTCGACCCCGGGCGCGGTTCTGAGCGTGGCCGACGAGTATTATATCGACCATACCGACGGAAACTATCATCCGCCGCAGCAGGACCCGGGCGGAACCATGTGGACCCGCTCGCCCGAAAGCTGCAAGATACAGTATTTCGCGGAATTCGGCGACGGCACATATATTGTGCATTACATTCCCGAGTATCTCGAGTCCGCAAGCGGAATGCACAATGGCTCGCTTTATTACGCCAAGCTCAAAAAGGCCGGAACCTCGTGCGGCTACGCCGCGACGGAGATCGGCACGGTTTCGGCGCTTGACGACAGCATAATAAAAATGGGCTTTTTGGAGGACGCCGAGGACGGGACCGAGACCAAGTCAAACATTGAGATAGACTACGCGAAGACCGCGGATTATACCACGATCGAGGAATACAAAAATTATCTCGGCGAGATATTGAGCGGGCTCGGGGAAAACTCCCCGAACGGTCCGGCGGTCAACGAGATCGCCGCTTATATCACGGCTGCCTGCCTCAGGAACTCAAAAACCGAGCTTAAGGCCGAGGGCAACACCGTCACGATTACGGCGGACAGCGTCCGCGACGCAGCGGGGGCCGCGGTGCGCACAAGCAGCGAGCTGTGGGAACTGGCCGATTTGCATGGTGTTCACCCGAACAAGGATATTGTGCGGCCGGTCCAGCTCATTGTCACGGGGCTTGACGAAAATTCGCCGCCGAAGATCGTGTTTGACAGGAGCCTGGGGGACGACGATATGGGAATATCCAACATGAGAGTGCTGATCGGCGACAACAGCCACAGCCTTATCATGGACAAGCCGACCTGCAATCTGATAATCGAAAACCACGGCGCGTTCTCGGTCGAGATGGGCGCGGCGATGGGCGGCGGATATATAATCAAATTTTTCGACGAGCAGGGAAACGCCATAGAGAAGCTGCCGACCAAGGTGAATTTCGCCATTCCCGCGAGCGGCGAGTATGACAGCGTTTACAACACCTGTGACGGCAGGGATTTCAATATCGGCGGCATTTATGACGCGATAAACGGCGCGATAGAGTTTAAGACCAACTCCGCCGGGCTTTACAAGACCAAGACGAACGAGCCGAGGATCACGGACATTGACGGCCTCGGCGAGGAGGAGCAGAGCCATATCAAGCGGCTCGTTTCAAAGGATTACTTCACGGCCACGGGAACGCGTTTCCGTCCGGACGATCAGTACACCAACTATGACGCCGCGAGAGCCGTCGCGGGAATGCTTTTCACGGTTGACACTGACGCCAGAGTTGACTACAGCGATATTGACGAGTCGGACCCGCAGGCGGTCTACGTCGCCTCGATCGATGAGGCGGATATTCAGCTCTACACCGATCAGGGCGGGCTCAGGTTCAACGGCAATTCCGCGGTGGGGCTTGAGGACAGCTTTGTCAAAAGCCTCGCGCTGCTTGTGGACTATAAGGGATATTACTATCCGGACATGGGAAACGACAGCGACAGACCGTACGCGAGCCCTTATATCAACTATCCCGACGTCCAGTACATGGACAAGGAGTCGCTTCCCGCGCTGGCACTTGGCGCCCGCGAGGGAATAATAAACGACGGCATGGCGCTGTGCAGCACCGAGAACCGGTTTGACCGTGCTTCGGCAGCCGAGTTCCTGTACCGCCTTTTTGACCGCATGTGTCAGGTGGCTCCGACCGGGTTTGACGCGGGCGAGAGCGGATATAAGTCAAGCACGGCGTTTTACAACCCGCTTTCGACCATGAAGTTTGAAACACCGCCGATCGTGTATCTCTATCTGATATGCTTCGGCGTGGGAATACTTTTCGCGATAATATTATACATAATGCAGAAGAAGCATAAGATAGTCAACGAGAACGCCGCGGATTCGCGCGAGGACGACGATTACTGGAACGAGTATTAAGGCCCTTTCCGGCAAAGGAGGAAGGCAATGACGGTTTACAGCTTTATATCCACGATCTTAAGCTATGTTTTCACGGTTATAATCTATGTGTTTATAATTTTCGTGATCAGGCTGATATATCTTGACGTTAAAAAAATGAGCAGGTTTGAGGACAACAGCATTGCCGACGAGGCCTGCGCCAGTCTGAGGCCGACAAAGTCGCGCACCGAGCCGACGCGCCCTTTAAAGCGCAGGTACAACATTTACGGCGAGGCGGTGATCGGCAGGAGCCCCGACTGCGACATTGTGATAAACGAGGGGTTCGTATCGCAAAAGCATCTTATAATATGGTTCGAACAGGGCGAATGGTACCTTGAGGACCTTGGCAGCAGAAACGGCACGTCGGTCAACGGGAAGCGCATTTTAAACGAGGTCATCTTAGATCCCGAGGACGTGATCTCGATCGGCGGCCTTAACTTCGTGTTTGAAACCTGAGGAGTGATACTATGGGAATAGAACGCCTTAAGTCCGTGAGCTACCGCAAGCCCGCGTATCTTCTCATTCTGCTTGACGCGCTGGGGTTTTTGCTGCTGTTCATGAACAAGGATTATAACTTAAACGTTCTCTATACCGGCGCCGCGGTGCTCGCGCTGTTTTTGACGATGTACACAGTGCTGGTGCTGGGCCGCATGGGGGACAAGTTTATTATGCTGATGGTGTTTATGCTGATTTCCATCGGCGTTCTTTTGCTGTGCCGGATCGATCTGAGCTACGGCTTCAGGCAGATCGTCTGGATACTGGCGGGCGGCGCGGTGTTTTTTATCGCGTATTTTGTCTATTACAAGGTCAGGGTCTGGAACAAGCTCTGGTATTTGTATTTCATCGGCGGAACGCTGCTGTTTCTGATAACTCTGGTTCTGGGCGACACGGTGAACGGCTCGCGCAACTGGATCTCGATAGGCTCCGCCATATCGTTCCAGCCGTCCGAGATCACCAAGATACTGTTTATTATGTGCCTCGCCTGCTACGCGAGCGGGAGCTGGTCAAAGCCCGTTTTCGGCAAGGTCGCCCCGAAATGGGCGGCGCTCATCATAACATATATCTTTGTGGGATTTCTGGTGCTCCAGCGCGACTGGGGCACGATACTCGTCATGTTTTCGATCTATCTGTTTATGATATACGTCTATGAGCCCGACCGCAAGCTGCTGGTCCTTAACATAATCGCGCTTGTCGTTATCGGCCTTCTCGGCTGGAAATTCCTCTATCATATTCAGGTGAGGATAGCCAACTGGCTCGACCCGTGGTCCGACATCTCAAACAGGGGTTATCAGATCTCGCAGTCGCTGTTCGCGATCGCGTCGGGCGGCTATTTCGGCAGCGGACTCGGGAACGGCTCGCCGTATTATATCCCGCTGGTGCACTCGGACTTCATATTCGCCGCGATCTGTGAGGAAATGGGCGTTTTCGGCGGAGTGGCGGTGATCCTGCTGTTCTTCCTTATCGCGTACCGCTGCTTTAAAATATCTATCATGGCCGAGGACCCGTTTGATAAGGCGGTGAGCTTCGGCGTGACGGTCATGTTCGCGCTTCAGACCTTTATAATAATCGGCGGTGTCACCAAGATGATACCGCTGACCGGAATAACTCTGCCGTTCATAAGCTACGGCGGAACCTCGATAGTTATAAGCTTCGCCTCGCTGGGCATAATCCAGGCGATCTCGGCAAAGACCGAATTGGCAGAATCAGGCAACGCCGCGAACGAGCGAAAGGGGGAACGGGATGAACGTTAATAAGCGCATCATAAGAGTTCTGGTAGTCATCGCGCTGCTGTTTTTGGCGTTGGCCTCGTATCTGCTCTGGTTCAATATGTTCAGGGCGCAGAGCGTTTACACCAACTCATACAACCGCCGCCAGTGGGAGAGCGAGCAGAAGATAAAGCGCGGCAGCATATATTCGAGCGAGGGCGAGCTTCTTGCCGAGACCGAGATAGGCAGCGACGGCTCGCGCATCCGCCGCTATCCGCGCGGCAGGCTGTACTCGCATGTTATCGGCTATTCGTCTCAGGTCTACGGCAAGACGCAGCTTGAGATGACCCGCGACAGCGACCTTATCGGCAAGGGGAACATCGGCCTGACTATCGGCGATATTCGCCCGGGCAACGATCTGCATCTGACGATCCTCGATTATCTCCAGGAGTACGCCTATGACCAGCTTGACGGCAGACACGGCGCGATCGTGGCGATCGAGCCCACGACAGGCCAGATCTTGGCCATGGTCAGCCTTCCGGATTTTGACCCGAGCTCGATCGAGGAGGATTGGGAGGAAATAATGGAGGACCCCGACTCGCCGTTTCTGGCCCGCGCCACGCGCGGCCTCTACCCGCCGGGCTCCACCTATAAGATAGCGACCTCCGCCGCGGTTTACGAAAACGGCAGGACGACCGAGACCTTCGACGATCCCGGCGTGTTCAAAAAGGGCGACGTCGAGGTCAGCAATTACGGAGGCGAGGCCTTCGGCAGCATTGACATAAAAACCGCGTTTGAGGAGTCGAGCAACTATGTGTTCTGCAGTCTGGGCTATGAAATGGGCGCGGACGGGGTCAGAGCCGAGGCGGAAAAATTCGGCGTGAACAAGGATATAGAATTTGACATACCCACATCAAAAAGCGAAATTCAGTACAAGAGAATGACCGACCTCGACGCGGCTTTAGTGTCGATCGGTCAGGGCGGGCTTGTTATGACGCCTTTGCACGTCGCCATGATGGGAGCTGCGATAGCCAACGGCGGACGGATGATGAAGCCGTATCTGGTCGAGACCGTGACCACCGAGAACGGGACGGTGATAGGCCAGACGCGTCCGAGCGTGCTCTATGAGAGCGCGGGCGTGGCATGCGCCGCGTATGTGCAGGATATGATGATCGGGGTCGTTGAGGAAGGTACCGGAACAACGGCGCAGATCGACGGGATCACCGTCGCGGGCAAGACCGGCACGGCCGAGACCGAGAGCGGCGAGGATCATTCGTGGTTCGTGGGCTACGCCCCGGCTGAAAGTCCGAGGATCTGCGTGGCAGTGCTGCTTGAGAACAACGGCACGCCCGGCGGCCGAACCGCCGCCCCGATAGCGAGGAACATAATGCGAAGATTTTTGAACGAATAAAACCTTCGCATATTTCGCGAAAATTGTTGACGAAAACGCGCGTTTGAGTTATAATTACGGTAACAGCAATTTTAAGGGAGAAATGTTATGAAAAGATTTTTGGCTTTGGTTCGTCGTGAAAAACGACAGCGTCGGGAACGCAGCTCCGCGTAAACCCGTAAATAAAAATTATGAATTCATTGACAAGACTTTGCAAAGCGAAAATTAATCTGGCGATCGACGTGCTCGATCGGCTGCCAAGCGGCTACCATACGGTGCGCATGGTAATGATGCGCGTGGACTTCGGAGACGAGGTCCGGGTGTCGCTAAGAAGCGACGGAAAAATCGTCCTCGCGGGCAGCGACGCGGACATGCCCCGTGGCCGCGAGAACATAGCCTATCGGGCCGCCGAGGCCGCGCTCGCCGCCGCGGGCGCGGACTGCGGCTGCGATATATTTATTGAAAAGCGGGTGCCTATGGGCGCGGGAATGGCGGGCGGAAGCGCGGACGCCGCCGGAGTCATAAACATGCTTGACGAGCTTCTGGGAAATCCGCTCTCCCTCGAAAAGAGGCTTGAGATCGGGCTCAGGCTCGGCGCCGACGTGCCGTTCTGCGTTATGGACTGCTGCGCCCTCGCCGAGGGCATAGGCGAGAAACTGACCCCGCTTCCCGATCCGCCCGCGATGAGCTTTGTTATCGCGAAGCCCGAAAAGAGCATATCAACCAAATGGGCCTATGAAAACCTCGATTTTTCAAAAAAGCCCGACGGAATGGACGTTGACAGACTGGTCGACGCGATTAGGCGCGGCGACAGGCGCGGAATGTTTGAAAGCATGGGCAACGTGTTTGAGGGTGTTTCGATCCCCGTCTGCCCCGAGATCGCGGAGTATAAGGAGCGGCTTTCGGCCCTCGGCGCGGAATACGCCCTGATGAGCGGCAGCGGCAGCGCGGTATTCGGGATATTTGACAGCCGCGGAGCCGCGGAGGCGGCAAAGGAAAAATTCGCGGCGGCGGTCCCCGACCGCGGCGGGCTGTGGGTTGTGTAGGAAAATGACCAATCGCGGGGCCCGAGCGGCGTGATTTTTGATTATATTTGGCATTTACAGACAATTTCATATGTGCTATAATATCAGAAGCGCTTTAAACGGGCGCTTCTTTTTGGAAAATTTTAACCCGCGGGTATCCGCGCGGGCTCTGACGTAAAGGAGACTTTGGTTTTTATGATAAGAGAGGATTTAAGAAACATAGCGATAATCGCCCACGTTGACCACGGCAAGACCACGCTGGTCGACGAGATGCTCAAGCAGGGCGGCGTGTACCGCGAAAATCAGGTGGTTGAGGAGCGTGTCATGGACAGCAACGACCTTGAGCGCGAGAGGGGAATAACTATCCTTTCAAAAAACACCTCGGTTTACTATGAAGGCATAAAGATGAATATCATCGACACGCCCGGACACGCCGATTTCAGCGGCGAGGTCGAGCGCATACTCAAGATGGTGAACGGCGTAATCCTTTTGGTGGACGCCGCCGAGGGCCCCATGCCGCAGACAAGATTTGTGCTCGGAAAGGCGCTTGAGATGAACCACAGGGTCATCGTTGTGGTCAACAAGATAGACCGTCCCGACGCGAGACTTGACGAGATCCCCGACGAGATCCTCGATCTGCTTATTGACCTTGACGCGAACGACGAGCAGCTTGAAAGCCCGATATTGTTCTGCTCGGGCAGAGCGGGCACCGCGTCGCTTTCGCAGTATGAGGAAGGAAAGGACCTCAAGGTCCTCTTTGAGACCATAAAAAATTATATCCCCGCGCCCGAGGGCGACGAGAACGGCCCGCTTCAGATGCTGGTGTCCTCGATAGACTATAACGACTATGTCGGCAGAATAGGCATAGGCCGCATCGAGCGCGGCAGAATAACGCAGAACCAGGAGGTTGAGGTGGCCGAGTACCACGAGAACCACGAGCCCTACAAGGCCAAAATGGTCAACCTCTATCAAATAGACGGCCTTGGCCGCACGGCTGTTGACGAGGCCGAGGTGGGCGACATAATCTGCTTCTCGGGTATTCCCGACATCACCATAGGCGACACGATCTGCGCGCCCGACCGCGTTGAGGCGCTGCCGTTCGTGAAGATAAGCGAGCCGACGATCGAGATGACCTTCTCTGTAAACGACGGCCCGTTCGCGGGCAGAGACGGCAAGTTTGTCACTTCAAGACAGATAAGAGACAGGCTCAGCCGCGAGCTTTTGAAGGACGTGTCGCTGCGCGTCTCCGACGGCGAGACCACCGACAGCTTCCGCGTGGCGGGCAGAGGCGAGATGCATATCTCTATCCTGATCGAGACCATGCGCCGCGAGGGCTATGAGTTCATGGTCGGAACCCCCAAGGTGCTTTATAAGGAGATCGACGGCCAAAAATGCGAGCCGATCGAAAAGCTCGTGATCGACGTGCCCGAGGAAAGCGTGGGCGCGGTCATGGAAAAAATAGGCAGCAGAAAGGGCGAGATGCAGTCGATGGCGCCGCAGGGCTCGCGCATGCGTCTTGAGTATCTCATTCCGTCGCGGGGACTTTTGGGTTACAGAAGCGAGTTTTTGACCGACACCAAGGGCGAGGGAATATTGAGCTCGGTGTTCTATGACTATCAGCCGTATAAGGGCGAGATCCACAGCCGCCACACAGGCTCGCTTGTCGCATTTGAGACCGGCGAGGCCGTGGGATACGGCCTGTTTAAGGTTCAGGACCGCGGCTCTCTGTTTATCGGCCCCGGAGTCGAGGTCTACGAGGGCATGGTCGTGGGCGTCAATCCCAAGGCCGAGGACATAAACGTCAATGTCTGCAAGAAAAAACAGCTAACCAACACCCGCGCGTCGGGCAGCGACGAGGCCTTAAAGCTCACGCCGCCGATACAGATGAGCCTTGAGGCCTGCCTCGAGTTTCTGGCCGACGACGAGCTCTTGGAGGTAACGCCGAACCATCTCAGAATACGAAAAAAGATACTGAACAATCAGCTGCGCGCCAAAGCGCGCGCAAAAGCATAAAAAGCGCCGAGGGCGCTTTTTATTTTTCAATATCCAGGATATAGTCGGCGGACACGTCATAAATTTCGCACAGCTTGACCAGGTGATGAATGGGCAGCTCATTCGCGCCGCGCTCATATCTGGCATACATTGTCTGGGACGTGCCCAGGAGCTTTGCGACCTGAGCCTGTGTTAAATCGTTATCCTCCCTCAGATCGCGGATTTTTTTGATATATTTCATATTATATTACCGCTTTTCACTTTTTCTTTATCATATCATACGGATATAATTTATAAAGGTGTTTAGTAAATAAATTTACTATTGACAAAATTCGCATTTTGTTGTATAATATTTGATATTCATTTGCAGTATTATGTGAAAAATAAAACATATTATTATATTTGGAGTACATATTAAAAATTTTATGACGATGAAATCGGACAAAGTAAAATTTCTTGTCGGGACTGTACGGTTTTTTGTGCTCTGTTTGTGATAATATATTGACTGTGATCAAATATATGATTATAATACTTACAGGAGGGATCTTTATGAAACTTACCGCGAAAGCCAATACGCTGTGCGTGCTGGAGATTTTAAAGGAATTTTCGGATTTTGATCATATTTTAAAAATGAGCGAGATAACCGAGCGAATGAGGGCGGATTATGATCTTAGCGTCGATAGGCGAACGGTTTACAGCTGTGTGGCCGTGCTTTCCGAAATGGGCTATGAGATATCCACTCCCGAGGACAACGGCAAGGGGTATTATCTTGAGAACCGCGACTTTGACACGTCCGAAATGCGGATGCTGATAGACAGCGTTTACTCGAACCCGAGCATTCCGGACAGCTATTCGGCGGAGCTCGTTGAAAAGCTCCAGAAGCTGCTGCCGCGCTCCAAGCGCAGGACATACGCGTCGCTGACGGCGCTCGGCAGTGAGAGAAAGACCGACAATAAAGAGATCTTCCTCAGCATAGATATGCTTGACGAGGCGATCAGCCGCTGCCGCAAGGTCAGCTTTGTTTACTGCAAATATAATTTTGACAAAAAACTGGTGCCGAGAAAAGATGAAAAATATATAGTGAGTCCCTTCGCGATGGTCGCGGCGAACGAGCATTACTATCTGCTTTGCAAATGCGACTCTCACGGCGACCCGGTAAGCCAGTTCAGAATTGACAAGATAAAAAGCATAAATGTTCTTGAAGATGCTCCGTCGGTTCCTCCGCCGCAGGGCTTTTCGCCGATCAATTATACCGACCGTTCAATATTTATGTACGGCGGCGAGACCGGCAAGGTCGTTTTAAGATGCGACAACAGTATTCTGGACCACGTTATCGACAGGTTCGGCGCCGAGATAGGCATAATGAAAAATCCCGACGGCAAAACCTTTGACGCCGCCGTGACCGGCAGCCTGACCGGAATAGCGTACTGGGCGAGCGGTTACATCGACTCGTGCGAGGTCATAAGCCCCGCGTCGGTGCGCAGCAGGGTCACGGATATGATAAAAAACAACAAATACGGATTATAAGGCTGTTCCGGGCGGCAAAAACCGCCCGGAATATTTTTAAATAAAAATGTAAAATATACTTGACATTTTTGAAATTCGTGATATAATTAAAATGTAAAGCATGTTTTACATTTTGAAAGGAGATGATTTTCTGAAAAACAGGATAAGAGAGCTCAGGAAAGCGATGGGAATAACCCAGGACGAGCTTGCGAGGACGCTTGGCGTCACGCGGCAGACGATAATCGCCGTTGAAAAGGGAACATACTGCGCCTCGCTGCCGCTGGCGCACAAGATCGCCGCGTTTTTCGGCGAGTCTATCGAAAACGTATTTATTTTTGAGGAGGATAAATAACCATGGAATTTAAGAAAAAGATGAAGATAAACATGATATATTACGCGCTGCTCGTTGTTATCGGCGCGGCGCTCGCGGTTTTGCAGCTTACGGGATATATGCCGGAGGTGTTTTTGTCGTTCGGCTGCGCGTACGCCGCCTGCGGCCTCGCCATGCTGATAAAAAACGGAAGGATCATGGCGGACCCCGAAAAGCTTAAAAAGTTTGAGATCGAGTCGACCGACGAGCGCAACATAATGATTTACAACAAGGCGATCAGATGGTCGTATTTGATTTTCGTTTATGCCGCCGCGGCTGCGATCATGATCCTTGAGTTTATAGGAATGAAGGAGGCGGCGGTGACCGTCGCGCTCACTCTGTGTGCGCTGTTTGTTTTGTATATCATATGCTATGCCGTGCTCAAAAATAAGGGTTAGGCAAAAAATTATTAAAAATTTCAAAATAACTATTGACAGTTTAATAAATATGTGATATAATATAGCCTCGGTTGTGAGTTTTTCAAGACTTACAGCCGAGCAGCTTTTTTATTAACTTTGTTATTTCAGTCTCATCCACTGAAAATAAACTCAGAGAAGCCGCGGCTTTTTTGCCGCGGTTTCTCGCCTTTTTTTGACATTTATTTAATATATTGGAAAAAGTGCATAAAAAAACCGTGATAAAATTATGTAAGAATTATAAAATTAATGATTGACTAAAGGCGCATAAAATTATATAATTAGTATGAGAAAAAATATAAAGCTACAACTTTTTTAAATGGAGGTAGAAAGAAATGAAAAAGGTAAATGTGAAGTTAGGTTCAATGAACGCTGTTAAGGATTTTAACGGCATCGTTTCAAAGTACGCTTGCGACATCGACTTGGTATCGGGCAGATACGTTGTTGACGCGAAGTCGATCATGGGCATCTACAGCCTTGATCTGTCGAGCCCGATCGAGGTTCAGATCCACTGCGACGACTGTGACGACCTCGTAGCCGAGCTCAAGCCGTACATCGTTGATTAATCTAAACTAAGCAAATTTTCCGCGGGGCATGGCAGGATAATCCTGCCATGCTCTCGTGCGGTAACGTAGCGATTATGTTGAATGAGTATATGCTGACCGCGTTGCGCGAGGCGGAGGCCGCCGCCGAGGCAGGCGATGTTCCTGTGGGCGCGGTTATCGTTAAGGACGGACAAGTTATCGCCGCGGCGCACAACACGCGCGAGGCCGACGGAAATGCCGTCCGACACGCGGAGATCACCGCGATCGAGCGCGCGTGCGCGGCGCTCGGAGACTGGCGGCTTGACGGCTGCGATATGTATGTGACGCTTGAGCCGTGCATGATGTGCGCGGGGGCGGTTTCACAGGCGCGGCTGCGCAGGCTGTATTTCGGAGCCTATGACCGCGAGCGCGGCTATGTTGCGTCGAACCCGATCGACGGATTTGACGTCGAGTATTACTGCGGCATTATGGAAAAGGAATGCGCCGCGGTGCTTGATGAGTTTTTTGAGAGGGTTAGGCAACGTAGTAATTAGTGATTAGGGAATAGCGAATAGGACCCCTCTCAGTCAACATAGCGATTAGTGATTAGGGAATAGCGAATAGTACCCCTCTCAGTCTTTCCGCCTTACGGCGGAAAGACAGCTCTCCCCAAAGGGAGAGCCGGAAATAGAGTAAATAATTTTTAAACAATATAATACAAAAGGAGAAAATCAAATGGCAAAAAAGTTTGTATACCTTTTCAGCGAAGGTAACGCTAACATGAGAGAGCTGCTGGGCGGCAAGGGCGCTAACCTCGCCGAGATGACCAATCTCGGTCTGCCGGTTCCCCAGGGCTTCACGATCTCAACCGAGGCCTGCACTCAGTATTATGAGGACGGCAGAACGATCAACCCCGAAATTCAGGCTGAAATTCTTGAGTACATCACCAAGATGGAAGCCATCACCGAGAAGAAGTTCGGCGACAAAGAGAACCCGCTGCTCGTGTCGGTTCGCTCGGGAGCGAGAGCTTCTATGCCCGGCATGATGGACACGATCTTAAACCTCGGTCTTAACGAGGAAGTTGTCGAGGTTATGGCGAAGAAGTCCGGCAATCCCCGCTGGGCCTGGGACTGCTACAGAAGATTTATTCAGATGTACAGCGACGTTGTTATGGAAGTCGGCAAGAAATACTTCGAGGTCCTGATCGACGAGATGAAGGACAAGAAGGGCGTGACGCAGGATACCGAGCTCACGGCTGACGATCTCAAAGAGCTGGCGGAGCAGTTCAAGGCCGAGTACAAGGACAAGGTCGGCAAGGACTTCCCCACTGATCCCAAGGAGCAGCTTTTCGGCGCTATTGAGGCTGTTTTCCGCTCGTGGGATAACCCCAGAGCCAACGTGTATCGCCGCGACAATGATATCCCCTATTCATGGGGCACGGCTGTTAACGTTCAGATGATGGCGTTCGGCAACATGGGCGACACGTCCGGCACGGGCGTTGCGTTCACGAGAGACCCCGCGACCGGCGAGAAGCACCTGATGGGCGAGTTCCTGATGAACGCCCAGGGTGAGGACGTTGTTGCGGGTGTGCGTACACCTCAGAAGATAGATCAGCTCAAAGAGGTTATGCCCGAAGTGTATGACCAGTTTGTGGGCATTTGCAGCACTCTTGAGAACCATTACAGAGATATGCAGGATATGGAGTTCACGATTGAGGACAAACACCTCTATATGCTCCAGACAAGAAACGGAAAGAGAACGGCCCAGGCGGCTCTCAAGATCGCTTGCGATCTGGTTGACGAGGGCATGATCTCCGAGAAGGAGGCCGTTCTGATGATAGACCCCAGAAACCTTGACACTCTGCTTCACCCGCAGTTTGACGCGGCGGCGCTCAAAGCGGCTGTTCCCGCGGCAAAGGCTCTGGCGGCATCGCCCGGCGCGGCCTGCGGTAAGGTCGTGTTCACGGCTGAGGACGCCAAGGAGTGGAACGCGAGAGGCGAGAAGGTTATTCTGGTAAGACTTGAGACCTCACCCGAGGATATCGAGGGCATGAAGGCCGCTCAGGGTATCTTGACGGTTCGCGGCGGCATGACGTCCCACGCGGCGGTTGTTGCCCGCGGAATGGGTATCTGCTGCGTATCGGGCTGCTCCGAGATCAATATGGACGAGGAGAACAAGAAGTTCACTCTGGCAGGCAAGACCTACCACGAGGGCGACTTTATCTCGCTGGACGGCTCGACCGGTAACATCTATGACGGAGTTATCGACACGGTTGACGCCTCGATCAGCGGCACGTTCGGCAGGATCATGGGCTGGGCCGACAAGTACAGGACCATGAAGGTTAGAACCAACGCCGACACGCCCGACGACGCGAAGCGCGCGAGAGAGCTCGGCGCCGAGGGTATCGGCCTCTGCCGCACCGAGCACATGTTCTTCGACGGCGACAGGATCGGCGCGTTCCGCGAGATGATCTGCTCCGATACAGTTGAAGAAAGAGAGGCGGCTCTTGCGAAGATCCTGCCCATGCAGCAGAGCGACTTTGAGGCTCTGTATGAGGCTCTTGAGGGCAACCCCGTTACTATCAGGTTCCTCGATCCCCCGCTGCACGAGTTCGTTCCCACCGAGGAGGCCGACATTAAGGCTCTGGCGGACGCGCAGGGCAAGAGCGTTGAGGACATCAAGGCGATAATCAATTCGCTCCATGAGTTCAACCCGATGATGGGACACAGAGGCTGCCGTCTTTCGGTAACCTATCCCGAAATTACAAAGATGCAGACAAGCGCCGTTATCCGCGCCGCGATCAATGTGAAAAAGGCTCATCCCGACTGGAACATCGTTCCCGAGATCATGATACCGCTGGTAGGCGATATCAAGGAGCTCAAGTTCGTTAAGAACATCGTTACCGAGACCGCGGACGCCGAGATCAAGGCGGCGGGCGCCGACCTTAAGTATGAGGTCGGAACCATGATCGAGATCCCGAGAGCGGCTCTGCTGGCGGATCAGATCGCGACCGAGGCCGAGTTCTTCTGCTTCGGCACAAACGACCTGACACAGATGACCTACGGATTTTCGAGAGACGACGCGGGCAAGTTCCTCGACGCGTACTACGACACCAAGATATTTGAGAACGATCCGTTCGCGAAGCTCGACCAGAGCGGCGTGGGCAAGCTGATGGAAATGGCGATTTCTCTCGGCAAGCCGGTAAGACCCTCGCTCCATGTGGGCATCTGCGGCGAGCACGGCGGAGACCCGACATCGGTTGAGTTCTGCAACAAGATCGGCCTCGACTACGTTTCATGCTCACCCTTCCGCGTTCCGATCGCGAGACTCGCGGCGGCCCAGGCGGCTATCAAAGAGCAGTAAAATTTAAAAATCAAGCGGCGGCATGGAGTTCCATGCCGCCGATATTTTGAAAAGAAAAAGCAATTGGTGCATGGCGCCACGACAGTTTAGAGCGCCACAACGGTGTAGGGCGGCTTGCCCACAAGCCGCCGGCCGGATGTGGGCATCCGGCCCTACGCTTTTTGAGACGAAACAAACGGGCGGATAATATCCGCCCCACGAAATAAATATTATGAATAATAGAAAACATCCTCGTTTAAACGAATTTGATTATACACAACCCGGCGGATATTTTGTAACTGTATGTACAAAAAATAAATCAAAAATATTATGTAATATACTACATGATATAAAATCAAACGAAACATCTGTTGAGTTATCCGCGTATGGCAAAATTGTTGATAAATATATAAGGAACATAAATGCGGTATATGACGGTGTAAAAGTATCGAAATATGTTATTATGCCTAATCATCTGCATATTTTATTTGTATTTAATGATTTACCTGATATTGAGCGCAAAGGCGCGGCACGCCGCACAAGCTTACAGACGGTTATAAGATCTTTGAAAACCATGGTTACAAAAGAAATCGGCAAATCTATATGGCAGCCGTCGTTTTATGAAAAAATAGTGCGTACAAAAAGAGATTTTAAAGACATATGGAAATATATTGACGAAAATCCATTGAAATGGGTAAATGATGATTATTATATTTAATGTATTTTATATATAAACATATTCCCCGGCGCGGCGGGGGCTGCGTTTGGGCTTTTTCTTGCGCAATGTGTGCAGAAAATTACTTTGATTTTGATTAAATTTGTGTAAATTTTACCGAAATTTTTTCTTGACAATATTTGCTTAAGGTAGTATAATAATCGAGTGTGACGCGACCACGACTATGATCCCGGAGGTGGCAAACGGCGTGAATACGTCGGTTTGGGAATTTCGGGGGAGATTGTCCGGTTTAGAAAAACAGGGCGGAAGGTCACATTTTTATGAATACGGATTTGCTTTGCTCCCGCGGGATCTCTGCGGGTTTTTGGCGAAACTGTGTCAATTCCTCCCGAGTGCGTATCCGACAGGATATGTTATTCGGGTTTAATTATTCGATCCGCGCGAAACGCCCGGCGCGGTGTAAAACTTATTATATAAGGAGGGTATTTAAGAATGGCGACAGAAAAAATCAGAATCAGACTTAAGGCTTATGACTCAAATCTCATTGACCAGAGCGCGGCTAAGATCGTGGAGACGGCCAAGAGAACAGGCGCGAAGGTTTCGGGCCCCATCCCGCTTCCCACAAAGAAGGAGATCGTCACGATCTTAAGAGCGGTTCATATGTACAAGGATTCGCGCGAGCAGTTCGAGCTTCGGACTCACAAGAGACTGATCGACGTTATCGGTCCCAACGGAAAGACGATAGACGCTCTTAAGCATCTTGACCTGCCCGCAGGCGTTGACATTGAATTAAAAATTTAATTTGGTTAAGTTGAGTTATCAACCGCTGACCCGCGGGTATGTTTAAGCCTAAACCGATGCCCGTGCAAATAGGAGGAGAATTTTATGAAAAAGGCAATCTTAGGAAAAAAGATTGGTATGACACAGGTCTTCACCGAGGACGGACAGCTTATCCCCGTTTCGGTTATCGAGGCCGGTCCGTGTCCGGTGGTACAGAAGAAAACCGAGGATGTTGACGGCTACACCGCCGTTCAGGTCGGTTTTGAGGACAAGAAGGAAAGACGCGCCAATAAGCCCGAGAAGGGACATTTCGGCAAGGCCGGTGTTCCGGTCAAGAAGCACCTCAAGGAGCTCAAGCTGGACGGCGCGGCTGATATGAACGTCGGCGACGAGCTGACGGTCGCTCAGTTTGAGGAAGGCGAGACGGTCGACGTTACCGGAACCAGCAAGGGTCACGGATACGCCGGCGTTATCAAGAGATGGGGAACCCACAGGGGCCCCATGACTCACGGCTCCCACTATCACAGAGGCCCCGGTTCGATGGGCGCCTGCTCGGATCCGTCGAGAGTTTTCAAGGGCAAGAAGCTGCCGGGACACTTTGGTGTCGACAAAGTGACAATTCTTAACCTTGATTTGGTTCAAATAGACACAGAGCGCAATCTTCTGTTGGTTAAGGGCTCGATCCCGGGTCCCAAGGGCGGCTTGGTTGTTGTTCGCAACGCAGTCAAGGCTCAGTCCTGAGCGGCAGAGAGAGGAGGATATAGAGAATGCCTACAGTAGACGTTTATAATACCGACGGCCAGGTTGTCGGTTCGATAGATTTGAATGAAAACGTGTTTGGCGTAGAAGTCAACACAAGCGTTATGCATGAAGTGGTTGTGAATTATCTGGCCAACCAGAGACAGGGCACACAGTCAACGCTGACCCGCACAGAGGTTCGCGGCGGCGGCATCAAGCCCTGGCGCCAGAAGGACACAGGCCGCGCGAGACAGGGCAGTATCCGCGCTCCCCAGTGGGTAGGCGGCGGCGTCGCCCTCGGCCCCAAGCCCAGAGACTACAGATACAGAGTAAACAAGAAGACGAGACAGCTCGCGCTTAAATCCGCTCTGTCATCCAAGGTGGAGGACAGCGACATCATCGTTCTCGACTCGCTGACATGCGACGAGTACAAGACGAAGCAGATCGCGGATATGCTTAAGAAGCTGGACGTTACGGAGAAGGCGCTTATCGTTCTTCCCGAGGCTGACAAAAAGATAGTCAACTCGGCGAGAAACATCAAGGGTGTTGACGCGACATATGTCGGCTCGATCAACACTTACGAAGTGCTTAACCACACAAAGTGCATCATTTTGAAGGATGCGGTCACTAAGCTCGAGGAGGTGTACGCGTAATGTTAGCGCACGATATTATCAGAAGACCTATCATAACAGAGAAGAGTATGGATCAGGTTGCGGACAGAAAGTACACTTTCGAGGTTGCGAAAGGCGCAAACAAGATCGAGATCAAAAAGGCTGTTGAAGAGATCTTCAAGGTTGAGGTCGAGAGAGTGACGACTATGAACTACAAGGGCAAGCCCAAGAGACAGGGCATGCACTTCGGCAAGAGAGCCGACTGGAAAAAGGCGGTCGTTAAGCTCACCCCCGGCAGCAAGACAATCGAGTTGTTTGAAGCGTAATAAACCTTGAAAAATTGCAGATAAGGAGATTTGAAAAATGGGAATTAAAAAATATAATCCTACAACACCTTCGCTGCGTCAGATGACATGTTCTACATTTGAGGAGATTGACAAGGTAGCGCCCGAGAAATCTCTGCTCCGCCCCTTAAAGAGCAAGGCGGGACGCAACTCATACGGTAGAATTACTGTAAGACACCGCGGCGGCGGCACAAAAAGAAAGTACAGAATTATTGACTTTAAGAGAAACAAGGACGGAATGGAAGCCACCGTTCAGTCCATCGAGTATGATCCCAACAGATCGGCAAACATCGCTCTCATCCAGTACGAGGACGGAGTTAAGAACTATATCATAGCTCCTCTGGGCCTCAAGAAGGGCGACAAGATAATTTCCGGCGACGGAGCCGACATCAAGCCCGGCAACGCAATGGAGATCAAGAATATCCCGGTCGGCACAATGATCTACAACATCGAGCTCAGCCCCGGCAAGGGCGGCCAGATGGTAAGAAGCGCCGGCAACACGGCTCAGCTTATGGCTAAGGAGAACGGATACGCGCAGGTAAGACTGCCGAGCGGCGAGGTAAGAATGGTTCGCCTCAACTGCCGCGCCACGATCGGTCAGGTCGGCAACGCCGATTATGAGAACATCAATCTTGGCAAGGCCGGAAGAAAGCGCCACATGGGATGGCGCCCCACGGTTCGCGGAGTTGTCATGAACCCCAACGACCATCCGCACGGCGGCGGCGAAGGCAAGTCCCCCATCGGTATGCCCAGTCCCGTTACCCCCTGGGGTAAGCCCACGCTGGGTTATAAGACGAGAAACAAGAAGAAGGCGTCAAACAAGTTTATTGTTAAGAGACGCAACAGTAAATAAGGAGGGAATATAAATGGGCAGAAGTGTTAAAAAAGGACCTTTCGTGGATCAGAAGCTTCTGGCGAGAATTGTCGCCATGAACGAGAAAAACGAAAAGAACGTACTCAAGACCTGGTCAAGGGCTTCCACAATATTCCCTGAGATGGTAGGTCATACCATTGCGGTTTATGACGGAAGAAAGCACGTTCCCGTGTATGTCAGTGAGGACATGGTCGGCCACAAGCTGGGCGAGTTCGCTCCCACAAGAACATTCAGGGGTCACGCCGGCGCCAAGACAACGGGCTAAGGCGCGTATTTAAAGAAAACAGAGTATTGAAAGGAGCCATACAGATATGGAAGCAGTAGCAAAGGTTACTCATGTGCGTATTGCGCCGCGCAAGGTCCGCATCGTTATCGACCTTATCAGGAACAAGCCGGTAGGCGAAGCGATCGGTATTCTGAAGCATACGCCCAAGGCGGCGAGCCCTGTTGTTGAAAAGCTTTTGAACTCCGCGATAGCAAACGCCGAGAACAACCACCAGATGGATGTTGAAAAGCTGTATATCTCGGAGATCTACGCCGATCAGGGCCCCACGCTCAAGAGAATACAGGCGAGAGCGCAAGGCCGCGCATTCAGAATAAACAAGAAAACAAGCCACATTACAATAAAACTTCAGGAGAAGGAATAAGATAGGAGGAAAACAGCATGGGTCAGAAAGTTAATCCGCATGGTCTCAGAGTAGGTATAATAAAAGACTGGGATTCACGTTGGTTTGCGAGCAAAAAAGACTTCGGCGACAGCCTCGTTGAGGACTATAACCTCAGAAAATTCTTGAAAGAGAAGTTATTCCAGGCCGGAGTTGCAAAAATAGAAATCGAAAAATTCGCGAACAAGGTTCGCATTTCAATCCATGCCGGCAAGCCGGGCATAGTTATCGGCAAGGGCGGCAGCGAGATTGAGAAGCTCAAGAAAGAGCTTGAGAAGATGACGGGCAAGACGATAATCTTAAACGTTATCGAGGTAAGAAGCCCCGACCTCAACGCGCAGCTTGTGGCCGAGAACATCGCGTCTCAGCTTGAGAGACGTATCTCGTTCAGAAAGGCAATGAAGCAGTGCATGGGCAGAGCCATGAAGCTGGGCGCCAAGGGTATCAAGACTCAGGTTTCGGGCCGCGTCGGCGGAGCCGAGATCGCCAGAGTCGAGCATTACCACGAGGGCACAATTCCGCTGCAGACACTGAGAGCGGACATCGACTACGGCTTTGCCGAGGCCAACACGACCTACGGCAGAATAGGCGTTAAGACATGGATCTATAACGGTGAGGTACTCACCGACAAGGGTGCGGCAGGAAACACAAACAACAGCCGTCCTCGCTCAAGAAGGAACAGATCGGACGCTCCCGGCGGCAGACAGCGCAGGAACTCCGACCGGAGAGGAGGCAGAAAATAATGTTATCCCCTAAGAGAGTTAAATACAGAAGAGTTCACCGCGGACGCATGAAGGGCGCCGCGCACAGAGGAAACCTCGTGACATACGGAGAGTACGGCCTTCAGGCGACGGCTCCCGCGTGGGTGACAAGCAATCAAATCGAGGCCGCTCGTGTGGCGATGACGCGTTACACCAAGAGAGGCGGTAAGGTTTGGATCAAGATATTCCCCGATAAGAGCGTAACCAAGAAGCCCGCCGAGACCCGTATGGGTAAAGGTAAGGGCGCGCCCGAGTACTGGGTAGCGGTGGTTAAGCCCGGAAAAGTTATGTTTGAAATAGGCGGCGTTTCGGAGGATGTCGCTCGCGAGGCGCTGCGTCTTGCCATGCACAAGCTTCCGATGAAATGCAAGTTTGTCAGAAAGGCTGACCAGGAAACGGAAGGTGATAGTTAATGAAAATTAATGAAATTAGAGATCTTTCAACTCAGGAACTTGAGGATAAGGTTCAGGACTTAAAGGAAGAACTGTTTAACTTACGTTTTCAAAACGCTACCAACCAGCTTGACAATCCGATGAGAATGGTTAGCGTTAAGAAGGAAATCGCAAGATGCAAGACGGTTATAAAAGAAAAGCAGCTCGGTTTGAACACCGGCATTAACGCGTAGGAGGTGCGGATAAATGGAAGAGCGTAATTATCGTAAGACTCGTGTCGGCGAGGTAACAAGCGACAAGATGGATAAGACAATCGTTGTTGCCATCAAAGAGAATGTAAAGCACCCCCTCTATAACAAGGTAATGAAGAGAACCTATAAGCTTAAGGCCCACGACGAGAACAACGAGTGTGGCATTGGCGACAGAGTAAGGGTTATGGAGACCAGACCTCTCTCGAAGGACAAGAGATGGAGACTGGTCGAGATAATTGAGAAAGCGAAATAATCGCATATTTACCGGTTTAAAGCTTAGTAATCCGGAGTTTAGAATTCAGATAGGAGGAAATCCGTTATGGTACAACAGCAAACTATCTTAAAGGTTGCTGACAACAGCGGCGCTAAGGAGATCCTGTGCATCCGCGTTATGGGCGGTTCTTTCAGAAGATACGGAAATATAGGCGACGTTATAACCGCTTCGGTCAAAAAAGCAACGCCCGGCGGCGGTGTTAAGAAGGGTGACGTTGTCAAGGCCGTTATCGTCCGCACCAAGAAGGGTATACAGAGAAACGACGGCTCAAAAATCAGATTTGACGAGAACGCCGCGGTTTTGATCAGGGATGACAAGACCCCGAGAGGAACACGTATATTCGGTCCTGTCGCGAGAGAGCTGAGAGACAAGGATTATATGAAAATTCTGTCTCTTGCCCCCGAGGTATTATAACCGCGCGGCGGATATTAAATTGAGCTAAGGCCGGCCGTGCCGGCAGAATATGAATAGGAGGAATACGATGTCTACAAAAATGCATGTCAGAACCGGCGATCAGGTTATTGTTCGCAGCGGCAAAGACAAGGGCAAAAAAGGCAAGGTTTTATCCGTTAACAAGGATAAGCGCACCGTTATCGTAGAAGGCGTATCTGTTGCCACAAAGCACGTTAAGCCCCGCAGAATGGGCGAGGTTGGCGGAATTGTCAAGCAGGAGACACCGATTTACGCCTGCAAGGTTATGCACGTCTGCGACAAGTGCGGAGCAGCCACCCGCATAGGCCGCAGGGTCCTTGAGGACGGCTCGCACGTGCGCTACTGCAAAAAGTGCGGAGAAACGTTTTAACCCAAACTTCAGGAAGGAGGTAAAAGTCTGAAATGAGACTTGAAGAGAGATATAACAAAGAGATCAAGGACGCGTTAATGGCAAAGTTCAACTACAAGAGCGTTATGGAGATCCCCAAGCTCGTTAAGGTTGTTGTCAACATGGGCGTAAGCGACGCCAGAGAGAACTCAAAGGCCTGCGACAGCGCGGCCGGCGACCTTGCTGTTATCACGGGCCAGAAGGCTGTTATAACAAAGGCCAAGAAGTCCGTGGCGCAGTTTAAGGTAAGAGAAGGCATGAATCTCGGCTGCAAGGTTACGCTCAGACGCTCGCGCATGTATGAGTTTGTTGACAGACTCTTTAACGCGGCCCTGCCCCGAGTACGCGACTTCAGAGGAATCAACCCCAACTCTTTCGACGGCAGAGGCAACTATAACCTCGGCGTTAAAGAGCAGCTTATATTCCCCGAGATCGAGTATGACAAGATCGACAAGATCAGAGGTATGGATATAACTTTTGTAACGACCGCCAAGACCGACGAGGAGGCTAAAGAGCTTCTTACTCTGATGGGCGCGCCGTTTACGAAGTAGCACCGAATAAGCGAATAAGGAGGAAAAAAGCTTATGGCGAAAAAGGCAATGATCAATAAGCAGCAGAAAAAGCAGAAGTATTCAACGCGCGAATACAACAGATGCAAGATATGCGGCAGACCGCACGCTTATCTCCGCAAATTCGGTATTTGCAGAATTTGCTTCCGCGAGCTTGCTTATAAGGGCCAGATTCCGGGCGTAAAGAAAGCTTCCTGGTAAAAAAGGGGCTTTTGTGCAAGACAGTTACACAGTATAAAACAGAGAATGGGACCAGGTGGTCTTAATTGACACGGAAAACCAAACCGGTCCCGAAATCCGATAAAAAGGAGGAAAGTCTAAATGCATATTACAGATCCTATTGCTGATATGCTCACCAGAATCAGAAACGCGAACAACGCGAGACATGAGTCGGTTGACATTCCCGCTTCAAAGATGAAGAAGGCTATCGCCGAAATTCTGGTAAACGAAGGATATGTTAAGAGCGCCGAGTATATCGACGACGGCGTTCAGGGTGTAATCCGTATCACACTTAAATATGCGGAGAATAAACAGAAGGTATTAACGGGCCTTAAGAGGGTTTCAAAGCCCGGCCTGAGATCATACGCGTCAAAGGATGAGCTGCCGAGAGTTTTAAAGGGCCTCGGTATCGCGATAATCTCTACATCCAAAGGCGTCATGACAGATAAGGAAGCGCGCCGCCAGAACGTTGGCGGAGAAGTGCTGGCATTCATTTGGTAAGAGGAGAAAGGAGGAGAATAAATTGTCACGTATAGGAAAGATGCCGATCGCTATTCCCGCGGGAGTAAACGTAACGCTCGGCGCGAACAATCAGGTGACCGTCAAGGGCCCCAAGGGCGAGCTTACGCAGACTCTTCCCGCCGAGATGGTTATCGAGAAAAACGGTGACACGATTGACGTAAAGCGTCCGTCGGACATCAAGAGACACAAAGCTCTTCATGGTCTTACTCGTTCTCTGCTGCACAATATGGTTGTCGGTACAAACGAGGGATTTAAGAAGGAGCTTGAGATAAACGGCGTCGGTTACAGGGCACAGAAGCAGGGCAACAAGCTTGTTATGAACCTCGGCTACTCGCATCAGGTTGAGATGGAGGAGATCGACGGCATAACGATCGAGGTCCCCAAGCCGAACCAGATCATTATCTCGGGTCCCGACAAGCAAAAGGTAGGTCAGTTTGCTGCCGAAGTAAGAGAAAAGAGACCTCCCGAGCCGTATAAGGGCAAGGGTATCAAATACGTTGATGAGCACATCAGACGTAAGGAAGGTAAGACCGGCGCTAAGAAGTAGCGGCCGTAAGGAGGTGCGAATTTAATGATAAAAAAGAAAAGCAGTAATGTTTCAAGACTCGCGAGACACAAGAGAGTTCGCAGAAAGATTTCAGGCACAGCCGAGCGTCCGAGACTCTGCGTGTTCAGAAGTCTTAAGAATATCTACGCTCAGGTTATTGACGACACGACCGGCAACACCCTGGCAGCCGCATCTTCCCTTGACGCCGAGCTTAAGGCGTCATACGGCGGAAACAAGGACGCGGCCAAGGCCGTTGGCGAGCTTATCGCCAAAAAGGCTTTGGACAAAGGCATAACCAACGTCGTGTTTGACAGAGGCGGATATTTGTATCACGGCAGAGTGGCAGAGCTCGCCGCAGGCGCTCGCGAAGGCGGCCTGAAGTTTTAGCGAATAAGAAAGAGGTGAAACGATAAATGGCAGAAAAGGGCGAAAGAACCAGAAAGCAGGAGCGCATCGACGCCGACGTGCTTGAGCTTGAGGAGAAAGTGGTTTATTTAAATCGTGTTGCAAAGGTTGTAAAGGGCGGCAGAAACTTCAGATTTAGCGCCTTGGTCGTAGTCGGTGACAATAACGGTCACGTCGGCTGCGGAATGGGCAAGGCGGCCGAAATTCCCGACGCTATACGCAAGGGCATTGACGACGCAAAGAAGAACATGATAGCCGTTCCGATCCTTGACACCACGATCCCCCATGAAATTATCGGCGAGTACGGCGCGGGCAGAGTTCTGCTCAAGCCTGCCGCGCAAGGTACCGGAGTTATCGCGGGCGGAGCCGCGCGTGCGGTGCTGGAGCTCGCGGGCATAAAGGACATCAGAACAAAGTGCTTGCGCAGCAATAATCCCAAGAATGTTGTGGCTGCTACCATCGAGGCGCTGGCTTCACTCAAGAGCATTGAGGAGGTTGCCAGACTGAGAGGCAAGAAGCCCGAGGAAATTCTTGGCTAAAAGCAATAGGAGGTAAGAACCTTGGCTAATACAATTAAAGTAACTTTAACCAAGAGCACTATCGGTGCGAAACCCGATCAGGTCGCCACAGTTAAGGCGCTTGGTCTTCGTAAGCTGCATCAGACAGCCACGCTGCCCGACAATCCTCAGGTAAGAGGAATGGTCTTTAAGGTAAAGCATCTTGTCACTGTAGCTGAATAGGCGAAAGCCGTAAACAATTATTTTTGATAAAAAAGGAGGAGGTGGACTCCATGAAACTTCATGAATTATCTCCGGCTGAAGGCGCGAAGAAGAAGGCTTTCAGAGTCGGCAGAGGCCACGGAAGCGGCAACGGTAAGACTTCGGGAAAAGGTCAGAAGGGTCAGAAATCCCGCAGCGGCGGACATGTTCGTCCCGGCTTTGAGGGCGGCCAGATGCCTATTTACAGAAGACTGCCAAAGCGCGGCTTCACAAATATTTTCGCAAAGAAGTACACTTCGATAAATGTTGAAGAGCTCAACAAATTTGATAACGGCGCCGAGGTTACGGCGGAGACGCTCAAGGAGAGCGGAGTTATCAGCAAGATCAATGACGGCGTAGTTATTTTGGGTCGCGGCGACCTGAATAAAAAGCTGACCGTTAAGGCTAAGAGATTTAGCAAGAGCGCGGCTGAAAAAATCAGCGCGGCAGGCGGAAAGGCTGAGGTGATTTAGTAATGTTTGAAACCATTCGTAACGCGTGGAAGATCGTTGACCTCAGAAAAAAGCTTATCTACACAATGATAATGATCGTTATCTTCCGCCTTGGATCATGTATCCCGGTTCCTCTTCTGGACCCGGCGGCCATGAGAGAAATATTTACGGGTGAAAACTCAATATTCGGATTTATTGACATTATTTCCGGAGGCGCGTTCCAGAACGCCACAATATTCGCAATGAGCATCACGCCGTACATCAACTCGTCAATTATCATGCAGCTTCTGACTGTCGCCATTCCCGCGCTTGAGAGACTCTCAAAGCAGGGCGAGGACGGCAGAAAGAAGATCGCGCAGTTCACAAGATACGGCACGGTTGTTCTTGCCATGATCCAGGCCATCGGCCTTTACTTCATGCTGGCGAGCTACCACGCTGTTCAGAACCCGGGCTTCCTCACTGCGATCGTTGTTATCTTCACGTTCACGGCCGGAACCTCGTTCCTCATGTGGCTGGGCGAGCAGATAACCGAGAAGGGTGTCGGCAACGGTATCTCGCTTATCATCTTCGCGGGTATCGTTTCAAGATTTCCCGGAATGGCTCAGTCCCTTTACGCTTATTCAAAGGGCGGCAGCCTCGGACTCATCGGCGTTATCGCGATCATCATTCTGATTATCGTGGCGGTTGGATTGGTTGTTACCATGAACGAGGCCGAAAGACGTATTCCCGTTCAGTACGCCAAGCGTATGGTAGGCAGAAAAATGTACGGCGGCCAGAGCACGCATATTCCCATTAAGGTCGCGTCGGCCGGCGTTATCCCCATCATCTTCGCTATGTCGATCATGTCGTTTCCCGGCACGATCGCGGGCTTCTTCGGCGTTCAGGCCGGCCAGAGCGGATTTTGGGGCACATTCCTTAAGATATTCTCATCAGACTCAATAGTATACGCTATACTGTACTTCCTGTTGATAATATTCTTCACCTATTTCTATACGGCAATACAGTTCAATCCGATTGAAATGTCGAACAACATGAAGAGAAACGGCGGATTTATCCCCGGTATCAGACCGGGACGTCCCACGTCGGATTATATTTCAAAGGTTCTTTCGAGAATTACTCTTGTCGGAGCAATATTCCTCGGCTTGATCGCTATCCTGCCTATCATCATTAACCTTGGTGTGGGCATCAGCAATTTTGCCATAGGCGGCACATCACTGCTTATCGTTGTCGGAGTTGCTCTTGAAACCGTTAAGAGTATCGAGTCTCAGATGCTTATGCGTCACTACAAGGGCTTTTTGGAGTAGTCCGCTTTAACCAAAAAATTATTTCAGGCATGAGCAGGCGAGACCCGCAAAGCGGCGGGAGATCCCCTGCTCTTGCGTCTTTGCATTATATGTTTTAAAGGAGGCACTGTTTATGAGATTAATTTTACTTGCCGCTCCCGGAGCCGGAAAGGGCACTCAGGCTGAGATACTGAGCGAGCATTACGGCATACCCACGATCTCCACCGGGGCGATTTTAAGAAAAGCGATAAAGGACGGAACCGAGCTCGGCAGGACTGCCGAAAAGTACATAAACGACGGAAAGCTCATTCCCGACGATTTGATGCTTAAGGTCATGGACGAAAGATTTAAGAATGACGACTGCAAAAACGGTTTTATTCTTGACGGCTTTCCCAGAACTCTCGCACAGGCCGAGGCGCTCAGCGCGTCGCCTATCGAGATAGACAAAGTGCTTTCAATTGAAGTGGACGACCAAACGATCATCGAGAGGCTGAGCGGCAGACTCGAGTGCAGGAGCTGCGGCACCACATATCACACCGAGCACAGGCCCCCGAAGACCCCCGGCGTTTGCGACAAATGCGGCGGCGAGCTGGGAGCGAGAGACGACGACAAGCCCGAGACAGTGAAGCAGCGGCTTAAGACCTACCACGAGCAGACCGAGCCCCTTATCGAGTATTACAGAGAAAAGGGGCTGTTGAGAGTGGCTAAGGGACAGAGCGAGATCGAGGAGACGAGCAAAGTCGTGTTTGAGGCACTGGAGGCGTAGCTTTGGTTAAGATAAAATCAAGATCGGAAATCGAAAAGATGAAGGTGGCGGGCCGTTATACCTACGAGACTTTAAAGGCGGTCAGCGAGGCTGTCCGTCCGGGCGTCACCACGAAGCAGCTTGACAAGATCGCCGAGCATTACATACACTCAAAGGGCTGCACGGGCTCGTTTAAGGGCTACGGCGGCTTCCCGGGCACGATCTGCGCCAGCGTCAACGAGACGGTTATCCACGGCTTTCCCGACGACGTTCCGCTCAAGGAGGGCGACGTTGTCAGCGTGGACGTGGGGGCCTGCTATCGGGGCTATCACGGCGACGCCTGCCGCACGTTCAAGGTCGGCAAGGTCGATGAGAAGACCGAAAAGCTTGTGCGCGTGACCCGCGAGAGCTTTTACGAGGCGCTCAAGTTCGCCCGCGACGGGTACCGCATATCGGACATTTCAAGGGCGGTTCAGAATTACGTTGAGGCAAACGGATTTTCGGTGCTGCGGAATTACTGCGGCCACGGCGTCGGCTCGGAGCTCCACGAGGACCCCGAAGTCCCCAATTATGTCACCCGCAGCCGCGGCATACGCCTGCGGCCCGGCATGGTCATCGCCATCGAGCCGATGGTGTGCGGCGGAAAGAAAGACATTTATGTGGCGGACGACGAATGGGCGGTCATAACCCAAGACGGCGAGAAGTCGGCCCATTACGAGAACACGGTGCTTATAACGACCGGCGATCCCGTGCTGCTTACCTTCCCCGCGGGCTGCGACGAGATCGGATAGGGAATAATTTCCGTAAATTTTGTGTATGCTGAAAGTGTTGGATAATACGACGCGACTCGGCGGATAGGTGCGTTATGAAAAATAGCTCAAGACCGGCGCTGCGCGTCGGAGATATAGTGGAGGCCAAAGCCGGACGGGGCAGCGGCAGAATATTTTTGGTTGTCGAAAGGGTTGACGGCGAGTACGTCAGAATTTCCGACGGCGACACCAGAAAAATAAGCCGCGCGAAGCTCAAAAAAAACCTGCACCTGACCCTGCTGGGCAGGGTCGGGGATACGGGCTTTCTGACCGCCCCGGGCGGGACAGCGGACTCCGAGATAAGAAAAATTATTGAGAATAAGACATACGAGGAGGTGTAGCTTTATGTCAAAAGAGGATATGCTTGAGGTAGAGGGCAAGGTTGTCGAGGCGCTGCCCAACGCGATGTTTAAGGTCGAGCTCGAGAACGGGCACCAGATTTTGGCGCACATTTCGGGCAAGCTGAGAATGCACTTCATTAAGATACTGCCCGGCGACAAGGTGACGGTCGAGATCTCGCCCTATGATCTGACCAAGGGCAGAATAACATGGAGAGCGAAATAAATTCGATCCGAGGAATTTGTTATGAAAAGATTATTTGCGGTTCTGCCGACCTTGCCGGTGTCGGCGGTTTTGCCGCGCTCGTGCGGCGATAAGGACGGGCCCGCGGCCGAAAGCGCGTCGGCGGAAACAAGCGTGACGATAACCTCGTCGGGCGGCAACGACTATCGTCCCGCGCCTCTTGAGGGCGCGCAGAAGGAGAGAGTCGAGAAAAAAATAACCGAGCGCTCGGAGCTCGTGCGGAAAGAGACCAAAACTCAAAATCTTGACTTAAAATTCTATTAAAAATTCTTAAAGTTTGTTGAAGATTTACATAGCCGTAATTCACAATATTTCTTGACTTTAAGTATAAATTATGGTAAAATAATACGGTTCGTTAGTATGGCTTACCATATTTTCGGGCATAATACAAATTTAGGAGGTGAAGGAAATGAAAGTAAGACCTTCAGTTAAACCTATTTGTGAAAAGTGCAAAATAATTAAAAGAAAGGGCAAGGTAATGGTTATCTGCGAGAACCCCCGCCACAAACAGAAGCAGGGATAATCGGGAAAACAAACCGGGAGCAGGGTCAGGCATTAAAACCACTTTATTTTTTGCCGATGCCATATGCAAGCAGTATGGGTGAAATTCTGCTCCGCTTTTTCATTGAAAAATTTATGGAGGTGAAATAATTATGGCACGTATCGCAGGTGTGGATTTACCGAACGACAAAAGAGTTGAGGCAGGCCTCACATACATTTTCGGAATCGGTTTCTCCACTTCCAGAAAGATTTTGGCGGCAACAGGCGTTGATCCGGACACAAGAGTCCGCGATCTGACGGAGGAAGACGTTCAGAAGCTCAGGAACGAGATCGACAACTACAACGTTGAAGGTGACCTGAGACGAGACATCGCTCTTGACATCAAGCGTTTGATGGAGATCAACTGTTACAGAGGAATTCGTCACAGAAAAGGTCTCCCTGTCCGCGGACAGCGCAGCAAGACCAACGCCAGAACCCGTAAGGGTCCCAAGAGAACCATCGCTAACAAGAAGAAATAAGCGATCGGTCGATTGATTTTGAATTTTCTTTTGATTTGAATATCAAAGGAATGCCGTATTTCTTATAGGAGGTGAAAGATACAATGGCAAAAACAGTAAAGAAAACCAGACGCCGCAGAGAGAAAAAGCATATCGAGCGCGGCGCGGCACATATCAAATCTACATTTAATAACACCATTGTTACCATTACAGACGTCGCCGGCAACGCGATCTCGTGGGCCAGCGCGGGCGGACTGGGCTTTAAGGGCTCCAAAAAGAGCACGCCCTTCGCGGCGCAGATGGCGGCGGAGACAGCGGCGAGAGCGGCTATGGAACATGGTTTAAAGACGGTTGAGGTATATGTTAAGGGCCCCGGCTCGGGCCGTGAGGCGGCTATCAGAGCGCTTCAGGTCGCGGGTCTTGAGGTCAACATGATCAAGGACGTTACGCCCATCCCCCACAACGGATGCAGACCGCCGAAGAGAAGACGCGTTTAGTTTAAACCGCGGACACCGAATATTAAAATTAGATTTGAAGGAGGAAATAAAATGGCTAAAAATATGCAGCCTGTGCTTAAAAGATGCCGCACTCTGGGTATCGAGCCCGCCGTTATGGGCATAGACAAGAGCTCGAACAGAACCTTTGACCAGAGACGGAAAAAGCAGAGCGAATATGGCATGCAGCTTAATGAAAAGCAGAAGGTCAGATTTATATACGGCGTTCTGGAAAAACAGTTCGCTAAATACTATGTTATGGCCACAAAGATGAACGGCGTTACGGGCGAGTGCCTGCTGAGCATCCTTGAGTCAAGACTTGACAACGTTATCTACCGCATGGGTCTTGCCAACACAAGACGCGAGGCGAGACAGATAGTGAACCACGGCCACGTTACGGTCAACGGCAAGAGAGTTAACATTCCCTCTTACCTCGTTAAGCCCGGCGAGGTCATCAGCCTGAAGGAAAAGAGCAGAAACGCCGAAAGAATGAAGGACATCGTTGAGAGAAACTCCAACAGACTGGTTCCCAAGTGGATCGACATGAACAAAGACACATTGGAAGGCAAAATCATTGCGCTTGCTGACAGAGAGGATATCGACTTCCCTGTAGAGGAGCACTTGATAGTCGAGTATTACAGCAAATAATAGGCTTTTTGCCTATATCCTAATTTTATAGGAGGTTTAACAATGATTGAGATTGAAAAACCGAGAATCGAATGTGTTGAGTCATCGGAAGATGAAAAATACGCGAAATTTGTCATCGAGCCTCTTGAGAGAGGCTACGGAACGACTCTCGGCAACTCCTTGAGACGGATGCTGCTGTCGTCTCTGCCCGGTGTGGCTTCCACATCGATAAAGATTGACGGCGTGCTCCATGAGTTTTCCACCATTCCCGGAGTCAAAGAGGATGTTACCGAGATCATACTGAACATAAAGAACCTTGTGATCAAGCTTCACTCCGACCAGCCGAAGACGATTTACATTAATCAGGAGGGCGCCGGCGAGGTCTGCGCCCGCGACATCAAGCATGACGCGGACGTTGAGATCCTTAACGAGGATCTGCACATCGCCACGCTGGACGACGATGCGAAGCTGTTCATGGAGATCGTGATTGACAGAGGCCGCGGTTATGTTTCGTCGGATGTTAATAAGGAGCTCGTTCGCGACCAGATTGGCGTTATCGCCACCGACTCCATATTCACACCGGTTGAAAAGGTTAATTATGAGGTTCAGACGACCCGCGTAGGCAACGTTACCGATTATGACAAGCTCACGATCGAGATTTGGACAAACGGAACGATTTCTCCCGCCGAGGCGGTGTCTCTCGCGGCAAAGATAATCAGCGAGCATCTGAGACTGTTCATTGATTTGTCTGACAACGCGAAGAACGTTGAGATCATGATAGAGAAGGAAGAGGGACAGAAGGAAAAGGTTCTCGAAACGACTATTGAGGAGCTTGACCTGTCAGTCCGTTCCTACAACTGTTTAAAGCGCGCGGGCATCAACACCGTTCAGGATCTGACGACCCGCAGCGAAAGCGACATGATGAAGGTGAGGAACCTCGGCAGAAAGTCGCTTGAGGAGGTTATGTCGAAGCTTCAGGCTATGGACCTGAGCCTCGCCAATGACGATTAATAGTTTTAGAATTACAGGAAGAGGTGATTTATATGGCACAGCAGAGAAAGCTGGGCAGACCGACCGCTCACAGACGCGCCATGCTCAGAAATCTCACAACCTCGCTTCTGGAAAACGGCAAGATCGAGACTACCACAACCAGAGCCAAAGAGGTTAAGAGAATGGCCGACAAAATGATAACGCTCGGTAAAAAGAACACGCTTCACACCAAGAGACAGGCGCTCTCGTACATCACAAAGAGAGAGGTCGTATCGAAGCTGTTTGACGAGATCGCTCCCAAGTATCAAAGCAGAAACGGCGGATACACAAGAATCATCAAGATCGGACCCCGCCGCGGCGACGCAGCGGAAATGTCCGTACTGGAGCTGGTTTAATTTAAAAACAAAATCCCCGCGGTTTATATACCGCGGGGCTGTTTTTTTAGATAATTATTTATCGAAAAACAATAAATAATTATTGACAAATGATATTGTTGGTGATATAATCAAAATATCAATACAAAATGAGGTGGTATTATGTACAGATCAAAGATTATAACGCTGACCGAGTGGTGCGTGAGCATTATGTTTTGGCTGGGGATCCCTGCCTGCGCATTTTCGCCCGCGGCGGTCTATCTCTACGGCTATCGCGGCTTTGATTTTTATGTTCAGGCAGGCGCGGTCTTTCTTTCGGGCATCGCGTCAGTTTTCATTATGCGGCAGCTCAGAAAAATGTTTAAGACGATAAAAGCGGGCGATCCGTTTGTGGCCGATAATGTGAAGTCGCTCGGGAACGTCGGCATTGCGGCGTGGTGCATAGGGCTTGTGTATGTTTTAAAGCTGTTTTTTCTGCCGACTGTCTCGACGGTGATGATAGTCATTATATTTGTCTGCGGCGGTCTGTTCTGCTTCACGCTGTCGCGGCTTTTTGAGACCGCCGTGCGAATCAAGCTTGAAAACGATCTGACGATATGAGGTGGCGTAATGGGAATTATTGTTAATCTTGACGTTATGATGGCAAAGCGTAAGATCGGGCTTATGGAGTTGGCGGAGAGGATCGGAATAACCCCCGCCAACCTTTCGATACTCAAAAACAACAAGGCAAAGGCGATAAGGTTTTCGACTCTCGCTGAAATATGCGCCGCGCTCGATTGCCAGCCCGCGGACATTCTGGAATACAGGGGGAACAGTTATGAGGAAAAAACGCGCGTTTTTAAAAATATTTAAAATTTTTGCGATTATTACCGCCGCATCGTTCGCGGTTTCTGTGATTTTTACCGCGGTATGCGTTATAACCATAGAAGTCAAAAATTATAATAAATATGACAAAGCTCTTATGATCGATATACCCGAGCGCGGCGCCGATTTACACAAGGACACTCATGGTGGATTTCACGGCGACGGCGAGACTGTAAAAATGTATGAACTTAGCGATAAGGAAGCGGACAATCTGATTGCCGAAATAAAAATAAGCGGCGTGTGGGAAAACATAGACGATGAGGCAAATTCGCTCTTGTACGGTGAGCGCGGCGCTTTTGCGTACCGTAATGACAGAATACCGCCCGCTCAAAGCGGCTTTTACTGTGTTTATGATAAGCAAACAGGCAGGTATGGGTTCTCGACGGACGCGAAGTTTTCGCTTAATTATATTATAGGCGTATATTCCGAGGACGACAAAAAATTATGGATATATGAACTTGACACATAGGAGATAGGTATATGAAAAAAGCCAAAATACTGATCGCGGCGATTTTGGGAGCGATCGGAATTACCGCAATCAAAAAGTTGGTATTGGGTTTATTGCTGCCGCTGTTTATGCTTTTGATCGCGGTAGGCTCAAATTCGAGCCTGAGCCCGAAAACCGAGGTTTCAGACACGGCACGGCAAAACAACGGGATAATCAACGCGGCGGCATATGTTATATATGAGGGCAATATCGTCGGAGTGTATGACGCCGGGAAAGATCCGCCGCCCGAGGAAACGGTCGGGCTTGACAAATACTATATCCATATTGATGAGGGGATTGATATGAACACCGGCAGCCTCAAGGGACGGTGGGAACCGCTTAACGACAGAAATGTTATCGCGGTCATGGATTTAGACGGAGTTCAAAGAATAACCAAAGAAAAGAATATAATAAAAATAGATTTCGGCAGCCGCGGGATCGCGCCCTCCGGCATGAGCCGCGGCGTGTACTTCCTGCCCAATGACAATATAGATGACGTTGAAACAATTTACAAAGGTCCGTTTGAGGCGGAAAATAACGGTTTCATATCGCACACAGGCGGAAATACGCTGTATGTGGAGCGGATATGCGCTAATCTTTGGTTTTATGAGGAAACGTGGTAAAATAGCAAGCCTCGTGCGCATACACGCATGGGGCTGATTATATTAATCCCAATTAATGTCTTCGTGTGATATTGTCTCACCGTTTTGATATTCGGCTCGCGCCGCCTTTATAGCCGCCAGATCGTCAGCAGAACTAATGGAATAAATATTGTCGTTAATAAAATTATCGAACGCAACGCCTTTAAGAAATGCTATAATGTATGTTAGTTTATATTCGGGAAGATTGTTTATCAAATCAATCGCTATTTCTCTGTTTGACATGCTATCACCCTTTCAATAATCCGATATTAGCTTAATTATATCACAAAACGTTGTAAAATACAACTCTTTTTCGGTTTATAAAATATAAATATTGCATTTTTAATAGTGTTATGCTATAATATTCCTGCAACATAATTTCACAATTTAATAGAACGGATAACGTGTGCTATTTTTATCATTGATAAAAATGCACCCTCTGTTTACGCGTTGTCTGTTCTTGACATTGTTGTGAAATTGTGTTGCAGCAAGTGGAGTTTGTGCATTTTTTTGCGTGGCTCCGGCTGCGCATTTTTCATTATGGAGTTGATATATTGTTATTTGATGTAACGGGTGTTGAATTAATTCCGGGCAATTTTGGAAAAGATTGTCCCGGTAGTGATAACAATTATGACGAGATAACGCATCCTTACGCATGTTGTAATGAATGTGATTATTATTTATGCTACATTTCTGAGGATTATAAGAAATATTGTAAAACATGTACTATATATAATTGTCCGCGAAAAATGGAGGTTTAAATGACTGTTAAAGAATACATGAAGCTGCCTTATAACTTTATTATCCAAAAAGTCAATGATGAGAGCGGCGAGTATTATTACGCGCGCGTAATGGAGCTTGACGGCTGTCAGAGCGACGGAGAAACATTTGATGAGGCGTATCAAAATATTTTGGATGCGATGGAAGGATATATTGAGGCAAAGCTTGAAAACGGATTTGAAGTGCCGCTGCCGGGCAGCGAGGATCGTTACAGCGGCAAATTTGTCGTCAGAGTCCCGAAATCGCTTCATCGCTCACTTGCCGCGGCCGCGGAGAGAGAAGGCGTCTCGCTCAATCAATACGCGCTATATAAGCTGAGCAAATAACAAATCCCCGCGGCCAAATGTGCCGCGGGAATTTTTTTAATCGGTGATGATTACGGTTTGGGCGGGATCGTTCCAGTCTACGGCGCAGCCGAGGGCTTCGCTGACGGCCCGGGCGGGCACCAGCGTTCGGTTGTTGATCAGTTGGGCGGGCACGTCAAGCGTTATGCGGCTGCCGTTTACCGTCATGTAGTTTTTGCCTATCGGGATTATTATTGTTTTGCCGCCCCTTTCGGCTATGGCGGTCTGCTCGGCATCGTCCCAGTACACGTCCGCGCCAAGCGCCTCGAATATCTTGCGCATCGGCACAAGAACGCGGTCGTTATCCATGACCGGCGATTGGTCAAAGGTTATTTTTGAACCGTTCAGCGTGACGCTGATCTCGGGAGCGGCGGGGACGTATTCGGGTTCCGCGCCGAAAGCGATTGCGCCGCCGCGCTTGTAGAATGTGTAGCTCTTTTCGTTGCCCGCGGCGGATATTTTGAGAGAATGGGCTCCGTCGGTCAGAGCCGAGATGTTCAGATTGTATATATACGGTATCTGGCTCGACGAATGTGTCCAACCGCCGTCAATGGAGTAATTAACGGTGATGTCGGGCTGTTTCGGAATGTGCGCGAGGGTGTAGAGCTTCACAAATCCGTTTTTCGCGGCTAATGTTCCCGCGCCGTTCGCGGGCTGAAATACGAAGTCGGGCTGACCGCCGGCCTCTCTGATATAGGCTCCGCTGTTTTCGGCCTCTTTGAAAATTTCGCAGGCGTAGGGGTAGTCATTTATGTCGTATCTCGAAGTTTCGTTCGCGCGGTGGGTGTTGAAATAGTTCACCATTTTGATCTGCGGATATTTCATCACGAGCGACCAAAGGAAATTGCGCATTCTCGGCGCAGTCCAATTCTGCGGTGTCGGGCCGAAGTTTGTGTTGGTGGCGACGCCACCCTCGCTGATCATTATCGGCTTGTTAATGTTGTTGGCGCTTAAAAAGTTCATAAACGGCTTTACTTTGTTTGTCGCCCACGCGTAGTCGCCGGTCATAAAGTAAACGCTGTCTTTGTATGTGGTGTCGGGATTGCCGAGGAAATACATCATGGAATAGCTGCTTAGGCCCACCCAGTCGACATACTCGTCGCCGGGGTAAAAGTATCCGAACGGCCTGTCGAGCGAACCGATGTCCATCGGCGACCACACTACCGCCAGGTTGGGGAACCCGTGAGCAATGTCGGCCACCGTGCGGAACACACGGATATATTTGTCGGGATCGAGGCCGATCGAGGACTCATTCATCTCGTTGGCGAACCTGATAAACATTGGCTTGCCGTAGCTGTTGAGCCGCTCGAGCACCGAGTATACCGTGCCGTAATTTACGCTGTCAAGGTCGGATATAGTCCAGCCGACCATAGTCACAACATTGTCATCCTCGATCATTCGATTGGCGGGATAATACAAATCGTCCTGATTCATGTTGTCGATATATGTCAGATAACAGCCGAGAGGCGCAAACTCCTCCGAGGTCTCGGCGATCATTCCGATATAGGCTCCGCCGCGCGGCTCGAACTTCGCGCCGTAGTATGGCGCCGACTGAACGCCGCCTTCGGCGTAAAGCTCAAAATCCGTCTGACTGACCATCTGCTCGCGCTCGCGCAGAAGCGCGCCCCAGTCGGGCTCGGGAAAGCTGAACGCGAACGCGGGAGATACGGCCGACAGGAGCATTGTGATAAAAACGGCAAAAGCGGTTATTTTTCGTTTCATTTTGCATACCTCGCAATTTTTATGAATTTTCGCGGTTAAATTTCATTTCGTTGAATTCCTGGCGGGTTATGAGGACCTGACGGGGCTTGGTGCCCTCGTAGGGGCCGATTATTTTGCGTTCTTCCATCTGGTCGATCAGCTTGGCCGCGCGCTGATAGCCCATTTTGAATTTGCGCTGGAACATGGCCACCGAGGCCTGTCCGCTTTCGAGCACCAGCTCGACCGCGTCGAGGAACATGTCGTCCGTCCTGCTCGAGCCGCCCGCGGATGCCGAAGCCGTGGCTTCGCGCGTGCCCGCGTTCTCCAGATCGGCGGCGACCTTCTCGTGCTCTTTCTCGATTTTTTCGATGAGCTCCTCATCATACTCGGCCTCGTACTGATTTTTTATGTAATTCACGAGCGCCTCGATCTCGTTGTCCGAGACGAAGTTGCCCTGAACGCGTATCGGCTTCAGCTCGCCGCGCGGGTAATACAGCATGTCGCCCATGCCGAGCAGCTTTTCCGCGCCCGCCGAGTCGATGATCGTGCGGCTGTCGACCTGCTGTGAGACAGCGAAGGCTATTCTTGAGGGAATGTTGGCCTTGATAACGCCCGTGATGACGTTGACCGACGGCCTCTGCGTGGCGATCACCAGATACATTCCCGCGGCTCTCGCCAGCGCCGCGAGGCGGTTTATCGCCTCCTCGACCTCGCTCTTGGCGACGCTCATCAGATCGGCCAGCTCGTCGATGATGATCACGATCTCGGGCAGCTTCGCGTCCGGCTCGCCGTTTTCCTCCATGAGCTTGTTGTAGCCGTCAAGGTTCCTGACCTTGTTGTCCTTAAGCAGCGCGTAGCGGTTCTGCATTTCGATCACGGCCCAGTTGAGGGCGCCCGCCGCGTGCTTCGGGTCGGTCACGACCGGAATCAGCAGATGCGGGATCCCGTTATAAACGCCCAGCTCGACCATTTTGGGGTCAACCATTATCATTTTTATCTCGTTCGGCTTCGCCTTATAGAGAATACTGGTTATCAGCGAGTTGATGCAGACGGATTTGCCCGAGCCGGTGGCTCCCGCGATCAATATGTGCGGGAAGTCGGCGATGTCGGCCACGACGCAGCTTCCGCTGATGTCTTTGCCGAGCGCGACCGTGGTCTTGGAGTTGCGATTGCGGAATGCGGGCGTGTCGATGACCTCGCGGATCGGGACCGACTGCCGCTCGGAGTTCGGTATCTCGATGCCTATGGCCGCCTTTCCGGGGATCGGCGCCTCGATCCTGACGCCGGGCGCGGCGAGGCTCAGGGCGATGTCGTCGGCCAGACGGGTTATCTGCGCCACCTTGACGCCCTTTCCCGGCTGAAGCTCAAACCTCGTCACCGAGGGGCCCTGGGTTATGTTGATTATGTCGGCCTCGACCTTAAAGCTGTTCAGCGTGTCAAGCAGGTGGTTGGCCTTTTCCTCAAGCTCGCGCTTTATTTCATCTTTGGTTTTGCGCTTGTGCTTCGGCTCCGCCAAAAGCTCGATCGGCGGGAGCTGATAGTAAACGAGCTGAGGTCTTGAGTCGTTTTCCTCGATCTCGGCGGCTATCTTGTCGGCAGGCGAGGTCTTTTCGTCAAGCAGCATTTTGCGGCCCTTGGTCACGGCCTCGTCAAGCGGCACGCCGCTGTCCAAGGCTCTTTTGGTCATCGGGTCAAGGCGGTCCTCCATTTTCGCGTCGCTCGGCGGCTCAAAATCGTCGGGGTCGCTTTCCTCGGGGATCACGCCGTTTTCGTCGGGCGTTCTGGTGAGCGCGCCCGTCTTGCTCTTGTCAAGGAATTCCGGCACGTCAACTCCGGAAAACGGGTCGTCGGGAACCTCGGTCTCGATCTCCGCTGTCCCGCTCTTTATCCCGTCAATGTCAAACGGCAGGTCATCAATGCTGAACCGCTGTCTCGCGGACTCCGCGCCGGGCTGATCGTCGTTTTCGCGTATCACAAAGCGCTGCGGCTTTGTGGGGGTCTCGGGTATTTCGGGCTTCCGCCGCGGCGGCGTGGGCTCCTCGGCCTTTTGGCGGGCGGCGCTCTCCTTGGCGCGGCGCTTCGCCTCTTTTTTTGCGGCGCGGCGCGCTGACATGAGCGCGAATATTGATTTTTTCTTTTCCTTGCGCTCGGTGGTGTGCGGCGCTATCGGGTCGATCTCGATCTCGCTCTCCATGCGCTCGCGAAAGCTGTTTTTGATGCCGCCGAAAAAGTTGACGATCTTCCTGAATATCCCCTCTATCGAAACGCCGGTGAGGATAATAAGCAGCACCAGAGTCAGCGCGCAGGCGCATACCCACGCGCCCATATAGCCGATGAGCAGCGTCAGGACCTTGCAGATAAAGCCGCTGATTATTCCGCCGCCGACGCCGTCAATGCCGTTTTCATAAAGATTGCGCAGGTTGGCGCCGAAGCCTCCGTCAACAAAGCCGGTATCGCGCTTAAACAGCGCGTATATCACGCCCGAGCATATCATAAGCCCGAGCAGGATTATCCATTTGTACGCGGCGCTCTCGGAGCTTTTGTCGCGGAACGCGTTTATTCCCGCGATCAAAAAGTACACGAAAAATATCGAGGCCGCCGCGCCGAACAGGCCGTAGCACACGTTTTTGATAAACTGTCCGACTATTCCCGCCGCGGGCACATAAAATGCGCACACGAGCAGCAGCGCAGCCGCGATCAGCAGTATTCCATGCACCTCGCCCGACATGCGCTTGACGGGCTTTTTGACCGGAGCGGTCTTTTCGGCCCTTGCCGCGGCTCTCGCCGCGCCCCGTCCGCCGCTTTGCTTCGGCTTTGCCGATTTATTTGATTTTGTGTTTTTTGTTGTTTTTGTTTTTGCCGCCATATCAATTCCCCTTTATAGGCGTTATTATTCAGAATAATTATAACATAAAGCAGGTTACATTTGTATTACGACAGTGTTTCTTTTTGTCTATTTTCAATTAAAAACACCGAGAAAACACATGAAATTTGCAAAATTATCCAAAGTTAAAAAATATGAAATATTCGAGTAAATTCGTATTGCAAAACATTCTTTGATATGGTATAATAAAATCCTTATCGGATTTTTCGGTAAGTTAGAGTTTTCATTATATTTTATTAATTTGTTTAAAAATCTTTGAAAGGAGGAGGTAACATGAAAAACTTTAACAAGTACAAAAAGGGCTATTTTATGCCGCCCGTGAAATCAATGAAGTGGACAGAAAAAGACGCTATCGAAAAAGCGCCCATATGGTGCAGCGTTGACCTAAGAGACGGAAACCAGGCTTTGGTGGTGCCTATGAGCCTTGAAGAGAAGCTGGAGTTTTTCATCTATCTGTGCAAGATAGGCTTTAAGGAAATTGAAGTCGGATTTCCGGCCGCGTCGGAGACGGAGTACCTCTTTCTTCGCAGGCTGATCGAGGATAATCTCATACCCGATGATGTTACCATTCAGGTTCTGACTCAGGCGAGAGAGCATATAATTAAAAAGACGTTCGAGGGCTTAAGGGGCGCGAAGAACGCAATTGTGCATGTTTATAACTCAACCTCGCTCGCGCAGAGACAGCAGGTCTTCAGAATGTCCAAGGACGAGATCAAGAAGATCGCGGTCGACGGCGCCGAGCTGCTCAAAAAGCTGACCGAGGAGGAAGGGGCGGATTACCGCTTTGAGTACAGCCCCGAAAGCTTCACTGGCACAGAGCCCGAGTACGCTCTTGAGGTGTGCAACGCGGTGCTTGACGTGTGGAAGCCCACTCCCGACCGCAAGGTAATAATCAACCTCCCGGTGACGGTGCAGATGTCGCTTCCGCATGTTTACGCCTCGCAGATCGAGTACATGAGCGAGCATATGAAATACCGCGAGAACGTGGTGCTCTCGCTCCACCCTCATAACGACAGAGGCACGGGCGTGGCCGATACCGAGCTCGGCCTGCTGGCGGGAGCCGACCGCGTTGAGGGAACGCTGTTCGGCAACGGCGAGAGGACCGGAAACGTGGATATTGTGACTCTCGCGCTTAATATGTATACCCACGGCGTTGACCCGGGCCTTGATTTTACCGATATTCAGGACGTTGTTGAGCATTACGAGCGCCTCACCGGCATGAGGGTCGACCCGCGCCAGCCGTACGGCGGAAAGCTGGTGTTCGCGGCATTCTCGGGCTCGCATCAGGACGCAATCGCCAAGGGCATGAAGTACCGCGACGAGAAGCACGAGAACTACTGGACGGTGCCTTATCTGCCGATCGACCCCAAGGATCTGGGCCGCGAGTATGAGGGCGACGTTATCAGGATCAACAGCCAGTCGGGCAAGGGCGGAATAGGCTATCTGATGGAGCAGAGGTTCGGCTTCAACATTCCCAAAAAGATGCGTGAGGACTTCGGCTATATGGTAAAGGACGTGTCCGACCACCTGCATAAGGAGCTTCAGCCCGACGAGATCGTAAATATATTCAGAGAAAACTACATAAACATTGAGACAAAGATCAAGATGCTTGAGGCGCATTTTGAGCAGAAGGACGGAATTATCGCCCACATCACGCTCGAGGAGGACGGAAAGAGCGAGGTGCTCACCGGCCACGGAAACGGCAGACTGGACGCGGTCGTGAAGGCCTTCGGCGACGTGCTCCACGGCAAGTACACGATCGAGACATATGAGGAGCATGCGATAAGCACCGGCTCAAACTCGCAGGCCTGCGCGTATATCGGGCTGTCTGATCCGTACGGAAACGTGACATGGGGCGTCGGCATACACAACGACATAATCAACGCATCGCTCCTGGCCCTTATCAGCGCGATAAACCGCATTTACGAAAAAAAGGGCGATTTAAATTAGGAATTTAACGGATTTTGAAAAACGAATTAACTGAATAAGGATTTTTTAGGAGTTGAGAAACATGAAAAAGTTTTCGCTATTGCTTGCGGCAATCATGCTTTTGTTGTGTTTTTCGGCTCCTTTTTCCGTTTGCGCCGAGCCCGCCGCCGACACCGCGGAGGCGGCGATTGACGCGGCGGAGGCTCCGCCCGCGCCCGACAGCGATTATGTCACACGCGGGCGGGCGGTCTATATACTTATGGAAGGGCTTGGCGACGAGCTTAAGGCGGTCATGCCAGCCGATCTTTCGGTTTTCGCGGACTATGACCAGATCGACCCGATGTATTACGACTCTCTCGGCCTTGCGGTGGCGCTTGGAATTCTCGGCGGCTCTGACGACGGCATGCTGCACCCGAACGATTATATCACGCGCGTCGAGAGCTTCGCCATTGTCAGCCGCGTTCTCGCGGCGGACGATCTGCCAACCGATCTGGGCGACGGCTCGGATTTCTTCACCGATGTTCCGAAATGGGCCGAGCAGGACATAGCGCGCCTCAAAAACGCCGGGCTCGTTTACGGCTACGGCGACGGGACTTTGGGTTCCGACGACTATATACTCTATGACCAGATCGTGCTCGTCTACGGCAGGATGCTTGAGTTTCGGGCGGCCCTGCCCTCCGGTGAGCTTTACAAAGAGGATTATTACGCCTATGTTAACGAGCAGTGGCTTTCTGAGACGGCGCTTCCCGCGGGCTATGCCAAGTGGTCAAACGTCGAGCAGATCGCCCAGAACAACACGTACAGAATTCAGAATATCATCGGCGATATAATTTCCGACTCGTATGTCGGCGATCTGCCCGAAAACGGCAGCAACGAGCAGAAGATATTGGATATTTACATGGCGGCGTCAAACGAAAAATACCGCGAGCAGGTGGGAATTGAACCGATAAGGCCGTATCTTGAGATGATCGACGGCATAAACGGGCTCGCCGATCTGCCCGACGTTCTCGCCGAGCTTGAAAAGGCGGGTTTCCATTCGCTTATCCCAATCAAGATAAACACCGATTTCATGGACTCCACGCAGTACCGCTTATCCTTTGAGGCCTGCTACACCGGAATTGAGCCGGGAGTAGTTAAAAGCGGCGGATATGATAACGTCAGGGATGCCTACCGCGAGTATGTAAGGTCGCTGTTTTTCGCCTCGGGCCAGCAGCCCGCGGAGGCCGCGAAGAACGCGGAGTCGGTCGTAAACCTGTGCGTCCGTCTCGCGGAGGAGACGATGGACGAGGCGCTCTGGAACGAGCCCGAGATGATATACAACGTGTATTCGGCCGACGAGCTTAAGGACCTGTTTTCAAACATAGGAATAGTGAAATACATCAAAAACCTCGGCTATGACTCCGCCGAGGATGTGGTGATCTATGACAGGGGACTGGCGCGGGCCATTAACCATGAGCTGAGGCCGCAGAATGTTAAAATAATCAAGCAGTATCTTAAGGCCGCCGTGCTTGACAGCTCGGCCATGTACTTAAACTCCGAGCTGTTCGACGCGTATCGGAACTATATCAACGCCATAGGCGGCACCGACTCAAAGATTGCGCCCTCGGCCTACGCGGTCACGATCACTCAGTCGCTGACTGGCATGGAGCTGGGCGAGGAATATGTGGAAAGATATTTTTCGGCCGAATCAAAAAAAGAGATCGAGGATCTGGCCGATCTGATAATAAAGACGTTTGAAAAGCGGATCGACGCCCTCGATTGGATGAGTGGCGTCACCAAGGAGGTCGCGAAGGATAAGCTTGAAGCGATCTCGGTCAACATAGGCTATCCGGAGTATATAAAGAGCTATAAAAATGACGATTTTTCCGTCCGCAGCATTGATGACGGCGGAAATCTGATGGAATATGTGATCGACTATAATCTGATGCTGAACGACAAGAACAACGAGCTTATCAACAGCGGCGAGGCTGTCGACAAATCGGCATGGAGCATGACGCCGCAGTCGGTCAACGCGTACTATGACCGCGCGAAGAACTGCATAGTAATTCCCGCGGGCGTGCTCCAGGCGCCGTATTACAGCCCAAACGCGTCGTTTGAGACAAACCTCGGCGGGATAGGCAGCGTTATCGCCCATGAGATCACCCATGCATTTGACGACGTGGGCTCGCGGTTCGACAAAAATGGGAACTACCGCGACTGGTGGCTGCCCGGGGATTATTCGGCTTTTAATGAGATGTGCAGAAAATTTGTCGCGGAATACGGAAAAATTGAGGCTCTGCCGGGTTGCTTTGTGGACGGCAGCCTGACGCTCAGCGAAAACATCGCGGACGTGGGGGCCGTGGCGTGTATCCTTGACATTGCGGGAGCGGATAACCCCAACCTTGACGAACTGTTTAAGACTTACGCCAGAACCTACAGAACGGTCTGCACCGACGAGTACGCGAAGATGCTGCTTGCCACCGACGTTCACGCGCCGAACCGCGTGAGGGTCAACATGGTGCTGTCAAACTTCGGCGAGTTTTTGGAGCTTTACCATATGCAGCCCGGCTGCGCCATGTACAGAGACGAAAAAGACAGATTAAAGTTATGGTAACGTAGGGACTAGGGAATAGTGATTAGTAATTAGTGAATAGCGATTAGAGCGGGCGGCAGATTGCCGCCCCTACAGGTTTCATCACACCGTAGGGGCGGATATTATCCGCCCGTTTTACCCCCTAAAATACCGTAGGGCCGGATGCCCACATCCGGCCGGCGGCACGGTTCCGTTTGCCTCCCCCTCGGGGGAGGTGGATTTCCGCCAACGGCGGAAAGACGGAGAGGGGTACTTGTGTGGGGTTCCCCTCTCAGTCTGCGGACAAGCCGCAGCCAGCTCCCCCCAAGGGGAGCCAACGTAGCGAATAGGGCTCCCGCAAAGCGCCAACGAAGTGCACTTTGTGGGAAAAGGAACAATCGCAGAGCGATGAGAAAAAATCGCTTGCGATTTTTTTGATAAGCGGCGCGCATTGTGACGCAGGGGTGATGTGAATGAGAAATTATTTTTTCAAGGTTTTTCTTGCATTGCTTGTGATTATCGTAATTTTTGCGATTTTTGCACAGCCTGTGCAATAAAAAACAACCGATCCTAAGTTTGGACGCCAAGGATCGATTTGTTAATTAAACTTTCCTGAGGCGGCTGATCGTTTTTACGCTCTGCCGTTTCTCTTTCTATAATTATTATATATTATTTTTTTGCTTTTGTCAAGTGATTTTATATTATAATTTGTACATATTATCCTCCCGCTTTTAATGAGTTCATTTATTTTATGCGGGACGCCGGGGTCGTCGTCCCCTTGAACATAGTGATTAGTAATTAGTAAATAGCGATTAGAGCGGGCGGCAGATTGCCGCCCCTACAGGTTTAATCACACCGTAGGGGCGGATATTATCCGCCCGTTCTGCCTCGCCCCAAAAATCGTAGGGTCGGAGGCCAACGCAGTTATTAGTAATTAGTGAATAGCGAATAAATCTCCACAACGGATTTTTCGTTGTCTACTGACGATTCATGTATCGGATCCTCATAGTTTTGACGCAAAAGCCAATCCAGCAAATAACACGCGGTTCTATTATTAACAATGGTTCTGTCGTCAATCATTTTCACGAGAAATTCTGATTGCTCGCCGTCGCGATCCGTGCCCGGTCTGATCAAAGTTTCCGATGCGTGAAACGCGCCGTCTTGCTCGGAATATTCACCAATTTGCATCTTAATCCCCCAATTCGGATTAATATCCTCCGGGCACATAAGCGTTATTGAGTCATCGTCATCGTTCCATTCGACAGATATTCCTGAGTCTTCCATTAATTCTCTCAGGCCAATTTCAGCACCTTCGTTACGAATTTTTACATAAGATAAATTCTTCTCCTCGCCGAGAATAACGGCCTTTCCCGAACGCTTTCCGAATTTTTTCACATATTCGTCGGGTGTGTAAATCTCTATTCTGAACAGATCAAAGAAGTTCGGATTATCATCTCCCGTTCTTATAATCGCAGCAAATTTAATTCCTTCCGATGTGTTCATCCAGACCGACATCGGCATATTGGCCGCGAAATCTATATAAGGTGTTGTGAATATCGTATAGTCATATATTTCTCCGGTCAAGCCGACAGAGCGCATCGTATCGAAAAAGTTCTCCCTGACCGACAAATACTCCGCGGCGTCTCCGTTGAGAGTTGTGTGCGGATATTGACCGTATGACACAAAAACCCTGTTGAATTCCGTAATCTCGCAATATTCGGAATTGGTCTTAAGGTATTCAATATCGGTTATGTTTTGCAAAAACGCGTCATATACAGCATTTGGCGTCTTGTAATACGCGAAGGTGTGAACACCGTCAATCGACTGTTCTGCCGTTTCCGCCGCAGCGAAGCTTTGGCTAGGATCGGCGCTTGTCTCGGCTTGAGCAACAGACGAAGCAAAAACAATTGTCGACATTAACGCAATTAACAAAACCAAACTTAAAATCCTTTTCATAAAAATGTACCTCCTTAATAAAAAGTGTGTGGTCTCAAACGGAACCACACACGAAAAATGTTTAGCTCCGATTGTTACCACACAATTCAATTCTTTGCCCAAAACACAGTACATTAAGAATAGAGCATACATTTTTGCCGTAAAACAAAAATATACTGCGTTATGTGGAGCAATGTTTAATTGAATTATGTGGTATTTACATTTTATCATATTATTTCCAAAAGGTCAAATAAAAATATGAAAAACATATAAATCCGCAAGTGTGTCCATAACTGCCGGCAAATATTTTGTCCGTTTTTCGGCTCAGGCGCTGTTATTATTTGTGGAATTAAACAGCGGCATAGCCGAAACAATGCCGCATTTAATAATTTATTACTGTTTTTGGTTGTTTACTTTGCTTATAACAAAATCGACGAGGTCGGCGGCGGCGGTCGGTTTGGCAAGGAGCCGCATGTTTTCACGCATAAGGGCGCGGTGCTCGTCGCTGATGAACATTTGATAGACCGCCTCGTCAAGCGGGTTGGTGCGGCTTATCTTCATCGCCGCGCCCGCGTTCAGCAGAAACTCCACGTTCCTGTCCTCCTGACCGGGTATGGGATTGTTCATAAGCATGGGTATCTGCTTCGCCAGCGCCTCGCTGGTCGTGAGGCCGCCCGGCTTGGTGATTATGCAGTCGCAGGCGTCCATGAACAGATCAACCTTTTTGGTGAAGCCGTGGTTGTAAATTTTCTTTTTGGTTTTAAGAGCGTCTATGCGCTCTTTTAATTTTTTGTTGCGGCCGCAGATCGTCACTATCCCGAAATCAATGTCAAGCTTGTCAAGCTGGCGTATCTCGCTGACTATGTTTCCAAAGCCCATGCTTCCGCTCATGACCAGAACCGCGCGCTCGCTGTCTATCCCGAGCTCGCGCTTGGCCTCGTTTTTGTCGTGCTTGTTCATAAACTTGGGGTCGATCGGTATGCCGAGCGGCAGCAGTCTGTTTTCGGGGAAGCCCTTTTTCATGCCTTGGATTACGAGCCGTTTGTCGGGCAGAATGTAATAGTCAAGATACGAGTCCTCCCAGTACGGGTGCACGGTGAAGTCGGTCACGATGCCCACGGTCAGCGCGTTCAGGCTCTCGATCGACGAGATATATGTCACGAGCAGCGCCGCGAAAATATGGGTGCAGATAATAAAATCGGGCCGCTTTTCCTGGATTAAGTTTATAAGCTTGCGCGACAGCACCGAGTTTGTCAGCTTTGTCATGCCGCGGACCCCGACTTTTGGCTGAATGTTGCGCTTTTCCGCGAGGCGGTAGACTCCGCCGTATATCTTGGGTATGTTTTTGGTGGACATAAGGTATATCCTGTTCACCGAGTCCGAAAGATGAGGATTAATATATCCGTAAACGTCAAGATACTCGGTCTCAACGCCGCGCTGTTTGAACTGCTTGTCAAGAACATGCGCGGTCTGGTTGTGCCCCTGCCCAGCCGTGATCGACAGTATAAGTCCTTTCATAAGCCCCTCCTTTTATATCTCGACCGCTGTGCCGGGCGTCAGAAAATATATGGTCCGTTTTTTCACCGGCACGCCTAAGATCGCCTCGATGCCCCGGGTGTAGCAGTCGATCTGCACCCGATATTTCTCGGCCCGCGCCGCGGCCTGTTCCGCCGTGCACTTGTCGGTTTTGTAGTCGATAAGCGCCGCGCCGTCCCCGCTCAGGCATACGCAGTCAGCCACGCCCTGAACGATGATCTCGGCGTTATCGAGAGTCGGATCGCCGTAGACCTCCGACGCCTTCATTGGGAACAGCATTTTAAGCTCGCGCTCAAGCCCGCCGCGCTTTGCCGCGGCGCGGATCTCCGCGCCCGTTTCCGAGTTAAACAGCGTAATTATCGAATCTTGGTCTACCCGCTCAAGCTGAGCTTCGCTGATGACGCCCTTGATCGCGAGTTCGGATATTTGAGCCGCGGTCTCCTCGGGCGTTTCGGTTCTGAGCGGGTCGATATGCTGGAGCACAAAGTGTGTGATCGTGCCGCGCTCCGCCGCGTCATCACGCTTCGCCCTGTGAAATGTCCGATCCGCTATGCTGCGGAGCCGCGGCGTGTATTCCCACTCCTGCTCGCCGATGTTTTCGCGGAGATAATTCTTTATCTCGCTCACCGAGAGCTTGAGCGGTATCTTTGTCAGCTCCGCCCGCGGATATTCATATTCAAGCACCGCGCCGAGCTTTTCCGGGTCTATATCCGCGCCGACGCCGACGCTTTCGGCGGTTTCGGGCTCCGCCGCGGGCGCGTCCTCCGTGCCGCGGAAAAATGTCACCGACACCGGTGCCCCGCCGCGGACGAGAAAGCCGGATGTGTCGGTTTCCATCATTTCGCGCAGGCCGTCAAGGTTTTCGTTGTTCAAAAGGCCGAACACGATCCAGTCGCTTAAAACCGATGTGTTTTCAACGCAGCCCCCGAAAATCTTTCCGTTTTCGTCCGAGAGAGGATTTCTCCATTTTTTTGAAGTTTTGCTCTCGGTGAACGAAATGATGAGCTTTTCTCTCGCGCGGGTCATTGCGACATAAAGCAGCCGCATTTCCTCGGCTCTCTCATCAATGTCGTTGTAGTATTCCGCGAGGTCCTTGGGCAGGGTGGGGTACCTCACCCGCCGCTCGGTGTCGACATAGTTTAAACCTATGCCGAGCTTTTCGCTGAACACAAACGGATCGGAGCTCCTGCGCTTGTAGGACGCGTTGGCGAGAATGACGACCGGGTATTCGAGGCCCTTGGAGTTGTGTATCGTCATAAGCTTCACCGCCGAGCCGCCGCCCGCGGTCACCGCCATGCGCAGCCCGCCCGTCGCGCTCACGGTTTTCAGATATTCGATAAAGTCAAAAAGCCCGCTCAGGCCCTTGCGCTCAAAATCCGAGGCGGTCTTAAGCAGGAGCCGCAGATTGGCGCGCCTTCCCTCGCCGCCGCGCATCGCTGAGGCGACGGCTATATAGTCGAGGTCGTAACATATTTTGTATACAAGCTCGTGAATGCCCATGTATTCGGAGTATTCGCGCATTTTGCTCAACGCGCCGATAAAATCGGCGGCTTTGGCGTCGCTTTCGGCCGCCGCCTCGACCGCTTCATAAAAGCTGCATTTTCTGCGGCCCGCGCGGATCGCGGCAAGCTCGTCGGCTGTGAAGCCGAATATGGGGCTGCGCATAACCGCGATAAGGTCAATGTCCTGAAGCGGATTGTCGATTATCGCGAGAAACGCCAGAACCGTCCCGATCTCGACCGACTCCAGAAATCCGCCGCTTTTTGAAAGAGTGGGAATTCCGTATTCGGCAAAAACAGCTTCATACACGGCGAGAGGAGCGGATATGCTCCTGAAAAGCACCGCGATGTCGCCGAACTCTATCGGCCTCGTTTCGCCTGTCTCGCTGTCGTATACCGGCGTTTTGCGGGTGTAGACCAGGTCGATTATGCGCCTCGCCACCGCCTCGGCCTCGACCTCGTGCCGCGTTTTGCCGGGCACGGGGCCGCAGATTATGAGCTCGGTCGCGTACGCGCTCTCGTCCTCGGCGGCGGGAAAGTCTGCCCCCGCCTTAAGCCGCTCGTTTTCGTTGTAGTCGATGCCCGCCGTGTTCGCGGTCATAATGTTTTCAAAAATCTCGTTCACCGTCCGCACCACCGTTTCGCGGCTGCGGAAATTGTCGGAAAGTATGGTCAGCGTTCCTCCGCTGCCCGCGCCGTAGCGGTTGTATTTGTCCAGAAACAGCGCCGGCGACGCGTTGCGAAATCCGTAAATGCTCTGTTTCAGATCGCCGACCATGAACAGGTTGCCCCTGCCGCCCGACAGCACCCGGAACAGCGTGTCCTGAATATTGTTGGTGTCCTGATACTCATCGACGTATATCTCGCGGTATTTGCCTCTCAGGGTCTCGCACAGCTCGGTGGGCTCGCCGCGGCGGTTTGTGAGCATCTTTAAAAGATAATGTTCAAGGTCGTCAAAGTCCAGAAGCCCGAGGCTTAATTTCATGCGGCGGTGGCGCCGCATGAGCATAAGAAGTATGTTTTTAAGCGTTCGGATAACGGGGTACTGCTTGATTATGCCGTCGGTTATCCGGTCGACGCCGCTGTATGAAAAGAGCTTGTGTTTATTAACAACGTCTTTCGCCATTTCGCGGTGCATTTTTATCTTTTCACGCTCCGCCATAAGCTCGGGGCTCGCCTTTTCCTCTTTTGTCGTCCCGGGCATGGTTTTAAACTCCATCGCGTTCTTTTTCTCGTAAAACTCGCTCAGACTGTCAAAATTTTTAAGATCGGAATAGCGCACCGCCTCGTCTACGTAAAACCGCATGGCTTTCTCGTTGCCGGGAAAGCTGCGGCAGAGAATTCTCACGATCGCGCGGTAGTTTTTAAAGCCCAAGCCGATCTCTCTCCGAACAGCTTCGGCGAGCGCTTCCTCCCACGGGCTGCCGTCCGATGAGCCCGATCTCGCCGCGTGGCGGTACATGTCGACCGAGTCGTTGAGCCATTTTTCGGGCCTCGCCAGACTGCGGGCAAAAGTGTAAAGCGAGATGATCATATTCCTTAGATTTTTGTCGTTTTTTATTCCGCCGTGGCCGAGTGTCAGCGCGGCAAAAGACGGATCGCGGTCGATCCGCTCGTAAAACCGTTCAAGGCAGTCGTCAAGCGCTTCGTTGATAATCGCGGTGTTCGCGTTGCCGTCCGCTATCGAAAAATCAGCCGGAATATCGGTTTTATGTATGTTATTGGTTATTATTTTTTTCGCGAAGGAGTGGATCGTGGAAATATCCGCCGCCCCCAGTTTCATGCTTTGCTCCCTCAGACGGCGGTTGTCGGGGTCCTCGGCAAGGCGGCGCTCGATGGCGGAGGCGATTTTGTTCCTCATCTCTTCTGCCGCCGCGTCTGTGAACGTGAGCACAAGCAGCTCGTCCACCGACACCGGGTCGTTTTTATCAAGAATTCTTCTGATTATGCGCTCGACAAGCACGGCGGTTTTTCCGCTTCCAGCCGCTGCCGCCACCAGCATGTTTTCGCCGCCGGGGTGCTCGATCGCGCGCGACTGCGCTTTGGTCCAGTTCACGCCGCTCATCCGATCAATATCCCAGCGCGCCGTCTAAGGTCTCGTCGTTCTCGACCCAGTTTTCGACCGGAATGACCTCGTATTCGGTGTCGGTGCGGCGCACAATTACCTTTTCAATTCCCGAGTTTATCACAAGCCTCTTGCACATGGCGCAGCAGTTCGCGTTCTCGACCAGCTCGCCTGTTTTGGCGTCTCTGCCGACCAGATAAAGCGTTCCGCCGATCATGTCGCGCCTTGAGGCGCTGATTATGCAGTTGGCCTCGGCGTGGACGCTGCGGCACAGCTCGTATCTCTCGCCGCGCGGAATGCCGAGCTTGTCCCTCATGCACCAGCCCAGATCGGAGCAGTTGGCGCGTCCCCTTGGCGCGCCCGAATAGCCGGTCGAGATGATCTCGTCGTTGCGCACGACAATTGCGCCGAAGTTGCGGCGCAGGCAGGTGCCGCGCTCGATTACCGTCTCGGCGATATCCAGATAATAATTTGCTTTGTCCACTCTTTGCATATTGATCACATCCTTAAAATTTATCGCGCCGTCCGTTCGCCCGCGGCGCGGTTTTTAAATAATATATCACTATTATAATTGATTTTTTAAAAATATTCAATAGTTTATTATTGACTTTATGACATATTGTAAATATAATATAAAGTGAAATATTTTTAATGAGGTAAATCTTTTTATGGAAATATACGAGTCAACGTCTCCCGAGGAGACCGCGGAGATCGCGGGCAGGTTCGCGGAGCGGCTGGGCCCCGGCTCGGTTGTGGCGCTTGTCGGCGGTCTCGGCGCGGGAAAAACCGCGTTTGTCAAGGGGATAGCCGCCCGCTTCGGCCTCGGCGCGGTCACGAGCCCCACCTACACTTTGGTCAATCACTATGACGGCGATCCGCCGGTTTACCATTTTGACGTTTACAGGATAGAGGAAGCGGACGAGGACACCCGCGAATGGATGGACGAGTATCTGTTCGGCGACGGGATCTGCGTCATAGAGTGGGCGGATAACATAAAGGAAATTCTGCCCGATGAAACGATCAGGGTCGAGATCGCGAAAGACCCGGCGCGGGGCGACGGCTTCAGGGAGATAAGGATATGCTGATTTTGGGAATAGACACCTGCTGTATGCCCGCCTCGGCGGCGGTGTATGACGGCGCTAAGATAATCGGAGAGTACACGCTGAACAACGGAAGGACCCACTCACAGAAGATAATGCCGATGATCGCGGAACTGTTTGACGATCTCGGAATAAAGCCGAAGGATATCGACTGCTTCGCCGTCGCCGCCGGGCCGGGCTCGTTTACGGGCGTCAGAATTGGCGCGGCGACGATAAAGGCGCTTGCCCGCGGAGCGGAAAAGCCGTGCGCTGCCGTTTCGACGCTGCTCGGGCTCGCGAACAACGTTCGGTTTTTTGACGGCGTGATCTGCCCGATCATGGACGCGAGAAGAGGGCAGGTCTATAACGCGCTGTTTTCGGGCGACGGCAGTTTGACGCGGCTTTCGCCCGACAGGGCGGTCGCGCTGAGCGAGCTTTTGAGCGGGCTTGAGGGAAAGAGCGCGCTGTTCCTCGGCGACGGCGTCGCGGTCCACCGCGGCGAGATAGAGGAGCGGATGGGCGAAAGAGCGGCTTTCGCGCCCGCGAACGCGCTGCTCAATTCGGCGGCGTCGATCGCGTGCGCCGCGGCAGAAATGTTTGAAAAGGGCGAGACAGTCAGCTATTCGGAGCTTGTGCCCAACTATATAAGGCTCTCTCAGGCGGAGCGCGAGAGAAAGGAGAAGCTTAAACGTGAGACACATTAGCGAGTATATAGATTTAAAGAGGTTGTTTTCGTTTTTGGCGGCGCTTGTTCTGTGCGCGTCGCTCTGCCTCGCGCCCGTGCGCGCGGCGGCCGCGCCCGGTGACGAGAGCGAGGCGGCGGAGACGACAAGGGCGGACGAGCCCGAGCGCGGCACGATCCGCGGCAGCGGCGGTTCCGATGACGAAACGGAGGATCCCGAGCCGTCGGCGGCGCGGCGCGCCGATAATGACGATGAGGACGCCGATGAAGATGCCGATGACGAAGATACCGACGGCAGATCGAGGACCGCGAAAAATTCCGACGAAGAGTCGGAGGCGGAGCCGACAGCCACGCCCGATCCGAGGGTGGGCGCCGACGGCAAACCGAATTTAAGCGAAAACGAGAGCGCCGTGCTTCTGAACCTGACAAACGGCGAGATAATGTTTGAAAAGGACAAGGACAAGCGCGTGTATCCGGCCAGCACCACTAAGATCATGACCGCGCTGCTGACGCTCGAGGCGATCGAGCGGGGCGAGGTAAGCCTTCACGCGGCGTTTTTGGTCATGCCCGAAATGCTTGAAAACCTGCCCGCGGACGGCTCGAGCATGCTTCTCAAGGAAGGCGAGACGATTACGGTCGAGCAGCTTTTGCAGGGGCTTATCGTGCAGTCGGGCAACGACGCGGCGCAGGCCCTTGCGATCATTGTCTGCGGCGATATTCCGACTTTTGTCGAGAGAATGAACGCGCGGGCGGCGGAGCTTGAAATGACAGGAACGAATTTTGTGAATGTTCACGGCCTGCACGACGATAATCATTACACCACGGCAGCCGATATGGCGAAGCTCGCAGCCGAGGCTGTGAAGAACAGCATGTTCCGCGATCTTGCGGCGACAGCGAGAGTCGTTATCCCCGCCACCGACAAGACGACGCAGCGGACGTTTATCAGCACCAACGGTCTTTTGTCGACACTCAGGTACCCGAATTATTATTACGAGTACGCCACCGGCATAAAGACGGGCCACACCTCTCAGGCGGGCTACTGCATGGTCTCGTCGGCGAAAAAGGGCGACCTTGAGGTCATAGGCGTTCTGATGAACGGCGCGGACGAGGACGACAGACATTTTGACTCGAGGAACCTGCTGAAATACGCCATAGACAATTATAAGACCGTGACCGCGGTCTCGCGCGGCGACATGGTCAGCGAGATAAGAGTGAAATTCGGCTCGGGCACCGACCATACCACGCTGTCGACCGACAGCGACATAAAGGTGACTATCCCGATCGACGCGAACGAGGAGGACTTGGTCCTTGAGCCCCAAACCGCGGAATATCTGGTGGCTCCGGTCAATCAGGGCGACGAGATAGGCACGGTCAACATCACGCTGAACGGTGAGGTCATGGGCAGCGGAAAGCTGTTCGCGGACAACGGCGTTAAGCGGCATCCGCTCGGATTTTTGATGCGGTTCTTCAGCTTTCTGTGGAGCATCACGATCATACGCGTGTTGATCATACTGATTTTGGCGGCGCTTGTTATTTTCGCTGTTTATATGTTCGTCAAGATAAGAAAGAACATAAAAATCGCGGAAAGACGAAGGAGGATCTCGGGGAACGCTCCCCGCCGCCGCAGAAAATAAAGACGCGCGGACAAGAAATTTAATCAAATGTTAACATAAATATCTTGCTATGGCGGAAGTTTCATGATATAATATTATGAACAGAAAATCACCCGCCTTGCGCGGGCGCGCGGAGGATAGTAATGAGCGAGACACTGACAACGTACATAACAACTTTTCTGCTGGCGATAATGCCTGTATCCGAAATAAGAGGCTCGATGATATACGGCCTGTCTCAGGTTGAGCACACATTGTCGAATATTCTTCAGATATACGGTATATCGGTTATAGCTAATTTTCTGCCGGTCCCGTTTATTCTGATTGCGTTCCGCCCCCTTATAAAATGGCTGAAGCGGACGAAGCTTCTGGGCAGATTTGCCGTGTGGCTCGAGAACAGGACCCACCGCAAGGCCGGGGATATTTCGCGGAAGAGCGCCAGAGCGGCAGCCGTGGCGATATACGTGTTTGTCTCGATCCCGTTTCCCACGACAGGCGCGTGGACAGGCTCGATGATCGCGGGCCTGCTCGACATGCGCGCGAGATACGCGCTTCCCGCGGTGCTGCTCGGCATAATGACAAGCGGCGCGATCATGACACTGCTGGTCACGGGAGTGCTGAACCTTGGCGCGCTTGGCGAGTTTATGATGAGATAATTATATTTAACGGTGAATAAAAATTTATATGATTGCTTTTTACGAAGTATCTGAAAGGAAATGTCAATGAAAGAAAAATATTACGGCGACAAAAATCAAAATCGGGAGCGGGGAAGCAGGCCGCTGCTGGTTATCGGCATTATTCTGCTTAACATCTCGCTGTTTCTGGCGGCGTTCGTGCTGGCGTTCACGCTTATCGTGAACCCGATCGCCGAGCGCGACGCGCAGGTCAAGACGCTTACCGAGGAAAACACCAAGCTTAAGAACGACGCGCAGCTGCTTCAGGATCAGCTCGACGTTGTGGAGTCCGAGCTTGACACATACAAAAAGCAGAGCGGAAGGGCCACGTCATCATCGTCCGCCCGTACGTCGTCCGATGACGAGGACGGCGAGATCGGAACGCGCGCGTCATCCTCAAGGAGCAGGGACGACGAAATGAATATGGATGAATAATAACCCGCAAGATTTATCCGAAAATATTTTTGAAGGGAGAAAAACAATGACACCGAAGTATAAGAGGATAATGATAAAAATCAGCGGCGAGGCCATGTCGGGGCACACCGGCTTCGGCCTTGACCATGAGACTATCGAGGCCATAGCGGAACAGATCAAAAACTGTTATGACCTGGGCTGCGAGATAGGAATAGTTATCGGCGGCGGCAACTTCTGGAGGGGCCGCGACGGCGAGGGCATGGACCGCTCAAGAGCGGATCACATGGGAATGCTCGCCACGGTCATCAACTGTCTCGCTATGCTGGACGCTCTTGAGCGCTTGGGCGTTGAGGCGAGGGTGCAGACCGCGATCGAGATGCGGCAGATCGCCGAGCCCTATATCAGGCTCAGGGCGGGCGCGCATCTTTCGAGGGGCAGAGTCGTGATCTTCGGCTGCGGAACCGGAAACCCGTTCTTCTCGACCGACACGGCGGCGGCCTTAAGAGCCGCGGAGATCGGGGCCGAGGTTATCCTGCTCGCCAAAAAGATCGACGGCGTTTACGACAGCGACCCGAACGTCAATCCGAACGCGAAGAAGTTCGACCGCCTCTCGTTTATGGACGTGCTCAACAAGGGCCTCGGGGTCATGGACACCACGGCCGCCACGCTGTGCATGGACAACAACATTCCGCTTTTGGTGTTCGGACTTGACAAGCCCGAGAATATTGTAAAAGTTTTGTGCGGAGAGAATATCGGCACTATTGTATCATAAAACGGCGAACACGCCGAAGAAAGGAAGATTGTTATGCAGGAATCTGAAAGAAGAATGGGAAAGGCGATCGAGGCTTTGGAAAGGGACCTGTCCCGCATCCGCGCGGGCAGAGCGAACCCCGCCATCCTCGATAAGGTAACGGTTGAGTATTACGGCGCTCCCACGCCACTCGCGCAGGTGGGAACCATTTCGGTGCCCGAGGCGAGAATGATCATTATTCAGCCATGGGACGTGACGCTGCTTAAGGCTATCGAAAGGGCAATCCAGGCGTCCGACATAGGCATCAACCCCAACAACGACGGAAAGGTTATCCGCCTCGTGTTCCCGCCGCTTGACGGAGAGCGCAGAAAAGAGCTTGTCAAGCAGGTGTCAAAGCGCGGCGAGGAGGCCAAGGTGGCCGTGCGCGGCGTTCGGCGCGACGCGATCGAGCGCTTTAAGAAGCAGAAAAAGGCCGGCGAGGTCACAGAGGACGGCCTGGCTGATCTTGAGGACGATATCCAGAAGCTGACCGACAAATTTATAAAGAAGATCGGCGAGATCGTTAAAGAGAAGGAAACCGAGATCGCCGAGGTATAGGAGTGCGCGCAGTGTTTTTCGGAAAAAAACGTAAGGAGCCGGAGCGGCGAGAGCTTGACTTAAGCCGCGTTCCGGCTCATATAGGAGTTATAATGGACGGCAACGGCCGCTGGGCCAGGCGCAGGGGTATGCCCCGAAGCGTGGGCCACAAGGCGGGCGCCGATAATCTTGAGTCGATGTGCGATTACTTAAACTCGATCGGCGTTAAGGCGCTCACGGTTTACGCCTTTTCAACCGAGAACTGGAGCCGTCCGAAGGACGAGGTCGACGCGCTTATGGACCTGCTTTACGGCTATCTTCTGACTGTTGAGGAAAAATTTAAGAACCGCAACATGAAACTCAAGATAAGCGGCGACACGTCGGCGTTTTCGGAAAAGATAAGAGGTGCCATAGCCCACGCCGAGGAGGTCACGGCTCCGGGCGACGGCATGGTGCTCAACATCGCGCTGAATTACGGCGGCAGAAGCGAGATCACCCGCGCGGCGAGGCTGGCGGCTGAGGCCGTTAAAGAGGGAAAAATAACGCCCGATGATATTGACGAAGATTATATTGGCGGGCTTATGTACACCGCGGATCTGCCCGAGGTGGACCTGATCATCCGTCCCAGCGGCGAGCAGCGGCTGTCAAATTTTCTGCTGTGGCAGGCGGCTTACGCCGAGCTCTGGTACAGCGACATCTGCTGGCCCGATTTTAAAGAGAAGGATATGGAGCGGGCGATCATAGATTATCAGAACCGCGACAGGCGGTTCGGAAACGTGTGAGGCATTGGGGGACTTACAAATGGGTGAGAAAACAAGCGAGTCAAAAAAGAGCGGCGCGGGGCCCGGCTTTAAAATGAGGGTGCTGACCGCGGCGGTCGGCATTCCGGTTATAATTTTAATTTTGCTGGCGCCCTTGTGGGCTTTGACCGCCGCCGCCGTTTTGTGCTCGCTTATCGGAACCTTTGAGTTTTACGGCGCGTCGGGGCTGCTGAGGAGGCAGCTGCCGCTGTGCGCCGTCGGGTTTATAGGAACCGCGGCTTTGCCACTGTGCGTTTTTCTCGACCCGGTAATGATAATGACCTTCGCCTTTTTGTATCTGATCGTCCTGTTTTTAATGATGCTTTCCAGTCATAGGAAAATCAGGATAGCGGATATATCAATGCTGATAATGGCGCTTATCTATATACCGTTCCTGCTGTCGAATGTGCTGCTTATCAGGCGGCTCGAGTTCGGAAACGTGCTGGTTTGGCTCGTGTTCGTCGGCTCGTTTATGACCGACAGCGGCGCGTATTTTTCGGGCAAATTTTTCGGCAGGCACAAGCTTTGCCCCGATATAAGCCCCAAAAAAACGGTCGAGGGCGCTGTCGGCGGCACAATCGTGTGCGGACTCGGCTTTTTGCTGTTCGCGCTTATCGTAAATCTGTTCTTCGCGGACATGATAAACGCCGACATGAGCTACGGCATGATGTTTGTCTTAGGCCTCATATCGGCGGTCGCGGCGCAGATCGGCGATCTTACCGCCTCGCTCATCAAGCGGCAGTTCGGGATCAAGGACTTCGGGAATTTGTTCCCGGGCCACGGCGGAATGCTCGATCGCTGCGACAGCATAGTTCTGGTGGCGCCGGTGATATATCTGTTCGCGTCGCAGATAAGCCTGTTTTTTTAAGATTTGAGAATAATTGCGGCAAAGAGGGGGCTTGCCCGTGCGTCTTTGCCGCTTAAATTTTGGTATTAATTTCGGGAGTATTGATATAATGAATAATGTGTGTGAAACAAAAAACAAAAGGCTCAGGGTCGCGATCCTCGGCTCGACGGGCTCGATCGGCACCCAGGCCCTCGAGGTCGCCGACGATTTAAAGGGGATAAAGGATATCGAGATCACCGCTCTCGCCGCAGGCAGCAACATAAGGCTGCTTGAGGAGCAGGCGCGGAAATACCGCCCGAAGATCGCGGCGGTCCACGACGAGAAGGCCGCGGCTGAGCTTAAGATCAGGCTCGCGGACACAAGCGTGCGCGTCGCGGCGGGAGATGATGGCCTTATCGAGGCCGCCACCGAGGAGAGCGCCGATATGGTCCTGTCCTCGATAGTGGGCTTCGCGGGGCTGGTTCCGACGATGCGCGCGATCGAGTGCGGCAAGGACATCGCTCTCGCCAACAAGGAAACGCTCGTCACCGCCGGAGGATTATTTATGGACGCGATAAAGAAAAACGGGGTCCGCCTGCTTCCGGTAGACAGCGAGCATTCTGCCATTTTCCAGAGTCTGCGCGGCGGCAGCCGCGGCGAACTTAAAAAGATACTGCTCACCGCCAGCGGCGGCCCGTTTTTCGGAAAGACTGCCGATGAGCTTAAGACCGTCACCAGGCGCGACGCACTGAAGCACCCCAACTGGGACATGGGCGCGAAGATAACGATCGACAGCGCGACGCTGATGAACAAGGGACTTGAGGTGATAGAGGCAAAGTGGCTGTTCGGGGTCGGCTTTGACGATATCGAGGTCGTCGTCCACCGCGAGAGCATAATCCACTCGATGGTCGAGTTTTGTGACAAGAGCATAATCGCGCAGCTCTCGCTGCCCTCGATGAAGCACCCCATTCAGTACGCGTTCACTTATCCGGAGCGGCTCCCGTCGCCCGATAAGGAGGTCTCGTTCAAGGAGCTGGGGCAGATGACGTTTTATGAGCCCGACCGAAAAACGTTCAGGTGCCTTGAGCTGGCTTTGAGCGCGGGAAGGACCGGCGGAACGATGCCCGCGGTCATGAACGCGGCCAACGAGGTGGCGGTCGGCAGATTTTTGCGCGATGAGATAGGATTTCTTGATATAGCGGATTACGCGGAAAGGGCAATGAGCGCCGTTAAGGCGAAGCCCGATCCGACAATAGAGGATATAATAGAAACTGACAGAGAGGTGCGGGATATATGTCAACGGTTCTGACGATAATTGTCGCGATAGTGATCTTCGGCATAATTATTTTTGTGCACGAGTTCGGGCACTTTATCGCGGCGAGAATATTCGGGGTCAAGGTCAACGAGTTCGCGATCGGCATGGGGCCGACGCTTTATAAAAGGCAGGGAAAGGAGACGCTCTATTCAGTGCGCGCGATCCCGATGGGCGGCTTCTGCGCGATGGAGGGCGAGGACGAGGAGAACGACGATCCGAGGGCGTTCAACAACAAAAAGCCGTGGCAGAGGATAATCATACTCGCCGCGGGCGCGGGCATGAATATTCTGCTCGGTTTTGTCATTGTGACGATAATTGTGATAAGCTCGGCGCATCAGAGCGGGTTTATACCGTCGACGACCATTGAGAGCGTGGAGCCCGAGAGCGACGCGGCGCGGTTCTTGCAGCCGGGCGACAAGGTCGTGGGCATAAACGGAACCAGGGTCAACATTCGCCGCGACCTTTCGTTCGAGCTCGGCATGTATGACGGCAGCGGCGAGTGCGAGCTTGAATACAAGCGCGACGGCAAAAAATATACCGAGAAATTCACACCTATGCAGACGACGCTTGAGGACGGCAGCCCTTATTATATCGTGGGCTTCACGATAAAGCAGGACCCGATCAATCCGCTGACCGTGCTGCACGAGGGCTTTTTCCAGACAGTGTGGATGGTGAAGCTGGTATTCGTCTCACTGGGAATGCTGTTTACGGGCGAAGCAGGGGTTTCCGACCTGTCGGGCCCCGTGGGCGTGGTTTCCGCCATGAGCACCGTGGCGAGGTCGGGACTTTTGGACCTGATATTCTTCGCGGGGTTCCTCGCGGTCAACATCGGCGTCATGAACCTTTTGCCGCTTCCCGCGCTTGACGGGGGCAGAATTCTGTTTGTGCTGATCGAGCTTATTTTCAGAAAGCCCGTTCCGCGCGACAAGGAGGGCTATGTCCACTTCGCGGGCTTCGTGCTGCTTATGGGGCTCATGCTTTACGCGACGTGGAATGATATTATAAGGATCATCACCGGAGTTTTCTGACGGCCTATGTTTCTTTTAGGTAACAATTTTTAACAATTGTCGAAATTGCTTGACTTATTAAAAATTTTATGGTACAACATTAATTGAAATTTTAATATTTAACATTATGGAGGAATGAATATGAAATACTTGAAGAGTTTGGCCGTCTTTGTTGCGGTATGCATGATGATCTCGGTGATACCGGTCATTAGTCACGCGGCAGGCGGCACGGGCGCGGTTATTGCCGCTGATCAAACCGAAGCGGCGCCGAACCCCGAAACAACGGAAGATCCCGACGCGACAGCGGAGCCAGAGGCGACTCCCGAGATCACGGCGGAGCCCGATATAACGGCAGAACCCGACGCAACGGCAGAGCCGGACGCGACGGCTGATCCCGACGTGACAGCTGACCCCGACGCTACGGTTGACCCGAACGCAACGGCGACTCCCGACGCGACCGCGGACCCGAACGTCACAGCAGACCCGAGCGCGACCCCCGGTCCTTCGACATCTCCGTCGGCTCAGTATAAGATCACCGTTAACCCGACCGAGAAATCGACCATCACGGCTTCGATAAACTCGCAGCAGGTTACCTCGGCGAACTCAAACGCGAGAGTCACGATAACAGGTAAGGCGGAGCGCGGAAACACCTACAGCAGCGTATATTTTGAGAATTCGGCGAAAGAGAGAACAAATATAATAACTTCTCCCACCGAGCAGTTTGAGCAGACGATCACAATGCCTACTTCTGACATTGTGATATACGCCGAGACCGCGGTAATGACTCCGCAGCAGTTATACACCAGCGCGTCACGTCAGTACAGCACCGTCAACACGAATATCAACACTTACAAGACGCGCTATATAAACAACAGCTCGAATTACAACAGCTCCGACATCAGATCGATGAACAGCTACATAAAAGAGGCAGAGGAACTGCTTCCCTCGCTCAGGGAGTCATACACGAACCTCAATTCTCTGATCAGCGACGACTCCGTCACCGAGGTCGCTGTCAGCGACGTTATATACATGCAGAAGGAGCTTGACAGAGTCACCGACGAAATGGATAAGCTCGCGAAGCAGATGGGCGGCGACTCCGACACCTACAATCTTGATGTAAGCATCACAACAAGAGGCGGCAGAGTAACGATCTCGGGAGCGGTCACGGGCACGGTTGACGCGTACAATACGCCAAATTCGGAGCTGTACACCAACGTTCCCGCCGACAACGCGCTCACGTTCAGAATTGCGAACCAGACCGGCTACACGCTGAACACTTTCAGAATTAACGGCAGAAATATGACGGTGAGCGGAAACTCGTTTATGATCAGCTCGACAAATATCAGAAATTATATTTCAAACGGCGTTATGGAAGTGACGATAAGCTTCGCGCAGAACTACGGCGGAGGTACGACATACGGCGGAGGCACAACATACGGCGGTGGAACGAGCTACAATAATAACAACAATAGTATTCTCAACGGCGGAGGCACCGCCGCGACTCCTGTGCCGAACGCGACAGCCGGAGGCGGCGTGTTTAACGATCTGGCCGGAGTAGAGTGGGCCGTTCCCTCGATCACCGCGCTCTACAATATGGGCATAATCAACGGCATGGGCGACGGCAGATTCGAGCCGCAGAGCAACGTCACCCGCGAGCAGTTCGCGAAGATGATCGTGGGCGTTATGGGCTACACGGTTGACCAGAACGCGACGACAAGCTTCAGCGACGCAAACGGCGACTGGTACACGCCCTACATCGCGGCGGCTGTTCAGAACGGCATAATCAACGGTCGTGACGACGGAACCTTCGGCGTGGGCGATAACATCACCCGTCAGGACATCGCGGTCATCATTTACAGAACGCAGGGCTCGCCCGGAGTTGAGATCCATGAGTTCCCCGACTCCGCGAGCATCAGCGACTACGCGGTCGAAGCGGTTTCGTACCTCTTTGCGCGGCAGATCGCGACCGGCGACGATCAGGGCAACTTCAACCCGATCAATCCCGCGACAAGAGCCGAGGCTTCAAAGATGCTTTACGGACTCTACACACTGACTCATTAATATTGATTTAATTTCGCCGTGGATCAGGGAACACTCCCCGATCCACGGTTTTGTTTAAGGAGAAAAACAATGCGTATAAAACTGACTGTGACCGTCGAAAGGATCGCGGCGATCAATCCGAAAATGAGCGGCCTGTTTTTTGAGGACATAAGCCATGCCGCCGACGGCGGCCTCTCGGCGGAACCGATCGAGAACCGCTCGTTCGGCCATATCTCGCCAGAGTTTGAGTATTACACCGACGAGGGCGGCAGGCGGCGCGAGCGGCTGCTCGGTGCGCACCCCGATCCCGGTTACGGCTGGACGGTCGAGAGCGGCGCTGCCGAATACCTGAAAGACGACGGATATTATTACATGCGCCTCAGCGGCGAGGCTTCAATATTAAACGACGCGTTCGGCGGATTCTGCCTGAAAGCCGGCGCGGATTATGAGCTGCGGCTTTACGGAGATTTAAGTTCGGTAAAAATCTCGGCTGAGGCGGTTTCGGAAGGCAGGACCGCCGCGTCCTGCGAGCTTGAGGCGGCGGGCGGAGGGGAATACTCGGGAACGATCCGCGCCGAAGAAACGGCGCGGAACTGCCGTTTGAGGCTGTCGTTTCCGGGCCTTCGCGAGGGCGGACACGCCGATATTTATATGGTTTCGCTCAAGCCCGCCGACGCGGTCATGGGGCTTTTCAGACGTGACATGGCCGAGGCGATGCGCGAGCTGCGGCCCGCTTTTCTGCGCTTCCCGGGCGGGTGCGCGGTCGAGGGCTATGACCTCAAAAACGCCTATCGCTGGAAAGACACGGTCGGCCCCGCACTCAGGCGGAAACAGAATTTCAGCCGCTGGGCCTTTAAGGAGCCGGGATATAATCAGACATACGCGATAGGGTTTTACGAGTATTTTCTTCTGTGTGAATATCTAAAGTGCGAGCCTTTGCCTGTCATAAACGCCGGAATGGCCTGCCAGTTCAACACGTCCGAGACCGTGCCGCTTTATGATGAAAACGGGAATTACACTCCGGAGTTTGAGGAGTATCTGAATGACGCGCTCGATCTGATCGAGTTCGCGAACGGAGATGCGGGCACAAAATGGGGCGCGCTCCGCGCCGATATGGGGCACCCCGAGTCTTTTTGCCTGCGTATGCTCGCGATCGGCAACGAGCAGTGGCAGACCGGGACAAATCGATGGTTCGAGCGCTACGAGGCGTTTGAAAAGACGATACACGAAAAATATCCCGGGATCGATTTGATTTTCAGCGCCGGGCCGCGCGTCGGCGATGAGCGCTATGACGCGGCGTGGGAACGGATAAGAAAGAAGATCGCCGAGAACCCGCGCTTCGCTTACGCGGTTGACGAGCATAACTACAACACAAAAGAATGGTTTTTTGAGAACGCGGATTTTTATGAGAATTACAGCCGCGAAATCCCGGTGTATCTGGGCGAATACGCGGCGAAGGCCTATGAGTCGGACGGCGGGACGCGCTTTAATGATATGATCTCCGCGCTGTCCGAGGCGGCGTTTCTCTGTGGCCTCGAAAAAAACGGCGATGTTGTAAAAATGGCGTCCTACGCTCCATTGTTTTCAAAAAGGCCGCCGCACAGCCATTGGGCGCCGAATATGATATGGTTCGACAGCGAAACGATAGTCAAGACCCCGAATTACTATGTGCAAAAAATGTTCGCCGAGGCTCAGGGGCGCTTCGCGCTCAGAACCAAGGCGGGCGGCGGCGTGTATATGTCAGCCGTGACGGACGGGAGCGGCGGACTTATAATCAAGGCGGTGAACCCGACGGGAAAGACGATCGAGGCGGAGCTTGAGATCGACAAGACTTTAAACGCCGCGACGCGCGGCACAAAAACCGTGCTTTCCGCCGACCGCGCGGCCGCGAAAAACACGTTTGAAAACCCCAATTTGATAACCCCGAAAACGGAAAAATTTATATCGGCAGAACCGATAATTTTAAAGCCGTATTCGTTCACAGTGATAAAATTGCCGGAACAACGCAGTGAATAGTGAATATACCTCCGATTTTCCGTGGCCGGATGTGGGCATCCGGCCCTACGCCGAATGGCTGTCACTTACCCAATTCGTAGACTAACTATTAAAAGTCAAGAGAAAAAATAAGAAATAATAAAAAATTTTTAGATAGTAAAAAAGACAGATG
>CANQKC010000002.1 GCA_947624305.1 uncultured Monoglobus sp. | reverse complement strand
TGAAAGAACTGCTCGCGCTTTAATTCCACATAATGTTATGTAGCTTTCTTGAGATTGATCTTCATGCGTTTTGCGTGATGTTTATTATAAGAATATTGACATTATTAAAGTAATATAGTATAATACAAATAAGGCATAATATATTTGAAAGGAGGCGGACACATATGGCAACATCAAGTATTTTGACCAATGTTAAGATTTCCGGCGCGCAGAATGCCGAGATTTTTGTCAACGCGCTTGAGACAGCGAGCGCAGACCCTAAAAGAAAGCCGATTTCATCCATTAATCCGCCGCTTAAAGACAAAGAGGAAATAAAAGCATTGTTTTCGCAAAGGATTAAAGAAAATGGCTGAAACTGTTATTGTTAATATTTTGGATTTAATAGACTCGATCGGAGAGGAAGAGGTTCAAACTATCCTCTCCGGTTTTTCGTGTTCAAAAAATAAAGAAATAGAAAATTTTGTCAGAAAAAATGCCGTTATATTTGCTAAAAAGAAAATGTCGGTTACATATCTTGTGTTTGATAGAAACGGAAATCTTTCGTCTATATTCACATTGGCGCACAAAGCTCTTGAAATAAACTGTCGGGAGCTGTCCAGAACAATAAGAAGAAAACTTGAAAGATTTTCACAATATGACAAAATCGGAAACAGTTTTACAATATCCGCATTTTTGATTGCTCAGTTTGGGAAGAATGACAATTATCAGGGCGCGGATATGCCGAGTGGAAACGAGCTAATGGATTATACGTTCGGCATTCTTGCCGATGTTCAGCGCGATATAGGCGGAAGTCTTGTATACTTGGAGTGTGAGGATGAGAAGAAGCTGCTTGATTTTTATACCGGTGAGCCGAATTTGTTTAGAGTATTCGGAGAGAGATACTCCGAAGCGGACGGGGTAAAATACATACAGTTATTAAGATTTATATAAGTTTAAAAATGCCGCGGCGCAGCTTTTGCTGCGCCGCGGCGGTTTTTCATCTCTTAGCCGAGTTCGGCGAAGTATTTGATGGTTCTTACCATCTGGCTGGTGTAGGAGTTCTCGTTGTCGTACCACGAAACGACCTGGACCTCATAGAGGCCGTCGCCCACTTCCGCAACCATTGTCTGGGTCGCGTCGAACAGCGAGCCGTACTTCATTCCGATAACGTCGGAAGATACGATCGGGTCGGTGTTGTAGCCGAAGGACTCGCTCGCGGCGGCCTTCATGGCGGCGTTGATGCCGTCAACCGTAACGTTCTCGCCCTTAACGACCGCTGTCAGGATAGTGGTCGAGCCGGTAACAACCGGAACGCGCTGCGCCGAGCCGATCAGCTTGCCGTTGAGCTCGGGGATAACCAGGCCGATAGCCTTGGCCGCGCCGGTCGAGTTGGGAACGATGTTCGCGGCGCCCGCTCTCGCGCGTCTCATGTCGCCCTTTCTGTGGGGGCCGTCCAGGATCATCTGGTCGCCTGTGTAGGCGTGGATCGTTGACATGATACCGCTCTGGATCGGAGCGTAGTCGTTGAGAGCCTTGGCCATGGGAGCCAGGCAGTTGGTTGTGCAGGAAGCGGCGGAGATGATCTTGTCGTCCGCTGTCAGCACGTTCTCGTTAACCGAGAAAACAACCGTGGGCAGATCGTTGCCGGCGGGAGCCGAAATAACGACCTTTTTCGCGCCCGCGTCGATGTGAGCCTGAGCCTTAGCCTTTGAGGTATAGAAGCCCGTGCACTCCAGAACAACGTCAACGCCGATTTCGCCCCAGGGGAGCTTGGAAGCGTCGGCTTCCTCATAGATCTTAAGAGTCTTGCCGTCAACCGTGAGAGTTCTCGCGTCGTCGTCGCATTCAACCGTATGCAGGCCCTCGCCGATCGCGCCGCAGAAGCCCTTCTGAGCGGTGTCATACTTTAAAAGATTGGCCAGCATCGAGGGAGCCGTCAAATCGTTAATGGCAACAACCTCATAACCGTCAGCCTCAAACATCTGTCTGAAGGCCAGGCGGCCGATACGACCGAAACCGTTAATAGCAACTTTTACTGACATAATAAAAGTACCTCCTAAAAAATGTATAATATAATTGTTTATTATTTTTCAACTAATATTATTGTACCTTATATAGGAAAAATATTCAAGAGCTTTTTTTGAGATTTTTTTGTCAAATATTTATCAAATATACCAAGGTTTTTTGTTAAGTATTTCATTGCCGAAAAATCCGCGCCTTGTTGTGCAATCTGCACAAAACAGCAAAAAGAAATGTTACAGGAATGTTACAAAAACATTTGATTTGTGTTACAAAACTTTGCCCACAAGATATGGGCGCGGATAAAAAATATTTTCAACATCTTGTTGTTTTCAAGGAACAACACAAAAGATCGGACAGGAAAATACGGGAAATATTATGTATTTTTTGTAAATTGCCGTTTAACAAATTGTGAAAAAATCCCGTTTTCGCTTGATTTTCGGCGCAAAAGGTGGTATACTTGTAAGCAGTTTACGGAGATGTTGAGAAAAAGGTCGGACGGCGGCGCAGACGCGCGGCTGCCACAGGGGATAATGTCCGGCCGAAATTATATGAGGTGATTATTTTATGAAAAAATGCAGGATGATCGCTGCCGCGGCGCTCGCGCTTGCGCTGTTGATCTCGATCTTCCCGACAGCGGGAGTGTCTGCGAGGGAGTTTTCGGACGTGCCTATCACCGCCTCGTACTACACGGCGGTCGATAAGCTTAGCAACATAGGAGTGATCCAGGGCAGAGAGGACGGCAATTTCGCTCCCGACGCCCAGACCACACGCGCGGAGTTTTGCGCGTTCCTGTCAAGAGCTACCGGCTACAACGACGGCTATTATCAGGCTTCGACGACCCCGTTCACAGACGTCTCGGCGGATTATTGGGCCAACAGCTACATATCATACTGCTATGACAGAGGCTATGTGAACGGAAATCTTGACAACACGTTCGCTCCGGCCGATCCGGTAACATACGAGCAAGTCGTAAAAATGGTCGTGTGCTCCTCGGGAGCGGGCGACGAGAGCTTGAGAAGCGTCGGCCCGTATTGGTACTCGGGCTATTTGGCGGTCGCCGAAAAATACGGGCTGCTCCAAGACACGACCAAGGCTGTGGGCAAGGACGCGAACAGAGCGTTTGTGGCTCAGATGATTTACAATTCGTTAAGCTTTATAAACGGCGGCGAGTTTGACGACTCGATTGGCACCGCGACGGACGCCGCCGATCTTTCAAACAATTCGGCTTATCCCACTGCGGAGCCGCAGAAGGCCGCGGACACATCGTCAGAGGAAGACATTTTCGCGGCGGCTCCGGAGCCCACAAAGGCGCCAAAGCCGACGGAGATTCCGAAGCCCACCGAAGCGCCGAAGCCTACGGCGGCGCCTCCCACACCCGCGCCCACATTGGCGCCCACAAAAGCTCCCGCGCCGACTCAGGCGCCCGCGCAGAGCGTTCCGCAGAACGTGCCGGTATGGGACTCGGCTTATCAGCCCAACAAGACGATCGTTATCGACCCGGGCCACAACTACAGCGGAGTTGACACGGGCGCGACGGGCAACGGACTGAGGGAGCAGGACATCACCTGGTACATCTCCGAGAAGGTCAAGCCCCTGCTTGAGGCGCACGGCTTCAACGTTGTTATGACGAGGAACTCGATATATGACAACTGCTCGACCGAGTCAACCTCGGCAAGCCTTGCCTACAGATACAACCTTGCCAACAATATAGGCGCGAGCCTGTTCGTTTCGATCCACTGCAACGCCGGCGGTTCGAACGGAACCGAGACATACTGCTATTACAACAGCGGCGAGGGCCGGAAGCTTGCCCAGCAGATACAGAACTACATCATCGGCTCGGTCGGCACGGTGAACCGCGGCGTGAAGGAAGCGGGATTTGCGGTTATCAGACACACGACGATGCCCGCGGTGCTGGTTGAAACGGCGTTTATTGACACGGCTGACGACGCGGCGAAGCTCGCGGACAGCGCGTATCAGCAGAAATACGCCGAGAGCATTACCCACGGAATTTGCGATTACATGGGCGTGGCGTATTAATTTAAGAATTAAAGGGCACATAAAATGTGCCCTTTTTAAAACTATCGAAAGGAAACATATCATGAATAAAATCACGAAAAAGCCCGAGCTTCTGGCTCCGGCGGGGAACCTTTCCAAATTAAAAACCGCGATAACCTACGGCGCGGACGCGGTCTACATAGGCGGCGAGGAGTTTTCGCTGCGGGCCGCGGCTGACAATTTCACTGCCGCGGAGATCGCCGAGGGAGTGAAGTTCGCCCACGAGCGCGGCAAAAAGGTATATCTTACGGCCAATATAATCCCTCACAACAGCGACATAGCCGAATATGAGGGCTTTTTAAAAGAGCTTGAGGGCACAGACATCGACGCGGTGATCCTGTCCGACCTCGGCATGTTCGCGATGACCCGCGAGCTGATGCCGGACGTTGACATCCATATCAGCACCCAGGCCAACAACGTCAACTGGAAGAGTGCCGAGATGTGGCGGAACATGGGCGCGAGCCGCGTCATTCTCGCCAGAGAGATGTCGCTTGAGGAGATCAGAGAGATCCGCGACAGGCTGCCCGATCTTGAGCTTGAGGTGTTCGTCCACGGCGCTATGTGTATTTCATACTCGGGCCGCTGCCTGCTCAGCAACTATATGGCGGGCCGCGACGGCAACCGCGGCGGCTGCGCCCACCCGTGCAGGTGGAAATATTTCCTTATGGAGGAGCAGCGCCCGGGCGAGTATATGCCGGTGTTTGAGAACGAGAGGGGAACCTTCATATATAATTCAAAGGACCTCTGCATGCTTCCCTATGTTGACAAGCTCGTCGAGGCGGGCGTGTCCAGCTTTAAGATCGAGGGCAGGGTCAAGTCCGAGTTCTATGTCGCGACCGTGGTCAAGGCCTACAGAAAGGCGATCGACGATTATTTCGCCGCGGCGCCCGGGGAGTACAAATTTGACGAGCGCCTTATGGACGAGGTGAAAAAAGTCAGCCACCGCGACTACACCACCGGATTTTATTTCGGGAAGCCCGGCGGCACCGAGCAGCACTACGAGAGCAGCTCATATATCCGCGACTATGACATGGTCGGCGTTGTCGAAGGCTATGACAAAAAGACGTGCATGGCGGAAGTCGTTCAGAAAAACAGATTTTTCAAGGGCGACGAGGTCGAGTTCCTGCGCCCCTACGGTGATTTTTCAAAGCAGACCATAGAGTATATGACCGACGCGGACGGCGCGGAGATCGAGGTCGCCAACCACCCGCAGAGCACGGTTTTTATTAAAACGGATATCGAGCTTGAGCCGGGCACGTTTATTCGCAAAAGAAAAAATAATTAAACGGAATAATTTATATGCAATTAATAAATTATGTATTGTTTGATTTTGTATTGACTTTTTGAAAAAAATATGTTATTATTAACTGTACGGTCGCGAGTTGTGTTTTTTACCGCGGCGGCGGCCGCTGTACATAAGAAAAATAATATAAATTTATCTTTAATGGAGGGTAAAATATGAGAAACATTAAAAGACTTACCTGTCTGGTTGTAGCGCTTATGATGATTGTTTCCTGCATTCCCGTTTTCGCGGCGTTCAGCGACGTTCCCGCGACTTCGGCATATTCGCAGGCTGTGTCGGCGCTCAGTCAGTTAGGCGTTATCAACGGTTATGAGGACGGCACGTTCAAGCCCGACAACGATGTTACCCGCGCCGAGTTCACCGCGATGCTCATGAGAGTTATGGGCGCCGGCAGCGTCGGCTCGACATCCGCGGCTGATCTTCCGTTCACGGATATTTCGGATACGGACACATCGATCTCGTGGGCCATCCCCAACATTAACACCGCTTACAGGAACGGCATAATAAACGGCTATCCCGAGGACAACACGTTCAGGCCCAACGCCAACGTTCTGTATGAAGAGGCGGTCAAGATGGTTGTGTGCGCACTCGGCTACGGCGCGTATGTTGACACAAACGCGGAGCCTTGGTACACCGACTATATCAATCAGGCCAGAACGATGACCATAATCAAGAACGCTCAGAACATGGGCAATGTCGGAAGCCCCGCGAGCCGCGCGTGCATCGCACAGATGCTTTACGACTCGCTTAACATCAGTCTCGTTGAGTCGGGAATGCTCACCAACAAGACCCTGCTGGGCGACTATCTCGGTTATGTAAAGAACACCGGCTACATCTCGGCGAACGACGTTACAAGCCTTGACAACCCCGATGTCACAATGCATGACAACCAGATACAGATCAGAGCCCGCGAGCCCGAGACAAACAACTATGAGGTCCACACCTACGCGGTTGATAATGTCGCGGACTTCAAGGACAAGCTCGGCTATCAGATCGATTTCTTCTACGCGAAGAGCACGGCGGGCAATCCGGTTCGCTCACTGTTCAGCTATGAGATCAAGACAAACAACACGACATTGGAGCTCAAATCGAGCATGATCGACCCGAACGAGTCGACAAACGGCGTTATCAGATATTATCCCGACTCGAATTCGCGCACTGCAAATGCGAACCTCGCGAACGACAATATCGTTATCTACAACGGAAAGCTCTACGGAGCGAACGCCGACTCCAGCAGATTTAACACAAGCATGATCCCCGCGGTCGGCACTATCTCGCTGCTTGACTCCGACAACACCGGTACCTTCAATATAATTAACATCTGGGACTACAGCGTTTACTATGTCAGCAGCAAGATGACGACCGAGCGCTCGATAACCGATAATGTTACCAGAGAGGGCGAGAACGCGAGACTTTATCTTGACTCCGACAGAGAGAACATCAACATAATCAGAAAGAGCGGCGAGAAGATCGACTTCGGTTCGATCGCCACGGGCGACGTTGTCTGCTATGCGGCCAGCAACCCCAACAACGGCGGAGTGTCCTACGCGACCGCGGTCGTTGTGTCCGACAAGGTAACGGGCACGGTAACTTCGGTATACAGCGGCGAGGATATGACGGTCAACGGCCAGGTTTACAACTTCTCGGAGGCTGCGCCGTGGATGCCCAACGCGGCTGCGCGCGGCAACAACAAGCGCATTGACGAGCCCATGGCTTCGGACTCCGGAACCTATGCTCTTGATATCAACGGCGACATTTTCGCGTATAACAGGAACAGTGCCGAGGCGAACGCCAACACCAATTACGGTTATCTCATCGCGTATGACGCGGGCGGCAGCCTGTTCGGACAGAATGTTGAGGATCTGAGCCTCAGAATTCTCGGCCAGAACGGAACCAGAGGCGATTACTATGTGAAGAGATCGACAAGAATAAACGGTCAGTCATACAGTAATATCGACGACTTCCTGAACGCTCTTTATACCGGCGCGAGCTATCAGTACGCCGGCACGAGCGACGGCACCGACATTCAGCAGGTAATCAAATACACCGCGACCGGCAACACGATCACTGACATCTATACCGTAACGGGCGAGACGAACGTGAACAACGGTCACGAGGTGGTTTCAAACCAGCTTTACAAATATGACAGACTGAACCCGAAGAGCGGCGACGTTAACGTTACTTATTCCGGATACAGACTGAGCAACGGAAGCGCCAACATAACGGTTGAGTCCGGAACGGTCGTGTTCGTTGTTCCCGAGGAGTCAAAGAGATGGGATCAGGACAGCTTCTTCAAGAGGGATCGCGGCTACTTCAGCAACAACAGGACCTACTCAAAGGTTGAGGCGTTTGATGTTTCAACGGCCAACTCCGCGAGAGTGGTTGTTGTTTACGGCGGCGCGTCCGCGCAGGAGGTTGACGACAATTCGCCCATCATGGTAGTTTCCGACAGACCCGGCCAGACCTATGAGAACGGAGAGTACATTTATGACCTCACGGGATTTGAGGTAACAAGATCCTCCGCAAAACAGACAAACAGAAGAGTTTCCGAGAACTCGAGAGGCTTGATGAGCAGCCTCGAAATCGGTGATATTTACAGAATAGGCGAGGATTCATACGGATACGCGGTATTCGACAGCAAGAACCGTCTCTATCCGTCGAACCAGGGTTATGTTGACACCGGCAAAGACTCGCCGAGTCAGTGGTTCACCGCCGATTACTGCGTGATCTACGGAAGCGTTTACGCGTCCAACTCCAACGACGGTATGGTTGTTGTTCCCACGATCGCGAACTACGGCGACAATCTCGACAACGAGACCCAGTACACCATTTCGGCGCTCAGCTTCAACAGAGCGACGATCCTGAGATACGACAACACCGGAAGCGTTCGCAAGATCAACGACGTTACCGCGGACGGACTTGTCACGCTTGACACGATCTCGTCGTATGTGACATATTCCAACCCCGCCAAGGTTCTGCTTTACCTCTATCAGGGCGAAGTTCAGCTCCTTGCGATAGTTGAGGAATAATTCCGCAAATTTCGTAAAATCAGACAGACTGCCGCAAAACGGCAGTCTGTCTTTCGTATTGACAAGCGCTTTGCGATGTGATAAAATTAATTTAATCTCGAAAACGGAGGCGGTATACGTCTCCCGACTAACAGAGGCAGGCTATAAAGGGAGGTTACATCAATGGTAGAGTTAACTGAAAAGGAAAAGCGCGAGATGTGCGTTGAGCTTGCGGAGCATCTTCCGAAAATACGCGAGCTTTTGAGGCTTTCGCAGAAAGCGTTCGGCGAGAGGTGCGGAATTTCGACGCCGAGAATGTCGGTCATTGAGAACAAGCATTTTGTTATGACATGGTCGCAGCTCACCTCGATAATGTTCATTGTTTTCGCGAACCAGAAAACAAAAGAGTATTTTTTGATGAACAATCTGCTTGGGCCGCGCTTTATGCAGTTCATTCAGCAGAAAGAGGAAAACAGCGTGCCCGACATCAATGTGGTTGTTGAGGACATATGCGTCGAAAGATATAAGAAACAGTTCTATGACAGATATGTAAAAGACTGGATGTGATCCGAACGGAGCGCTCGCGGGCGCTCTTTTTTTGCCGTGAATTTTGATTTTTTAAAGGATATTCACGCAATAATAGCAAAAAATTATTAAAAACTAATGAATAATTGCCTCTTTATTTTACGCGGATTGACTAATCCTCAAAAATGTTGTATAATGAGTTTAACTGTATAGGGGGTGGTATGCCATTTTGCACTCCCGTCTTAATATTGATAAAATTATGATTATTTAAAATAGGGGGAATAGTAATGAGAAAGTTTAGTAAGACTATGGCATTGTTGCTGGCGCTCGCGCTGGTATTCACCACATTCGGTGCTGTCACTGTCTCCGCCGCCTCGTTCAGCGACACTCAGGGTCACTGGGCAGAGGGCGTTATTGACAAATGGAGCGGCGCCGGAGTCGTGAACGGCTACAGCGACGGCACATTCAAGCCCGACAACAACATAACAAGAGCGGAGCTTGCCAAGGTCATTTCCACAGCGAGACAGTACACCGCGTCCGCGGATATTAATTTCAGCGACGTCGCGGCGGACGACTGGTACACGGAGGACCTCAAAAAATGCGTTGCGGCCGGCGTTATCGGCGGTTATGAGGACGGCACGTTTAAGCCTGACAACAACGTAACGCGTGAGGAAGCCGCGGCTATGTTCCAGCGTGCTTATCAGGTAAACTCGCACGGCCTTATCACCTTCGCGGACAGCGCGGAGATCTCGCCTTGGGCGGAGACGGCGGTTACGGCTCTTGTCGGCACCGGCGTTATCAACGGCTATCCCGAGGACAACACCTTCCGTCCCGCGGCAAGCATAACACGCGCGGAGGTCGTAAAGGTGCTTGACGGCATTACAAACGTTGGCACACAGCCCGGAGCCACAACGGTTCCCGGACAGAATGACGTAAGCGCCGGAACTGTTGTAACCGGCGGTCTGGGCGGCAGCGCGAACGGCGGCGGCTATGCGCCGAGCGTCAGCGGCGGCGGCCCCGGCGGCAGCGGCAGCGGAAACAACGGCGTCAGCGTTACGTTTAACGCCAACGGCGGAAAATTCGCGAACGGCAGAGAGACAACCTCGGTCACGGTTTCAAAGAACAGTGTGATCGGAGGCGCCGAGCCGACGGCGACGCGCACCGAGGAAGGCCCCGTTCCCACAGCGGGAGCGGAACCCGAGGTTATTACATACACGTTTAACGGCTGGTACAAGTCAAAGCAGGCGGCCGACGATTTGGACGATACCCAGAAGTGGGACATCAACACAGACAGAGTTACCTCCGGCATGACGCTTTACGCGGGCTGGTACAAGAACGGCGAGGCTGCGGTTTCGTTCAATTTGAACGGCGGCTATGTAACGGTTGTTGACAGCCTCGGCGTTGAGAGTAAGGTTACCGAGATCGCAAGCCAGACAGTCAAGACTGACGGACACGCGGCAAAACCCGCGGAGGTTCCGACGCGTGACCACTACACCTTTACCGGTTGGCGCGCAAGCCCGACCGCGGCGGCGGAGTTTGATTTTGATAATACTCCGATAAAAACAAACACGACATTATACGCCGGCTGGCAGGTTGACGCGGACTACGCGGCATCCGAGGTCACAATGCCCGACGTTACGATCGGCTCAACGCAGAACGGAACGGTTATAGCCATACCCGCAAAGGCGATCCCCGGCGAGACCGTAAGCCTTAAGGTCATCTCGCCCGACGGCTATAAGGTAAGAGCGGTGAAATCGCTCAGCTATATTTCAAGCGTTACCGGCGAGAAAACAGAGATCACAAACACGACTATGGTAAACGGCGTTGTAACGTTCACACTGCCCGCGGGCGTTCAGGACGGAACAATGCAGCTCGAGGTATACTTCACCGCGGGCGAGGAGAGTGATGTGCCTCCCGCGACGGCGGCTCCGGTTATGGAGGATCCCGATCAGGGACCCGGCTATCAGGCGTATAAGTTTGACTATTCGCAGTTTGCCGAGTATGTGGGCAATAAGCTCCCGGCGAACAAAGACTTTGACGGCCTTTCGATTTCGAAGGACAGTGATATGGATCAGCCGAGCTCCAAAAAGACATTCATGGAAAGCAAAATGTCCGACGGAACCACGAGATCTTACGCAAACCGTCTGAAGATAGGAACAAACGAAATTCACTTTAAGGTATACGGCCCGTGCGAGATCACTATCGACGCGGTTTCGGCTTCCAGCGCGGACAGAACATATGATGTTAAGGATTCATCCGGCAAGATCTGGGTCGATGACTTTATGTGCCTTGACGGCGCGGCGCCGACGTGCAAATTCGAATATACCGGCGGACCGGACACGCTGACGTTTAAGGGCAATCAGGGAATTAATATTTACGGAATTATCATGTACTACGGCGAGGACTTCGTAATGCCCACGCCTACTCCGGTCCCGACGCCCGATCCGTCAGTTAAGCATAAGGTAAGCATAGGCGAGGTTACAAACGGTTCAGCGACATCAGACGCTGAGCAGACTATGGGCGAAAAGGTTACCGTTTCTGTTCAGCCGAACGACGGCTGCAAGGTAGCGGGCGTATACACGAGCCCGAGCCTTACGGTTACCAAAGAGAGTGACACCGTATACTCGTTCGTGATGCCTTATGAGGACGTTAAGGTTTCTGCGCGCTGCGTTCCGCAAAACGCTGACACGCACACCGTAAGCGCGGTTCAGCCCGACAACGGCACGATAACGGTAACGCCCGGAAACTCAATGATAACCGAGCCCGTGATGAGCAGCACAGAGAATTTCCTGGCAAGCAGCGGAGGCGGCTGGGCTGTTTCATATGACGGAACCGTTTCGTCCGAGACAGGTCTGACTCCCACAGCCGTTGAGACTTCGGAAGAGGCCAAGGGCAACTCCACCAACAAGATGATGGTATCGGATAAGGAAGTTCTGTACGCGCTTGACAACGCGGTTGACGGCCCGTTCACACTGTCATATGACATCTACACCAAGGGCGGAATTAACCAGTCGTTCAGAACCTATCTTGACAACGCGGCTGATCCCGTTGACGCGGCGACAGGCAAAGCGACAGCCGGTGGAAACAGCAACGCGTTCTTCCATATGACGAACCTTAAGGACAGAATTTATGTAACAAGCGACGCGGCTGATCTGACGCTGACCGATTCAAAGGCCTCCAGAACCGCGACCATGCTCAGCAAGAACGAGTTTGAGGACGGCAGATGGTTCAAGGTTTATATCAAGGGCAACACCAACGACAACACAGTCACGGTTGAGTATTACAGACACAGCGCCAACGGAAGCTATTCCGCATCGTCCACAATGGCGACCGCGGAGATCAGCTCGGATATGGCTCCGTTTGTAACCGGCAGAAACAAGTCTATCAAGCAGATCAGACTTGCCGAGGCGACCAGCGGAAACGTATATTATGACAACATTAAACTGACGACATACAACGACAGCGAATACACTGCGTATGAGGGAGAGACATTCATGGTATCGGCAAAGCCCAACATGGGTTATGAGCTGAGCCGTGTCACGGTTACTGACACAGCAGGCAATGTCACGGAAGCGCAGCCTGTTATGAACAGCAACGGAAACCCCACGGGCGAGTATATCGTGACAGTTCCCTCGAGCGACGCGATCATATCTGCGGACTTCGTTTCCGAGACTCCCGCTGATCCTCCCGCGCAGCTCAAGGCTGTTACGACCGACCTTGAGTTCGCTGTAGAAGATTATATTTCGACAGAACAAGGCGGCGAGATATATCTGATGGATAACAACGTATATCTCTCCGGAAAACACAGCTTTAGCTCACAGATGGGCACCAGCGTTGTGGGAAGTCTTGGCGCTAAAAAGAATTGTCTCCGTCTGGCGGGATCGACGGCATACATGGCAGTAATGCCCGCGTATGACGCCGAGATCACGGTTTACTCCGAGGCGGCAGCCGGCAAGACGATAGGTATGGGCACAAGACCCGGATCATGCGGCTTGTACATCGGTGAGGCGCAGCAGACAGTTCACACGATCACCGTAAAGGCCGGAACATGCGTATTCATCACCGGCGTACTGCCGACAGGCAGCGGAAGTGATGTTTATGTTGCCGGATTTACCGTAAAGCATGCGGGCTCTGCCGCGGAAGTCGCGGAACAGCCCGAGGAGGAAGTAACGATCGACGCGGCGGCTCCCGAGGAAGCTGCAGTCGAGGCTGTTGAGGAAGAAGAAACAGAAACCGCGGAAGCTGTCGAGGAGACAGCTTCCGAGGAGACCGTGTCTCAGCAATCCGACGAGGCAGAAGAAGCTGATGCTCCCGACGCCGTCGAAGAAGCTTAGCGATCGGCTGTGCCGCAGCATTTTGATGCGGCGATCTAATTTAGATAAATAATTAACACTATATAATAGGGGGAATTTAAATGCTTAAAAAGAAGCTGTCAGCTGTGCTTGCTCTTCTTGTGTCGTTGATGCTTGTACTGCAGGCAGGTCCCATCTATTCATTTGCCGCTGAGGCGGATAGATCGGATGACCCTACGCCGGCGCAGACTGAAACCCGGGAAGACAGCAATGTTGATGAGGAAGACGTCAGCTTTATGATTGATGCCGACGGCAACAAGACTGAGCTGACAGATGAAATGAGAGAGGAAATCTACGCGGACGAGTCCGAAGAGTCCGGTCTCTATGCCGCTGACGCGGATGCTTTCTTTGCCCATGAGGACGGAGAAGTTACCGCGGCTGAGGGCGAAGAGGCGACAAAGAACGACGAGGACTCCGTTGCGGCTGACGCGGCCGCTCTTGCAATCCCCGGCGAGTCCGGAGACATCACGGCGGATTTTGATCTGCCGGTCAAGGGTGAGTTCGGTTCGGTTATAACATGGGAATCGTCAAACGCGGACATCCTTTCGGTTAACAATGAAAACGGTCATGTGACCGTTAAGCGTCCCGCGTATTCGGGTGAGCAGAGCGTTCAGGTTACTCTCACCGCGACAGTCACGAAGGGCGCGGCGAATGCCACAAAGACTTTGACCGCGAAGGTTTCGTCGGCAGAGCCCGGCGACCCGCAGACTATCGCTCAGGCGGATGTTGACATGATCGATCTGCCCGCGGTTGACGCCGACGGCAACAAGCTTGACGCGTCAAATGTTTCGACCGGCTTCACCATGCCGGTAAAGGGCTATTACGGTTCGGTTATCACATACGATTCGTCGGACGCGAATTATTTGAGCGTTGACAACGCCACGGGCGTTGTAACGGTTAAAAAGCCTCCATTCAACGGAACGGGCATCTCGGAATTCACGCTGGCCGCCACAGCGACCTACGAAGGCAGCAGCGCGATAAAGACGTTTGATCTCAGTCTCGTTGAAGAGGACCCGGCAACAGATGCCGAGAAAGCTCTCTATGATGTTAACAACGCCATAATCGGCGGAATTGATCCCGCCAATGTTCGTCAGAGCGAATTCTATCTTGAAGCCAAGGGCGAATTCGGAACTCTCACATGGGAGACGTCCGACAGCAATGTTGTAAGCATCAAGAAGGGCGACTATGTAAGTGACACAGACGGCTCGGGCGACGGCGAGGGCAACGAGGATAATCTTCCCGTTGAGGACCTCGGCGGCTACACGGCCAGCGTTAACAGACCTACAAACGGCTTCAGCTCAACCGTTACGCTGACGGTTACCTCAACGGTTAAAGGTCAGTCGGCAAGCCGTGACATCGTTTTAACGATCGCTCCGAAAGATAATGTCAAGGCGTTCCCGTCCGCCGAGGGCTACGGCCAGTATTCGGTAGGCGGCCGCGGCGGTCAGGTTTACCACGTTACGAACCTTAACGCTTCCGGTCCCGGATCGTTCCAGTACGGCGTTGAGGAGATGACGGGCGCCAGAACCATCGTGTTTGATGTCGGCGGCGTTATCGATATGACAAACTACGGCGCGAACCTTTCGCTCAAGGGCGTTAAGGGCGCGAACGTAACGATCGCGGGTCAAACGGCTCCTTATCCCGGCATCACGCTGAAGGGATACGGACTTGACGTAAGCTCGACCCACGACGTTATAATCAGAAACATAAGAATAAGAATAGGCGACGTTCAGCCTACCGGTATCTATAATCAGACCGACCCGATGAGCATCGGCTCGACCACCAACCTTATCGTTGACCACTGCACATTCCAGTGGGCGATCGATATGGAGTTCCGTATGGCGGGCAGAAACGTAACCTTCCAGAACATGCTGATGGGCAAGGGTCTTACGATCAACTCCACGCATGAGAAGGGCGGCCACTCATACGGCGGCGCGATAAACGAGGGTTCTTCGAGAGTTTCGTTTATCAAGACAATGCTGGGCGACAGTACTCAGCGTACGCCGCGTCTGGTTGACGCCAACTGGGTAGACACTTACAACGTTCTGCTGTTCAACTGCGGAAACGGATTTGATATTTATAACTATGAGGCTCAGAACAGAAACGCTAAATACAGTGTTCATGACAACTTCGCCCGCAAAGGCAACACGATGTCAAACGCCACGCCTTACAGAATAGGCAGAGGCCGCGCGTATTCCGGCGGCGTAATCGCCTACTATGCCAACAACTACACATCGGGCGGCACCGACAACGGTTTCAGCGAGGTCGCGAGCGCCACGATCATCAGCAGCTCGGTTCCTTCGAAGGGCATAATGAAATTCGGACGCGACGAAGGCAGCAGCAAGGTTGCCGATCTGAGCAGCATGACTCTTGATGAGTGGGACAACGACCCCAGATCTTATGACAACGACAACAAGAACACGACGGCTGCTACCATCGCTTATATGGATTATCCGCTTCCCGCGCCCCGCGGCGACGTAATTCAGGTTGTCGGCGAAGGTCTTGACAACACGCTCGTAAGATACGCTCTTGATGAGGAAGGCCTCAGCCAGGGCATGGGCGCGACCAAGCCCGCGCGCGACCTTTACGACACCATGATCATGGCGGAAGTAAAGAGCGGAAACACAAAAGAGGTCAGCCTGACAAAGAGCCAGGTATCTCCCTTCTTTAATCAGCTCGAGGCGAGACTTACCGAGCCTAAGCTCGACGAGAACGGCAACACCGTTATGGTTCCCGTTGACTACACATCGCACCGCGCTGTTCAGTACGACGAGAATTCATCTTCGGGATATTCATACGGCGAGCCCCAGAACTACAAGACCAGCAGAAGCTGGAACATGATCCAGGGCGCCGGCCCCGCGATCAAAGGCGCGACGGGTTCCGGCAATATCCCGATCAACTGGGATGAGAACACCGACGTGAACACCGAGACCAATCCCAACGCCGCCGGTCGTTACCATGCCGACTACCTCACAGACTTTGAGATAGGCGACTGGTGGGGCGAGTATTGCGGCGCGCCCGGAAAGGTGCTCCAGTACACTGTTTACGACCCGGCTACAGGCAGCTTCTACACAACAACAAATCCCGACACGATCGACGAGACGAAGTATGAAGTTAAGAGCGTTGAACCGGTTTACACCGCCGTTAAGAGAACGGTTGCGGATCTGATCCCCGCACAGTGGGTATATGACAGAGACGCGAGACACGCGGGTGAGGAAGATTACAAGCCCGTTGCTCCCTTCATGCTCAACTACATGCTGAACAAGTATCCTTACCTCACAAGCTACAGTAACTACAGCGAGTTCCAGGAAGCGAAGGCTTCGGGAAATCTTAAGGACTTTGAGTTTGTGCCCGAGTACACGGTAAGACAAATTCCTTGGGACGGCATGGGCGACGGTATCCCCAACTGGTACAAGGAATACAGAGGTTGGGACACGACCGAATATCTGGCGACAAAGATCAATCCCGACACCGGCTATACCTATCTTGAGGAGTACATCAACTTCATGGCTGACGATGAGCCCGTTGACATTGATATGACTCCCGCGGTTGCCGAGAACTTTAAGATAATCCGCGGCGACAGCAGAAATCAGGATATCGCGCCCAACAGACTCGGTTATTCATCGGCTGAGATCTCTTGGAACACAGCCTACAGAGCCACATGCGTTATGGATTACGGCACAGAGCCCGGCAAGTACACCAAGAGCATCGCTGTTGACTACAGCAACGCGCCCGACGGATATCACACATATCACGCGGTTACGCTTGAGGATCTGCAGCCCGACACAAATTATTATTACAGAGTAACGACGACTGATGAGTTTGGTCAGGTCACCGTGACCGAAAATGATGATATGACGTTCAAGACCGAGCCTAAGCCCGAGGGATCGGCGATAATGCCGTCCGAGCCTCAGATAGCCGCCAGCGGCGTTGTTCCCTACCTGAACCAGGTAAGAATTAACTGGTCGGGCAACCCCGCGACCGACGAGGGCTACGAGATCTACTATGACACGGTTGACCACGGTCAGGATTACAACGCTTACGCGAACAAGCTGACCGGTCTCAGCATGACGACCAATAAGCAGGTTATAACAGGTCTTGAGAACAATATCAAGTATTATATCCTGGTTGTAGCCACAAACATAAACGGCAAGACGCCCTCGAGAGTTATCGAGACAACGCCTTCGGGAGTTCTGTACGACTTCGACTTCCCCTCAATGACAGAGGAAGAAAGATACGACTTCCTGACCAAGCGCTTCATGTATATCCTGGGCGGTCAGGTATCTATCCAGAAGGACCCCGATACAGGCGAAAACGTTCTGCAGATGCTTGACGAGACGAACTCTCACGGTGTTAACACCAACCTCACTCTTCCCGTAACGCAGGAAGACAAGATGACATACGAAGTCAAGCTCAAGGTTCTGTATCAGAAGCAGACCGACGCCTTGAACGGTATGATATTCAAGAACACAAGCGATATGACAAAGACCGGAACGACCGAGCACAACACATGGCAGCTCAACTTCTTCAAGGATCCGGATGTAAACGAGGATAAAGACTCGACCAAGACGGAGCTTTGGGATTCCGCGTTCTCCGTATATCTTGACGCTTCGTCAAGACCCAACAAGGTAACGCGTATCGACAAGGACGTTGACTCTGAACGTTCGTTCCACGGCGACAGAGCTGACGGCACGATCGAGACGCCCGTTCTGAAGTTCGGCACGACTGAGGTCGGAACCTATAACATAGGAACGACCGGAACGCCCAAGCAGGGCGACCTCGCAATCGACAGCATTCCCAACACTCCGAAGACAAAGGATGATCTGGATGTTATGGGCGAGGACGGACATGAATATGTCCTGCCGTTTGCGAGCGCGGGCGACGCGTACACATCGGAGACTGATTCTTCAATGAACAGTCTGCAGGCGACCGGCTATGCTCTATCAACATACAAGCTGACAACGCCCTTCGGAGACGCGATATTCTCCGACCAGGCTGATACCGACAAGACGCTGCACGCCCTCTGGTATTATCAGAAAGGCTCGGCTCAGTACCAGACGATCAAGATTGTTGTTGACTCGCTCGGCAACAAGGCGTCTGTTACTATCACCGACGAAGCGGGCAAGGTTATTGCCGATTATAAACTCGGTGAGTTCAGCATTAACATCGACCCGCCGTACAACATCGGTAAGATCGAACTCAAGTCGCGTAATGACGGTTATTCATGGGTAAACGTTGAAAGCATAAAGGTTTCAACAGGTGACGGCTCAGTTGCGATTGATCCCGCGCCCGTTCCGGACGGATCTACAAGACCTTCCGGCGGCGGTGGCGGCGGTGGCGGCGGCAGTGGTATCACCACCAACCCGACCGCGACGGCCACACCCGACCCGAACGCTACGGCTGATCCCAACGCAACAGCGGCACCCGCGGCGAGCGCCGCGCCCGCACAGTATACGGATCTGACCGGATATGAGTGGGCTGAAGAGTCCATCAACGCGCTGTCGGCTATGGGCATCGTTAACGGAACCGGCGACGGCAAGTTCTCACCCGGACAGAACGTGACAAGAGCGGAGTACACCACAATGCTCATGCGCGCATTCGGACAGGACACCACGGCGTCAGCCGCAGACTTCACAGACGTGGCGGCGGATCAGTGGTACACCGTTCCGGTCGGCAAGGCGGTCGCTCTCGGAGTCGTAAACGGCTACGACGACGGAAGCTTCGGCGTTAACGACAACATCACGCGTGAAGACATGATGGTTATGGCATACAGAACCGTTACGGCTCTCGGCAAGACTGTTCCCGCGAAGATCCCCTATGCGGAGTTCACGGATCAGGCGAGCATCAGCGATTACGCTGTTGAGGCTGTCGAGAAGATGTATTGCGCAGAAATAATTAATGGCGTAGGCGGCGGCCTGCTTGACCCGAAGGGATTTGCGGAACGCGCCCAGTCAGCTAAAATAATATACGGATTAATAAATATGGAGGGATCTGTTAATGAGTAATTTTAAAAAAGCAGTATCAATTCTGTTGGCACTCACTATGATTCTGAGCGTATTCAGTATGGTAGCGTTTGCCGATGAAACCGACCCGACAGCAGCCCCCGCCGATACCGAGCAGGTAGAGGCGACTGAGGCTCCCGACGCGGCTGAAGCAACAGCCGCGCCCGAGGCCGACGCGGCCGCGGAAGGCGGAGAAGTAGTAACAACAACCACCGACCAGGAAGCCGCTGAAGCGGTTGTCGGCTCGACAACGGCTGCGACAATGGCTTCGCTCCCCAATGATGACGTACAGTTCGCAGAGGACTACAGATTTGATTACGGTCTCGGTCTCTTCGAGATGCTCCCCGACGGTTACTGGCAGACAGAGCAGGTAACAAGAGCGGACTTCGCGACGATCGTTGCCAAGATGCTCAAGGCCAACACCGCGGGTTATCCCAGATACGGCCAGACGCCTTACAGCGACGTTGACGACTCAAATCCCGCGTATCCCGCTATCTGCTATCTGACAGAGATCGGAATTCTCCAGGGCGACGGCAACTCGATCTTCAGACCCAACGATCCCATCATCGTTAACGAGGCTTCCAAGATGATCATGTGCGCGCTGGGCTATCAGAGAGCCTGCGACGCTACAAACGGCGGATATCCCGAGGGCTACACATCATTCGCTCTCAGACAAGGCGTTTACAACGGCCTGAGCCTGAGCTACACCAACTCGATGAACGCCATGCAGATGTCCAGAATGGTAAGAAACGCTATGCAGGCTTACATCATGGACACCGTAACATATGATTCAAACGGCGGCCAGATCCAGGTTATCCAGAGCACAAAGACCCTGCTTTCCGAGACATACAAGATGATCAGCGCGAGAGGTATCATTCAGGGCACATACTATTCATATCTCGGCAACGCTGAGGTACAGCTCGACAACGAGGTTATAATTTCCGACGTATTCGCCGACGTTGACAACGCGAGAAACGTTGAGCTCGGCACGGTAACATATCAGTTTGACGACTCGCTCGATATGGAGTCTTATGTAGGCTACGCGGTTAACTTCTATTACATGGAAGACGTATCAGGCTACAGAAGAAACTACATTGCGTATTTCGAGCCCCGCGACAGCTACAACACGGTTTACGACATTGACGCAAAGAGCATCACAAACCTCACGAACACGTCTATCTCTTATGATGACGAGAACGGCAGATCAAGAACAATTGATCTGACAAACGCGCAGGTTTCCTACAACGGCGTTGCCACAACAACAAAGCTCACGGATAAGCCTCTGTTTATCGGCCAGGGCCATGTTAAGATCATTTGCCACAGCATGACAAACTCGGCTGACGCGGTTCTCATCGAAGAGCAGTTTGACGGCCTGTTTGAGAGATATAACCAGTCAACGTATCAGGTTATATTCCAGAACAACATGACGAGCAAGATGTCTCCCGTATATTTTGAGGATTCCTATCACACAAGACTTACTCTGAACGGTCAGGACATTGATCCTAAGGACCTGAAGAAGAACGATGTTATCACTTATTCTGTAAGTGAGGACGGCATGTATATCACAGCATATGTATCAAGAGACATCATCGAGGATGCATCGGTTACGGCGGTATATTCCGAGGAGTACAGCAACGGCACGTTTGACGTTTACACGATCAACGGCCAGCCCTACTACAAGTCGCTGTATCTTGAAAAGAAGATCACACCCGGCTTCCAGAGCGACTTCCAGCTGACGTATGACGGCAGAATTGCCGGCACAAACGCTGCCGGAACAGGCGCAGGCAATTACGGTTACCTGATCGACTTCGGCGTTGACGAGGGTTCGTTCGACTCAAGATTTTTCGTTAAGATCCTTGACATGAACGGTGATATCAAGACCTACAGATCGGCCAGCAAGGTTCTGACAAACATTGCAAACAACGCTGACGTTCAGCGTCTCGCGTCAAGCGACTCCCTGTTCGCTCAGGTATTCGCGACGCCTCAGCTGGTAACATATGAGATCAACGGCAATGACGAGGTAAGAACGCTCTACTATGCGCCCGATTACACCAACGCGCTGCCCAGCTCGGATCTGTTCGGCAAGTACTTTGAAGGCACAACGCCTTACGCCAACCACCTGATGCAGACATGCGCCATCACAAACGACACGGTTATCTTCAACGTTCCTTATGAGGATCGCGAGCGTGATGAGGACTACTCACTGCTGACTCTTGACGATCTGACAGAGGATTCATATTCGGTTGCCATTTACGACATTCGCAACGGCGTTGCAAACGCGCTCGTTGTTAAGGACGTTAACCCCAGCAACCTGTCAAATACGGCCGGCGTAATGCTGATAGACGAGATCGCGCAGGCTTGGGATGCTGACCAGCAGATGTCCATAACCGAGATCGTTGGCTGGCAGGGCGGCGAGAAGAAGACGATCAAGATCGACGAGACCGTTGTTCCCAGAACTTCGATCAGCGATATCGGCGTTAATATTCCCGCTGATGAGATCACATCGGTTAACGACTTGAAGCGCGGTGATGTTATCCAGTACAACACCACGGCTAACGGTTACCTCAACTCGTGCAGACTCCTGTTCAACTATACTAACAGAATAGTAAACGGCGAGCCTTACGGCGAGTGGAACGAGAACGGCGAGGCTACAAGCTACAACATCACATCCGGTGAGGATATCCGCGCTATCTACGCTGAGGTAACAGCGGCGTATGATTACTTCATGATCGCCACATCCAAGTTTGACGACATGAAGTGGTACAGAACATATCCCACAGACGGTACCGAGATCTACATCTATGATCAGACCAAGAAGGAGATCAGAGTCGGCGAGCCCTTCGATATCGAGATCGGCGACAAGGTATTTGTAAAGGTTAACAACGGCGACGAGAAATACATGATCGTTGCTTATCAGTAAGCCGAAAAATTTACGGCGGCAGGCCCCAAGGCCTGCCGCCTTACTTTTTGCTCAAGCTCTTAAGAATAAACGAAATGTTTTGCGCGGATTGCAAGAATGTATAAAATATTGCGGCATAAAACCGCTTATTTTGTCAGTCTGTTCTTTTCTATTCTATTGACAAAATTCAAAAAAAATAGTACAATAAATAACGTGGGTTTTTATACGGACTCACAGGCATATAATATAAAATGGTAGTTTTCAGAACAGGAATGGAAGTGATTTTTTGAAAATCGGAATACCGCGGGCACTGCTTTTTCAGTTTTACTATCCGCTCTGGCGGTCGCTGTTTGAGCGTTTGGGCTGCGAGGTTGTCATATCTGACCAATCGACCAAAAACTTGGTCCAAAAAGGCATAGCGGTCACGGTCCCGGAAATATGCTTTCCGATAAAGATATATAACGGCCACGTTATAAACTTGATTGAAAAAGAAGTTGACTACATATTCTGTCCCCGATTTGTGCATATTGAAAAGGGCTACTGGTTCTGCCCGAAATATATTGGCCTTCCCGAGCTGGTTGAAAAGACGATCCCCGAAGCGAAGCTGCTGACTATTGACATCGACTGCCGCCGCGAGGACACGGCGGACCTCAAATGCTATCTGCCGATTGCCAAAAAGCTCGGAATACCGAGCCGAAAATTTAAAGATGCGCTCAAGGGCGCGATAAGCGACTTTGAAACCTTCCGCGGTCTCTGCATCCGCGGCCTCACGCTTGACGAGGCGGCGGAGGTAATGTTTGAGGGCAAAAAGTTCGAGGACTTTAAAATACCGAGATCCGAGACCACGATCGGTCTTTTGGGATATATTTACAACGTTTATGATCCGTTTATCAGCATGAACATAATAAAAAAGCTGCGCGAGCTTGACGTGAACGTTATAACTTTCGACATGATCGAGCCCGCGATGCTGCTCAAACACCGCAGTGAGGAGACCCGCCGCATATTCTGGACATTCCCGGATAAGCTCTATCAGGCGGCGACGGTCATGATCAAGGACATGAATGTTCAGGGTCTGATCCACATCACGGCCTTCGGCTGCGGCCCTGACTCGATCGTCGGCAAGGAGATCGAGCACGATTACGCCGATTCGGGCGTGCCGTTCATGACGCTGAGAATAGACGAGCATACCGGCGAGAGCCATTTGCAGACCAGAATTGAGGCGTTTACCGATATGATCAAGAGAAAAATACGCAAGGTTAACGAGAGGTGATTTATTAAATGAAAACATCTTTTCCGCATATGGGCTGTGTGACGGGCTACAAAAAGCTGCTTGAAAAGCTTGGCCATGAGGTGATAATGCCCGACCCGCCATCGCAGAAAACCATGGAGCTGGGCGTGAAGTACAGCCCGGAATTTATCTGCTTTCCGTTTAAGGTAATGATGGGAACCTACATAGAGTGCGCTCAAAAGGGCGCGGAGCTCATTGTGTCCTCGGGCGGCGCGGGCCCTTGCCGCGCGGGAATGTATCCCGACGTGCACCAAAAGGTGCTTAGCGAACTCGGCTTTAACACCCGCGTAGTGGTTTTTGACAGCATGTTCCAGGATTTTCACGCGTTTTACGAGAAGGTAAAAACCGTCAAAAACGGTACCCCGAACCGCAAGCTTCTCGGTCTGGCGCTGTTTTGCTATATATTGATCAAAAAAATGGATAAACTCGAAAAGCGCATGAAGATATTGCGCGCCTATGAGATAAATCAGGGCGACTATTCAAAGGCGTGGAAAGACATTGTAAAAATGTTTGAAAAGTGCGAGACTATCCGCGACGTTAACCGGACCTATAAGCGGGCAGTTGATATTTTCGAGGCGATACCCCGCCGCGAGGTCAAGGAAAATCAGCGGATAAGAGTGGGAATTGTGGGCGAGATATATGTTATAATGGAGCCCACGGTCAACAAAAACGTTGAGGAGATCTTGAATAACCTCGGCGTTGAGGTTGAAAACGTTCAGTACATATCCGATTGGGTGGAGCACAACATTATGCCGAAGTGGCTGCCCTTCCCCAAGTCGCACCGCGTGTTCAGAATGTCGGACAAGGTGGCGCCTCTCAATTGCGGCGGCCATGATAAGGAGAACATGGGCTGGGTGCATGATTTCGCGAGACGCGGCTTTGACGGCGTGGTTCATCTGATGCCGTTCGCCTGCCTGCCCGAGCTTGTGAATTTGGGCAAGTTCCCGGCCATATCCGAAGAGCTCAACATGCCGATAATGTCGCTGTCACTTGACGAGCAAATGGGCGAGGCCCACGTCAAGACGAGGCTTGAGGCCTTTACCGACCTGATAAAGAGCAAGCACTACGCCAAGCAGAAAGCCTCTATCGGTGACACGATAGGAAGCGCGGCCCAGTCGGCCGCCCGCAAGGCGCACTCCAAGGCGCAGGAGGTCAAGGATAATCTGAAAACAGCCCCCGCCGCGCCGATAAAACAGCACGCGAAATAGGAGACGAAAAAGCATGAAATATTATTTAGGAATTGACATAGGCTCGGTCAGCACCAACGTTGTCGCGATGGACGAGGATTACAATGTTTGCTTTAATCAGTATATCAGAGCGAACGGCCAGCCCCTCGAGAGTGTCAAAAAGGGCATGAAGCTGCTCAAGGACGCTATCGGCTGCGAGGATGACGACATTCTCGGCATAGGCACAACGGGCAGCGGCAGAGAGCTTGCCGGAGTTCTGGTCGGCGCCGACGTTATCAAAAACGAGATAACCGCCCACGCCACGGCCACCCTGCACTATCATCCCGACGCCAGAACCATTTTCGAGATCGGCGGTCAGGACTCAAAGATCATTATTTTGCAGGACGGAATGGTTACGGACTTTGCCATGAACACGGTATGCGCCGCCGGAACGGGCTCGTTTCTGGACCACCAGGCGGAGCGTCTCGGCGTTCCGATCGAGGAGTTCGGAGATCTCGCTCTGACCGCCGAGAAGGACGTACGCATCGCGGGCCGCTGCACGGTTTTCGCCGAGTCCGACATGATTGCGAAGCAGCAGTACGGATTTTCCAAGGCCGAGATCATAAAAGGTCTGTGCACCGCCCTCGTGCGCAATTACATAAACAATCTGGGCAGAGCCAAGACCTTAAAGCCGCCGTTCATTTTTCAGGGCGGCGTCGCGGCCAATGTGGGCATACGCAAGGCCTTTGAGGACGAGGTCGGAGCCAAGGTCATAATACCCAAGTATTACAACGTCATGGGCGCGATAGGAAGCGCGATACTCGCGAAAGAATACATAGAGGACAACCAAATCGAAAAGCCCGCGTTCAAGGGCTTCGGCCAGCTTGAGCTTGAGTTCAAGCCCACCAGCTTTGAGTGCGGCGGTTGCTCCAATATGTGCGAGGTCATCCGCGTGATCTCGTCGGATAACGAGGTATTGGCAGTCTGGGGCGACAAGTGCGGTAAATACGCCGGCACAAGCAAGGCCTCAAAGACCGCCGGAAGATAAAATTTTTACGGAGGAAAAATTATGCAGTACACTTACAAAACAAGAGGAACATGTTCCCAGTTCATAAGATTTGATATTGACGACGGAAAAGTCAAAAACGTCGAGTTTTTCGGCGGCTGCAACGGCAATCTTCAGGGCATCTCGGCGCTCGTCGAGGGAATGGATGCCGAAAAGGTGATAGCCCTGCTTAAGGACATAGACTGCAACGGCCGCGGCACATCCTGCCCCGCGCAGCTTGCCGCCGCCCTAACGGAAGCAATATCGTAAAGCATAAACCGCCGAAAGGCGGTTTTTTGCTGCGAATAAAGCGGCGCGGCCTATCGGCAAAAAACGCGTCGAAAATGCCCGAACCCCTTGATATTTTTGCCGATGTGTGATATAATATTTTTGAGAGGGGTGCTTGATATGAAATATATTTCCGTAGCTCAAGCCGCAGAAAAATGGGGCGTGTCCGAGCGCAGCGCGCGCAACTATTGCAAAGAGGGCCGCGTGGACGGCGCGTTTATAAAAGGCAAAGTATGGCGCATCCCCGAGGACGCATCTAAGCCGACGCGGAAAAACGCCCGCCTTCCCGGGAACAAAACCTTGCTTGATGTTTTGCGCGCCGAGAAAGCCGCGGGGCTGCCGGGCGGGATTTATCACAAGCTCCAGACTGAGCTTACTTATAATTCCAATCATATTGAGGGCAGCCGTCTGACCTTTGAGCAAACACGTTATATTTTTGAGACCAACACCATAGGAGTCGACGAAAAAGCCCTTAATGTTGATGATATTCTTGAGACGATCAATCATTTCAGGTGTATCGACGCGGTTATAGACAATGCCCAAAATTGTTTGAGCGAAAAATTTATCAAGCTCCTTCACGTAACTCTGAAAAACGGCACAGGCGATTCAAGGCTTGATTGGTTCAATGTGGGAGAATACAAAGGTCTTCCCAACGAGGTCGGAGGCAAAGCCACGACCGAACCCGAGCGCGTCAGCGGTGAGATTTCCGCGCTTCTTTGCGAGTATAATAAAAAAGAAAAAGTTTTGTTAGAGGATATAATAGATTTTCACGCGAGGTTTGAAAAAATACATCCGTTTCAAGACGGAAACGGCAGAATCGGCAGGCTGATAATGCTTAAGGAGTGTCTGAAAAACGACATTGTTCCGTTTATAATTGACGAAAGTCTCAAGCTTTATTATTACCGCGGTCTTGACCAATGGCCGCGGGAGCGCGGATACCTCATTGATACCTGCCTTACCGCGCAGGACAGGTTTAAAACCTGGCTTGATTATTTCAGAATTAGTTATATTAAGGAGTGATAGAGATGAAAAAGATTTTGTGTTTGGTATTGGCGCTTTTGTTGGCTGTTTCGGGCGGCGCGGCATTCGCCAATGATTATATTTCGGCGGAGAGGGCGGCGAACGCTTACGGAGACATATTAAAAATGACGGCAAAATACGTTGTTCCCGAGTCCTCAAAGGACGGCAGCGCGATTTTGGTTTATGTTCCCGAGGAGTCCGACACGGTGATCGACGCCGAGACGGGCGAAAAATACACCTTGACCGAAAATCAGGCCGAGAGCCTCAAAAAGCCTATAAGCATAAGGCATGACGCGGTTGCCGAGGTTCGCGAGGCTGACCCGACCGTGCAGACGACGTTCACCGAGCAGGAGATAAAAGAAGCCAAATTCGGCGACGAGGTTATGTCCGCGGCCGAGCTCGCGGAGGCGGCGGAGGATATTATTTCCGCGGCGGAAAACGGATTGGTTCTCGGAAACTGCGTTTATAACGCGAACATACCCGAAAGCGGTTACGAGTGCTTCGCCGTGCTTACATATGCAAGCGCCGACGGTCAGCGGAGCGTGTCTTTGTCATTTGACGCCGAGACAGGAAAGCTCATAAATTTAAGCGGCAGCATGTCCGATCCTTCCGCGCAACCGCTCGTGTCAAAAGACAAGGCGTTTGAGACCGCGAAGGAGTTCGCGCAAAAATACGCTCCGGATGAGTACGCCCGCTGCGAAAGCGGCGACAAAGTGAAGGAGGAGGCGCGCGGGACCGATCCTATGTTTTCATTTCAGCGCGCTCACAGCGGCTATGAAGTTATGAGCCTCTATAACCGCATTGACGTGAGCGTTGACAGCGCGACCGGCAAGGTGTGCTATTATAATCTGTCTTGGGATGACGGGCTCAATTTTGAGTCCCCGAAGGGAATGATCTCGAACGAAAAGGCGGCTCAAATGCTCTTAAACGCGTGCCCGCCGACGGTTCTGAAAATAGACGACGGCGGAAAAACCAAGGCGGTTTACGCCCTGGACCCCGACAAGCCGTGCGCGGTGGCCGCGAAGAGCGGCGATATTCTGAACCCCGACGGCACAGTCTACGCGGCGGGAGAGGCTCCGAGCCTTCTCGAACGCGTGATCGAGTTTTTCAAATCGCTTTTTTAAAAAACGGCCCCTCGGCTTTTGAAAAGCCGAGGGGATATTTTATTGAACGCTCATTTGGTTGTGCATCGGCGCGACGCAGCCGGTCAGGGTCGTGATCTCGATAACCGCGCGGTAACTCTTTCCGGGCTTAAGCTCAAACTCTATCGTGTCGCCGTACTCGTCGGGCTTCACGCGCTCCTTTGGCTCGGAGGTTGAGTTTGGATCCTCCTTCGGGTCATCGTCAAACTTTTTCATGATGTATGTTCCGCCGTCGCTCTGCGTTACCTCGCCGCTCTCCGCGTCGGTCAGACTGCAGCGGTAGACCTGCCCCGCGATCGAGCTTAAGTAAAATTTGAATTTCCGCGGCTTTGAGTCCGAGTTTTTAAGGCCGATCTCATACCGCTCGGTGACGCCGAAGTTGCCTAAATTGCAGGCGTTGTACTTATAAAAGTCGTCGTCGCAGAGCTCGGTTCCCGTCGGGTGGGCTATGTCCTTTATGTCAATGTTCGGCTGGAATTTTTCCGCCACAGGCGCGCCGTAGCTACCGAGTTTTTCGCTCTGTTCGGCGTCGTAATTCCCATAATGCTTGGTGTGGAACGCGTCAAACAGCCAGTAGTTGTTTTTCCAGCCGTCCGGAACCTCCGAGCCGTAAAGCCCCATTTTGGTGTCGTCAACATATTTAAGGCGCATCAGATCGCTTTCGGTCGCGATAGGGTTCGGCTCGCGCCAGGTGTTGACGTTGGTCGCGAAAACGCCGTCGCGCAGGGTTATTCCATCGGGCGCGCGGGAGTTTTTGACCGTAACCGGCACCGGCCCGCTCGGGGTCGAGGCGCTGATCTCGTACTCAAAGGCGGCGGTCACGATCGGCGCGTTTTCGGCGACTCCCTTGTACTGCGGCTCGTTGTCAAACGCGCCCTTGAGCAGGGTCGGAAAGTTTCGTTTCGCGGCGGCCTTGTCGGTGTAGGCGAGGGTGTCAAAATTCACCGTTCCTCTCAGCACCTCAAATTTCATCATCATCCACATCGGTTCGTTCCAGCCGCCGTATCTGAAATGATTGGTGTCGTTTTCCGATATATATCTCTCGGTCTCGCTGAGATAGATCGGCGAGCCCTGTGCCGCGCTTTGAACCGCGCCGAGACATTCATATTTGTCCGTGTTCGGAGTTCTGAACTGATCCCTGATCACCGCGGGGCAGTCGTCGGCGTGGTAATATTCGCCGCCGCAGGCGCAGTTAAACGTCCGCAGGTATTCGGGCATCGAGACTGCCGTCCCGCTGTAATCCGCCCAGGCCTGGTTCCAGTCCCAGTTTTTATCAAGGCCGAGGTTTAAGATCTTGAACTCGCCGTAACCGTTCGAGGAAAACGCCGCGTCATAGTAAAGGTCGGCCTGAAGATCCACCGAATAGCCGCGGTGGTGATAGCTGAACACTGTGTATATTCCCGGCGTGAGGTCTTCAAAATGCGCTATGCTTGACGGGTTTTCGCTGTCGGCCAGAAATTTTGGGTTCAGATGCTCGGGGTTGTCGTCAAACAAATAATATTCGGGCTTCCCCTCGCTGTCCGCGGTTTTGGCGGTGAACTCAACAACAGGCGCGGCGGGGTCGTAATAATACTCAATTTCGGTCGGCGCGGGTGGCATCCCCGACGCCCCGCAGCCGCAGAACGCGACCGCAGCCACGGCTGTTAAGCATAAAACAAGTTTTTTAAGCAAGTTTTTCATAATCATCAATCACCTTTCCGATTTGTGGCTCGCTGAAAGCGGCTAACTCCGCGTGTATCTATATTATTTGACGACAAAAAAAGGAAATAAGTTCCCGCTTATTCCCTTTTTTAAAATGTTTTCAAAAATTATTTAACGATCGCGTCAACGTCCGCCTTGACTTTCTCAAGCAGCTCGTTCGCCTCTTCCTCGGTCTCGCCCTTCATCAGGCAGTAAACCTTGATCTTGGGCTCCGTGCCCGACGGGCGGATGATGAAGTTGTTCTGATCCTCAAGCTCAAGATAAATAACGTTTGACTGAGGCAGCAGGATCTCCGACTTCTCGCCGGTCTTGAGATCAACGCGCTCGCTTGTCAGATAGTCGCGGATCGCGATAACCTTCTTGCCCGCGACAGACTCGGGCGGGTTCGAGCGGATCTTGTCCATGGTCGACTTGATCTTCGCCAATCCCTCGATGCCCTCGAGCGTCACCGAAACGACCTGCTCCTTGTAATAGCCGTATTTCTTATAGATTTTGTCCATCTGCTCAAAGATCGAGCTTCCCTTTTCCTGATAATAGAGCGCCATCTCGGCGATAAGCATTGTGGCAACGACCGCGTCCTTGTCGCGCGCGTATGTGCCCTTTAAGTAGCCGTAGCTCTCCTCAAAGCCGAACAGATATGTGCCGACTCCGGTCTCCTCCGACTCCTTGATCTTCTCGCCGATAAACTTAAAGCCGGTCAGGACTTCCTTCATGCCGATGCCGTAAGCGTCGCAGATAGCCTTTACGATGTTGGTCGTAACGATCGTCTTAACGATGTAACCGTCCTTCGGGACCGCGTTCTTTTCCTTGAGCGCCGAGAGGATGTACTCCGAAAGCAGAGCGCCCACCTGGTTGCCCGTAAAGTTAACGTACTCGCCCTTGTCGTTCTTGACCAGAATACCGACGCGGTCGCTGTCGGGATCAGTGCCGACGATGAGGTCAGCGCCACATTCCTTGGCGTAGCCGATAGCGAGGTGGAAGCCCTCTTTGTATTCGGGGTTCGGGAATTCAACGGTCGGGAAGTCGCCGTCGGGCAGCTCCTGCTCTTTAACGACCACAACGTTGTTAAAGCCGATCCGCTTTAATATCTTTCTCACAGGCTTGTTGCCCGCGCCGTGGAACGGTGTGTAAACGAATTTGAGAGTGTCGCCCTTCTCCTTGGCGAGCTCGGGGTTAACGCACTGCTCCTGAACCTTGTCAAGATATGCCTCCTCGACCTCATCGCCGATCATAACGATAAGGCCCTTCTCGATCGCCTCGTCAAAGTCCATTTTCTTAACGCCCGTGAAGATGTCGGTCTTGTCGATCTCCTCAAGCACTATCGCCGCGAGCTCGGGGTTGAGCTGCGCGCCGTCCGCGCCGTAGGCCTTATATCCGTTGTATTTCGCCGGGTTGTGGCTGGCGGTAACGGCGATGCCCGCGGTCGTCTTCAAATATCCAACCGAGAACGAAAGCTCGGGAACCGGCTTGAGCTCCTCGAAAAGATAGGTCTTAATGCCGTTCGCCGCGAGTATCTGCGCCGCTTCCTTTGAGAAAACGTCCGACTTATGGCGGCTGTCATAGGCGATAACCACGCTCAGATCGGCGTCTGCGCCGTTGGTCTTGATAAGCTGGTTGGCGAGGCCCTGCGTCGCCTGGCCGACAACGTACTCGTTCATGCGGTTGGTTCCCGCGCCGAGAACGCCTCTGAGGCCGGCGGTTCCGAACTCGAGCGTTTTATAAAACCGGTCCTTAATCTCTTCCTCGTCGCCGCGGATAGCCTCAAGTTCCTTGACGGTCTCCGCGTCCGCCTCCTTGAGCCATCTCTCATATTCAGCTAAGTAGTCCATAATATGTACCTCCGTTTTAATTATAGTAAAATTAATAAATTATTCCCGAATTTATTCAATACACATTAATTATACTACTATCGCCCGCGGATTTCAACTGCTTTTAATGTAAAAAAATGTCTGTTATTTTTGTGTAATATTTCAAAGAGTTTAAATCAGAGAGCGGCATTAAAATAATAAAAGAAAAGCTTTTTCGCGCTGAAAAAGCGCACCGCTTGGCAGCGCGCTTTTCGTATTGCCGTTTCCAAAACGAATACGATGTTTAATTTTACAATTCGGAGCCGCCGACGGAGAGCAGGAAGTCAAAAATATTCATGATCGTTATGCCGTTTTCGTCTTGATGCGTTTTTACCGCGTCTCTTACGATAATTATTTTTCTGAAGCAATCCGGAACGCTGAGCAGCGACGCTTTTTCCTGTTTGATCTTTTCCGCGTCCGGAAGGCTGTACGCGGATTGGATATAACAGCGTTTGCTTCCTTTGTTGGCTACAAAGTCGATCTCAAGCTGCGTTCTGGCCTTTTTTCCGTCTTTGCCCGACGCTCTTTTCGGCACCACGCCGACATCGACCGCGTATCCGCGTATTCTTAATTCGTTATAGATGATATTTTCCATCAAATGCGTTTCTTCGATCTGTCTGAATCCCAGCCTCGCGTTGCGCAGACCCACATCTTCAAAATAATATTTCAGCGGCGTTCCGATATATTTTCTGCCCTTCACATCGTATCTTTGCGCCTCGCTGATTATAAACGCGTTTTTCAGATACTCGATATACTGCCTTATCGTATTTAAGCTGATGTCGGATCTTATAACGCTTTTAAACGTTGCCTCGATTTTTGAGGGATTTGAAAGCGAGCCGATCGAGGAAGCCAAAACATTGATGAGATCGTTCAGCTCCTGCACCTTTTCTATATGGTTCCGCTCGACTATATCTATAATATAGGTCTCATCAAACAAGGTCGTCAGATATTGTATTTTTTGCTCATCGGTTTTGAGAACAGCGGTGAGCGGCAATCCGCCGTAAGTGACATATTCTGACCATCCGCGATAAACATCGCCGTCATACACGCTCATAAATTCCTTAAACGAGAGCGGATAGATATGCACCTCATCGCCGCGCCCGCGGAACTCGGTGATAATATCCTTTGACAAAAATTTTGAATTGCTGCCCGTGACATAAACGTCGGCGTTTTGTATATGAAGGAGCGAATTTAGCACCTCTTCAAACTCATCAAGCATTTGAACCTCGTCCAGCAAAATATAATACCGCTCATCGTCCTTTATAAGCGAGGATATATATTCAAGAATGACGTCGGGATCTCTGTATTTTCGGTTTTGCCTCAAATCAAGCTGTATCTCGATTATATGCGACGGCTCCGTTCCGATATCCAAAAGATAGTTTTTGAAAATATTGAATATCAAAAACGATTTTCCGCTTCTGCGGATGCCCGTCACGATCTTGATCAAACCGTTGTGCATTCGTAATTTTAAAGCGTTTAAATAAATATCTCTTGAAATTAACATGATCCGCCCTCCTGTTGAAAATCAGCGGCACTTGTACCACTCTTTTTCAATATTATACACCAAAACAAGAAAAAAGTAAACACTTTTATGAAATTATTATATTCGCAGTTTTAAATTCAAAACCGCACCTCTCATGCATAGGATTAAGAAGTAACGGGCGAAGACTTTCGATATGACCTGAACTCAAAAAGTAAAATATAATATATCTGCCCGAATTAAATATTCTTTTTTTTCGGGTATGGGCGCTGCTCGTCCGTTAACTCAATGATATAGTCAACAGAAGCATTATAAAATCCGGCGAGTTTGATCAGAGAGCAGATAGGAATTTCCCGCCGAAGCCGTCCCCTACGAAAATATTACGCCAAATGCCGTAGGGGCGGACGACCCCGGCCGCCCGCGCTATTCGCTAATCGCTAATCACTATGTTGGTAGGGCGGCTTGCCCACAAGCCGCCGCGGGACGTCGAGGACGCCGTCCCCTACGGATTGGCAGGCAAGCGGGCGGATAATATCCGCCCCTACAAAGCCTTCCCCTTGAGGGGAAGGTGGGTTTTTGCCCGAATGGGCAAAAAGTCGGATGAGGTGTTGCTGCGGGCGGATAATATCCGGCCCAACGGTATTTTGGGGCGAGGCGGGGCCGCGTTTATTGTGCGCAGTTATTCGCATCAGCACACAAGGTCGGCGAAACCTGTTTGATCGAAAATTGTCTGCACCGTTTCGTTTTGTCCCGTGACGATCATATTACCGTTACCGACCTGCTTGATCATAATAAGCAGAACGCGCAGTCCGGCGGACGAAATATATTCAAGCCCCGACGCGTCAACGGTGATTTTTTCGGGTTTTTCTTCCGCCGTGGCTTTTTCGTAAACCGAGAGAAACTCCGGCGCGGTTATGGAATCAAGCCTGCCGCGCAGTGTGATTTTCATTTCGCCCTCGCGCGATTTTGCGTTTACGCCAAAGCCTTTGCTCTCAAAGTCCGCTTCCGGTTTCTCATGATCCTCGTCGAGAGTCATCTTCCACACGCAGAACGGCTTTATTGCTTCGGCGAGGGCCGCTTTTGTTTCGTCGGGCATATTTTTCGTGCTGTTAAGTTCGGGCATATATTTAACCACGGGTATGCGCTCAACCTTAAAGCCCGCCGAATTTAAAAAGTCCGTCAGTTTTTCGACCCCGTTCTGATAGTCAAACGCGCTGACATTCATGATGTTTTTTCCCATGTCAATATCCGATTTGTTTGAAAACGCTTTTAATGAGCTCATCATCGTTTTCATGGCGTCGGCGCCGATGATCGCCTTCATCGTCGAAAGCGTCAGAGAGCTTGATTCGGGGTCGTACGTCAGCCAGCAGCCGCCGAATTCCTTTAACACGTTTCTGATGTTCGAGCAAAGTTCGGTGATCTCGGAATCGTTTAAGTACATAATAAGTCCTTCGGTGGTGACGCAGATCTCGCCCTCGGCGGAATTGAGGGCGCTTCTGAGCGACGTATAGTTGGTAGCGTCAACGCTGCGGTACTCCTTGTTTTTTATTCCGCGCTCCTTGAGCATATCGCCTGTTATGGGCGCAAGTTCGTCGATTACCGCAGGAAGATCACAGCCTATATAATGAGTATCCTTAAACATTTCATTGAGAGCGCGCGGAGTATAGCCGCAAGGAATGTCAAGAACAGTGTTTTTTCCCGAAGCTTTTATAAGATTATTCATGGTTCGGTAGCGCGTTTCGATCACAGCCCTGTTAGCCGTGTCGAACACCGCTTTCTGGTCGTCGCCGCTCTCCATTACGGAACCGACATCTATGCCGAGTTTTTCCGTAAGCAGACGCGCGTCGCTGTCGCCCGCGAGGCAGATATTCAAAACAGTTGCCTTTGCTGTGTTGAACACCGGATTTGTCCTTTCTCTCAAATTCTGCTTTTCGTTCATAATAAACTCCTCCTGATATTTTTTGAGATTTAGTTTATGTACAGAATAAGTTTAGCATTTTTTTAAATCACATTCAACACTTTGGCATGAAAGTCGGTTTTTATAACGTAAACGGCATATCGCAATTCAAGCGATATGCCGTTTTCCGCACTTTGTCCGAAGTCTAATTATTTACTGACTTATGTCATGTCCCAAAACGCGGTGCGTTTTTTGAACCGTCCCTATTCGGCGGGGCTGAACTGGTCCTTGCCGACGCCGCAGAGGGGGCACACAAAATCATCGGGGAGATCGTCCCATTTTGTGCCGGGAGCAATTCCGTTATCCGGATCGCCCGCGGCTTCGTCATAGATATATCCGCAAAGATCGCAAACGTACTTCATGTTTTCACCTCCGTAAAATATAAATATTATTATTTACTGAATTCCGCCGCGTATGCGGCTTTTCACGGGAATTATTATACAACACCGCCCATGTTTTGTCAATAGCCGCGTGTCCGCGCGGAAAGCGGGCCCCGTTTATTTTTCACTGCTTTCGCCGCTGTCCTTCTTCGCGGAGGCGTCCTTTTTCTCGCTCGCTATCCTGCGTTTGCGGGCGATGATGATTATAACCGCCAGCGCGATCAGCGCGGCCGCTATGATCGCCGCGGCCAGCCAATAGCGGCTGACGCGGTGGAGCACGGTGAAGCGGCCCTCGCTTTCGGTCTCGAACACCAGATAGCTGCCGTCGCGCTCGGCCTTGACTATTTTGATTTTTCCGTCTGTCTCGACCGCGGCGCAGTTGCCCCGTCCGTCCTTGTCGCGGATATGGACTTTCATCGTTCCGTTATAATCGGGGCTCACGTCAAATTCATAGGCCGCCAAAGCCTCGCAGCCCGAGGGAAGGTTCTCAAACGCTTCGACCTCGCGCGCCGAGACGGTTGTGCCGTCGCGGAAATTGCCCTCGACCAGCAGGGTCGGCGGGTCGTCCTCGGTGGATATTGTCCTTACCGCGTCGGTATACTCGGCGGAAAACGTGGTGTCGCGGATTATCGGTTGCGTCGGATCCTCGCTCCACTGCGGGCAGTAGCCGTCCTTGTATTCAAGCTCGGGGACCACGGACGGGTCAAGCGTGTCGCCGTAATTGACCGTCTCGCTGTAAACCGTCTCGCCGTCCACAACAAATTTCGCGTCGAACTTAAACAGCGCCAGATCGGCCGACTCGGCCTTGAGCGCGGTGCCTATGTCGGAGTCCGCGTTGTCGCTGAGCGCCCTGTTCTGCGGCAGATAAACGTCTCCGCCGGCCATGTACCACTTGTCGTCGGTGAAGCCCGCCATTCTTGACGGAAGAACGTCCGTTCCGGTGATCTCATCGGGCAGCAGCGCGATCGCCTTGCCCTCGTAGTCGGTGCTGTCAATTCCGCTTAAATTTTCCTTTATAAAGTAGTTGTTCACGACCGTCCCGTTGGCCTCGCCCGCGACCGCGCCGATCTTCTCGGTGCCGCCGAATATCCTCGGCAGGGAATAGCATTCGGCGATCGTCTTGCCGCTTCCCGCGATGCCGCCCACAAATTTGGAGCCGCTCAGGTCCGATATGGCGGCGCAGTCGTAGATCTTGCCGCCCGAATATCCCGCGACGCCGCCGACATACTCGCCGTCGCTTTCGGCATTCATGCCGGTCGCGCAGTTCTTGATTATCCCGAAGGCCGCGTCGCCGACAATGCCGCCCGCGTATCCGTCGCGGGTGTAAGCCTTTCCCTTGCTGACGCAGCCGTCAATTACCGCCTTAACGTAAGACGAGTTTGAAATGATATTCCCGTCGGGCAGGGTCACGTTGTTTCCGTTTTTGACCGCGGATTCAATTCCCACGGTGCCGCCGATGCCGCCCGCCGCGTTCTGGCCGCTGACCGGGCCGTCGCTTATGCAGTAGATTACAAGCGCGTTGTCTGTGTTCTCGCCCGAGACGGTCCTCGGCAGCGAGACGTCCACGCTCCCGATCTGCTTTAGCTCCGACTTGATCTGCTCGCCGCTGAGGTTCATTGGCTCGTCGGCGTAGGCCGTCATGGTTATCACGCTTTTCAGCGCGCCGAATATTCCGCCGGGCCTCGGCGTCGCGCTCGTTAAGCTGTGTATCTTGTCGCGCGCGTCCTTAATCTTTTGGCGCGTGTTGTTTATGTTCCCCTCAACGGTCTCAACGTCGTTGCGGAAGTCGGTCATTATCTCGCCCGCACGTTGAATGGGAACCGACAGCCCATTTGTCAGCGCGTTCGCGTCGCCCCTCAGCGAGTTCGCCGCGCGGTTGATCGAGGCTGCCGCATCGTTGACCCTGCCGATCGTGGGGTCGATCACAAATTCCTCCATATAGTCAAGCCGCTCGTCAAGGCGGTTCAAGCCGTCGTCGAGCGCGTTCAGATCGCCGTTGTTGTACGCGTCGTTTATGTCATTCACGATCTTGTCAACGTCGCCCACGAGGGTGTTGACCGTTCCCGCGGTCTCGTTCAGATTGTCGGTGACGCTGCCGATCTTGGCCGAGGCGTCGTCAAAGTCCGCCCGTGCCTCGTCGCTGAGGCTGTCAATGAGCGACGAGCCCTGATCTGTCAGGGCGCTGACGCTTTCGTTAATTCCGTTCGCGGCGTCCGAAAGCGAGCCGCGAATTCCGCTGTCAAAGCTGTTTAGCCTGTCGCTGAAGCTTGAGATAACGCTGCCGTCGCCCCGCAGCGTGCCGATAATACCGTTTATATCGTCGTTTATGTTCTGTCTGAGATCGTCCGCGCTGCCCGAGGCGTTGTTTATCGCGCCGTTCACCGCGCCGCTCGCGCTGTTTATCGCGTTGTTCACGTCCGCGTTCACCTGTCCGCGGAACTCGTTTAAGTCGTCCTTCACGCGCTGAAGGTCCGCGGTTGTGATCTGGGTGTACGGCTCAAACCTGCCGAATATGCCGCCGACGCTCTTTTCGCCGAGGACCTCGCCGTGGTTGCGGCACGAGGTCAAGCAGCCGCTCTGTCTGCCAGCGATGCCGCCGACGTTTGTTCCGACGTTTTTATATCCGACGACCGCGCGGTTCTCGCAGCCGCTGACGAGGCCGGGGTTGGTGCCGCAGATGCCGCCCACGTTGTGGCTGCCCTCGCTGGGCTCATAGTCCACGCCGCCGGCGTTGACCGATCTTCTGATTATGCCCGAATTCACGCCGGCGATGCCGCCGACCGAGGTCTTTCCGTTGACGGTCCCGAGGTTCGTGCAGCCTTCGATAACGCCGCCGTCCGCGTTCTCGCCCGCGATGCCGCCCACCGCGGTCTCGCCGTTTATCGTGCCGTCAAACGCGCAGTTCACAATGCGGCCCCTGTTTATTCCGGCTATTCCGCCGAGGTTCACCGCGCTGTTTTCCGCGGAGCCGATCGTGTTGATGCCCGCGTTCTCGGCCACGTTGCCGATTATCTCGCCGAGCGACGAGCCTCCGCTCTCGGTGGAGTAAGCCTCGATCTTTCCCGAAACGTTAAGATTGCGTATCTCGCCGCCCTCGCCGAGCTCAAAGCAAAGCCCCTTCTGCGAGCCTTCAAGGTTGAGCTTTATTCCGGTTATGCTGTGTCCGTTTCCCTCGAACACGCCGCAGAATATCTTCATCGGCTCAAGCTCGGTTCCGCTCATGTCAATGTCGTTCATCAGCGTGACCTGCATTCCCCGCGAGTAGCTGTCATAGGTGCAGTTTTTGGTCAGCGCCGCGAAGTCCGACGGCTCCGAGATATTTATCACGGGCAGGTTTTCGCCCTCCGTGACCGTCGGGAACGCGCTTATGACGATGACCAGCGCCGCAAGGCAGGAGATCAGCTTTTTTATGTAACTATTTTTTGTCATTTTTTTCACCCCGCTTTAATTTTTCGGGCGGAATTTCCGTCATGTTGTCCACAACGGCCTTGACGTCGCCCTTGATCACTCCGTGAACGGTTCCGGTAATATATCCGTTCACATATCCGTTTATCTTGCCGTTAACGAGAACCGCGCCGGAATGTTCTTTTTTCTCTTTGGTCTTTATCACAAATCCGCCCTTTTCCACGAGCTTGTCAAAGACGATCATGATCTGCGGCAGCAGTATCATAATCAAAAGTATCGAGATCAAGGTTCCGCGTCCGAGGCATATTCCGAGGCCCGATATGATTGGGTTGGTGGAGATTATGCCTATCAGAAATCCCGCGATCATAAGGATAAGTCCCGAGGTCAGTATCGTCGGGAACGCGCCGTTTATCGCGTCTATCGCCGCGGCCTGTTTGCCGATCTTGTCCTTTTGCTCAAGATAGCGGTTGGTGAACACGATCGCGTAGTCTATCGTCGCGCCCATCTGTATCGAGCTCACCACCAGATAGCCGAGGAAGTAGAGCTTTTCGTGCATCAGATACGGGAACGAGAAGTTTATCCATATGCTGCCCTGGATCGTCAGCACAAGCAGCACGGGAACGCTCGAGGATCTGAAGGTTACCAGCAGTATCAGCAGAACCGAGATTATCGTGAAGAAGTTGATCTTTCGGTTGTCGCCGCTGAACGACGATTTAAGATCAAGCGCCGCAATCGCGTTGCTGACAAGGATCGGATCGTCGTAGTATTCCGAGACCGTCTCGCGTATTTTGTTGTGCAGCTCGATAACCTTGTCGCTCTCGTTGTCTCCGGTATAGGTGAACACAAGCCGCGAATACTCGTCGCCCTCAAGCTGGCCGCGGGCGTCGGTCACTTTGTCATAGACCTCGTTTATGGTGTCCGTCTTGCTGCCGAGGTCGATAACGCCGTAGTCCATCTGCTCGTGCACAAACATAAGAATGTCTATTATCGAGACGGTGTATGAGTCCACGTCGCGGAATATCGGCGCGTACTGCGAGACCGACGCGCCGTATGCCTGGAACAGCACATGAACGGTTTCGATGTCGATATTCATAAGCTCCGCGAACTGCCGCGGCGTAACCTTGTCGGTCAGGGTATAGCCGCCGCCCGCGTCAACGTTGGCGAGGCCGAGCGCCGACGATATGCCGTCAAATTCTCCCACGTCCTGAAGTATCTTTTTCTCTTTGTCATAGTTCCCTTTGGGAATGATGACAGCGAGCTGCCCGCCCGCGTCGAACGTGTTCCGTATCTTGTTTTTGTCCGCCCTGCTTTGGCTCACTCTGACGCCCGAGACGGAGCTCTCGTCAAAGGCGAACTGGCACAGGGACGACAAAACGATCGAAATCACAATGATCACGGCGAAGAATATCGGCAGCACTTTCCTTGTGCCCATAACAAAACGGCCGAAGCCCGAGATGTCGGGAATGTAGTTGCGGTGCACGGTCTTGTCGATCGCGTTTGAGAACATGTAAAGCAGGCCGGGCATAAGCAAAAACACCGTGATGAGCGAGCAGAAAATTCCCTTGCACAGCACGATGCCGAGGTCGCGGCCTATGCCCATCTGCATGGTCATAAGCGCCGCGAGACCCGCGATCGTCGTGAGGCTGCTCGAGCTTATCTCGATGATCGCCTTTGAAAGCGCGGCGGCGATCGCGTCGTGCGCGTTTTTATCTTCCTTCTCCTCGGCGAACCTGTGCGACAAAATTATCGCGTAGTCAATGGCGAGGGCGAGCTGAAGCACGATCGCCACCGAGTTCGAGATGAACGAGATCGTGCCCAGCATATAGTTGCTGCCCATGTTGAGCACTGCCGCCACGATGAAAACGATCAGAAAAACGGGAACGTCCATAAACGATTTTGACGTAAACAGCAGTATCAGGACTACGATAAACACGACGCAGATGATGATGTTCCGCATCTCGCCCGCCAGATCGCGCGAGGCGGTGTCTATCGAGTCGGAATATATGTAGCAGTCATAGTCGGGGAACATCCCCTTGACCTCTTCCTCGATCGCGATCTCGCGCTCGTTTTCGAGGCCGCTGTTTAGGACTATGTTGAAAAGCGCCGAGGAATTTTTGAAATGCTCGTCGTCGTTTGAAAACTCGACCGACTTGATTCCGTCGACCTCTCTGACCTGATCGGCCAGCTTTTCGGCTTTGTCGTATGAAATGTTTGAGATCATAAAATAAAACGAGTCATAAGCGGTGAATTCCCTGTCCATCAGGTCAAGGCCGATCTTGGTCTCGGTGCTCTCGGGCAGATACGCCGTTATGTCGTTCTCAACCTGAACCTTCGGAATGCAGGTGGCGAAATAAAACACCGCTATCGCGAAAATCAGGTAAAACGCTTTTCGCTTGTCTACTATAAACAGAGCGGCCTTGTCGATAAAGCTCGGCTCCGCCATTGATTTTTTCATTGTATCATCCTCCTGAATAATAGTATAATACTGATCGTGCTTTATTACAACAGACAATAAACGATATATGTCGTTTATCTTAAATTTTATGAATAACAAGAATTATTATCGGGGTTGTATATTTTTCGTATATTGACGTTTATAGCAAAAATACTTGACAATTGTGCGTTTAACTAATATAATTAAAGTAAATTAACATGGAGGAAATTATTATGGATAAGCCTAAAAAAGAGGATCTAAGGGTCAGACGAACAAAAAAGCTGCTTTCAAACGCTCTTTTTGAGCTGATCCGAAAAAAGCCGTTTGAAAAAATCACGGTCTGCGACATCTGCGAGGAGGCGATGGTCCACCGCGCCACATTTTATTCGCATTACAGCGACAAGGACGAGCTTCTGGTGCACAGCATTGACGAGCACCTTCCCATGACCGCCGCGGATTTCGGTTCCGAGGGGGCCTCGGATTCCCGCAGCATAGTCGAGGGGATAATAAATTACATAGCCGACAACCGGGATGTTTACACCTCGATTTTCAAAAGGAACGGCGCGTACTCGATCTCGGACAGAATTCAAAAAATGTTTTCAAGCAAGCTGCTTAAGCTTGTGAACGAGCGGATCAAAAACGGCTCCGTGATCAACGTCAGTCCCGAGTTCTGGGCCGATTTTTACGCCGGAGCCTGCATCTCGGTCGTGCGCAAGTGGCTGGGCGGCGATCTTAAAGTGAGCAAGGACGAGCTTATTGACAATCTGAACACACTTTTGCTGGCATCTTACGCCTGATAATGCAATTTTTACAAATTTAGCCGCCGGACTTGATTTTTTCGGAAAAAGGTGCTATAATTCTATCTGTAACATGTTTGTAACATTTCTGTAACAAATTTACAATATGTGGAAATTTGCGCCGCAACAAGCTGCGTGGCAACAGCTCGCGCCGCAAAATCAATTTCGGAAGGAAGAATTTACATAAATGCGTTTTAAGAAAATATTTTTTCGCGCGGCGGCGCTCGCGGCGGCTGCGGCGATGGTGTCCTGCGGCGTTTGGGCCGTCGATTCGGAATATGACTATGATTTTCAGATCGACGTGTCAATGTTTTCAAACGCCGAACTCGGCACGGTAGGAGGCGACACGGTGGGCGAAAGCGGAGCGGAGATAACGCGCGGGCCCGACAGCCTCAGCATCAACGGATACGAAAAACAACTGAGCCGACCGATCATCTATATGGACGGCACACCCATGATCGCGCTGAACTCGCTCAGGGATTTTATGGAATGCAGCGTGTATTACGATCCGTCTCTTTACACCGCATATGTGATAAAGGGCATGTACTCGGTAAGGGTCGCGCTCGGAAGCAATCTGGCAATCATAAACAACACCTACAGCGACAATTGGTCAAAGCCGCTTGTCAACTACGGCGGCGAGCTCTACGCGCCCGTTGAGTCGCTCATGAGCTCGATATGGTACACGGCCGACTGCTCAAGCGGCGTCAAAATAGTGAGCCATGCCAAGGAGCGTTACGGCTACGCCTATTCGGGCGATGTGCATGTTGTGTATATCGACCCGCTGAACATTCATGTTCAGGAGATAGTGAACCGCTCGGCGGAAAGCAGCGGAAGACCCAACTACAGCAACTCCACATTTTTCGGATGGGAGAGCGACGGCGATACCTACTCGGTGGGAATTCTGGTCAGCGACGGACGGGTCATATCGGACGTTATAACCCACGGCAGCCCGGTGACGACCCTGATCGTCCACTACGACGGCTCGGTTGAGATAAAGCGGGTGTCGAACATCCATGACGAGAGAAACGTCCTGTTCGCGGTCAGCGGCGTCGGCGTGCTTCCCGAGGTCACTGCCTCGGCAGAGGGCTTTTACGGAACCTTCGACATCGACCGCTACACCAACCGCACCTATCTGGGCTACAACCGCGACATAAACAAGATCGTGCTCTGCGTCAGCCCGTCAACCACGCTGGCGCGCGCGGGTCAGGTCCTGTCAGGCCTGGGCTGCGCCTCGGGCTTGGCGCTTGACGGCGGCGGCAGCGCCGCGCTCGGCCTTGACAACGGCGTGAGGTTCTCGTCGGACGGCAGAAAGCAGTACGCGGTCCTGTATTGGGATTAAAAATTCGGCTCCCCGAAACTGGGGAGCCTTTTGATTTAAGAGCCCGAGCTGACAAAATTGTTTATGCCCTCGGCTATGGCCGCGGCGATCTTGGCCTGCCACGCCGGGCTGTTCAGATTAAGCGCCTCGGTGGGGTTTGAGAGGTACCCCAGCTCCACCAACACGGCGGGCATCGTCGTGTTGCGCAGTACCGAGAAATTCGCCTGTCTTACGCCGTTGTCCTTCATGCCGAGAGCGGCAATGACCGCGTTTTGTATCGACTGCGCCAGTCTCGCCGACGTTGAGCCTAGCCGGTAAACGTATGTTTCAAACCCGTTGGCCGCGGGATTTGTCGAGCTGTTCGTGTGTATGCTGATAAAATAGTCCGCGCCCCACGCGTTGGCCTCCGCCGCGCGCTTGCGCAGATCCGCCGCGACCGGAGAAATAACGTTCTCGTCGGGCGTCGTGCGGTATTCGCGCACGTCATAGCCCATAGCTCTGAGGTCGTCGGCGAGCTGCGAGGCAACCGAAAGGTTGATATCCTCCTCGATAAGCCCGTTGCCCACCGCGCCGGGGTTGGGGCCGCCGTGTCCGGCGTCAATAAATATTTTTACTGCCATAAAATTCACCTTTCATATTAAAATTCGGCAAATAACATGCCTAATATATTATATAAATTTGCGGAAATTTGGTGAAATCTCGGGATGCGCGGAGGAAAATCCCGAACCGCGCCAAAAATCCCGCGTTAATTATTTTTCTTTTAATCGCGCTGTTATCGTTTTGTAACAGTTGTGTGCTATAATAGATAATAGGCAATAATCGAAAATTGCGTTTTTGTGGAAAACAACATTAAAATACAGGGGTTTGGAAAAAAGTTTTGGCAAAATCTTTAAAAAAGATGAAATAACCTTGTCAAATGCTTTTTTTGTGCTATAATAGTGATATGCGGAATAAATGCAAGTATTTGGGGGCATTTAGATGAATACAAATGACGAAAAAATGGTTATACTGGGCGGCGTGCCTCTGCACGGCGAGGTAAAGATCAGCGGCGCGAAGAATTCCGCCGTTGCTGTTTTGGTTGCGTCAATTCTTGTCAAGGGGAAGTGCGTGATCGAGAACGTGCCGCGAGTCAGCGATATCTATGACCTTATCGGCATAATAAAAAGCCTCGGCTGCGAGGCGGGCTTCGTCGGCGATGATGTTGTTGAGGTCGACTGCACAAACATCAAGACCCATGTCGCCACGGGCGCGGCGGTGCGCAAAATCCGCGCGTCGTCCTATTTCATGGGCGCGCTGCTCGGCAGACTGGGCCGCGCCAGCGTTGATCTTCCGGGCGGCTGCGACTTCGGCGTGCGTCCGATAGACCTGCACCTGAAGGGCTTTAAGGCGCTGGGCGCCGAGAGCGATATTGAGTACGGCGTCGTTAACATACGGGCGGACAGGCTCACGGGCGACACGGTTTACATGGACGTGGTGTCGGTCGGCGCGACGATCGACGTTATGCTGGCGGCTGTCCTGGCCGACGGCATGACCGTTATCGACAGCGCGGCAAAGGAGCCACATGTGGTCGACGTGGCGAATTTCTTGAACTCGATGGGCGCCAACATTCGCGGCGCGGGCACCGACGTTATAAAGATAAGAGGCGTGAAGGAGCTGCACGGCGGCATGTTCAGCGTGATACCCGACCAGATCGAGGCGGGCACGTTTATGATCGCGGCAGCCGCGACGGGCGGCGACGTTGTTGTGAACAATATAATCCCGAAGCACATGGAGTCCTTAAGCGCCAAACTTGAGGAAATGGGCGTGGGCATCGATGAATACGACGAGGCGATAAGGGTCTATGTTGACAAGCCCGAGCTCAGGCGCTGCAACGTCAAGACCCAGCCCTATCCGGGTTTCCCGACCGATCTTCAGCCGCAGATGCTTGTGCTGCTGACCAAGGCCAAAGGAAACAGCACAATGACCGAAAACGTTTGGGAGAACCGGCTGCAATATGTCGGCGAGCTTAACCGAATGGGCGCCTCAATAACCGTCGAGGGCGGCGACATGGCGATAGTAGAGGGCGGAACGCCTCTGACGGGCGCTCCGGTCTGCGCGAAGGATCTCCGCGCGGGCGCGGCCATGGTGATTGCCGCGCTGATGGCGAGGGGAGTTACCGAGATTTATAATTTGAAATACATAGACAGGGGCTATGAGGATTTTGAAAAGAAGCTTAAATCGCTCGGCGCGCAGATCACGCGCAGATGCGTCAATCCCATGCCCGAGGTTTTAAAAGCGGCCAAATAACGGTCGGAAGGCGGAAATTATGGAATTATACTCGTTAAAGAGCGGAAGCAAGGGCAACTCGTGTCTGGTCTGCGCCGGGCGCACAAAAATTCTTGTTGACTGCGGAATAAGCGGCAAGGCGGTAAAAGACGCCATGGCACGCGTCGGAGCGGCTCCCGAAGAGCTTGACGCGATCGTGGTGACCCACGAGCATTCCGACCATATCAAGGGAATAGGCGTGATGATGCGGCGCTACGGGATCCCGGTTTACGCCAACTCCGCCACCTGGGCGGCGATCATGACCAACGATCTGGGCCGCCTGAACGATGAGAATATAAAGATTTTCGAGGGCGCCGAGCCGTTTTCGATCGGCGATATAGGGATCAGACCGTTCCGCATCCCGCATGACGCGGCGTGTCCGGTGGGCTACAGATTTGACGACGGAAACGAGTGCGGGGCTGTCGCGACCGACATGGGCATATTGACCGAAGAGGTCATGCGCGCCGTGGCGGGCTGCAAAACGGTGCTGCTTGAGTCGAACCACGACATAAGCATGCTCGAGGTCGGCTCGTATCCGTATCCGCTCAAGCAGAGGATACGCGGCAGGCTCGGCCACCTTTCCAACGACGACGCGGGAAAGGGCGCGGAGCTGCTTGTGAAAATGGGAACCGAGAACATAATCCTCGGCCACCTGAGCGAGGAGAACAACTATCCCGCCCTGGCGTTTGAAACCGTCAAAGCGGCGCTGAGCCGCGCCGGCATAACAACGGGGCGCGATCTAAAACTCTCTGTCGCGACATAAAATCGAATATTAAATGCCGGCGGGAGCCGGCATTGATTATTTTAAAACTCATTTCTGCATTTGGGGCACATGGGCCTTGTCGAATAGCCCTTGGCGCTGTTTTTCGGAACTCTGAATTTGGTCCCGCACACCGGGCAGGTGTAGTATTTGTAATTCTCTCGGTCGCGCGTGAAGAAATCCTTCGTGTTGCTCCAAAAGTTTATAAAAACACGGTTCTCGCGCGAGCGGGCGTATTCCCTGCGCGACAGGAACCGCAGCGCGAACAGGATATAGAACACAATCGAAAGACGGCTGAGCCACACGAGCCACAGTATGCGGCCAAGGACCGACACCGCGAGGCCGGTTATGATCAGGGCTCCGCCCAGCTTGTCAAAGCCGTACCGCCCCTCCATAAATCTTCTGTATTTTTCGTACATATTATCAGCTCCTTCGTTTTCGCGGCTGCGTGTCACAGTTCGGCGGCGATACCCGCCTTTTCAATGTTATTATATCATCAAAACACTTCAAAGTAAATAAAAAATATGCGCAAAAACGGTTAATTTGCCGCAAACCCGCTTTGCCGCTTGACAATTATGTAAAAAAATATTATAATATAAATACAAAATTTATACAAAAAATAAAAAATTAGTAAACGGAGGTAAATTTTATGAGAGCACTTCAAATTATTCTCGGTATTCTGCTGATAATCGGCGGAATTTCCTGCTTCGGCACTCCGCTTCTCACCTTTGTGGGCGCGGGATATTTCCTCGTTATCATGCTGCTTGTGTGGGGCATATACGGAGTTATTGCGGGAATTGCCAACAAACGCTTCGGCTTCATTTTTGTATACAGCATAATCACGCTTATCCTGGCCCTGGTTATCCTGTTCGTTCCCGGCATGAGGAACTTTGCGGGCACCGCCCTGCTTATCACAATGGCCTTCTGGTTCGTGATAAAGGGTGTGCTGGCTATCGTGGCGTCGTTTAAGGCAAAAGACGCGGGCGTCAGCTCTTACGGCTGGGGCATATTCCTCGGCATACTTGACGTGATCGTCGGTGTTTACTCGTTTGTTCATCCCTTTGTTTTGGCAATGGGCATCGGCATCCTGCTCGCGATATACTTCATAATCGCGGGAATAGACTTGATCGTCGGAAAATACACCTGGTTCTAAACAGCCGAAAACGGTTCAGCGCATGAAAAAATAAAAAGAACGCACCGCCCCTATGAAAGGTTCACCCATTCGTAGGGGCGGATATTATCCGCCCGCCCGTCAGGCTCCCCTTCCTTTAGGAGGGGGAGCTGGAAAACGCCTCCCTCTTTGAGGGAGGGGGACCGCGACAGCGGTGGAAGGAGTAAGCGCGCCGATCTCCCTCAGTCTGCTTCGCAGACAGCTCCCTCCCGGAGGGAGCCGTAAGAAGAGGTGTTCTATTCGCTAATCCCTAACCACTACGTTGGCCCGCGAATGTTCGTAATTTACCAAAATTGATAAAAATTAAATAATTTTACAAAAACCGTTGACAAACATTTATACATATGTTAAAATAACAGTGGTTGAAAATGTTGATTAGTTATCGTATCAGAATACTTATCTTCTTCAAGGAGAGGATAAGCTGTTTTGGTACTTTTTTTATTTTGATGCAGAGAAGGTATTTAAAATGAAAAATCGGCAAAATTACGAAAGTTATACACATTACACACGTCTCTCCGTTTATGGCCGGGGGGGGGTACATTTTTAAGTGTTTCCAAAAAAGCGGATAACTCTATCCGCTGCTTGATCGCGCCCGAAAATAAAGATAAAACGGCATAGGGACCACCGCGCCCCTATGCTTTTTTGCTATTATTTTGGCTCGCCCAAATTCGTAGGGGACGGCTGCGGCCGGAGCCGCGGAGCGGGTTCGTGGCACTACCTTATTCCGTTTCCACGAATAAACGAAGCCACAAATCATTAACGATTGTCGGTATGGCGCCTCGACGTCCCTAAAGGCTCCCCTTGGGGGGAGCTGGATTTCCGCCGTAAGGCGGAAAGACTGAGAGGGGAACCCTAATCCCTATTTGCTAATCACTAATAACTATGTTGGCTGAGAGGGGAAACAAACCAACAAGCACCCCTCTCCGTCGCCTTCGGCGCCACCTCCCCCGAGGGGGAGGCGAATAAAACGAAAAAAATAAATTAATATAAAAAAATCTTAAAGAAAGAAAGGGAATTAAAATGAGGAAAAGAAGAATTTTATCGCTGTTGCTGGCAGTGGCAGTAACGGCAACAATGTTAATCGCGGTACCACTGACCGCAAGCGCGGCATCGGTTACAGATTTAACGGCAGTTCCTGATACCATTACAAAAATCGTTTTTGGCGCATCGAGCTATGATGGCGCAACACAGGAGACTTTTGCTAATAGTACAACCGCCAATTCTTTATCAGATCAAAAACATTTTTTAGTTGGCAACAACAACAAGGGAAGCAATTTAAGCACGAATAAGAGAACCCTTAAAATTGATGGTAATAATCATGATTTTACTAATACATATGATATTAAAAACAAGGCAAATAACGATATTAGCAACACAGATAAAATTTTAGCGTTTAAACCGTCAAAAGCTTGTTGGATAACTGTTTATGGATATTATGGCAGCGATAAGGCAAGCGCAGCCTCGGGTGGTTATTTGACATACAGAAATTTTGAAGTATATCATAAAAATAAAAGCAACAGTTATATAACAGGAACATCAACATCCGTGAATGATGATAATAACTCCTATAATGAATATAAGTTTTATTCATATGGAACCGATCCGATTTATCTCGGAGCTGATACTAAAACGGACGCTTATATTTGTATGATAGAATTTGATTGGACGTCTCCCGCGCCCCAAGGTCCTAGTGAAGTTTCTGTTAAAATTAAAAATGGATCTCAAGAGGCTAAAACCGCTGATGCATATTTGGGAGAATCTTTAACTTTGACGGCCGATGTTACTTTGCCCGAAGAATTAGAAAATACTTCGGTTAATTGGTCACATACAGGTGATATTACTTGTCAAGAAGATGGTAATAATATTACAATAACGGCGACAAGCGAAAACGGAACTGCTTCAGTTACAGCAACATCGGTTCAAGATTCGAGTAAATCGGCAACTTGCGATATTACGCTACATAAATCGCCGCGTGTTAAAGGTGAAGAAGGCGGTGTTGAAAAACTGGTAGCACCGACAGAGAGTGAAATATATGATTTGCTTGACGAAGCACTTAATACCGAAGGAGAAAAATCCGGATTTGAACCATATCAAAAAAATAAGATATATTTTAATAACCATGTAGCAGCTGTTGGCAATGATTCAAATAATGGAAATGCTTACAGTAACAAAACGAGTTATGATATTGATGAAACAATAAATGATGGTCAGGGAATATCAATAGAACAAGACAAATTTTTGTTTGCAGTTAAACTCAATAAAGGTACTATCATAAAAACAATGATAACCTCGACAGGAAGCAGTCCGCGACATGGAACAATATCTTCAACTCAGGGCTATGAAGGAGATTTGGCAAAAACTGTGGATTTGGATAAATCACCCGCGCATGGCATTATGTCATATACTGCTGTTAAGGATAACGATATTGTTTATATTTCATCGAGCGGTGGTTGTTCGATTTCCCAAATTCAGGTAATAGTACCCGATACAACAAAGAATTTTGGAGAAGGAAAGAGCGATTCGGGTTGGTATAATGATGCCGAGTCAGCTAAAAAAGGCGTAATTCGCTTCCTGCAGCAGTATGTCGGCAGTGAAACAGTTGAGAAATACGGATTTTACTTTGTAAATGACAAAGGTGCTGTAGAAAATGCGGTTTTGTCTGAAGAGGGTGAAATAACAGGTCAAGGTCTTTACGCTGACCTGATAGACATAGATAGTGAGAAAGGAACAGGTAAGTATTACGCGATGGCCTTTGTGGTAATTGACGGTGATGTTTATTATTCAGACAGCATTCCCGGTCAAGTAGAGTGGGGAGATGAATATCACATTACAGATATGGATTTAAATAAATAATTCTTTATTGAAAGGAGACAAGATAAATATGAGAAATTTTAAAAAATATAGTGCGCCCGAAGTTAGGATCACCGAATTTGAGTGCGTTGATGTAATAACCACGAGCGATACCCCGGGTTCATTGATGGATCACATAGAAGGTAAAGGCGGTACATACGTTGAAATGAAAACCAAAGCGAGTTGGAAGGACATTTACGGCGGTCAGTAATTTGGTGAGTTTTGGAACAGGCCCGAACGGGCCTGTTCCGCGGGACGTCGAGGGCGCCGTCCCCTACGAACGTAGTAGGTAAAACGCCGTAGGGGCGGCAACCTGCCGCCCGCAAAAAACGCCTCCCTCTTTGAGGGAGGGGGACTGGGGCCGGAGCCGCGGAGCGGGTGCGTTGCACCACGGTATTCCGTTTCCACAAATAAATGAGGCCACAAATCATTAACATTTGCGGAAATGACGCGATAGCGGTGGAAGGAGTAAGCGCGCCGATCTCCCTCAGTCGCCTTCGGCGACAGCTCCCTCCCGGAGGGAGCCGTAAGAAAGGGATTCCTATTCACTATTCACTAATCGCTAATCACTACGTTGATTTTTCGGATCAGCGCGGGTTTGAATCCCTTCTCCGGGTCGGTGACTCAACCTTGATTGAGCTGTGCCGAAACCTAATCAACGACCAACCGAGGCACAAACCGATTTCGGTCTTTTCTATGCCCGCGCTGATCCGAAAAATCACGAAAAAAGACTGTCTCGTCCGAGGCAGTCTTTTCCGCTATCAGTATTTCTAATTTGACTTTGCAGCGTGTGTGTATTATAATATAGTCATTACAAATCGGTTAAATTGTGACGAAAGGAGAATACATATGGCAAATTTTTACGAAGGCATCGGAAAGCTCGGCTTCGGCCTTATGCGGCTCCCGATGATCGACAAAAAGATCGACATTGAGCAGACCAAGGTTATGGTCGACAAATTTATGGACGCGGGCTTTAATTATTTTGACACCGCCTGGGCCTACGGCGAGAGCGAAAGCGCGATAAGGCGGGCGCTGGTTGACCGCTATCCGCGCGAGAGCTACAAGCTGGCCACCAAAATGGCGGCGTGGATCAACTGCAAGACCCGCGAGGACGCGATCGCGCAGTTTGAGAACTCGCTCAAGGTCACGGGCGCGGGATATTTTGATTTTTACCTGCTGCATAACCTGGGCGAGCAGCGAACCAGGTTCTTTGACGACTTTAACATGTGGAATTTTGTTATGGAAAAAAAGGCCGAAGGCCTTATTAAGCATGTGGGCTTTTCGTTCCACTCCACGCCCGAGGAGCTTGAAGAGATACTGAGCAGCCACCCCGAGATGGAATTTGTTCAGCTCCAGATCAACTACGCCGACTGGGACAATCCCGCCATTCAGGCGCGCGGCTGCTATGAGACGGCGAGAGCGCACAATATTCCCGTGATAATCATGGAGCCCGTGAAGGGCGGACTGCTGGCGAACCCGCCCGAGGCGGTAAAGGAAATACTCAACGCCGCCGAGCCCGGAATGTCGTGCGCGTCGTGGGCCGTTCGGTTCGCGGCTGACCTTGACGGGGTCATCACCGTGCTTTCGGGCATGAGCAGCGTTGAGCAAATGGATGACAATCTGTCATACATGAAGGACTTCGGCGGTCTGAGCGATCAGCAGCGCGAGACGCTTGAAAAGGCCCGCGCGGAAATGGCGAAGATCCCGATCATTCCGTGCACCGTCTGCAACTACTGCGCGAAGGTGTGCCCGAAAAACATAGGCATTTCCGGCACGTTCACCGCGATGAACATGCTGACGCTCTACGGCGACAAGGCGACCGCGCGGCACCAGCTCGGCTGGCTGGTCGACGGCCACGGGAAGGCGCGCGCCGACGAGTGCATAAAATGCGGCAAGTGCGAGAAAGCCTGCCCGCAGCACATAAAAATATGCGGCGAGCTTGACAAGGTCACCGCCGCGATAGGATAAAAATTTCGGCTGTGCGGCGTGTTTGATCGCCGCATGGCCTTTTTTATGTCATGTTCCCTTTGTAAAACTCGTTGATATTGTTTTTGTATTCTCTCGGCGTCATGCCGTATATCTGCTTGAACACGCGGTTGAATGTGCGCTGGCTCGAAAATCCCGCGCTGAGGCAGATGTTAGTTATGCTGTCGTCTGTGGTGCGGATAAGCCCCGCGGCGTACTCGGTCCTGATCAAGGCGAGGTAGTTCCTGAAATTGATCTTTATCCTGTTTGAAAAAATGTGCGAAATGTAGTATTTGCTCACGTTGAACTCCTCGGCCAGAGTGTCAAGCGAGATGTCCTGCTTGAAGTTCATGGATATGTATTGCACCATTTTTTCGACAAGGCTCTCGACCGGCATATGTTTATCTTTATCCGTCTTGATTTTTTTCAAAAGCTTTGATATAATTACTAATGACCAGCCGAGCCTTTCCGAAAATGACGGGCAGTCGGCGATTCGCGCAAAGGCGTAGGCGGCGTCCTCATCCACGTCCTCTATCACCGGAGAGACCGGCTTAAGGCCCGAAACGTCGGGAAAGACTCCGCCGAATATTTTCGGATGGCATATCACCAGAACGCCGTCCGCGGAACGCACGTCGTTGCGGTAATAGTGATGAACGATGTCGGGAAAAACGACCGCGGCCTGTCCCGCCTTGACCTCGTAGGTCAGGCCGTCAATATTGATATGCTGGCCGCCCTCGAACACATAGAGTATCTCTATATGCTTGTGAAGGTGGGCGTGAAAGCGTATCTCGCGATAGTTGTGGATAACGTTTATATCCGACGGCTGTATCTCATAAAAAGGAACCATGGCATTTCCTCCGCGCCATATGCAATTTTTGTCTTGTTTTGTTATATGGCCGACTATAATTATAACGTATAATCAACTAAAATACAAGTATATTTTAAACACAAATTTTACCGAAAGGCGGACATTGAAAATGGAACGCACAGAAAAAAACAAACTACCCGCGTATCTTGACGAGAGCCTGAGCTTTGAGGAAAGGGCGGCGGACCTGGTTTCCCGCATGACCCTTGAGGAAAAGGCAGCTCAGCTTAAAAACGAGGCCGCCGCGGTCCCGCGCCTCGGCGTGAGGGCCTATAACTATTGGCGCGAGGCTCTGCACGGCGTGGCGAGGCAGGGCAAGGCGACAAGCTTCCCCACAAGCCTCTCGATGGCGAACACCTGGAACGCGGCGCTCGTCCGCAGGGCGGCGGAGATAACCGCCGAGGAAGCCCGCGGCAAAAACCCGATCACCAATCTGTCATACTGGAGCCCCACAGTCAATATGGCGCGAGACCCGCGCTGGGGCAGGAACGAGGAGACATATGGCGAGGACCCGTATCTGAGCGGGCGCATGGGCTCGGAGTTCGTCAAGGGAATGCAGGGCGGCGACGAGCGTTACATAAAAACGATAGCGACCGTGAAGCACTTTGTCGCCAACAACGTCGAGAAGGAGCGCCGCATGGGCACGTCGGTCATGAGCGAGCGGACCCTGCGCGACTATTACGGCCGCGTTTTCCAGAACATCGTTGAGGAAGCGAAGCCCGCCTCGGCAATGAGCTCCTACAACGCGACGACGGTATTAAGAAACGGAAAGCCGATCTATGACTATGTTCCGGCCACCGCCAATCCGTACATATTAAAAGACCTGCTCCGCAGGAACTGGGGCTTTACCGGCTATGTGACCGGCGACTGCGGCGCGTTCGGCGACCTCAACAACACCGCGGCCTACAAGACCGTGCTGTTTCCGAACGAAAACATTGAGGACGTGCCTCCGTCCGCCACGATAACCAAGGGCTTTTTAAACGGAGCCGACACCGACTGCGGATATTCCGCCTCGGCGGGCAGCGTGCTCGACGCGGTGAGGCGCGGATATATCACGGAGGATCAGCTAAATATCAATGTTTACAACCTGTTCCTGCAAAGAATGAGAACCGGAGAGTTTGACAAAAATCCCAAATACCGCGGCGTGACCGCGGACGTTCTGGAAACGCCCGAGCATATCGCGGCCGCCGAGGAAGCGGCAGAACAGTCTTGGGTGCTGCTTAAAAACGACGGAATTCTTCCGCTTAAAAAAGACATAAAGCGCGTCGCCCTTGTCGGCGCCCTCGCTGACGAGGTCGTGCTGGGCGACTATTCGGGCTCGCCCGAGCACACGATCACGCCCTACGAGGGGATCGCCGCAGAACTTAAAAAGACTCACGGCGCGAAGCTTGAGTTCCTCGGCGGCGTGACCGACAGCACTCGGCTGCTTGACCTGAAAAACCTCGAGCTTGAGCTGCGAGACGGCGGCGCGAGGAAGATAGACCTGAGCGGCTGCGAGGTTTCGGGCGCCGAAATAAAGGATGGGCGCGTCCTCGGCGTGACCCGAAAGACCTCGGTCAAAATAAGCGGCGTTGACTTCGGCGGCGCTGTCTCGGTGAGCGCCGACACCGAAACCGCGGCGGGCGGAAAGATCAAGCTGTATTACGGCTTCGGCGGCCCGCAGGTTGCCGAGCTCAAGCAGGACGGCGAAGGAAGGCATTCGGGCGCGTACACCGGCGAGGCGGGCGGCTATTGCGGAACCGCCGATCTGTATATCGAGTTCGAGGCCGAGACAGCCGAATTTTCGATTGACAAATACAAAGCCGAGCTTGACGCGGCGGACGTGATAATCGCCTACGCGGGTACCACTCTTTCGGACTCGGCGGAGTTCAACGACAGAAGCGGCATCGCCCTGCCCGAGAGCCAGTCTCACGCGGCGGCACTGACCGCCGCGTATCCCGAAAAAACAGTGCTGGCGCTGCAGACCGTCGGCCAGATCGACGTTGCCCCGTTCGAAAGCGGAGCCAGGGCTATCCTGTGGACGTCATATAACGGCCAGACGCAGGGAACAGCGCTCGGAAAGATCCTTACGGGCGCCGCGAACCCCTCGGGCAAGCTGACCACCACATGGTACACGGCGGCCGATCTTGAGAAGATGCCGGTCGGCACAGAGGGGGTTTTGGGCGACGACGGCATAACGCGCTATTACAACAACTATGAAATAAGGCCGGACAAAAACAACGATTTCCCCGGCAGAACTTATCAGTACTACACAAACGAGCCGGTCTATCCGTTCGGGTTCGGATTGAGCTACACCGAGTTTGAGTATAAAAACCTGAGGATCGCGGAGAGCGAATCGGAGATCACCGCCGAGGTTGACGTGACAAACGTCGGCGGCGTTTCCGGTATGGAGGCGGTTCAGTTCTATATCGAATACCCCGAGGGCTGCGGGCTGCCGAAAATTCAGCTCAAGGGCTTTGACAAGCTCGCGCTCGGGCCCGGCGAGATCAAAACCGCGAAGGCGGTGATAAAATTCTCGGAGCTGAGGTTTTTTGACGAGGAGACGCAAAAGACCTATGTTCCGATCGGAAATTATAAAATTTACGCGGCGAAAAACTCGGCAGATAAAACGCTTTGCGCCGAATTTTCGGTGACAGAGGGGATCGAGCCGCGCCTTAAAACCGTGGCGGCTTTGCCTGACGGAATAATCACGCGCGGCCTTGTGGGAGACGAGGTCGAGCCGACGGCAAGCTTTAACCTCAATCTTTCGGCTGTGCTGACCGACGAGAGCTTTCTTGAGCTTGACGGCTCGAACACCGAATATAAAAGCGCGGACGAGAGCGTCGCGCGGGTCGACGCGGACGGCACGGTTCTGCCCGGAACGCGGGAAGGAGTGACGCTTATCACCGCCTCGGTCACTTTCGGGGGCGAGACGAAATCGGCGCGAGTTCCCGTGGTGAACATGCCCGAGTTCAAGGCCTCGGACGCCGACAAGGCGGACGCCGCCGCGCGGCTTAAAGCGGCGCGGAACGGGCTGCCCGACAAGGCGTATTCGGATAAAAACATTGAAAAGCTTGACAACATCCTGCGCGACGGACTGGATAAGACAAGCGGCGCGGAAAAGCTTGACGAGCTGCGCGCGGAGCTTGAAAACGCGCTCCGCGCAATAAACAGCGTCGAGCCCGACGGACTTAGGCGCGCGTATGAGATCACCGCGCCCGAGATTGTCGGCGGCATGATCAAAAACAGCGGAAAAATACGGCTTTCGGCCATTGACGAAAACGGAAACAGAGCCGATGTCAAATGGCGGATCGAAAACCTCGGCGGCAGCAAGAGGGCGGAAGCCGAGATCGACGAAAACGACGGCATGCTCACCGCCACGGCAAACGGCCTCATCAGGGTCCGCGCGATTAACATTGAGGAAATGCGCCGCGGCGAAGCGGTAATTTACATCAATCTGCCGATCGAGGGCGAGACCGCCGACGATGGCGGCGGAGCCGATCTCACGGCGGAACACGGCGGGCGCCGCTGCGCGGCGGACACCAAGTCGCGCCCGCTTGAATACAGAAGCATACGCCTTGAAAATCTGAAGCGGATAAGGCTCCGTTACTCGCTCGGCGGCGCGGCAGCCGCGGCAAAGTTCACCGCCTCGGGCCTGACCGTGGCGGAGGGGATCCTGCGCCCAACCGGCGGCGGGGCCGAATGGAGCGAGGCGGCGTTTGACGCGGACGCGGCGGCGATCTTTAAGGCTGCCGCGGACGAAAACGGTCTGAGCTCTCTCACCCTTATCGCGGGCGGTGCGAACATCGACCGCTTTGAACTGATATACGAGGAGCCCGACGACGAGCATCCGCACAAGGTGGCGGCGATCGAGGACGGCCCGAACGGAGCCGTCACGCTCTACATAAACTATGTCGGCGCGGGCGCGCCGCAGAAAACCATGCTCACATACGGAGACGCGGCGCTGCGGGTTTGCGGCAGAGGCGCGCTGACCATAACCGAGCCGCGCTCGGTCGACGGGGAAAAATACGCGGTGAAGCTCTGCGGCCAAACGCTGATCCACACCTACCGCGAGCCAAAGCCGTCGCGGAGGGTGATATACAGCGCGTCCGACCCCGCGTATGAGGCGCTGTTTGACAAAAGCGGAGCGGTGAAGCTGCCCGAGATCAACGGCCTCACGGGCTACGGCCCTCTGAAATGCCATGTCCGCGCCGAGCACGGCTTTGAGCTCGGCGGCAAAGCGTTTAAGTTCACGCGTGACTGGCAGGGCGCGGAGGGCGGCGAAAGCCGCGCGTGTCTGTTCTTCACGCCCGAAGCCCCGTGCGAGGTGACGGTCATATATGACGGCGGAGAGGACCGCGAGCAGTATATCGCGCAAAACGGAACGCGGTTCGCCTCGGGCCTGTCAAAACCGACTGAAAAGACCGCGATAACCGCGAGGATCACCGACACATCCGCCCCGGTCTACACCTACGGCGGCGAGAACAACAAGAGCGTCTACGCGGTGATCGTCGATTATTACGGCGGCGAAGGTGCCGCCGAAAGAACCGTCCGCAGCGTTATCACCCCGAGCGGCTTCGCGCGGATAGACAAGGATCGGTCGGGCAGAAGCAGGATACTGCTGAGCGCGGACGGCGGCGCGTGGAGCGAGGTTGATCTGAGCATGCTCGGCTTTGACGAGACGCCCGCTATAAACGATCTTGCTGTTCACAAGGACAGAGTCTACGCGGGCTGCGGCGGCGGAGAGGTTCTGATCATCACAGACTGCCCCAAGTGCCGCGCGCGCAAAAAGCTTTGCGATTTTGATATTGAAAAAATCGAGATTGCTGACGGGAATATGATTTTAAGCGGCGGTGGCAGACGAGAGGAGATCTCAATGACCGCGCTGGGCGCGGATCAGATCAGGCCGGACGAGGCCATGACGCTTATCGCGACCGGCGCGGCGGCGATCGACGTGCGCGAGCGCGATATTTTCGAGTCGGAGCCCTCGAGGATCGACGGCGCGGTGAACATTCCGCTGAGCGAGCTTGAGAAGATCACGGAAATGAGCCGCGACAGACGGATAGTGTTCTGCTGCAGCCGCGGCATACGCTCGGCCGAGGCGGTGCTGCGCGCCAAGGAAATGGGCTTTGCGAATGTTTATTATTTAATTTAACGGGAGATGATATTATGAGACAAGTGACATTGGGAAAAACCGGAATAACCACATCGCAGAACGCGTTCGGCGCGCTGCCGCTCCAGCGGGCCGACATGGGCACCGCGGTTGAGATTTTGCGCGCGGCTTACGAGGGCGGCATGAATTTTTTCGACACCGCCAGAGCATACAGCGACAGCGAGGAAAAGATAGGCCGCGCCTTCGGGGATATGGGGATCCGAGACAGGATCTTCATCGCCACCAAAACCATGGCGAAGACCCCGGACGAATTTTGGAAGCAGCTCGAGACTTCGCTCAGGCTGCTAAAGACCGATTATGTAGACATCTATCAGCTTCACTGCGCCGACAGGTGCTACGCCCCGGGAGACGGCACGGGAATGTACGAGTGTATGCTTGAGGCCAAAAGACAGGGCAAGATCCGCCACATCGGGATTACCGCCCACAAGATCGAGGTGGCCTTTGACATAGCGAGCTCCGGGCTTTACGAGACGCTGCAGTATCCGTTCAGCTACCTCTCGTCCGACCGCGAGATCGAGCTTGTGAATTTGTGCCGCGAAAAGAACGTCGGCTTTATCGCCATGAAGGGAATGTCGGGCGGGCTCATCACGCGCTCCGACGCGGCCATGGCGTTTATGAGCGGGTTCGATAACGTGCTGCCGATTTGGGGAGTGCAGAAGATGAGCGAGCTTGAGGAGTGGCTCGGCTATATGGAAAACACACCGGAAATGACCGACGAGATAAGAGAGTTTATCGAGAGCGAAAAGAAAGAGCTGAGCGGCGAGTTCTGCCGCGGCTGCGGCTACTGCATGCCGTGCCCGGCGGGAATTTTGATCAACAACTGCGCGAGAATGGCGCTTATGCTAAGGCGCGCGCCGTCCGAGGCGTGGCTGACCGACGCCATGCAGGCCGAGATGAAGAAGATCGAAAACTGCTTAAACTGCGGCCAATGCGCGGCAAAATGCCCGTATGAGCTCGACACCCCGGCTTTGCTCAAGAAAAACTATGAGGATTACCAAGAGGTGCTCGCGGGCAGACGCTCGGTGGGCTATAGCGGCGCTTGTTAAAGAACTTAAAATATACGCCGCGGAGCATGCGCGACGTATATTTTTGCGGAAACAGATGCCGCCCGGATCGTTCCGGGCGGCGTCTGTTTATTTCACGCTTTCGGCGACCTTTATCAGCTCGCCGCCGGTAACGGAACTGTTTCCCGAAAGGACGCTCACGGAAATTCCGTTTTCCTCCCAGTCAGCCGAGTGCTCGCTTATCGCGGCGGTGCAGCCGTGGATATTTGTCTCCGTGACGGGCTCGTCAAAGCTCGCGGTAAACTTGGTTTCGTCATTGATAATTCTCTCGTGGATCGTGAAAACGTTTTTGCCGTTTGAATATCCGATCACCGCGTAGTCTCCCGAAACATTGCCGTCACCGTCGGAAAACCCCTCGGCGTAGAGGAAGGAATAGCCCTCGGGAATGTATTCGGGCTCCAAAAGCTTAAAGTTCAGCTTGTTTTTGAACGCATTAAACTCGTCGGCGGTCGTGTAAACCTTCACGCCTTTGTCCTCGTCGGGAATGAGTCTGCCGCTGTAAGCGGAGCCTGTCGAGACCTTCACCTCGCGATCGTCAACCATTCCCGTCTCGCGCATCAGGTCGATCCAGCGTTCGGCGTCATATTTTACGCCGTTCTCGTCGTACAGTTCAATATTTTCCGCGTCAAGGCCGCCCTCGATCTCGGTGACGCGGTTCCCGTCCTTGTCAAACACTCTGCCGTTTAACGCTTCGGGAAGCGTGAAGACGGCGCCGCTGTCGTCGGTTTCGATGATAATGTTGTGCCCGAGTGAGATGTATTTTACTATTTTTTCAACAAAGCCGTTGTTGGCAAACGCCGGCACAGCTATAACGACGGCCAGCGCAACTGCCGCGGCGACGGCGATGTATCGCTTCGCGGACGGTTTCTTTTTGGATTTTTCAAGCACTTTTTCTTTCATGATCAAACGCTCCTCCTTGCTAAGTTCGGCGGGCTCGTATTCGTCGAGGTCAATCGCCGCGTCGTTTAAATAATCAAATTCATTTTTCATAAATATCACTCCTCAAAAGATGATGCCTGAGCTTCTTTCTGCCTCTTGAAAGCCGATTGTATAAGGCGGCGGGATCCTCGCCGCTTTTTTCGGCGATCTCGCGGACCGGCTCCGAAAGGATATATCGGCGGTAAAACAGCCTTCGGTCGCGCGGCTTCAGACAGCTCAAAAGCGACATTATTTCCGCCATAGTTTCTTTTCGGATAAGCGCGTCCTCGGCTCCGCCCTCCGCGGCTGCGTCCGGAGAAAGGTCTTCCGGAGAGAGCTCCTCCGAGCAAAGCTCCTTAAAGTATTTTCGCTTGTAATCTATGCACTTGTATTTGCTGATTGCACCGATCCAGTTTTTCAGCGAGTTTTTGTTCGGGTCAAATCTGTCTATGTTGCTCCAGACGGAAAAAAGTATGTCGTTCACGCACTCGCCGATATGGCTCGGCATGCGGCTCAGGTGTCTTGAGACTATCGCCTTGATGAGGCCGCCGTACTTTTCGATAAGGACCTCAAGAGCCTTTTCGTCTCTCGCGGCGAGCCCCGCGGCGAGCTTTTCGTCCGTATCCATTTGATCACCATCCTTTTTTGAACTTTTTGAAGCGCCTCTATAACTTAATACGAGAAAATTTTAAAAATCTATCAAAAAATTTGCAACAGCCGTACTGATACCCGCGCTTAATAAAAAATCCCCGTTCAGGGGATTTGTTGAATATTTTTGAGTTTTGAATTGTACTGCTTTCTCAAGGCGGCGTCTTTTTCGATATACGCGCGCCGCAGATCGAGCAGGGTGCCGCCGCTGCGGAACTCGTCAAGAACGTCATTTACCTCTCTTATCAGCCGCGAGTTCCCGTCCGCGGCAGCCGCCGAAAATCTGTGGCGGTCGATGTTGTCTTCCTTGATGACAAACAGAGGATATTCGGCTGTGAATTCCCGGGCGAAAAAGCTGTCGCAGAACATAATGTCTATATCGCCGCGCAGCATGGCGCCCTCAAGCTCGCCGAGGCCGCTGTATTCGCGGGTGTTGGACAGCCCCGGCCCTTCCGACAGGTACCTCGCCGAAAGGCTGCCCGAGACAGCGCCCACGCAGAGCGCCGACCTAAGATCCGCGGTCCCGTTTACGGCGCTGTTGCCGCCGTTCGCTACTATGGCGGACGACATGGTGATGTAACTGTCCGAAAACTCTGCCGAGCGTCTCAGGCTGTCGGTGGGCTCTATTGCCGAAATCGCAATATCGGTAAGCCCGCAGTTTAAGGAGTTTATCAAAAGCTCCTCGCTCATCGGATAAAAAACGGCGGTCATTCCCATTCTCTCCGCCAGCAGCATTCCCAGAGCGGGGTCAAAGCCGAGCAGCGCGCCACTTGCGTCGGTGTAAACAAAAGGCTCGTTCTCGGGAGCGGCGGCTATGCGGAGCATGGTCGAATCGGGTTCGGTCAGGGACTTGCTGTCACTGTCAAAAAGCCTTGTCGGCTCGGCGCAGGCGCCGAGCAGCATGGCGGCAAGTATTAAAACAGCGGCTGAAACCCGTCTGATATTCATAAGATCGCCTCTCATTTTTCTATTTCGTGGTGGCGGTTGGAAGATTTATCGTAACGTTGGTGAATTTGCCGTATTCGCTCTCGATGGTTATTGTGCCGCCGTGGCTCTCGATTATCTCTTTCGCGATCGAAAGGCCCAGACCGGTGCCGCCCTTTTCGCGGGTCCTGGCGCGGTCGACCCTGAAAAATCTGTCAAAGACATGCTCAAGATCGGATTTCGGAATGCCGTAGCCGTTGTCGCGCACTTTTATGTAAACCTCGTTATACATGCTGCCGGCGGCAATGCTGACATCCCCGCCCTTGCGTCCGTATTTTATCGCGTTTGAAACAATGTTGACTATCGCCCGCTCTATTTGAACGGGATCGGCGTACATCTTGGGCAGCTCGCCCATTGAAACGTATTCAAGGTTGATTTCGTTCTGCTCCGCCTCCAGTTCAAAGCGGCTCACAATGCCGCGGAGCATGTCCTCGATCGAGAACACCTGTTTTTTCATGCTGAACTTCTGCACGTCGAACTTTGACAGGTCGAGCAGGTTGCGCACAAGCTCGGTCATCTTGTCCGCCTCGTCCTCGATGGTGGTCAGGAATTTTTTCAGTATTGCCTTATCGCTCAAATATCCGTTAAGCAGCGTCTCGGTGTGGGTTTTGATTATAAACAGCGGCGTTTTGAGCTCGTGTGAAACCTCGGCCACAAACTCGCGCCGCGCAACCTCAAGGTTGAACTGCTCGGTGAAATCCTCGAACACGCACACTATTCCCGCCGTGCGCTCATTGTCCATCTTAAACGGCACAAAATATATGCGGATGTGCTTGTTGTTATAGATTATATCTCGTATCTCCGAGGAATACTTGTCGAGATATGTGAACTCCGCCATGCACACGCCCGCGTCGAGTTTTTCAAAAAACGAGTCAAACTCGGGCGCGTCCGCCTCGGTGATGCCTAAAAGCTCCGACGCGGCGGGGTTTATGTGGATGAGCTTCTGGTCGGTGTCAAACGCCATAATTCCGTTTGTTATGTGCTCAAGAATAACGTCCACCTTATGCTTGTCGGCATCCATCTGGCTTATGGTTTTGCTCATAACGCGCCCCATATGGTTGAAGGATCTGGAAAGCGTTCCAATCTCGTCGGTGCGGCTCAGATCCGAGGGCATGTCGTAAACTCCGCGGGCAAAGCTGTCGGCTCGCCGCGAGAGCTTGCGCAAGGGCTGCGTCACAGAGCGCGAGATATAGACCGCGATAAGCGCGGAAACAAGGCCGCCCAAAAGCAGCATCCAAAGCATTATCCAAAGAATGGTGCTGACAACGCGGTGAAGCTCCGCCTTGTTGTCGGTCACATAGACCACATACTCACCCGAGGTGTCGGTGAGCGGGCTCAGGTATGCGGCATAGTCAAGCATGTCCGCCCGAAGGCCCGTGCTGTTCCCGGTCACATGGCGGTCAATGGCGTTCGTCAGGTTGCGGGTCTTGACTATGGCGTCGCCCATAAGGTATGTCGGCGCGACGATCTCGCCGCCGGGAACCGTCAGGATATAGCATTTGCGGTTCTCGCCGAGGCCCATTTCGGATGAGTAATCCTTGATCAGGTTCTCGATCTCATACTGCTTGACAAACTCGCGCTTTGCCGAGCTCATAATGCTCTGGACCGCCGCCCCGAAGCCGTCCTGCTCAACAGCCGTGCCGACAGTCTCCTTGAACGCGCTCTCATAGCCCGCTGTCACACAGTAAACCGAGATGACCCCGAACGCCGCGATAAGAAGTATGGTAACGCCCGCAAACAGCGCCACGGTCTTGTAAATCAGCTTGTTTTTAAACATTTTTTATTCTCCAAAATTAAATCTGAATTTATTATAACATTAAAAAAATATTAATACAAGGAATTTTTGTTGTCACATAAAAAATATATTGCATATTTGACAAGAATGAAGTATAATTGTGACAGAATTAATTGGGAGGCGGTGCGCGTGAAGCGGAGGGCGCTGAATATCGCGGTTTTATACGCGGTGCTTTTTGCCGCCGCGGTATTCCTTTCGGTTTTACTCAGCCGCGGCGCCGTTCACTTTATCTGCCCGTTCCGCGAACTGACCGGACTCCGGTGCCCGGGCTGCGGGAACTCAAACGCGCTGCTCGCGGTCGCCCGCGGCGGCTTCCGCGAGGCGTCCGGATACAATCCGATGTTTTATCCGGAGATGCTCTTTGCGGTTGCGGGCGTCATGTGCGCCTCGGCCGCGTACATAAAGGGTTCGCGGCCCTCAATAGCGTTCGTTAGGGTTTTGGCCTGCGGCGCGGTTTTGATTTTAATTTGGGGAATAGTCAGAAATATAATTAATGTTTAAAACAAAAATTGTGAAAGAAGGTTTTATGATGTATTGTAACAATTGCGGAAGCGAAATGGCGAATGACGCGAAATTCTGTCCCGTTTGCGGCAGCCCCGCGCAATCGGGCGGCCAGAGCGGCGAGCCGAACGCCGCGTATCGGCCTTATGTGCAAAACACGTCTTATGCGGCGCCGCCCAAGTCGCGGTTGCTGGCGGGAATACTGGCGCTGCTTTTCGGCGGCATAGGCGTGCATAATTTTTACCTCGGCAACACGACCCGCGCCGTTATTCAGATCGTTGTATCGCTTGTGACCTGCGGTCTGGGCTCGATCTGGGGATTTGTCGAAGGCATACTTATTCTGTGCAGACAAATAAATGTTGACGGCTACGGCAACCCCTTAAAAGACGACTGCTAAAAAACAAAATTTCCGCAAAGCCCCGCGTTTGCCGGCAAAAGCGGAGAAAGAAGCCGCAGCAAAGCGGCCCGAAAAAATAGAAAGGACAATTGCGACAGCAAATGTCCTTTTTTTGTGCGCCTATCTTTATATGAATTTTTTGTGTATCAGGTTGTTTATTTCAAAAGTTTTTACCATAAATTTCCAAAAATTTGATTCTTCATTTAAGTTTTAAGTTAATTACTTAAAACACCGGCCGGCGAGGGGCGGTCAGGCGGCGCTTGACGCAGGACCGCAAAAGCCTGTCAATCGGCTTTTTCTTTGCCGGTCGGACGCGTAAGGTGGTGTTTCTTTGTCTCCCGAACAGACATATATAATAGCTCTGTCCAAGGCGGCGATCTTTGATGAAGATCCGCCTTTGCCGCCGGAGGATATTGACTGGCAATATATATGGGATAAGGCATATGAGCAAAACATCTCCGGCCTGCTCGCGAGCGCGATAAAAAAGCTTCCGGACGAGCAAAAACCCGCTAACCGTCAGGAATGGCACATTTTAATGCTGCAAACCCTCACGATCATGAGCGACCGCTTTGACGAGTTTGACAGAATGATCAATATTTTAAGGCAAAACGGCCTTGAGCCGATCAGCCTCAAGGGAATTGTTGTCGCGAGAGATCTTTACGGAGATAAAGCAATGTTTCGGACCATGGGCGATTTTGACATCTTTGTCAGCAAGGACAAATATTCCGGGGTCAAGGAACTTTTTGCATCTGAGGATTATGAGATTTCCGCAGAGAGTATGGGCATGAACGCTAAACGGGGCCGTCACTTCTGGGAGATATTCTTCACTCTTGAGGAAGAGTTCCGCGTAAACTGCCTTGAGTGGGACAAGCGTTTTCCGAACCACACAATAAGGACAGATAGCGGCATACTGACGCTGGAACCGACATATATGCTGGCACACCTTATACTCCATCTCGGGAAACACATGGTTCGGGAAGGCGCGGGAATACGGAGTTTGCTGGATATAGTCCTGTTTGTAAGAAAATATCGGAACGATATAGATTTTGAGTTTGTGCGCAGGGCCTGTGAAGAACAGTATTTTGAGAACGCGTATGTGCTAACGCTGAACGCTGTAAAACAGTTTTTCGGAATTGATACAGAGATCGAAGAAAAAGACGCCGAGGTATTTATTGAATATATGCTCACCGGCGGAATTTTCGGCGATAAAAGCGGGAATGTAATGATATCCCAGGCGTCAAAGCATGAGGACAATGTGGGCATTGTGAGAAAATTATTTTTTCCCACGGTAAAAATGCTTGATTACAGATATACCTACTTAAAGCAATATCCGTTTTTACTGCCAGTTGCATGGGTGCATCGTGTGTTCTATGCACATTCGCATTACGGATATTCATTCAGACAAATGCTTCGAGGTATAAAAGGCGGCATAAGTTTTGCCAAAAAGCGAGACAAATGGATGGAAAATTTGGATTTATATGACAAGAGAGGTTAAGCAATGGAACCGATACGAGTTGCCCATGTAATGGGCAAAATGGTGCGCGGCGGCGTCGAGTCCGTTGTGATGAACTATTACAGGAATATTGACCGCAGCAAGGTGCAGTTTGACTTTTTTGCGGACAGCGACTCGGTCGATCCGCTGCCTTATAAAGAGGAAATTGAAAGCTTGGGCGGCAGAATATACATAGTTCCGCCTTATCAGCGGATCAATAAGTATTTGCCCGCTCTTACAAAGCTTTTCAAAAAGAACGGATATAAGATCGTGCACTCGCATTTAAACACGCTCAGCGTATTTCCGTTATATGCGGCAAGGCGGGCGGGTGTGCCGGTGAGGATCGCGCATAACCATTCCACGGCCGCAAAGGGCGAGACAAAAAAGAACATAATGAAATATGCCTTGAGGCCGTTCGCCAAAGTAAACGCCACGCATTACGCGGCATGTTCAAGATACGCGGGCGAGTGGCTGTTTGGAAAGAAGAGTATGGAACGCGGCGAGGTCACGATATTCAACAACGCGATCGACCTTGACAAGTTCAGGTTTGATCCCGCCGTGAGAGACGAAGTGCGGCGCGAGCTCGGCATTGAGAACAAATTCGTTGTCGGTCACGTGGGAAGATTTTGCTTCCAAAAAAACCATGAGTTTTTAATAGATATATTTGCAGAAGTTCACAAGCAAACCCCGAATTCGGTCTTATTGCTTGTGGGCGGCGGAGAGCTGCTTGACGAGGTAAAGCAGAAAATCAATGATCTAAGCCTTGGCCAAAGCGTTATAATACTGCAAAACCGCAGCGACGTGAACCGCCTTTACCAAGCAATGGACGTGTTTGTTCTGCCTTCGCGTTATGAGGGCCTGCCTGTTGTGGGTGTGGAAGCGCAGGCGGCGGGCCTACCCTGTGTGTTGTCCGACGCCATGACAAAAGAAACAAAAATGACAGATAGCGTTGTGATGCTAAACCTCACAGACAACACAAAAAAATGGGCAAAAACCATTACGGAAACAAATGAATTACCGAGGTCATCAAACATAAGCATTGACGGTTTTAATATAAGGAAGCAAAGCCAAGAATTACTGGACTGTTATATAAGTATAAAATAGTGTAAAGGAATATACAAAAATGGAAGAAAAGAAGTATAAAGTTGGTTATACGACCGGTGTGTTCGATTTGTTTCATGTTGGTCATTTGAATTTGTTAGAAAAATGTAAAGCACAATGTGAGAAGTTAATTGTCGCCGTTTGCACAGATGAATACTCACATGAATCAGGGAAACAGCCTATTATATCATATAAGGACAGGGCAAGAATTGTAGGTGCATTGAAATGTGTGGATGAAGTTGTTCCAATGAAGTATACTGATAAATTAGAACAATGGAAGGAACATAAATTTGATGTTCTGTTTTCCGGTGATGATTGGAAGGGAAGCGAGCGTTATAAAAGGACAGAAGAGGATTTTAAGAAAATAGGTGTTGATATAGTGTACTTCCCATATACGAAAAGTATATCAACTACTATGATTAAGGAAAACTTGAAAGAAAATTAAAGATTTCTATTTCAAAAGAGAGGTGCTACAACAATGAAATATACAACAAAGTTTTTTCACGACTCAATGCCTGCTTGGAAAAGGAAAAAGGATTCTACACTGACAAGGTTTATATATCGTCCATTGTCTTTTTTCCTTGCAAGTGTGGCGGCGAATTTAGGGATTTCGGCAAATACCGTTTCGTATTGTTCCGCAATTGTTGCATTAATAAGCTGTGGCATGTTTTTGATTCCGGGAACGGTTTTTCATATTATCGGAGCTGTAATGATGATAATTTGGCTTATTATGGATTGTATTGACGGTAACCTGGCGAGAGCGATACAAAAACAGCCGTTCGGTGAGTTTGCCGACAGTATCAGCAGCTATCTTTTGGTGGGCTTTATGTGTACAGCAGCCGGTTTTGCGGCATATCAAGAAGGAGGTTTGCTTTTTGAACAGGGCAATCCGTGGATAATACTTCTTGGCGCACTTGCTTCAAGCTCTGACACTATGATGAGGCTAATTTATCAGAAATACAAAAACACCGAACGAAAAATGGCCGATCAAGGTATAGTTGCGGTCGAACGAGATTTCAGGTCAGACGGAGATCAACCCACAAGTATAAAAACTATAATAGATAGAGAGTTCGGTTTGGACCTTATTATAGTAATATTTTTGTTAGCCTCGATATTTCATTTTTTTGATTTAGCTGTTATATATTGCGTATGTTTCTATGGTTCCGCTTTTCTGGTGAACTTGTTTATATACATACGGAAAGCAGTTAAAGCATCAAAATAATAACATTTTTAATTAGAGCTTGAGGTGGTTGATAAAATGGAACCTTTAATAAGTGTAATAGTTCCAATATTTAATGTTGAAAAATATTTAAAAAAATGTGTTGACAGTATTATTACGCAGACATATAAAAATTTAGAGATTATACTTGTTGACGATGGTTCGCCTGATAACTGTGGCGTTATTTGTGATGAATATGAAAAAAAAGATAGTCGAATAAGAGTTATACATAAAGAAAACCGTGGACCTGCGGAAGCGAGAAATGTTGGAATTGATATTTGTAAAGGCGAATATATTTCTTTCGTAGACAGTGATGACTTTGTATCGGAGCGTTATATTGAAATACTTTATGAAAGCATAATCCGGAATGAAGCTGATATTTCATTTACATCATCCGGCATAATTTTTAACGATAATAGCAAAAGCGAAAAATCTGTTAGGTTTGATGATAGAAACTATACTATAAATGAAATATCGACTTTTAAAATGTTGGAATTAATACTATATCAAAGAGTGCCGTGTGGAATGGTACGACGATTATATAAACGAAAGATCCTTGAAGATTTAAGATGTCCGAGTAATTATTTATATGCTGAAGATCTTTCGTTTGTATATAAGGCTATAATAAAAGCCGAAAAAATAGTGAGGACGTCGGCCTGCATATATGCGGTAAGACTTACACCTAACAGTATTTTGCGCAGTCAAATTAATGAGAACAAGATAAAATCAGCAATCGATATATCGCGAATGATTTATATGGATATATGTAAATACGACCTTAGATTACAGAAAGCAGCTGCTTCAAGGGCTTTTTCCGTAAATTACGGGATGTTCATAAAAATTGATTCTTACAAAGATAAGGCAGCTGATAAACTATGGAATGAAATAAAGAAATATCGAAAGTATGTTTTGACAGATATAAACAAAAAAATGAGACAAAAAAATCGTTTAGGTGCTGTAATTACATATTTTGGTGAAAAATTTACATGGATTGTTGGAAGAATATTTACAAGTATAGTATAAGTAGGCAGTGCCGGAAAGGATTACAATAATAATGATATATCTTATCGTTTATGTTATCGTCGGACTTTTGTTATACAACATAAAGGACAAAAAAGACAAATCATTTTTTGTAATAACAAGATTATTTGCTGCTATACTTTTGCTTTCTGTTCTTGCAGCTTTAAGAGATAGTACAATAGGTACTGATGTAAAAACCTATGTTGTAGGTCGATATAAAACCGCATTGTTTGTTCATGATTTTGTACAGGCAAAGAAGTATATATTTGATAATCCTGCAAATATAGAAACCGGGTATATGTTTTTAGCACTATTTTCAACAAAAATATTTGGTTCTATTAACGGAATATTATTTAGTACGGCTTTTATTATTAATACGGGGGTTATTATTGGATTGTACAGAGTTAGGGAAGAAATATCATTTAATATAGCCGTATTGATATTTTGCTTTTTATTTTATCAGGGGTCATACAATGCTATGCGACAATGGTTGGCAATAGCAATAATAATATTTGGAATAAAATATTTATATGAAAAAAATGCTCTGAAATTTGGGTTAACAATAGCTGTCGCAATGCTGTTTCACAGAACGGCTATTATTGCAGTGACATTATATGTATTGAGATTAATTTTGCCAAAACAAAGCGGAATATTAAAACAAACTGTCATTATATTGGCAACGGTTTTATTTGTTTTATTATATCAAAAAATATTTAATTTAGCAATTACTAGCGGAATAGTAAGTAATAAATATATGCGATATGTTGAGGGTGAAGAAGTCGGTGTATCTTTTGTTCACACAATAATAAGAATTCCGCCAATTGCATTGTCTTTGGCATTATATGATCAAATGAAACAAGAGAATGAATATCATGTATATTGGTTTATTGTTCTTTTGATTGATTTAATACTAGCTCAACTTGGTAGCATAACAACATATGCAAGCAGAATTGCAGAGTATTTTACTATAGCAAGAATTTTTGAATTATCAATCGCATGCAAAATTGGTAACGTAAAAGAAAGAGGAATAGTTAAAATTTTGGTAATATCATATGTAGTATTGTTTTGGTATGTTAATTATATATATCTTGGTAACAGCGCTACATATCCATATACTTCACAAATTCTGGGTATATAAAAAGTGTTACGGAAGATAAACTAAAATCATATAATTATAACATTATACGGGAGGATTATTATGTGCTCAATCAATAATAAAACCAATAATTCTATAAAGCAAATCGAGTCTGTCTTAAAACGGATTTTAAGGCCTGTTAGGGCAGCAATTAATAAACCACTTAATAATAAAAGATTTGCACAAAGCAGAGAATATTTAAAATCATTGAAAGATATTCATAACGGAGAACGTTGTTTTATAATCGGAAACGGTCCAAGCCTTAAGGCGCATGATTTGGATAAACTTAAAAATGAAATTTGTTTCGGTACAAACGGTATATACGAAATATTTGAACAAACTGAATGGCGTCCTACATATTATTGTGCACAGGATTACAAGTTAATCAGATTAATTAAGAAAGATATTAAAAATAAAATTGACTGTGAAAAATTCATAGGATTGTTTGATTTCCGCATGAATCCGAGCATAAAAGATGCACATTATTTTAAAATGGTTATTGATAACTCTGACCCTAAGGTTATAAAGTTCTCGAGTGATATGTCGGAATGCTGTTATGAAGGCCGCACAATAACGTATAGCGCTATTCAAATAGCAGTTTATATGGGCTTTAAAGAAATTTATCTTTTAGGAGTTGATAATAATTACGCAATAAGCTTTGATGAAAATGGTAATATTGTAAAACAAGCTAATATTAAAAACCATTTTTCCGATAATTATAAGCTACCGGTTATACCTAATACTCATTTAAAAAACTACGCATATGAAGCTGCAAGAAAATACGCAGACGAGCATGACATAAAAATATATAATGCCACACGAGGCGGAAAGCTTGAAGTGTTTGAAAGAGTGGATTTTGATACATTATTCTAAGGAGAAAGTGATATGAAAGTAACAGCACTGTTAACCGGGCGCGGGAATAATACGCTGAAAGATAAAAATATACTTAATGTTTTAGGTAGGCCTGTTTTATATTATCCGGCAAATGCGGCAGCAAAAGCGAACAGTATTGATGATTATTATTGCAGCAGTGACGATAGGAAAATACTTGACGCTGCCGAAAAAATCGGCTTTATGCCCATAGTCAGACCTGCAGAGCTTGCACTTCCTGCGGCGCAGCATATTGATTGTATTATGCATGCAATTGACATTATGAAACAAGAAAACAATGTTCCGGACATCTTGGTTGTGATTTTAGCGAATAACGTTACAATAAAATCCGACTGGATTGATGAATGCGTGAAAATTATGAAGGATGATATGTCAATAACAGCCGTTGTTCCGGTGTATGAGGACAATGATCATCATCCACTTAGGGCAAAGACTCTTAACGATGACGGTACACTTTCCATGTATGAGAAGAATATTACGGGAAAAATATCGACAAACAGGCAAGATTTGCCCGAATGTTTATTTTTGTCACATAACTTTTGGGTGCTCAATACCAAGTTCCTTTTGTCCGGTGAGGAAGGACAGCAGCCGTGGGGATTTATGGGAAATAAGATAGTACCGTATAAGATTGATGAGTCAATAGATATACATAAAGAAATAGATTTATATATTGCAAAGGAATGGATAAAGGAGAATTATACGGATATGCATGATATAAGATTGATTCCGAACAATAAATACGAAAAACGAAATCGGGGGGGGGTACAATATAAGCTAATTTATATTGACTTTCGGCACCACACTATAGGGGGTGCCGCATAATGAAAATTAAAGCATTGGTTCCTGTACGGAGCGGTTCGATGAGAGTAAAAAATAAAAATATAAGACCGTTTGCGGGCAGTACGCTGCTTGATATTAAACTTCAGCAGCTTAAAAGAATCTCGCAGCTTGAAGGAATTATTGTTAACTCAAATGATAATTATATGTTATCAATTGCAGAAAAATATAATTGTCAAACGGTAAAACGTGATGAGTATTACGCAAGTAATACAGTTTCGATGAGTGATGTTTATAAGAATATGGCCGAAAATTGCGATTGTGACATAATTGCATACATAAATGTTACTAATCCACTTTTGAAAGATGAAACTATAATAAGAGCTTTAGAGGAGTATAAAAAGAATAATGAAAAATATGATTCGTTGAACTCCGCTCATTTGGTAAAGGAATTTATGTTTAAGGATAACCTTCCGATAAATTACGATTTGCGTCATCAGCCACGGAGTCAGGATTTGCCGGATATATATGCACTTAACTTTGCCATTAATATAATATCAAGAGAAAAAATGATCGAATGTAAAAATGTTGTTGGTTATCAGCCATACATATACGGAATTGACGAAATCGAAGCTACAGATATTGATAACCCGATTGATTTTGATTTTGCGGAATTTATGTATAAGAAAACAAGAATTTAGTATTGGAGGAATTAAAATGAATTATTTAGTAACAGGAGCAGCAGGATTTATAGGTTCTGTACTGGCAAAAAGATTAATTGATGAGGGACATAAGGTTGTAACTGTTGACAATTTATCTACCGGTATTAAAGAGAATATACCGGAAGGCGTTACTTTTATTGAAGGCAATACTTATGATAGCAAAATAATAGAAAAACTAAATGATTATAAGTTTGATGCGATTTATCATATAGCCGGACAAAGCGGAGGAGTAACCTGTTGGGATGATCCTATATATGATATGAACTCAAATATAACTTCTACATTAATGCTGCTTGATTATGCCGTAAAAACCGACTGCAAAACTTTTGTATACGCAAGTTCTATGTCGGTATACGGCGATGAGAATCCATGCCCGGTGAGAGAAGGAGATAGTATTAAACCAAAAACATTTTACGCTGTGGGCAAATTAGCCAGCGAGCATTATATGAGAATTTATTCGGAAAATTACGGCATAAAGTGTACCGCGCTCAGATTTAACAATGTATACGGACCCGGTCAGAATATGGAGAATCTGAAACAGGGCATGGTAAGTATTTTCTTGGCTTATGCAATAAAGGACAAGCATATACCGGTGCTTGGGGCAAAGAACAGATATAGGGATTTTGTGTATATTGATGACACCGTTGACGCGTGCATAATGGCGGCGAACGGAAAAGAAAAAGATTTATTCAACGTGTACACCACGGCAACAAACAGAAAAACAACCTGTGAGCAGCTTATTGAAATTATAAAAAGCAATCTGCCGTTTGATATAACCGTGGAGTACAAAGGCAGTACTAAGGGCGATCAGTTTGGTATATTCTGCTCATATGAAAAGATATATAACGCTTTGGGTTGGGAACCGAAAGTCAGCCTTGAAGAAGGTATGAAGATAATGACTGAATGGGCAATATGTAATATATAAATGCGTCATAATGTGTTCAAAAAGAACAGAAAAATGAAAAATATTAAATTGTTTTTAAAAAAGTACAATAACTTTCCGGTTCCGGCAAAAGCGGCACTGTGGTTTGCCGTATGTAATTTTCTGCAAAGAGGAGCAGACTTTTTAACTACACCCATTTTTACGCGTTTGTTAACTCCCGAACAATATGGCGTGTACACTGTTTATAAATCATGGTACAATGTAATCAGTATTTTTGCAACGCTTAATTTATCAGCGGGTGTGTTTAATAACGGAATGATTAAATATGAGAATGATCGCGATAGGTATACGTCTGCAGTGTTGGGATTATCAATGACGACAACAGCAATACTTTTAGTTATATACCTTTGTGCTCATAATTATTTTAACGAATTATTGGGTTTGCCGTCAATATTGGTAATAGCTATGTTTATTGAACTGTTTTTTATTCCGGCATACTCTCTTTGGAGCGCGCGGCAGCGCTTCGATTACAGTTATAAGGCGTTAATATTATGCACAGCAGTTATAGCTATACTAAGTCCCATAATTGGCGTTGTGGCTGTATTGTTGTCCGAGCACAAGGCGGAGGCGAGAGTTTTATCATATGTAGGGGTGCAGGTCTGCATTGGCATTGTATTGTGCTTTGTAAATTTTTATAAAGGGAAGAGTTTTTGCGTCAAAAAATACTGGAGATACGCTTTGTGGTTTAATATACCGCTTATTCCACATTATTTATCATTAACAATTCTCGGACAAGCAGACCGAATTATGATAGACCGAATGGTTGGAAGGTCGGAAGCGGCGATTTATGGACTTGCATATAATATTTCACAAATGATGGTTTTGATAACATCGGCGATAAATAGTTCATTTGTTCCGTATACATACAAATCAATCAAAGACAAGAATTCGGGTAATATTGGTAAAAACGCGGATATGCTTCTACTTTTGGTCAGTTTTTTAGTTTTAGCTGTAATTTGTGCCGGCCCCGAAATAATTCGATTGTTTGCTTCTCCCGAATATTATGAAGCACGTTGGATTATTCCACCGGTTGCGTTGTCAATCTTTTTTACATATTTGTATACGTTGTTTGCCAATATTGAATTTTATTTTGAGGCAAATAAATTTATAACGTTCGCGTCCATGATTGGCGCGTTTGTGAATATAGTACTAAATTATATATTTATTCCTATATTTGGATATATTGCGGCCGGTTATACAACGCTGTTTTGTTATATATTGTTTGCGCTCGCCCATTGCGCTTTTCATCTTAGGGTCCTGAAAAAGAAGTCGTCGGGGACAAAGATGTATAATTTAAAATTTATATTAATTATATCAATAGTCCTAACTGCTATTATGTTTGTGATGTTATGTGTATACGATTTGATATACATACGTTATGCTGTAATCATAATAATATGTATGATTGTGTATGTTAAGCGAAACTATTTTATCGAAAAAATAAATAGCATAAGAAGTTGATATTAACTACAATTTTAAATCTATCAAAAAAGAACGTTTCAGCATGAAATGTTCTTTTTGTATGCGAAAAACTAAATATGACGGAGTATGGACAGTATTTGCTGTCGTTGCTTGATGTTGATTAATCATTGACAAAGAAAAGTCAAATATGTAAAATAGACGTAAACGAGGAGGAGCATAGATGAAGATATTGATAACCGGAGGCGCCGGGTTTATCGGGGGCAATTTTGTCCACTATATGACAAAAGAACATCCGGAATATGAGATACTCGTGCTGGACAAGCTGACATACGCGGGCAATCTTGAGACGCTCGCGCCTGTTATGGACAAAATAAAGTTCGTAAAAGATGATATTGCGGACAGAGACGCGGTCTTTAAACTTTTCAAGACGGAAAAGCCCGACATTGTGGTGAACTTTGCGGCGGAAAGTCATGTTGACCGCTCGATAGAGGATCCGGGAATATTCCTCAGGACCAACATAATCGGCACACAGACACTTATGGACGCCTGCCGCGAGTTTGGAATAAAGCGTTATCACCAAGTTTCGACCGACGAGGTTTACGGCGATCTGCCGCTTGACAGGCCGGATATGTTTTTCACCGAAGAGACTCCGCTGCATACCTCGAGCCCCTACAGCGCGAGCAAGGCAAGCGCGGACCTGCTGGTTCAAGCGTACTACAGAACCTATAATCTGCCGGTGACGATCTCGAGGTGTTCAAACAATTATGGTCCGTACCACTTCCCGGAAAAGCTGATACCGCTGATGATAGCGAACGCGCTGAACGACAAATCGCTGCCGGTATACGGCAAGGGCGAAAACGTCCGCGACTGGCTATATGTCGAGGACCATTGCAAAGCCATTGATCTAATCATCCACAAAGGCAGAGAGGGCGAGGTCTATAACATCGGCGGACATAATGAGATGCGGAACATTGACATAGTGAAGCTGATATGCAAAGAACTTAACAAGCCCGAGAGCCTGATAACCTATGTGACCGACCGCAAGGGCCATGATTTGAGATATGCCATCAACCCGCAAAAGATCCACAGCGAGCTCGGTTGGCTGCCCGAAACAAAGTTTGAGGACGGCATAAAAAAAACAATAGAGTGGTACTTAAACAACCGTTCCTGGTGGGAGCCTATAATCTCGGGCGAATATATGGACTACTACGAAAAAATGTACGGCAACAGGTAAAAACTTGCGGGGCGTCTTTATAAGACGCCCCGCGAGTTTTTGAGAGGTTTAAACTTTCTCTGCTTCAAAACGCTCCAATGCAGCAGCAATGACCGCATCCATGTCGTAGTACTTATACTCGCCCAAGCTTCCGCCGAAGATTATGTTTTCTTCTTTTTTGCGCCGCGACCGCTTCTTTTTCTCTGATCAGCAAGTTTCGCTTGCGGGTTCATAGCTATATTCAAAATTGAAATACGGCTTACATTTGATTTTTCAAATATTCCATAAAATTTTGTTTATTTTCCAATGCCGTGGTTGTGGGTCGACCAAGATCTTCACGCGCGCCAATTGAGCATTTGACCTCGATCAGCGCTAATTCGCCGCGAGATCTTGCGCTTAGGAGCTCCCGATCCAAATCATCAAAATTATCTACTCCTACCGCGGTCGGATAGCCGCATGCTTTAGCAAGCGCGACAAGATCAATGTTTCCGGCCGCAGTAGGCATGCCCCCGACCGTTTCGTGCGCGCCGTTGTTTATGACGATATGAACCAAATTTTTCGGTTTATTTGTTCCTATCAAAGCCATAGCTCCCATGTGCATCAAAACCGCTCCGTCTCCATCAATACACCAGATTTTTGTATTGGGCTTGTTTATAGCAATTCCCAGCGCGATAGATGAGCTGTGTCCCATTGAGCCGACCGTAAGAAAATCGTATTTATGGCTTTGCTTATTCGCTTCGCGAATTTCAAAAAGTTCACGACTTGCTTTTCCGGTGGTGGAAACTATCGGATCATCGCCCGATACAGCAACGATATGACGGATTATTTCCTCTCGTGTCATAATGTTATCGTTTTTATACAGAACCTTTTCATCATAATCAAGCGCGTTTTTGCGGATTATAAACGCGACATCCTTTCCCTTGTCAAGAATTTTTTGAAATTTCTCCATTGCTGCATTCAGGTCTTCCTCCGTTGTTTCTTTTCCGACGACAAAGGAGCTTATATCCATATCATCAAGCAGCTTTACTGTTACCTCGCCTTGGTAAATATGCTGCGGCTCGTCATGAACTCCAGGTTCACCGCGCCAGCCGATCACAAACATCATCGGTATGGCGTACACTTTCTCGTTTAAAAGTGACGCGGCCGGATTTATTATATTGCCCTCGCCGCTGTTTTGCATATAAACAACGGGGATTTTCCCCGTAGCCAAATGATAACCCGCGGCGATCGCAGCGCAATTTCCCTCATTCGCGGCGATTATATGGTGTTTGGGGTCAATGCCGTATGTGTTCATCAAATAATTGCAAAGTGCCTTCAGCTGCGAGTCCGGCACACCGGTGTAGAAATCGGAATTGAGTATTTCAACAAATTTTTCTGCTTTCATTATATCTGCTCCTTTAAAATTTCATGATATAAATAATCAATTGTCTCAATTGTCAATTTTATTGGATTATTTTTAAGTCTTGTAGGATTAACAGATTTTTTTAATATTTCAAAATCACTGCTTTTCGGTCGTGGAACCGGCAAATCAAGACATTTTATTATTTGATCAAATTCAAAAGCTGCATCTTGTGGGTCTTTTTTCCCCATTTCGTGTGCTAAATCCTTAAATATTGATTTGAGATATTTCTCACCTCTTAAATCAACGCACTTATCGGTATTATTTATCATATACGGCCATAATTTTGACAAGCATAATGCCGCCGCATGGCCATGAGAAATACCGTATAGAGACGTGAGCTTATAACACATGGCGTGGCCTGCGGTAGTTTGTGTGATATTGATAGCCTTGCCGGCAAGGTTTGCTGCCTTCATCATATTACGGTTTCCGTTTTTGTCATTTTTCAAATATGACGTCATATTGTCCATGATTAAATGTATAGCTTCTTTGGAATAATGCTTGCTTTCTTCTGTTGAATTGACAGACCAGAATGCCTCAACCGCATGGCAAAAAGCGTCAAGCATTGTTGATTTTTTCTGATATATGGGCAATGTCTCAAGCGATGAATAATCCATAATAACCGCCGATGGAATACAGCTATAATCTGAAACCGACTGCTTCTCACCGTGATAATAAATCACCGCAAAACGCGTAGCTTCGCTGCCCGTTCCGGCAGTTGTTGGCATTGCGATAAGGTTAATATTATTTGGCACTGTCTGCTGCTCAAGGAAATTTACTCCGTTATCCATACCGAAAAACAATTTTATACATTTTGCAACGTCAATCGCGCTTCCGCCCCCTACCGCAATAATAGTGTCACAGTTATGTTCGCACAAAATATTTACACCCTTAACGACTGATTCGTATTGCGGATTAGGATTAAAATCACAAAAATGAATGATTTGCATGCTGCGTATTGTTTCAAAATATTGTTTTATTTTCAGATACTTAAAGGCATCATCATGGACTAACAATATTGATTTTGCGTCAATCATTTGTAAATATTCATTTAATTTTTCATATCCGTTTGTTACGTCTATTAATGTTTGTTCAGACATATTATACATCCTCCGGTATTAGCCTTATTATTTCATTAAACGGCATACATATATCGTCACATTCTTTTGCACGATGATTTTTCAAAATAGTTTCAGCCGCGTTCTGCATTGCCGGGAAGCCGGTTCTGGTGAGCTGATTAGCATAAATGACAACATTGACTCCGCGCGCTTTAAATTCCTCTTCAGTCACTTCGTTAAATGAAGTCGGAACCACAACAATTGGCGTCGCGTTATCGTTAGCACGGAACTTATCCACAAATTCAAATATTTCCGAAGGATCTTTTTTTCTGCTGTGAATCATAATCGCGTCGGCACCGGCTTCGACAAAAGCGAATGCACGTTCAAGCGCATCGTCCATGCCGCGCTCAAGAATAAGACTTTCTATTCTTGCGCAAATCATAAAATCCTTTGTTTTTTGAGCTTTTTTGCCCGCATCTATTTTTTCGCAAAATTCCGAAATTGAAGCCTGCGTTTGCTGAACTTCCGTACCGAATAATGAATTTTTCTTCAAGCCAGTTTTGTCTTCTATAATTACCATCGAAACGCCCATGCGCTCGAGCGTTCTGACTGTATACACAAAATGTTCTGTCAACCCGCCGGTGTCTCCGTCAAAGATAATCGGCTTTGTTGTAACCTCCATGATGTCATCAATGGTTCGGAAACGGCTGGTCATATCCACAAGCTCGATGTCCGGCTTTCCCTTGGCAGTGCTGTCACAAAGGGAGCTTATCCACATTGCATCAAACTGGCGTGAACCGCCATTTTCATGGACAATGGTTTTTTCTACGATCAGACCGGTGATGCCGCTGTGCGCTTCCATAGCGGTGACAAGCCCTTTCATTTCCAACGTCTTTTTCAACCTTGCTCGACGGACATCAGGCATAGACATTTCTGATCGCATACGGCTTTCAAGTTCCTTGTATTTTTCATCTCCCGCATATGGGAATTCAACAAGTTTTCCTCCGTATTCAGATATCAAATTAATGACCTCATCACGTACGGGTTTCTGAAATCCGGTTATCCAATCATCTCCGTGTACAATATACGCGGGGCAATATTTTTTAATATTCTCTTTATAACTTAAAGTTTTTTGTTCCACAACTTTGTATACACCCGCAATATTTTCAAACATCGCTTTTCTTTCATCAAACGGCAAAAGCGGAAACCGTTTGTAACTCATAAGAGCCTCATCCGACAAAACTCCAATTATCAATTTCCCTAAACGTTCCGCCTTTTTTATAATGGATATATGTCCGCTATGGATAATATCCGTAGAAAAGCACATATACACTACTCGATTTTCTATCTCTCTAAGGCGGTATGAAACTACAGCCAAGTCATTCGGATCGTCAACTTCCGCACAGAGTAGATTTTTTACATCAATCGGATATATGTCAAGTTTTTCTGATACGACATTAAGCGCATTTTCTGCGTAACATTTGACATTGCCGTTTTCACAAAAATCAATGATTTCATTAAGCCATATTTTCCAATCGTTTTTAAGCAGTTTATACAACGGCTGTGCCGCCATCGCGTTGTCAAAGAATTCAATACCGACTTTTGAGATATGGTCGTTGCTTATTACGGCTTTAAAGTCTTTTTCCGGTAAATCAATCATTGAGCTCACAGTCATGCAGCTCGTTTTGCTTGATAAAATATTATCCAAAACTGAATTTTCGAAGACTAAATCTCCATGCATAAGAATAATATCGTCATCGAGATATTCCCTAGCACAATATATTGAATATATGTAATTGGTCTTGTCATAAATCGGGTTTTTTACAAATTTTATTTCAAGCGGCAAATCAAGATGTTTGCAATATTTTTCCAAAATTTCATTAAACAATCCGGTGGTTATAACAACCTCCGTTATTCCGGCTTCATAAATCATCCTTAGCTGACGACTTAAAATTGTTTCTTTGCTTGAAATTTCTGTCATGCACTTAGGATGTTCGGAAGTAAGAACTCCCATACGACTTCCTATACCTGAATTTAATATTAAAACTTTCATTATATTTATTTCTCCTTCGTATAGTTACTTAGTCTCTGAAATATTCACAATATCCAATTTCATCGCTTACTTCATATACATCTTTTTTAAAATTAGGATCCGGCACCATCCAATTTTTACCATAAATATACTCTAAATGTTTCTCGTAGTTTTCCGGTATTGGAAAATTCATACCTTTTAAATATAAAGGTTTGGTCTGTTTTATTTCAGGAACACAGATATATCTTAACGAATACTCTAAATCCGAATTATACGTTTTACCTATAGCTCTATAATATCTGTTAATATATAATCCATTATTTTTTTTCATAAACAGGAAAAAATCAACCGTACAATTGTTCCACACATATGTTTGTTCGGTAATTTTGTCTTTATAAGTAAACTGCTTAATTTTTTTAAACCCATATTTTTCCATTGCATTTTCAAGAATAGTCCATGAAAAAAGATCATTATCAATTATTCCAATATCAATGTCTAAATCCCATTTGATAAAGTCACCATCACGCACAAATCCCAAAAGTGTCCCGAATGCACAGAACCAACACAGGTCTGTTTCTGATAAAGCTTCTACTGTGCGGCGAAATGTTTCGTCCCCAAATTTTTTCATAGATTTCATCATTTTATAAAATGATATTTTTTTTCGTATATGAATATACGGCATATATATTAATTTTACTTTTTTTAATTTTTGTTTTAACCTTTGAATTGTCACTTAATACATCTCCTTATTTCATAATAATTAATAATTATTAAAACCATCCATATTGCCGCCTGTGCTATGAATGAAATATAACTCTCAAACAAAGTCATGATAACGGCCTGCAATATCAGCATACAATACATACTGCATTCCGTTATATAATTAATTTTCATTTTAACGTATTTTCTTGATTTTATTGTTCTTATTATCCAAATTGCTATGCTTGATGCCGTGGTCGCTATTGCGGCTCCTTCCGCAGCAAAATAATAAATAAAAACAAAATTCAAAACGATATTTATTCCGGCACCAAACACTGCAGAATATGCAAGGGTTTTACTGTCTTTTTCCGCTCCAAATACGGCACCTATCGTTCCCGATAAAGTATTAAAAACAATGTATATCAGCAAAGTTGGAACAAATCTCCACGCGTTATAAAAATCATTTGCAAACAACACTCTGGCAAGCAATCGCGTTGCCATAATAATTGTTGAACACAGCACAATCATTATTAAACGCGTACCTTTATACACAACGGTATAAAACTCATCGATTTTTTCTTTCCCGCGTTCCTTTATGGAAGATAATTGCCACGCTTGAATAAAAATCGATTGAAAAGCATTTAATATTGACGGTATTTTATATGCGACCGAATATAGTCCGTTCACAGCAAGGCCGCAAAAAAACGTAACCATATATCTGTCCGAAATATTGTTTATTTGCCAGCTTAAAGTGTTTAATATTAACGGCGCGCTGTATGCGATCATTTCTTTTTCATTTTTATTGATGTGAAAAAAACTTCTTTTAAAAGAAATAAATCTGTACATCTTATCCTTTATTATAAGGAAGAGCGACGCTATCATCCAAGCCGAAGCGTTAGCGTAAAAATAACCTGTCAATCCCCACTTAAACACCAATAAAAACAAAACATTAAATCCTAACATACACGCCGTGGAAAGCACTCCCGATATTGCTATTCCGTGTATATCCTCAAGGCCTTTGGCAAACTGAGTGACAGCACCATGTAATAAATATCCCACAAACAGCACGATAAATTCGGTATAATACTGGTTCAATACATCAATTTCAAATATTTTAGTCATAGCGGTAACTACAACGATAAATACAATAATGGCAAAAAATATATATTTTATACCTACTGTCATATACGCTTTTTTGCTTTTTGTTTTACTCCCAACAGTAAACCTCATTACTGCCTCAGAAATATTCAGGCTCAAAATTGGAGCTATCATTTGAATTGTCACATAAAGCAAATCATAACTGCCATACTCCTCAGTGCTTAACACCCTTGTGTAAAGAGGCACCATCAGAAAAACAAGTATTCTTGATGAAAATGTGCCTATAAAAAGCACAGAGACATTTTTAAATAAATATTTGAATTTTTCCTTCATTATTTATGCACCTTGTTTTGTATAATGTTTTTATCCTTCTCCACCTTGCTTTTTATTGCATAAGCGGCGGGTATGGATATGGATATTATCTGGCATACATAATAATTTTCTGTATTATCGGTCGCATACAAAATAAACATAAATATTGTCAATGCAAAATATAATACTGCAGGATTATATCCGTATTTCTTTTTATACAGGGTTGTAATTTTATACAAATAATACCAAAGCCACAAACCATACATAACAAATCCGTTTTCAGCATACATTTTTATTAAATCGCTATGTACCCCTGCGACGTGCAAATATCTATATTCACTTGCAAGAATTTCACCTACAACGTTTCTGCCCAGTCCTAAAAACGATACTTTAAACTCTATTAAACTCATTACAACGTCATAATAATATTTACGCCCACTGGAATCTACAGAATATGCTTTTAAAAACTCATCAAAAATGCCTGTTTTATTTATATATATGAAAAGGTAACATAATATAATTCCGACAATGCCGGCAATCAGACATATGTTATATTTGGTTTTATTATCAACAAATCTTGTTAATATAATAAATATAACCGAGATTATCAAGCCCAATATTGAAACTCTTTTCATTCCTAAACTCATAATCAACACAATTAAAAATAAAACCGCAATGTTTCGTTTTGTAAACCCTGTTTTTGTATACATGTAAAAGACTATTGCATATCCGGCGGCCAGAACCACATCATGCAGTTCCAGATAGTTTTTTACACCTATATCAAAATATGCTTGTCTTATAGCATCAATTATTATATGCGGTCCTATAAGCATAACACTCAAAGCAACAGATAAAAAATACGAACATATTAATGCAATAATATTATATCTTGCTGCTTTGTATCCAAAAAAATATATTGAGGTTATAGCGAGCAATGTGGGTATGTATACAGTTACATTTGTTCCTAAGTATTTCCAATCAACTTGACCGCATATCATAAGTATAATAGTATACATATGTATTATCACATGCGGAATAAAATACAGTTTGATGAAAAATACTATATCTTTATTATATTTTTTAGATTGCAGCCCAAACATCAGACTAATCACGGCCAAAGCTATCCAGAGAGCTCCTATCGCCCACTGTATGCTTCTCCCAACCCTAATATTGCCAAATTCTGTTGTAAAGGCAACAATCATAGAGATAATATATATGATCGGCATACCTTGTTTGACACTTATCTGCATACTATACCCCTCAAAATTCCATTTATTTATGATAAACGTAACGCATATAATTTATATACGGTTTGGTATAAATTTTTTTAAAAAAGCAAGTTTTTTTCTTACTATCCCATACCATTCATACCATTTTGGCGCATCACGCCATATCTCATTTTTTATTTGCCTCAATCGCGGCAATTCTTTCAAAGCTTCATCTTTATATGGATAAAAATATAGCTCCTCATACACAATTCTTTTTTTTCTGTCCTTATCATAATAATCATATTTCAGTATATTATAGTTTTCCTCGGGATCCCATTTGAGATCATATAGTTCCTCGGACTTATCCGATTTGTTATATATATATTTAAATCTCTCTGTTATAACGGCTAATTTTCTTTTGGGCTGAGCATAATAGGTTGTCTCCGCAATTGCATACTTACGTTTTATTATTTTTCGTTCTGTTAAAAGCTTCGGCAAATCAATGTTGCATGTCAAATCATTTACTTCGGAAATTCCGTCTATTCGCGGAGTTATCAGTGGAATATGAACAATCGGCTCATATACATGAAATCCATATCCCGCTATTCCTTTATGCATATTCATATGGCCATGATCTGTAGAAATAAATATATTGTCATCGCCAACTAAACGACGAACATATCCGACAATGTTGTCAAAGACATCCATATCGTCCATCCATGATTTACGTCCTTTTAATATATGCGGCAAATGCATCCAAATAAATTGCTTTTTACCAAGATCTATACTTTCAAGTGTTTCATATATTTGTTTATATGTTTTTTCAAGAAACTCGTTATTTCTCGTGATATGATTTTCCCGTGTATTATGCCCTGTGTGCTGCGCAATACTTAAATTATGTATTGTCGTTTTTCTTTCATCGCCAAATTCGCGTATAAACTTCCACGCCGTCTCCATCCAAAAAGCATCCCATATCAAATGGCATTCGTATCCTTTTTTCTGCATATCGTCAAATACACTCGGGTATTCCGACGGCTCAACTTTTATATAAATTTTTCTATTTTTAAATTCGTAAGGATAATGTCCGGACAACATAGCGCTTAGAGCCATTGCCGTAGAAGCTCCGGCTGTATAGTGCTTATAAAACACGGTTCCCTTTGCGGCAAGCTCATCAATATTTGGCGTGTTCCAGTATTTATTGCCGTATACAGGCAGACTCTCACACGCCATACAATCCTTTGTCAGTAAGAATATTATATTATTCATAACACAGATACTCCCTTCACGTTTTTTATTTAATTGATAAACACTTGTTCTATATGATTTTTATAGCCGCAAAAAAGCATAAAAGCTGATATAATTTATATTTAATCATATATAAAAACAATTTCTGTTTGAACCCAAGTTCTTCGATTGGATAATCGGAAATAATTTCCTGCAATCGGCTGTCACAGCATATTTTTTTAATATTCATTTTTGCAGTTCTTTTTTTGTTAAAAGCTGCTGCCCTCCATTCCATATTGATACACGATTTCACACTTACAAACGTTATTCTGTCAAGCCTGTTTATTGTTTCAACACCATAACCTAAACTTTCAAGTCTATCCTTCACATAATTATAAAATTTAATACACTTCTCAAACATTTCAGGATGATAGATTGTTGTAAGCGAAATCATGTTTATTCTGTAATTATATCCAATATCACTTATTACGCAGACTCCTTTTGCATATTGCATATACTCAATATTAAATACCATATCCTCAGCATGTAATTCCCGTTCTGAGGGAAAGCATATATTATGATTTTTTATATGCTCGACTTTATATAGAGATGCCCATACCGACATCTCAAAGCTGTCCTTTTTATTCGGCGCAGAACCTATTAAACGCGGCAAAAATTCCGTTTTTGCGCGGATCCCGGGGAAAAATTCATCATCGTATTTTCTTTCCGATGACGTTAACCCGTCATCATTTATCCGACGAAATCCGCATTTACATACATCAACCTTCTTTTCATATATATTTTTATACAAAATTTCTATCAGGTTTTTATCTATATAATCATCCGAATCCAAAAACATTACATATTCTCCTGTTACATGTTCCAATCCGGTGTTGCGCGCCATGCCGAGGCCGGCATTTTCTTTATGTATAACTTTGAAATTAGCGTATCTGGAGGCATATTCATCACATATTATGCCGCATCCGTCAGGCGAACCGTCGTCTACCATGATAACCTCGATGTTTTTATATGTTTGCGACAAAACACTGTCCAAGCATTGACGCAAATATTTTTCCACATTATATATTGGTACTATAACCGATATAAGATCCATGATACTGTCCTTTCATGTCAAATATATTTTTAGTAATTTTCCCGCCTCTTTTTTTATATCAAAACCATGTTCGCTAACATCTTTACGGGCGTTTATGTTTCTTTTACAGCCTGCATTTATAATTGACAAAACCTTTTCCGCCCATGAATCTATTCCATCATTAAGCGATTTATATACAACGTTGTCTGCAATTTTAGCGTTGCGTGTGATCGTGTCCGAAACTATACAAGGAAGACCGTTTGTTTGGGCCTCAATCAAGGAAAGCGGAAATCCTTCATACAGCGACGGAAACACAAATACATCCATTGCCTGCAGATATTCGCTCGGATTGTCAACCATACCCGTAAATATAACACTCTTTTTTATATCTAAATTTTTACATTGTTCTTTAAGCTTTGATTCCAAATGACCCCCGCCAACTAACAAAAGCACAGTGTCAGGACATTTTTGTTTTAGCACACAAAAAACCTTTAATAAAAATTCATGATTTTTAGGTTCATACAACTTTCCCAGATGCCCAAGCACAAATTGATTTTCAATTTGTAAGTTTTTCCGGCAGCTTATTCTAACATCATCATTGAACGCATATTTGCTTACTTCAATGGCATTGTTTATAACCTCATAATCATCGCCGTATAACCATTTTCCTGCATAATCGGAAACAGCCAGACGATAATTACATAAACTTTTAAAGTAGCTTTGCAAATACTTATGCGCAAATCCAATAGCTTTATAGCTGCTGCCGGTTGTGTGTCCGTGAGCAATGCGAGTTTTCACGCCGCAGTGCTTTGCGGTCGACAATTCAAGACACATTGTGGCGCTGTTGCCGTTTACATGAATTACGTCATACTGTTCGCTTTTCAGCAAACTCCGCAAATTCTTTATATACTTATATAAATGTTTCTTCCTGTCTCCTAAACAAAAATACCGAGAGCTGTTCCGGTTTAATTCTTCGACTAAATCATCAGCTGCTTCGTTTGTCGAGGCAAAATCTATCTTTAATCCGGACTTGTCCATTGCGCGGTAATAATTCATCATAACCGTAGTCAAACCTCCGTAGGAGGCAAATCCGGTTGTTATTATTATTAATACTTTTTTCATTTCTAAATTTAATCCCCAATTAACATAGCGATATAATATTTTTACACATATTCTTTTATATTTTTAATTTATGCAATTTTCTTTTTGCCCTTTTTATGAAACAGTCAATTCCCGCTTTTTCTGCGTATGCATCAACAACCATATATCGATTGCTAAAGTTTAATGTGTGTACTCGGGAATAACTAATCCCTATTTTATTTGCGGTTATTTCTTGAACGAACACCTCATCTTGTTTTTCGAAATTTTCAACTCTATTAATTATTATGCTTTCTCCATACTTTTTTTTGCAATTTTGCGTAGGCCTATATAATATATCGTTTGAATAGAACAAATTACCTGCAGGCCTTTTATTTTTATCAATATGTTGTTTTCGTCCAACACAATCAATAGATTTATTTTTTATGTTTAATATATATAACTCTGTTATATTTTTTATATCATCATAAGCTAAAATATATATTATATTGTCCGCTATAAATACTGTAGAATCAGCAAATACAGCATTACATTTTAAAATATATTTTTCCCACTTATTCGGGAAATTGACGGCTTTATATAACTCGAGCATATGTCCTTCTCCCGTTTCAGGAAGCATATAAACAACATCATCATACACAAATACATTAGGGTATGACATATGATACTTATTTTTTATTATTACTTCCGGAGTTGAAAAACTGCCATTTTGTAATACTGAAACAGCAATTTCACCAACTTGAGTTTTTTCATTGAACGCCTCTGTAAAAAGGTATGTATTTTTATTATAATCAATCAAAAATGGATCCGCATACCAATAATTCTTACTGCCATGCAATTCCTTGAAAGATTTTTCGTTTATCTTCTTATACAAAACATACCATTCGCCTCCAGAAAAATAAGTTTTACATTTTGATAAAAAGTTCATAGTTAATAATCAACCTTTCATTCTGCTTAAATACAAATATTAGCGTAATTTTACTGCCCTCATTCTATATTATTTATCTTCTTAAAAGTTCACAAGGTCTAATCCGCCTTTATGTTAAACCTTTCAAATATTCTTTTGCAGTTATTTCCATCTTGATATTTATGCAGAAGGTTTTTAACCGCTAATCTTTCCGCTTCAAATTTATCTATTCCATTATCAATATCATCAAAAAAACGATACAACGAGTCTTTATCCTTTATTTTTTCTCCCGGCATATATCGTTCGGGATCTTCAAATATAAATCCTCGTTTTTCGGCATATTCTTCAATGTCCGGAATCACAAAGCCGATAGGTTTATTTAATAATAAAAATTGGTTATATACTGATGAATAATCTGCCAATAACACATCTATCTGTGGCAGCAATTCATATAAATAATAACCCGCTTCCTCAAACGCGTCATGTGTATATATTCTCAAATTTGAAAACATACATTTTTTAAGTGCCTCTGTATTTTGAGCGCTATGAAGTTTTACAATTAACAGAAACCCATGCTTTTTTAACACATTGTTCAATTCCTCATAATCATTATCATCAAACAAAGGAAGATATTCATTGGACGAGGAATCAACATATCCAAGATAGTCTGATTGTCTGAACGTAGGAGCCCAAAGGATAACCTTTTTAAAATCACCTAAATCATATTTAGTTATATTTTCCCTAAAAAATACATCTGTTACGGGCTCGCCACATACAAATATATCTTTCTCGTCACAATCAAATTCCTTTGCAAGAATAGGCGTATATATGTCAGCGGTTGCCAGAAAATGATTAAAATAATTACCATAACCTACATCAACTTTTAACAATTTTGCATCAAGTTTCAATCCGCCTATTCCATGGCACACATAGACGACATTCTGTTTTTTTGTCGGCTTAACAGGTATTTGTCCGTTTGTATAAAATACGGTTTTCGAAAATAAAAAATAAATAACAGACTTTACCGGCGTGGTGTAAACAATATTGTCCGCTTCCATATCTTTATACTTTTTATTCTCTATGCCGCAAATAACTCTGTATTTTTCTTTATATTTATCTTTAGTTAAAACATCTCTTAAAGGGATTAAATTGTTACCCAATCCTTTATTAGATGCATAAAGCAATATATTGGTTTGTAATTTAGGTGTTAATACATTAATTATATTCATCACCTTAAAAACCGAGTTTTTAAGAACCTTTTTTATAAAAATATGTTTAAACAAAATAGATCACCTCCATATCTAATTATCTATCCTGTTTTTATTCGTATTTACATACATGTTTATATACGCAAATTTTTCTCATTATCCATTTAATTATTTGTTTCATATGCTCAAACGGATATATTTTATTAACTAAATTATCAAAATTACCTCCATTTTTTATTCTTTCAAAAAACCATTCTGTTTTCTTGTTTTTCAAAGAAGGTTTTTTTAACTGATTATTAGCAGCAATTGCTTTTTCGATATCTACATCTTCCAAATGTAAATCACATTGATTAATTAAATCAACACCTTTTTGTGTTTGGCATAAAATTAGAGATATTCCCCTTTTTTGCTCTTCTATATTCAATTTGCTGCCCCAAGAATCCCCGATAGTAACATCTGAAACTCTGTCTTTATTCGCATATGTACAATGATAACAATTTTCGGTATAACATAAGCCTTTTAAAAAAGCGATCATATAAGTATCTCTAATATTATTTTTTGCAATCCCGATATACTTATTATCATTATTTTTATTTTTTATTTTAAAATCACTTTTTTCTCTAAACATTATATTTTTTAAGTCTTTTAGTACATAACCATGCTGTCTCATAAAAATATCTAACAATTTAGGAGACGGCGTTCCATGGCATATAAGGTCAACAATGTATAGGTTTTGTTCATAATTGTTTCCTAAATAGTTTTTTAATGCCGCAGCTTGACAAGGCAATCCTATAAATAAAACTTTTTCACCTTTTTTCAGATAATTTTGTATTTTATTATATATTCCCCGAGGATTGCTTTTTACATATTTTGAGCCTTTAAATTTTTCACATCCATCAAGTGTTTTAGCTATATAAAATCGAAACTCTCCTTTTTCGAATATACAACTGCATACAAGGCCGCCATTTTTTATCATTGTTTCCGACAAAGCTCTTGCTACGCCACCGGAAGAAGAGCTCATTCTTATGTCATTATCAGCAGCCCACCCTTGATACCATTTTATAGAATTCGTTTTACTAACCGGATTTATACATTGGCAAACCTTATAGCATTGCCCGCACTTAATACATAACTCTTCATTTATTTGAGCATTATATGTATTAAGCAAGTCTTTAATTGTAATTGCACTTTTCGGACAAACATCCAGACAAGCCATACAACCCGTACAGGAATTTTCTTTACATACTGTATTCACAAACACGCCTCCACTATCTTATAAAGTACAGTGTTTTATTTTATATACACAACTTTATTTCCCTTTCAAGATAATCATAAGACCTTTGACGCTCACGTTTTATTAATAAATCAATTTTGCTATAATCTATACTGTTACAAATTTTATTATCAAGTTCATCCCAATTTATCAGTAATTGTCCTTTTAAATTAAGTCGATGCATTAGATCAATAAGTTTTTCCATATTATCATTCCTGCGTGCAATAGTTATAAATCTTTGATGTGTAATAACCGATATAATTGTTCCGTGAAATGTATCAGTTATAATTGCCCAAGCATTTTTGAAATAGGAAATCACCTCAAATGGTGAACAGTCTACAAACCTGTCACAGCAGTGTTGAATACCACCAATACAAAGTATCTTTAATCCATTTTTCTTTGCATATTTTTGAATTGCTCTGCATTCATCAACACTGAAACGGCCTGTGTAACCATATAATACTATGTACCCTTTTTCATCAACCGTATCCGGTATTTTTTCTTTCCTTAAAAAATCATATATTAAAACCGGATCAAGGTGATATTCGGGTTCAATACCAATTAAATCTCTGACAACTTTCCCCGAATTAACATCGCGGACAGACAAGGCATCAAATTCATTTAACCAAGCGCTGATCTCATTTTTAATCCCATAGGAGTTAAGCTTTACAAGTGTTGTATTGCCGAATGAGGCACCGTATGAAATAAGTCGCTTAGCCCTGTTGTTTGCTCCAAATAATTCCGGTGAATAACCGACATTGGTATTTGATTGTGTACAATTAAATACTTCATCACTTCCTATGAGCAACAAATCAAGCTCGGGTGTAAAATTCATATTTTGATTTATATCAAGAACCGGATAATAATTTTTCGCATAATTCTTTTTATATTTTATAAAACGCAATTTATCCTTTATTGTCGCGTGACATCCGAAGACCTCGGCAACTTTGCCCAGATCTCTTATGACACCGTTGTCGGCAGATTTTACAAGACAATCTCCTTTATGATAATCAACAAACTCTACTTTGCAACCTAATTCTTCAAGTATTTTTTTGAGTCCGTAGGCCTGTAAAAATGAACCATAATTCAATATTCTCTGCATAGACATTATTCCGGCCTTAAGCATTTATATCACCTCAAAACAGACTTGTTACCATTTCTTTAAATTGCTTATTGAAATATTCGTTGTTGCTGGTAATTTTTTTCGGCATTGACTCTACTATTGAGTCATAATTAATTATCGCGTTTCTTAGTTCATCATTGTTATCAGCTACAATAATATTGCCAAATCTCTCGGCTACGGCTATACAAAAATCCATTTGATGATCATTTACATGTTCACCGTATTGTTTTTGCCGCGGAACCACAATAGGTATTTTTCCGCGTTGCAGCGGCATTATAAAGCTCGACGGTCCGCCGTGGGTTATAACTATACGGGCGTTTTGTACGTTGTCTTCCATTTGCTGATAAGGCAAAAGCTTTGCCCATTGACAGTGTGTAGGCTTATAAGTGCAAAATCCCGTCTGTATAACAACATCATCCGGAATTTCATTGTTTCGTTTCATTGTATCAATACACTCAAGGAGTCGGTTGAACTGTTGTTCATGAGTGCCTACTGTAACAAATATCATTCTATCATTCCTCAAAATATACTTCCGAGATTTACAGATTTAGGGTAAACCTTTTTCATTTCTTCCCATTCAACAATAAATTTGTCTGTAATCGGATATACCATTTTTCCCGTCATGGTTGGCTTGTCTATACGATCAAATACTTCAATATATATCAGTTTTGATCCCATAATTTTTCCTAAATAGAAAAACGGAACCGCTACCGCCGCACCGGATGAAATTATTAAATCCGGTTTTTCTTTTTTTAATATTTTTGCTGCAAGAGCGGTATTTCGTATTAAATTTTTAATATTTCTGTTTGTCGGATAATAGCACGGATATATAGTTTCGCCTTTTAAAAGGCTGCGCGCATCCTCTTTATCAAAAGTTACCCAGAAACGTTCTTCTTTTTCCCAAAATGACTTTAACATATACAGATGCGTTAAATGTCCGCCGGATGACCCTACAAGACAAACCTTCATTATGTTTTCTCCTTTATTTTCTGTTTTTGCAGAATTAGCTTATTTTCATTACACTAAATTTATATCAATCCCAGTTCTTTAAGCTTTTCGTCGTGTTCTTTGCTGTATTTGACGCTTTCGTTTATGTTTGCGGCCATTCCTTTGATCGAATGGCGTCTTACAAAAACGGCTGTGAAAAATCTGTGTACCCATGCAACCGGCAGGAGCAGCGGAGATTTTTTCACATACTGATATTTATACGCCAGCATCTCCCGCGGCGGAAAAAATATCCGGCGTATCGCTCCTACGGACTCGCCTCCCTGCTTGGCGACCTGTTGTATTAGAACATTGCTTTCATCCGTATGACCGAACACTCCGCCGTCAAGCATGTATTCCAGTAATTTCTCACAGTCAATTCTCTCAATGCCGTCGTCGGTCCGAAGACCGTAAAATTGTTCGGCAATGGTTATAATATATGAAAGAACTCTTTCATAACCTTGAGCCTTGCACGCTTCATTTACCTTTTCAAAGTCAATGTTCCGCCTGTGCTTCAGCATCAACACCGCGTCAAGTACGCTTCGCAATCCGCAGCCTACTCCGATCAAATGCTTCGCGGTATGTATTATCGAAAACGCAAATTCATATGTCGGGTTTAATATCCGTTTCCCGTCCGCGTATATCGCGTTATTTTTCAGGATATTGTTCCACTTTTGCGGCTCATGTTTTAATTCCGCCTCAAGGGATTCAAACAGTTCCCCGTTTATATTTCCTTTGGTAACTTCGATAAACAATGTGTCTCTGCGGATCATGTATCCCTCTTGAGCAAAAATTTCCTCAGCCTGCTTGCGCTGATGTTTTTCTATTAAAACATCAAAGTCACCCATGACTCTTAGGGCAGGGTCGGGATACAGGTCTTTCAGGACGCAGCCTTTGAGACAAATCGGCTCAATTTGGTTTTCTTTGAGTTTTGCTGACATTCTTTCAAATTCGGCGTTTTTCCGGCTCATGATGACCATTGTCTGTATCATAATGTTCCGCCATTGAGCGGCATTGTTCGGCTGCTTATCCTTCGGCAGCTTCAATATCGCGCTCGCGAGCAGGCCGGAGATGTTTTGCTCATATGCCTTATCCCATATATATTGCCAGTCAATATCCTCCGGCGGCAAAGGCGGATCTTCATCAAAGATCGCCGCCTTGGACAGGGCTATTATATATGTCTGTTCGGGAGACAAAGAAACACCACCTTACGCGTCCGACTGACAAAGAAAAAGCCGATTGACAGGCTTTTGCGGTCCTGCGGCAAGCGCCGCCTGGCCGCCCCTCGCCGGCCGGTGTTTTAAGTAATTAACTTAAAACCGTCAATACTCTTGATATGATACCACAATAACGCAACAATTGCAAGTACTTTTTTTTGTTTTTTTACGCCATCCTGAATTTGTTAGGGAATATGAGATAAATAAAACGAGAAATCTTGTAAATATTTGTAAGAATATGATATAATTTCCAAAATAAGGAGGTATAATTATGTCTAAAAAGCATAAGATTACATTTGAGCAAATTGCTCAAAATTGGCTTAATGATGTCGAACTTCGTGTTAAACCGTCAACTTTGGAAAACTATCGTTATCTTTTGCGCCGCCACATTCTGCCAATCTTCGGAGATGTTGATATGCGAAGGCTCAGCCCGGAAAAAGTCAACTGCTTTGTCGAAAATAAGCTGAAGAACGGCAGGCTTCGCGGCAAAGGCCAGCTTTCCAGGAAATATCTTAAGGATATTGTGTCGATCATTCGCTCGGTAGCAAAATATGCCGCGCAAATGTATGATATACCGAACAAAGTGCACTGTAAAATCCGTTCCGAGCGTCGGGAAACGCGTGTTTTAAAAGGAAGCGAGCGCGCCCGTCTGGCAAAGCGGCTTATGACAGACCCGTCGGGATATGACTTCGGAATATTGATTTCAATGTACACTGGGCTTCGGATAGGCGAGATTTGCGGCCTGACATGGGGAGATTTTGACGAAAACGATAAACTGATACATGTTAGGCGCACCGTTCAGCGTGTTTCCGATAACAACGGCAGTACGCGCCTGTTAATCGGCGAGCCCAAAACGGCCAGTTCCGTGAGAACAATTCCGCTGCCGGACTTTCTTTATGAGGTGTTAAAGCGGTATAAAAAATCCAATGAAACCTACATAGCCTCCGAAACCGCCAGGCCGCCGGAGCCCGCAAAGCTGCGGCGGTATTTCAAGCAAATTACGGAAGAATGCAGGATTAAAGATATTCGATTTCATGATTTGCGTCATTCGTTTGCGACGGAGTGCGTAAAACTGGAATTTGATATAAAGTCATTGAGTGAAATATTGGGACATTCCAATGTTACAATGACCCTAAACAGATATGTTCATTCTTCAATAGAAATGAAACGTAAGTTTATGAATTTACTTAAGATTTAGGTTCGGACAAAATTTTAATATTCTCATTTCAGCCCATAGCATGGGTATTTATTTTTGTGCGCCTATTACGGGCTTTTTATGAATTTTTTGTGTGTCAGATTGTTTATTTCAAAAGCTTTTACCATAAATTCCCCTAAATTTGATTTTTCATTTAAGTTTTAAGTTAATTACTTAAAGTTGCTTAAAATATTGCGTGCAGTCGTAAATGCGTGAAATTTTAAGTGGATTTTAAGGCGTGGAAAGGGAGGCTTAAGATATGACGGCGGAGCAAGAATTTTTTATCATGCTGTCGCGCTCCGCTGTTTTTGATGAAGATCCGCCTTTGCCGCCGGAGGATATTGACTGGCAATATATATGGAATAAGGCATATGAACAAAACATCTCCGGCCTCCTCGCGAGCACGATTTTGAAGCTGCCGAAGGACAAGCAGCCGCCCAATGCCGCTCAATGGCGGAGCATTATGATACAGACAATGGTCATCATGAGCCAAAAAAACGCCGAATTTGAAAGAATGTCAGCAAAACTCAAAGAAAACCAAATCGACCCGATCTGTCTCAAAGGCTGCGTCCTGAAAGACCTGTATCCCGACCCCGCCCTAAGAGTCATGGGCGACTTTGATGTGTTGATAGAAAAACAACAGCGCAAGACTGCGGAGGCAGTCTTTGAAAATAACGGATATAAGATAAACAGGAACACTCTTTTTTCCGCGCTTGATAACGGAACGGCACATTGGGAAATATTTGAATCGCTTGAGGATGATTTTCGCGATGATCCTTTACGTTGGAACCGTGAACTGGAAAAGCATGCTGTAACAAATCATAAAGGCCTGCGGGTTCTTGACCCGACATTTGAACTGACATATGTTGTTGTCCATGCCTCTAAGCATATGACTCGCGAGGGCTGCGGCATCAGAAATATGCTGGACGTCGCATTAATATTACAACACAGGATAAAAGACATTAATTTCGGCAAGGTTTATGAAATATGTAAATCTCAAAAATATGAAGGAATTTTTCTATATTTTCTTTCCGCCGCAAAGAAGTGGTTTGAGATAGATATTGGATATGACAAAACAATGCCGGACCCCGACAAATTTTTAGAGTTTTTGTTAAGTTACGGAGTGTTCGGCAGAGAGCTTGACGGTAAAATACTCGCCGGCCAGGTGGTGCGGAGAGAAGGAAGCAGCGTGGGTCCGCTCAGACGGATATTTTTTCCGCCGCGAAAAATGATACAGCACAAGTATCAATATGTAAAAAAATCACCGCTGCTGCTGCCGATCGCATGGATGCACAGATTTTTTTACGCCGTATTTGTAAGAAAGTTTTCCGTAAAGGATATGGTATCCGGTTTGAGGGAAAGCCTTGAATACGGAACAGAAAGAAAAAACCGGCTCAAAGAGCTTAATATACGTTAAAAGATGTGATTGAAAATGAGTAATTTACGAATAGCAATGCTCGGCCATAAAAGAGTGCCTTCTCGGGAAGGCGGTATAGAAGTAGTTGTTGAAGAACTGAGCACCCGCATGGTTCAGCATGGAGATAAAGTGACATGTTTCAACCGAGGCGGCCATCATGTAAGCGGCAGTGAGTTTGATAGACAAAAATCTGACGAGTACCAAGGAGTGCGGCTGAAAACCGTTTTCACGATAAATCATAAAGGTTACGCCGCTATGAGCGCATCCGTATTCGCGGCAATAGAGGCGGCATTCGGAAAGTATGACGTTGTGCATTTCCATGCCGAGGGCCCGTCATTCATGTGCTGGCTGCCAAAGCTGTTCGGGAAAAAGGTTGTTGTGACTATCCACGGCATTGATCATCAAAGGGCAAAATGGGGACATTTTGCAAGCTGGTACATAATGCAGGGTGAAAAAAACGCGGTGAAATACGCCGACGAGATAATTGTTCTCAGTCGTGGAGTACAGAAATATTTTTCGGATACATATGGCAGAAAGACGATGTATATACCGAACGGCGTGAACAGAAAACCGATAAGACCCGCCGAACAGATAAAAGAAAAATGGGGGCTTGAGAAAGATAATTATATCCTTTATCTCGGAAGAATTGTGCCGGAGAAGGGTATACATTATTTAATAGAAGCTTTTAAAACCATTGAAACCGATAAAAAGCTTGTAATTGCAGGAGGCAGTTCAGATACAAATGATTATATGGAAGAACTCAAAGCTCTTGCGAGAGGCGATGACAGAATAATTTTCACGGATTTTGTTCAGGGAAGATTAAAACATGAGCTTTACAGCAACGCATATGTTTACTGCCTTCCAAGCGATTTAGAAGGTATGCCGCTGAGTCTGCTGGAAGCAATGAGTTATGGCAACTGCTGCCTTACAAGTGACATTGACGAGTGCGCGGAAGTTGTCGGAGACAAAGCGGCAACATTTAAAAAAGGCGACGTTGACGATCTTAGGGACAAGCTGCAGGGTTTGATAAATAACAGCAAGACGGTTGAGAAATATAAGGAAACCGCGGCGGATTACATAGTTAAAAAATTTAACTGGGATGATGTGGTTGAGAAAACCTTGGAGGTATATAAATAGTGAAAGTAACCTTTGCTTTGTAGTTTTTCCGCGAAAGTTAATAAAGAAAGGATAAAAAATGGCAAAAGAGCGGTATGAAAACCTTGACGGAATAAGAGCATACGCCTGTGTCGGCATAGTGCTGATGCATGTTCTCGCAAACGGGAATTTCGGTCTGACCGGTTTCGTGTTTGAAAAACTCATTCCGTCATTTACAAACTTCACATTGCTTTTCATGCTGCTGTCGGCGTTTTCGATGTGCTGCGGTTATTATGAGCGCTTCCAAAATGGAACGATCAGCCTTGAACGGTTCTATAAGAGACGCTATCAGCGCATATGGCCGTTCTTCGCTCTGCTTTGCACCGTTGAGCTGATATTTGACCACAGTTTAAATGCTCTTTATGAGTGGTTTGCAGATATTACACTTGCGTTTGGGTTAATCCCAAATAACGGAATTGAGGTTGTCGGTGTGGGTTGGTTCTTGGGAACGATTTTCGTTTTCTATATGATCTTTCCATTCTTTGTGTTTCTGATGAAGAACAAGAAACGTGCGTGGTTTGTAATGGGTGTATGCCTGATTTTGCATATTCTGTGTATTGTGAGATTTGAAGGAGCAAATGGAAGAGAGAATATCATAAACAGCTCAATATTTTTTGTAGCCGGTGGACTTGTTTATCTATATAGATACAGTTTGAGAAATATAAATAAAATTCAGAAGACAGCTGTCGGAATAGCGACTGTTGCAGTGCTGGCAGCCTATTATCTTGTGACAAGAGCTTCGCTATCAGCGATTGTCTTGCTCCTGCTCTTCACTTTGTTTACAATAGTTGGAATTTCAGCGGGGGGGGGTATATCGGAGACCTTGCTGCAAAACAAAGTTGTCCGCTTTATCGGCGGTTTAAGCATGGAGATATACCTATGCCACATGTTTGTATATAGAATTTTTGAAAAGCTGAATTTGATACATATAACCGGAAATGAAATAGTAAATTACAGCCTGATTGCTGTTGTGACTATAGCCGGCGCAATTGCCGCGGCATTTTGCTGGAACATATTGCAAAAACGGATTCAGGCATCGTTTGAGAGGAAATAAAAAATGGCTTCAAAAGAAAAAAAACTTAATGGCACAGTAATAGTAACATACCGCTGCAATGCGCGGTGTACGATGTGCAACAGATACAAAGCTCCGTCGAAACCGGAAGAGGAAATCAGCATCGAAACCATCCGCAAGCTGCCCCCGATGTATTTCACGAACATCACCGGCGGCGAGCCTTTTATCCGTACCGATTTGAAGGATATTGTGCGCGAGCTATATAAAAAGTCAGACCGCATAGTGATCTCCACAAACGGATATTTCACTGACCGCATTGTGGATTTATGCAAGGAATTCCCTCAGGTGGGCATACGCATCTCGATTGAGGGCCTTGAGCAGACAAATAACGAGATACGCGGTCTTGATAATGGCTATCAGCGCGGGTACCAAACGCTTAAAACGCTGCGCGAGATGGGTATGAAGGACGTCGGTTTCGGCATGACAGTGCAAGACAAGAACGCGCCGGATCTCGTGCCGCTGTATGATATTTCGGATGAAATGGGTATGGAATTTGCCACCGCGTCGCTTCATAACAGTTTCTATTTTGTGGAGGCAAAGAATATCATTCACGATCGCCCGATGGTGGCGGAGAACTTTGAAAACCTTGTCAATAAACTTTTGAAAAGTAACAGTCCGAAGAAGTGGTTCAGGGCATATTTCAATCACGGACTGATCAACTATATTTACGGTCAGCCGAGGCTGCTTCCGTGTGATATGAGCTTTGACACTTTTTTCATTGATCCATACGGTGATGTCATGCCGTGCAACGGAACAAAAGATAAGGAAGTTATGGGAAATCTGAACGAGCAGACGTGGGACGAGCTGTGGAACAGCCCGGAGGCCGAAAAAGTCAGATCAAAGGTTCGGCATTGCGACCGGCAGTGTTGGATGATCGGCTCGGTGAGTCCTGCTATGCATAAATATATATGGAAACCGGCGTGGTGGGTCATAAAACACAAAATAAAAAGCCTGTTTACGAGTAAACCGTACAATATGTATGAAAATAAGATATGCCGCGACTACAGAGACGGCAAAATCACAAAGGAGCAGCTTGACAAATGTTCAACATGTGACATGTGCGCCGCTATCAATAATGGTTTAAGCGCCGCAAGTCAGGAGCAACTGAAAGATAAGACAGGGGAAGAAATTGTGAACGAGGATATTGCTAAACAGATGAAAAAATAAATTTAAGTATTTTGTTGGCTTTAAACATTTAGCTGATAAATTAAGTACAATGTGTAAAGTCGGCTCATGTAAAATGGGAAAGGAAAACGATAGTAATGTCAGAACATAAACTTAGTAAATTGCAAGAGGCAGAGCTTGAAATTCTTAAGATATTTATAAGAATATGCGAAGAAAACCACCTACGCTACTTTCTTTGCTATGGAAGTATGATTGGTGCAGTTCGTCATCAGGGATTTGTTCCATGGGACGATGACATTGATGTAGCTATGCCGCGTCCGGATTATGAACGTTTTGGGCAGATAGCGAACAAAGTACTGCCTTCGGATTTATATTACAGTACATATAAGTTGGGCGCAGAGCATATTACATTGTCTTCGATGATAATAAATAAAAACAAAGCTTACACATTAAATAATGCCAATAAAGTCATAAGAACCGGAGCATGGATTGATGTATTAGCGATAGATGGAGCACCAAAGCCGGGTATGGCAAGGAAAATCTTTTTTATAAAATATATGTATCGTCGGACTATGTGTCAGTTAGCACATTTTGACGAAATTGTTAATTTGCAAAAGAAAAGACCTTGGTATGAAAAAGCGGTTATTAAGTTTGCTCAGATATCAAGAATAGAAAAGTTTCTTGATGGTATAAAGTGTGGAGAGAAATATCATAAACTTATCAGCAGAATTCCGTATGATGAGGCGGAAGAGGTCGCATCATTTCAAACAGATGATCGTCTTGAGGGAATTGTTCCCAAAAAAGTTTATGGAAAAGGGACAGAATATAAATTTGAAGACATTTACGCTATCGGACCTGATGATTATGATACATATTTGAGATGTTGGTATCCGGATTATATGACACCTCCTCCAATGGAACTGAGAAATCGTCATAATGTTAAAGAAGTGGATTAGAAATGAACGAATTTCAAAAAATATTTAAAAAGGTAAATGGCGGAAAGGTATTAAAGGAATATGCACAAGCACATGTGCTTTTCCATGCTCTTATGATGACGGCAATAGAAGGAACATCGAAAAAATCACTGGAGTTGGTGAGGGAATCCGTAAGTAATAGAATTATAAAAAGACTTCGGAAAAAATACGCTCCGTTTATTGATGAATTTAAAAAGTCAGATGCCGAAAGGGAGAAGCTTCCGCATAAACACAGTAACAAGGTATGGGTTTGTTGGCTGCAAGGAATGGAAAACGCGCCCGAAATTGTCAAGAAATGCTATAAGTCGCTATTGGATAACCTTGATGACAGAGAAATAGTCCTGTTGACAAATGAGAATTACAAAGATTGGGTGACTTTCCCGGACTATATTCAAAAAAAGATCGACAATGAAACAATTGGACATGCACATATGACTGATCTCCTTCGTCTGGAACTGTTAGAACATTATGGTGGTACATGGATAGATGCAACAGTTTTCTGCAGTGGGAAGAATATTCCAAATTATATTTGGAATTCTGATTTCTTTATTTATCAATGCATGAAACCCGGATTAGACGGACATGCAACCAGAATATCAAACTGGTTTATAACTGCACATACAAACCATCCTTTTGTTTTGTTAATGAAAGCATTATTGTATAAATACTGGAGAACACATGAAAACGCTATTGATTATTTTTTATTCCATGATTTTATGGAGCTTGTAATAGAGGCTTATCCTAATGAATGGATGAAAGTGGTTCCTGTGAGCAATTCGATACCGCACATATTATTGCTTAGATTATTTGATGCATATGATAAGCGGATTTGGGAGGCCACAAAAGAAATGACAGCATTTCATAAATTATCTTGGAAATTAAATAATGAAGAAATGAGTATAGTTAATAAGCCTAATACTTTTTATACCGTTGTAATTAAAAATGTTTTAAATTAAATAACAGTTTATATTACAAAAGTATAAGTTGCAAAATCAAAAATTTTGTATCACAAAGTATTTTAAAAATTCTTGACAGTATAATAGCAATTAATAACGGAAGGGTGTGTTGTTTGTGATAGAAAAACTGGCATCTATAATTGTTCCGGTATACAATGTAGAACAATATTTGGAACGGTGCCTACAAAGCCTTGTAAATCAGACATATGCGAATATTGAAATCATACTTGTAGATGATGGGTCAACGGACAAATGCCCTGAAATCTGCGAACGGTGGGCTGTTAATGATAGGCGAATTAAGGTGATACACAAACAAAATGCCGGTCTTGGATATGCTCGAAATACAGGAATAGATTATGCTGTTGGAGAATATTTGTTTTTTATTGACAGCGATGATTATATTGCGCTTGATACAGTTGAAAAAATTATGAAAATTGCAGAAAGAACAAATGCAGAGATTATCCAGTTTGGCAGCTTTGATGTAGATAAAAATAATATTATTAAAAGCAGAAATATACCAAATATGAAAAATGAAATTTATAGGGGTAAAGAAATCTTGGATATTATTCTGCCAAATATGATTGCAACAGATCTTCAAGGCACAAAGATGCACTTGCCTTTAAATGCTTGCTCGAAAGCTTTTAGCCATTCATTGATACTTAGAACCGGTTGGAGGTTTGTGTCTGAACGTAAATTCATTTCAGAGGATCATTATTCGCTTTTATGCCTAATGAATGACGTTCAGAGTTTCGCAATAATATCTGAGGCGTTCTATTATTACTGTGAAAATCAAAATTCCTTGTCGCGTACTTTTCGTTCGGATCGTTATGAACAGTATAAGAAACTTTATAATGCTTGTAAGGAAAAATGCGATGAACTTGGATACAATCAAAAAGTTAAAGATAGATTGGCATATTTGCACATGAATTATGTTATTTGGGTGTTACATGGGTATATTGTTTCAAACCTATCGATTAAAAATAAGAAACTTGCATTGAACAAAATAATTAATGATAATGATTTACAATTGATTATTCGCCAGATAGATATTAAAAAAGAAAAATTTACGAAGCGATTATTGTACTTTGCCATAAAGCAAAGATGGACGAATGCAATATATTTACTTTTACAGATTAGATACGGTCGGGGGAAATAATTAATGACTTTTTATTGTAGTTGGCAATAAAAAAGAAGTCAAAATAATAATTTGAAAAGAATAATATTTAAATATTTTCTAATTTTGAATTATTGGTAACCAAACAGGAAAATAGAAAACTATGTGTGTATAAATACAATGAGTTAGGTTATAAACCATAAACAATGGAATTAATCAAAAGCATATAAATAATATTATAGAAGTTTTAAGGTTAATATTGACTCAAAATTTTCAGTTGTGAATAAAAAACATGTAAATGAAATTATATGTATGATCAGATGTAACCTATAACTCATAACATGAAAATTAAACCAAAACCATTATATAGCATTTCTATACATTTAAAACTGTAGGAGTTGGTATATACGATGTTGCAAACAAAATTTTAAAAGTCAACGTTCATAAAGGAGTGTGGATATCTTTTGAGAAACAATTTTAAAGCGGCATTATTTATTATATCGGCATCGATAACAGTAAATATGAGATTTTGGGGGATGAATATTTCATTTTATTTTCAGATTGGTATCGAGGCTCTATGGACGTTGTATTTATTAGCAAATTGGGCAGTTAGCAACAATAGCTTTTGCAAGAAGAATATTGCACTTAACTATAAATTAATATCTATCCCTATATTAGTAATGGCAGCATATGCTATGATTATTTGGGCATTTAATTCAGATATACAATTGCGTAATTATACTAGGCTAATCAGTACATGTTTGCAACTTTTGTTTGCATGGGGGTTTGGAGCCAGTGGTTACTATCTGTTCAAGGATAAAGTAATAGACTACATTTTTATTGCGGGAATACTATCATATGTTTTAGGGTCAATTGTATGCTTTATTTGGAGATTTGGCTTTAACGATTTTGCTATATATATATGGAATCTGATTTTGGGGATTGAAAATACTGAATTAGCTGAATATATAATGGAAGTGCATGATTTGACATTTGCAATGGGTTTATTTTTCTTATTTTACACTTTCTGTGACAAAAGGAAGAAAAAATATGGAAAAATAATACTTTCTATACTTTTGATTTTATTTGGACTAAAGCGAATAGAAATACTGGCTTTAACTGCAGCAATTGTAATTTATTATTTATTGCTAAAATGGGGAAAAACTATACACTATAGAGCAACATTTATTGCAATATGTTTTTTAATACTTTGTTTGGGATATGTTTATATCATCAAATCAGGTATTTTAGAAGAAATATGCAATGCACTATCAATTAATACAATGGGAAGGATAAATTATTATTCGTTCTCAAGCAATTACTTCAGGTTTTCACCATGGTATATGGGTACAGGATTTACTGCCTTCAAAAGGATGTGGGGAGAATTACATAATAGTGGATTTCGACTTAACGGACATGTAATAGCGGCAACTCTTCATAGTGATATACTGATCTTTTATATCGAAAATGGTTTTATATTAACTGTTGGATGGATTTTTTATTCATTTAACGTAAAAGTTAAAAGTTTAAAAAATCATTTTGGAAGTAAAATTGCAGAGTGTTATCTTTTGATAACAACATATATGTTTATCCTTTACTTAACAGATAATACTTTCAGCTATGCCGGAACACAGATGGTATATTTTGTAATTCCGTTATGTCAGTATTATCTTATTCCACAAAAAGAAAAAATAAGGAGGGTCCCAGTATGAACAAAAATATTATAGTTATATGCAATACTTTTTTTCAGTTGTTAATGGCCATACAATTTAAAAATACAATCTTTGCTGACGATCAAATTAGCGTGGTTATGACAGATAAATCTCCTATGGACGAAGCAATCCGCAAAAGAGTGAGTTCGCTTGGTTATTTTAATGAAGTTTCTTTGGCAAAATCCGTAAATTATTGCCAACAGAAAAGAACAATTAAGGGGAAATTATTGGACGTTATAGACATAGCCAAAGGAAAGAACATTACAGGTATTACTCATGATAAATATGATTTGTTAATATATTACAATTTGGATATGACTACACAGGCGCTTTTTGCGGATTTATATAGAGCAAATGAAAGCATTGAATGCGCAAGATACGAAGAAGGGATTTTAACATATAATAATCCTTTGTCTTCATGTGCTAAATTTAGTTGTGGTTATTTTTTACGGAACCTATTGGGAAAGAAATCTATTTTGCAAAGGACAAAAACTTTTTACTGCTGTTATCCGTCTTTATACCGAGGCAGTTTAAAAACTATCGAAGTGCCCAGAATTGATGTGTCGGGTCCTATAGTCAATGTTATGAAGTATATATTTGACTTAAAAGATAATGATTTGGTTTACAATGAAAAATATATTTATTTCAGTAGCGTATATGATTTCGAAGGCGGAGAATCTATTGGGGAACTTGAACTTGTGAGATCTATCAGAGACTGTGTAGGAAACGATAATTTGCTTATAAAAGTTCATCCCCGAGATAAAAGAATGGTATATGAAGATGAGAAATTTCATGTTGACCGAAACTCAAAATTGCCGTGGGAAGCCATTCAATTAAATATAGACTGTACAGATAAAGTGTTTATCACAGTAAATTCCGGCAGTGTATTGTCAGTTAATATGTTGATTGATCCAATGCCCAAGACTGTGTTTGCATATGAATGTTGCCATTATCAAGCAAACCCTACGGCTCAAAATACGATACATAATTTAAAAATATTGTTGCAGTCTGATAACTATAGAAAGTATCTAAAAAATGTTCAGGTAATAAAAAGCGTTGAGGAATTATGAATATGTTAACAGTTTTTTAAGGGTGGTTAAATCAAGAAATGATGCAGCGTTCAAAATATTTGTTTAAGAATATAGGAATATTGGCCATCAGCAACTTTTCTTCAAAAGTGCTGGTCTTCCTTCTTGTGCCTTTATATACAAGTGTTCTTTCTACATCGGAATATGGAATGTATGATCTTATTACTTCTACGGTTACGCTTCTGTATCCGATCTTGACTGCCAATATTGTTGATGCTGTCATGCGCTTTTCCATGGAAAAGATATATAAAAATGAAGAAACAGCATCTATTGGAATAAAATATATCGTTGTCAGTATAGTAGTAGTCGGTGTAGGATTGCTGATATCCTATCGGTTAAATGCTATATCAAATTTGGATGGCCTGAGACCATACGTTTTCCTTTATTATATTTTTTATGTTTTTAACCAATATTTTATTCAGCTTGCAAAAGGGTTGGAGCGTGTTAAAGATATGGGGATAGCCGGTGTTATAAGCACCATAGTAATGCTTGCTGCGAATATAGTATTCTTGCTCATATTAAAAAAAGGGTTAGCTGGATTTTTTGCTGCTAACATATTAGCTCAGGCGATACCTGTCCTTTACTATTTTATTCGTTTGCGATTTTGGAATATGGTGAAACGCGTTGGAAAACATAATCCGTTGGAAAAGGAAATGTTGTTATATTGTATACCCTTAATCTGTACTGTTCTGGGATGGTGGGCAAACAGCACTGCGGATAAATATACGGTAGCTTTCATTTGCGGTGTTGCCGCGAACGGGCTTTTGTCTGTATCATATAAAATCCCAAGCATCATTAGTACATTGCAGGGAATTTTCACACAAGCCTGGCAGATATCGGCAATTAAAGAATATGGAGGAGAAAATGCGGCAAGTTTTTACGGAAAAACATTTTCATATCTTAATGTAATCATGTCCTGTGCTTGCGCGGTTTTAATTATTTTATCCAAACCATTGGCTCATATCCTTTATGCAAAAGATTTTTATGCTGCATGGCAATATGTTCCGTTCCTGCTAATAAGCAGCGTGCTGAATTGCGCGTCCGGGTTTGTGGGCCCTATTTTGGCAGCAAAAAAAGACTCTAAATCAATGGCCTTATCAGCTATATATGGAGCATGCGCTAATATAGTGTTGAATATATTGTTGGTTTATCTCATAGGAGTTCAAGGAGCGACAATCGCAACGGTGATTTCAAGTTATCTTATATATTATTTTAGGATACGGGCTGTTAGAAATGAGTTCTATGTAAAAGAATACTGGAAAGTGTTAATTACATGGGGTACCTTATGTATGCAGGCGCTATTCGAGATATATACGCAGGCGTGGTACGCAGAGATAATAATTATCGTTGTGCTTATAATTATTAATAAAAAAATTATAGTGGAGTCACTTGCAAAATTTAAAAAACGAACTGAATAGGAACGGAGGAAGTAAAATGAAAATAGTAGCAGTAGTACCGATGAAATTGAATAATCAGCGTTTACCGCAAAAAAACACGAAACAATTCACGAACGGACAAGCTTTGTGTTATTACATATTAAAAACATTATTATCAATAAAGCGGATTGATGAAGTATATGTATATTGCAGCAATACCAAGATATGTGAGTTTATTCCAGCCGATGTTAAATACTTGAAAAGAGACAAAGAACTTGATCAAGATACAACAAAAATGAACGAAGTACTAAAGGCGTTTGCACATGATGCGCCGGCAGATATATATGTTATGACGCACACTACTGCACCGTTTATAAGTGCAAATAGTATAGAAAAAGGATTAGATGCAGTTTTAAGTGGCAAATATGATTCAGCTTTTGCAGCGAAAAAGCTTCAGGATTTTTTATGGAAAGACGGCAAACCTTTTAATTATGAATTAAATAATATACCGCGCACACAGGATTTAGAGCCGTTTTATGAAGAAACCAGCGGATTTTACATATATAAATCCAATATTATTACGGGATTAAATCGTAGAATTGGAGAAACACCGTATATTGTTGAAGTGAGCGAAATTGAGTCTATAGACATAGACGAAGCGGAAGATTTTGAAATAGCCGATGCAATATATAATCACATTATATTGAAAGGAAAAAGAAATGAATAATCTGATAAAACAGTTTAAAAAGAGGATCAATGACGGCAAATTTCTATATGGTCCATTTATGAAAACAGCCGATCCGATGTTTGTTGAGGCAGTTGGTCATGCCGGATTTGACTTTGTGATACTCGATATGGAACACGGTCCGGTGTCTTTTGAAAGCCAGCAAAATAATATCAGAGCTGCTGTTCTTACAGGAATGATACCGATAATAAGAGTGCCGAATACTGATGAGAATACTATAGGCACCGCTCTTGATATTGGCGCGTTTGGAGTTCAGGTGCCACAGGTGAAAAACGCGGAACAAGCCCGTCAAGTAGTAAGCAGTGCAAGGTTTTATCCAAAGGGTATGCGGGGAGTTTGTCGCTTTGTAAGAGCTGCGGAGTATTCGCATATGGACAGAAATAAATACTTTGAAACATCAAATGATATGTTGGTCATTATTCAACTTGAAGGAAAAGAAGCTATAGCGAATTTAGATGAAATACTTGACATAGAAGGTATAGATATATTATTTGTAGGGCCGTATGATTTATCTCAATCTTTAGGAGTAACGGGTGAAGTAAATAACCCGATTGTTATAAAAAAGATGAAAGAAATAATAAATCAGGCAAAAGCAAAAGGAAAAGTAATAGGAACATTTGTTGACAATATGGAAATGCTGAGATTATGGAGAGATGTTGGGGTGCAGTATTTAAGTTATAGTGTTGATATAGGAATTTTTACAGAAGCGTGTGAAAATTTAGCCAATGAAATAAATGGCTATAATTTTGAGTAAAAAATATAATTATTGTTATTAATAATACAAATCACTTTCTATTTACTCAAGACGATTTGCAACTTGAGCTGTTGTGTTTGAGTATAAAAACGATAATGCTCATGATAGAATGAAACAGGTGACTTAAACTGCACATTATGTAACAACAATTATGTTTTGTAATTAATAATGGACGCATACCGCGAGTTTGGGATAAAGCGCTATCACCAAGTTTCGACCGACGAGGTTTACGGCGATCTGCCGCTTGACAGGCCGGATCCGTTTTTCGTCGAGGAGATTCCGCTGCATACCTCGAGCCCCTACAGCGCGAGCAAGGCAAGCGCGGACCTACTGGTTCAAGCGTACTACAGAACCTATAATCTGCCGGTGACGATCTCGAGGTGTTCAAACAATTATGGGCCGTACCACTTTCCGGAAAATCTGATACCTCTGATGATGGCGAACGCGCTGAACGATAAGCCGCTGCCGGTATACGGCAAGGGCGAAAACGTCCGCGACTGGCCGTGTTTATTATCATTATAATATTGGTTTTTCTGTGAAAATCACTCAAATACAATAATTTTTGCGGTTGACACATTTGATGATTGCTTATAAAAATCAAATTTTGTGCAGGATATTAATGCATTTTGACGGTTTCGAGAGAAAGTTTTGCATATTACTTGACAGGTCCGAATGTTCATGTTATACTATACTCGCATATAGAAATTAAACGAAATATTTTTTACACATAAAATGATTTATGCCTATACATAGACTGAGGTTAATTTGCCGTTATACTTTGTTTTCGTGTCACGAAGATATGGTAAATTCGACTTCAATATACAAGAGAAAATGATTGTAAAGATTTGTTGGTTGATAAAATCAAGTTAGTTTTATGTGTTTGTTCACGAGAATTTCACGAACGGCGTTCATGAAATTTCTTATATGACTTTTAGTGCAATGGCCGTTTTACCGGAGATAGGTATTCATGTCTCATTGTACTTGAAATGTTTTATTAAATGACATATATTGAAATATATGATGATTATTTTTGTAGTTGGCTATGAAATTATGAGGAGCTTTATAAACACAAAGATATATGGATATCTTATAAAAATGAATGAAAATAAAATGAGTGCATAATGACGATGCAGAGCTAAAATACAAATGTTCACAGAAAGGCGGGATATAATATGATTTTGGATGAAATTTCGGCTAAACTTCAAGCGGGAAGAGCAAAGGAAGTCAAGATGCTGGTTCAACAGGCCATCGATGAGGGGATTTCCGCGCAGATAATTCTTGAAGAGGGATTAATGTCCGGTATGAACGTGATTGGTATTAAATTCAAAAATAATGAGATTTTTGTGCCGGAAGTACTTGTAGCTGCGAGAGCTATGAATCAGGGAGCCGCACTTTTGAAGCCGCTGTTAGCAGCTGAAGGCGCAAAAGCTTCAGGCAGAGTTTGTATAGGTACCGTTCAGGGGGATTTGCATGACATAGGAAAAAATTTAGTAAAGATGATGATTGAAGGCAAAGGACTGGAAGTCATTGACTTGGGAACTGATGTTGCGCCTGAAAAATTTATTAATACAGCAATTGATCAGGATTGTCAGATTATTTGTCTTTCTGCTCTTCTGACAACAACTATGCCGGTAATGGGAGAAGTTGTTAAAGCGGCCGAAGCGGCAGGAATTCGAGATCATGTAAAAATCATGATTGGCGGCGCGCCGGTTACCCAGGCTTTTTGTGAGGAAATAGGAGCCGATGCCTATACGCCGGATGCGGCAAGTGCTGCGGAAAAAACAGTGGAACTGTGTGCTCAGGTATGAGCGTTCAAGAAAAAATTTTGAACTATTTAAAAGAAACCGTGCTTGCTCTTGGCGCTGATAGGGCTGAAATTATTTCTGTGCAAAGCATCAAGATTGATAGATCTTTTAGAGCGTTATGTGAGGCTAATTCTTGTGGAAATTACGGTGCCAACTATATGTGTCCTCCGAATGTGGAGTCAATTGACGAGCTTGCATGTAAGTTGCGAACATATAAAAATGCACTTGTTTACCAAACCATAAGTCCCCTGGTGGACAGTTTTGATTTTGACGGAATGATTAAAGCCGGAAAGCGACATAATGATTTAGGACAATGTCTTTGGAATGAGACAGACAGGATTGGAGTGAAAGCGCTTCATCTTGGCGCAGGCGGATGCAGACTATGCGAGATGTGCGCGATTCGAACCGACGAACCATGCCGACATCCCAAAAGAGCAATGGCTTCTTTGGAAGTGTATGGGGTGGATGTGACTGCTTTGGCCGCCACTGCTGATATGCAATATATAAATGGCGCTAATACGGTAACATATTTTGGAGCTGTGCTGATATAACAGCTCCAAACATGTTGAAAATGCTTTATGGTGAAATTTGATATTTTATCTGACTATAGTATATAAACGTTAGTTGCTTTTTTGATAAAAATGTTGAGGAGGAAATAAACATATGACCAGAAATATGAAAAAATGGTTGGAGGAATATGCGCAGGCAAAAAGCAAAAAAGCCTTGCCCATATTATCTTTTCCGGCAGTACAATTGATGGGAATTACTGTAAGAGAATTGATATCCAATAGTGATTTGCAAGCAGAGGGAATGAGGCTGATTGCCGAACATGTTGATTCCGCAGCTACAGTAAGTCTTATGGATTTATCAGTAGAGGCTGAATGTTTTGGCTCAAATATTGTTATAAATGATGATGAGGTGCCGACAGTAAAAGGGGCGGTTATTTCATCTTCAGAAGAGGCTGAATTGCTTGAAGTGCCTTCCATAGGAGTTTGCCGAACGGGTGTATATATTGATGCTGTTCGGAAAGCTGCGGAGATGATTTGCGACAGGCCGGTGTTTGCAGGGATGATCGGCCCATACTCTCTGGCGGGAAGGCTTCTGGATGTTACGGAAATTATGTTCCTCTGTTATGACGAGCCGGAGACAGTTAAGCTTGTGCTTGAAAAAGTGACGGAATTCTTAATTGCCTATGGCCGGGCATATAAAGAAGCAGGAGCTAATGGAATACTTATGGCGGAACCTTTGGCAGGTGTCCTGTCCCCAAGTATGATGGATGAATTTTCATCTTTATATGTAAAGCGGATTGTAGATGCACTGCAGGATGAGAACTTTCTTGTGATTTATCACAACTGCGGAAACAACACGGTGCAGAGTTTGGATAGTATCCTTTCGGTTGATGCTGCGGCATACCATTTCGGGAACTCTGTTTTAATGAAAGACATTCTCGTTCGTGTTCCGTCAAATATAATTGTGATGGGCAATGTAGATCCGGCGGGCGAATTTAGGAATGGAACGCCCGATAGTATCAGACGCTCGGTCAAAACGCTTTTAGAGGAGTGCGGAGAATATCCAAACTATATTATATCTTCCGGTTGTGATATCCCTCCGATGTCGCGCTGGGAAAATATTGATGCTTTTTTCGATGAGGTTGCAAAATTCTACAATGGAGAAGCTTTGAATCAATGAAAAATGTTTTGATTGTGCGAAGTGGAAGAAAAACTAAAAAGTTGTTTTTTGAAGCGCCGAGTCTGCTTTCCGACATTCTGGAAGAAGGAAGCATCAGTGTCCCTAAACCTTGCGGGGGACGGGGTAATTGCGGAAAATGTAAAGTGGAGCTTACGGGAGCTGTTTCCGAACCCAATGAACAGGAACAATACTTTGGTGCACGCCTTATGTGTCAGGCAATTATTCTTGGTGATGCCGAAGTGCGTATTCATGAAACAGCGCCTTTGAAGCAGATAGAGATTGGAGGAGCAAAAATAGATGAAGTTGTTGTTCCCGAAGCCGGAAAACTTGGCGCTGCGATAGATATAGGCACAACCACCTTGGCGGTGCGGGTTTACGATCTGAATATTGAAAAAATGATTGGAGAATTGGGTGAAGAGAATCCGCAACGCGTATTTTCCGCTGATGTGGTGGGACGCATATCGGCGGCCTTGGAAGGTGATGCAGAGTCTTTGCGTACCACGATTATAAATGGACTTAAAGATATTATTAATCGCATTCTTTTTAATGCGGGAAGATCCGGGGATCAAATAGACACGCTTGTTATAACCGGTAATACTACCATGTTGTATTTATTGTTAGGCCAGAATGTAGAATGCCTTTCACGTGCGCCTTTCAAAGCGGACAGGCTGTTTGATGAAGAAGTGGAATTGCTTGGCGGGCATGTTTACTTGCCGCCATGCATTAGTTCATTTGTCGGTGCGGATATTTCGTGTGCTGTGCTTTCTAGCGGAATGTGTCGTACTAACGAAACAAAGATGTTATGTGACATTGGTACAAACGGAGAAATAGCTCTTTGGAATGACGGAACACTCTATGTTACATCTACTGCTGCGGGTCCGGCGTTTGAAGGAGCAGGCATATCATGCGGTTGCGGTAGTATTCAAGGTGCTATTGACAGGGTTTGGATAAAGGATGGATGCATACGGTTTCATACTATAGACGAATTACCGCCTGTGGGTCTTTGCGGTTCCGGGTTGCTGGATGCTCTTGCCGCGTTCCTAAATCTTAATGTTATTGATGAAACAGGGGCAATAAAAGATAACTTTTTAGTTTTGGCGCCGGAAGTGAAGCTTACAAAAGCTGATATTAGATCACTTCAGCTTGCCAAAGCTGCGATTGCCGCGGGAATAGAAACCTTATTGAAGATTTCCGAGGTAAAGGTTGATCAAATAACCGAATTGTATATATCCGGTGGCTTTGGCAGACATATTAATGTTTCCAGTGCCGTTCAAATTGGTCTCATACCGAGTGAACTTGGCTCAAAAGTGCGTTTTATTGGAAATGGTGCGCTTGCGGGAGCTGAAAAACTGTTGCTTAACAAAAACTGCCGTGCGGAGATACAGCAAATTGTTAACGTGGCACTGCCTGTTAATCTTGGCGGAAATCTAAATTTTAATGATTGCTTTGTCGATCATTTAGGCTTTGATAGTCGTATTGCTGATTTTTAATGAGGATATCAATTTTGTGTGATAGCTTGTTCACGAAAACGAAAGGAGATAAGTTCATGAATTTACATGAAGCGGATGTGTTGCGAACATTATTGAATGAGCCGTTTATTAATCAACGTATTTTGGCGGAAACATCCGGACATAGTCTCGGCATGGTTAATCGTTCGCTTAGATCTCTGATAGAAAAAAGTTATCTTGATGAGAATGTACATTTGACAGAGAAAGCAAGATTGGAAATAAGAGAAAAAGCTCCTAAAAATGCTATTATTTTGGCGGCAGGCTTTGGTATGAGGATGGTTCCGATTAACCTTTCAACGCCTAAAGCTTTGCTTGAAATAAATGGTGAAAAGCTGATTGACCGATTGATCAAACAAATCAAAGCGATCGGTGTGAATGATATTACTGTGGTAGTCGGCTTTATGAAAGATTCATTTGAATATCTTATAGATGAATATGGTGTTGAATTGGTTGTAAACGAAGAATATGCAGTAAAAAACAATCTTCATTCGCTCGCTCTTGTCGCCGATCGTATCCACAACACCTATATTGTTCCGTGTGATATTTGGTGTGATTCCAATCCCTTTAATTCCACTGAGCTATATAGTTGGTACATGGTAAGCGATCTTATAGAAGAAGAGTCAAATGTTCGTGTTACCAGAAAGATGGATCTTGCCGTTATTTCCGGAAAAAATGTCGGAAATTCAATGGTTGGTATTACATATTTGTTAGAGCCTGAAGCTTCTGTTGTACGCGATAAACTCAAGATGATGGATGTTGAAAAATTTGCGGACAGTTTCTGGGAGGAAACGTTATACGCAAAAGACCGTATGATCGTTAGGGCGAGAATTGTAAAGAGTACTGATGTAGTAGAAATTAATACTTATGAACAACTTCGTGATTTAGACTCGGATTCAAACCAACTAAAATCTGATGCCATAAAAGCGATTTCAGATGCGCTTAAGTGCAGAGAAGATGAAATCACAAATATCTGTGTTCTAAAAAAAGGCATGACGAACAGGAGCTTTTTATTCAGTTCAAAGGGTGAAAAGTATATTATGCGAATTCCCGGTGAAGGAACGGATCAACTTATTGATCGTGAACACGAAGCCATAGTTTTCAAGGCCATTTCAGGATGCGGATTATGCGACGATCCGGTATATATTAATCCTCGCAACGGATATAAAATAACGAAATTTCTTGAGAATGTCAGGGTTTGTGATACGGGCAATGAAAGTGAATTAAGAAAGTGTATGAAATTACTTTCCGATTTTCATAAAATGAATATCATCGTTCCTCACACATTTGATATTTTTGGACAAATAGAATTTTATGAATCATTATGGAATGGGAAAAAATCCGTTTACAGAGATTACACCACCACAAAAGAACACGTCTTTAGTCTTCAAAATTATGTGGAGACAACAAGATCGGACTGGTGCTTGACACATATTGATGCGGTGCCCGATAACTTTTTGTTTTACGATACCATAGGCGGTGAGGCGCTGCAGTTGACCGATTGGGAATATGCCGGCATGCAGGATCCTCATGTAGATATTGCTATGTTCTGCATTTACAGTCTGTATAGTAAATCTCAGGTAGACAGACTTATTGACATTTATTTTGAGGAAGCCGGAGAAGAGTGTACGACTGCGATTCGTGCGAAAATTTATTGCTATATCGCTGCGTGCGGCCTCTTGTGGTCAAACTGGTGTGAATTTAAGGGGCATTATGGAGTGGAATTTGGTGAGTATAGTCTGAGGCAGTATCGATATGCAAAAGATTATTATAAGAATGCAATGGAGTTAATTAGAATAATGAACACTCAGTATAAATAATTTACCAAAAATTATAATATCGGTTATTATTTAAATCAGTAAAGATATATCCAAATAGAAAAAGGAGATAAATATGGCAAAGATTAAAAGAGCGATTATAATAGCTGCCGGCGAGGGCAAACGTTTGCGCCCTGTCACGTTTGAGGTGCCGAAGCCTTTGATACGAGTCAACGGAAAAAGAATTATTGATACCGGAATTGAGGCTCTTAGGGCAAATGGAATTCGCGATATTTATATTGTGGTAGGCTATAAAAAAGAGTTATTTTATGAAATATATGGAGGAATGCCGGATATTCATTTGATTGATAATCCAAATTATCTGAAAGGGAACAATATAACTTCCATGTATTGCGCTCGTCAGTACCTGCCTGATGCGTTTGTACTTGAAGCCGACATAATAATTAACAATCCTCAAATCTTCAATTTAAATTCCGAAAGATCCGGATATATGGCATCGTGGAGGAACCCCACAACGGAATGGCAGCTTAATGTGAAAGAAAAAAAAATATTGAGTTATGACAAAAATGGAGGTGATGCGGGATATCAGCTTTTTGGAATATCAGTGTGGAATAAAGAGGATGGATATAAATTGTCGGATGACATACGCCAAATGGTAGAGGTTGAAGGAAACATTGGAATTTATTGGGATGAGGTTCCTCTTGCTAATCTTCAAAACAAATACCATTTGGAGGTGAAAGAGATTAAAGCCGATGATATATGTGAGATTGATAATCTTGACGAATTGATCCGAATGGATCAAAGTTATGCACATTATAAGCAATAAATAATAAAAATAGGAGGAAATAACAATGAACCTTTTTCAAAAACCGAAATTCTTGTCTGACATGGAAATGCAGCGGATACATGAAGCGTCCATCTACCTGTTGGAACATAAGGGCGTGGTATTCCGCTCTCCGGAAGCAGTAGAGCTTTTTAGCAAGCGGGGGGGGGTAAAGGTTAATGGAGAAATAGTATACATTTCTCGCGAATTAGTAGAATCTTGTTTGAAAACTGTTCCAAAATCATTCAAAATGGAGGCAGTGAATCCCAACAAGTCTGTCACCATTGGAACGGGACATCTTACAATTCACCCGGCCGGCGGGGAAGTCGTTTTAAATGAATGTGGCGGTGTACGACGCGCACAGACCGGGATACAGGATTTCATTAATCTGCAAAAAATATATCAGGCATGTGAGAATATTGACATGACCGGATATCAACCATTATCACCGTCTGATGTGCCGATGGAAACAAGAGGACTGAGATGCCTCTATGAAACGATGCTTTATACGGATAAGCCATGGCTTGCGCCAATGGATGTTGGAGGAACGGAAGACAAACGACGGGAAATTGACATGTATCGTATTGTATTTGGCGATGAATTTGTGCGAAATCATTATGTGACATGGAGCATTGTTACACCTGAAAGTCCTCTGGTGTATAATAAGATGTCATGTGAATCAATTATGGAATTCGCAGCGAGCGGGCAGCCGGTAGCACTGGTTTCCGCGCCTATGTCAGGTATTACCTCACCTGTTCATATTTTAGGAACAATTGTTCAGGCAAATACAGAGACGCTTGCCGGCCTTTGTCTGGCGCAATGTGTCAATCCGGGAATTCCGGTTCTTCCATCCGCATCGCTTACATATGGAAACCTGACGATCGCATCTTGGGAATGCGCAAGTCCGGATACTGCATTGATGTTGGGCGGGGCGATTCAGATGTATAAAGATTATTATAATCTTCCTGCAAGGGCGCAGACGGGAGTAACCAGTTCAAAATGTCTGGATTATCAGGCCGGATTTGAAACTATGCAGAGTCTGCTTTTGACAGCGTTGATGGATGTGGATGTGACTAGTCAGTCTGCCGGTTCAATGGAAAATTTACTGACGATTTCTTTTGAAAAAACTCTTATCGATGATGAGGTTATTGCTCGTGTAAGAAGGATTATCCAAGGCATTGAAGTTTCTGACGAAACTCTTTCGGTGGATATAATGATGGAGGTTGGACATGGAGAAAATTTCCTGATGCATGATTCTACGTTGGATCATCTTTACGATGGATGGCAAGCTACTATTTCTGATTGGAATCTCTATGACAGATGGAAAGAACAGGAACACCCTGATATAGAAAAACGCGCTGAGGCAAGAGTTCAAAAAATCATTAGTGAAGGGAAACCTATATTGGAAAATGAAACGGCTATGAAACTGAAAAAATATCTGGAAAGTTATGGATTGGTACTTTAAAAACTTGATAAAATCAAATTATAATAAAAGAAAGGAATGGTATAATGAAAACGAGAGACAGTAAAGGCAGAATTGACTGGCTGATCACTTTGGTGCCGTTTATTCTGATTGTGGGATTGGCAATTTTACTATTTATTTTTCCGGAGCAGTCAAATGAAGTCATAAGTCGAGTAAGGTTCTTTTTTGGTGATACCGTCGGCTTATATTATTTGGTTATTGGGCTTGGAGTGTTGATAATTTCGGTATATTTGTCATTCTCGAAATATGGTAATATTGTCCTTGGAGAGCCGAATGAAAAGCCGAGATATTCCTTCTTTACATGGGGAAGTATGATGTTTACATGTGGGCTTGCGGCAGATATTTTATTCTATTCCTTTGCGGAGTGGGTTATGTATGCGACAAATCCGCATATTACTGAGATGGGCAGTGTTGCCGAATGGGCAGGAGTGTTCCCGTTATTTCACTGGAGCTTTATTCCTTGGGCGTTTTATCTTGTACTGGCAGTAGCTTTTGGATTTATGCTTCATGTACGCAAACGTAATAAACAGCGTTATTCCGAAGCGTGTCGTCCAGTGATAGGCAGACATGCGGATGGGATTCTTGGTAGAGTCATTGATCTTTTTGCGCTGTTTGCGCTTTTGGCGGGAACGGCGACTACTTTTTCCGTTGCCACTCCTTTAATGGCGAGTATTATTTTAAAGCTTTTTGGCCTAAGCATTAGCCGCACTACTGTGACAATCATAATTCTGTTGATTACTTGTGCCGTATATACATATGCCGTTATGCACGGCTTTAAAGGAATAGGTTTTCTTGCCAAACTCTGTATTTATCTCTTCTTTGGTTTGCTTGTTTTTGTACTACTTATAGGTGGACAGGGAAGATATATCATTGAAAATGGATTTCAAAGTCTCGGAAAAATGATTCAGAACTTTGTTGGGCTATCTACATATACTGATCCTGCAAGAACGAATAATTTCCCACAGGACTGGACGATCTACTATTGGGCATATTGGATGGTATGGAGCATTGCGGCACCGTTTTTTATTGGAAATATCAGCCGTGGCAGAACAATAAAACAAACTATTTTAGGCGGATATCTTTTTGGCGTTGGTTCGACAATCGTCAGTTTTATCATTCTCGGTAACTACAGTCTTAGCCTTCAAACAAAGGGTGCCGCAGAATTTATTGCCCAATATGAGGCAAGCGGCGATCTGTATGGCCTCATTATGAATATTATCGACACAATGCCATGTGCAACATTTATCCTGGTTTTGACTCTTTTATGCATGATCGCATTCTATGCTACATCGTTTGATTCCATTGCATACACGGCGGCATGTTATAGCTATAAAAAGTTAAATCAGGATGAAAAACCTCATTCTATGATTACGCTTTTGTGGTGTATGTTGCTGATAGTACTGCCGATAGCTTTGGTATTCTCTGAAAGCAGTATGAGCAATATTCAGAGCGTTAGTATAATTAGCGCGTTTCCGATTGGTATTATTATGATTATCATGATTTGGAGCTTTATTAAGGATGCAAAGAAGTATATCGAGGAAAATTGGCAAAATCATAAAATAGAATAATTACCTTTGATAGTTAACTGACAATAACAGATTGTAAATATACGTTATTTTGTATGCTAGTACAATATATTATTTAAGAAATTTTACTGTATATATTTGATTGTTGTTAACCAATATGCTGTTGTGACAAGCCAATAAATCAAGCTTCCCGTAAAGTCCTTTGGACTTTGCGGGAAAAGCGCTGAGGAATATGGCTAAAAAACGATAAAAAGAAACTTATGTTTTGCATAGACTTCGTAAAACTGTCGATAAATTAGAATTCCCGCAAAACGCCGGCGGAGCGCGTTTCGTGGGAAAAGCGGGAAAATGACTGCCAAAAAAAGAAAGTCATGCTTTGCATGACTTTCGTAAAAAGGCGGTCATTTTTCCGCTGGTGCCGGTGATCGGGGTCGAACCGATACGGTATCACTACCACAGGATTTTGAGTCCAGCGCGTCTGCCAATTCCACCACACCGGCATATGTGCCTTAGCACGACTTAAAGTATATCACAGCCCAAACAAAAAATCAAGCCCTTTAACGAATTTTTTGAAAAAATTAAATTTTTTTCAAAAAAAGCCTTGACAAACGGCAAAACACATAGTATAATTTTAACGTTGCGTAATTGAGATATGCACCTTTAGCTCAGCTGGCTAGAGCACCTGACTCTTAATCAGGGTGTCCGGGGTTCGAATCCCCGAAGGTGTACCAGATGACATCCCTCGGAACGCCCGATTTTACGGCGTTTCGGGGGTTTTGTTTTTTCCGAAAATCCGTTTTGGTCGTTATTTGGTCGTTATTTAATGATCAAATTGTTTTATGTAACTTATCATAACTTATCGTAAGTTAAAACAGCTCGCTACTGTTTCGCTCGCCAATGCCTGCGCTCTTGAAAATGCGTGGGCGTAAATGTTGAGCGTCGTGTTCGCGTCGCTGTGACCCATGCACGCCTGAACCGTTTTAACGCTTGCTCCCGACTCTATCATAATCGAAGCGCATAAGTGACGGAACGAATGCGGTGTCACATACCTTATTCCCTCGCGCTTGCAAAAGCTTTTCAGCCAATCTCTCGGCGTTAGCGGCGACATAACACCGCCATATGGGTTTTTAAACACAAAATTGTTTTCCTGCCATTTTGTGCCCAGTCTGACGCTTTCATCCTCATAAAATTTTTGCAGCCGTTTCAGATATTCAAATACTTCCCCCGAAAGCTTCAAACTACGATTTGATGTAACAGTCTTGGGAGTGTCAATTACCGTGCCTTTATAGGCAGTATGATACAGAGCTTTGTTTATTGATATTATATGATTTTCAAAATCAATATCATCCCATGTAAGTCCGCACATCTCGCCTCTGCGAAATCCGCTGAATATCATAAGTATAAAATAACACTGATACACAAGCGGAGCTTTTTCTGTGAGCCTGTCAAGAAATATCTGCGCTTCTTCGGGAGTGTATATGTCTCTTTCGGTTTCTTTGATACGCGGTATATTCGCGTGACTGCACGGATTTGAGTTCAGCATATCAAGCCTTATTGCGTAATTCATTATTGAGGACACGCATGACACATAATTTTTGATTGTCTTTGCTCCCAACGGCTTGTGCTTATCATTACCGTTGTACAATGATTGAATAAACATTTGAATATTCCGCCGTTTTATTTTGTCAAGGTGCATGTGCCCGATTTCCTCGTCTATCCGTTTTGTCATTTTCCCCATTGAATCAAGAGTTGTCGGTTTCAAGTTCGGTATCGCGTATTCCTCTTTCCAGCGATTCATAAAATCGCCGAGCTTTACTTTTGATGCGGTATAACCGTCTAAGCAAGCTTCCTCAAATAGAACCGTCTGGCGGTTTAATTCTTTTTCAATCTGCCGTTTAGTCATGTTATGCGTTGGTTTCCATGTTTTCGTGCGAATAATTTGTTTGCCCTCTGTATCATAACCGCAGCTGACACATATCTGATAGCTGTTGTTTCTTTCTCGTATAAATGCCATTGATGAATCTCCTTTCCAATTATTCATCTTGGCGCTATCGTATATTAAGTATAACGCCGTTTTGAATAATATGTCAATGCCCTATTTTAGCTTTTGTCAAAAAATATAATTTTAGATAAGAGACGATAATTCATGTCACATTATTATCTTTGAAGAAATCACCGAAATAGCTTTTAAGAACTGATTTTGAAATAAGCATTTTGCCATTCGCACCGGCTCCGGCTCTTATGTACGGGATTTTACCGCTGCTTATTAATTTTCGCAGAGTGTATTCCGAAAGTCCGCGAACCATTTTTACACACTCTTTAATAGTGAGCAGTTCAACTTTTTCTTCCTTTGAGTTATCGGGTTCTGCCGGTTCATCAACAGGCATATCGTTAATCATGGCTGTTAATTGCAATATCAAGTCTTGTTTTTCCAAAGCGGTCATTTTGGGTTCATCCTTTCGTTTAAATGCTGTATTCGGCACATTTTCAAAAGATACAAAAATATAATATCTTTTGAAAATATGTGAATTTGTCAAATATGCCCGACGCATTCCGATTGAGTGATCTCGCAGATCATAGATATGCGCCGGGCATATAAATATTAAAATTTTCTACGGTATCTTGTATTTGTCCACGACATCCCCAAGACAGGCAATCATCAGACTGTCGGCAGCTACCGACATCACGGGAATCTAACCCCTGCATGGTTCGCATCCAGCCGCCCAATTCCGATAAGAGTTCAAGACGGGAGTATCATTATACTTTCAGACAATCATGGCCGTATCGGGAGCTGCCCGATATTTTGTCGCCGCTTAATCGCTCGGTGTACTTTTGTAACGAGAACATTAGAGGTTCATTTCTATCTTAAAACAAGTATAACAGAAGTATATAACAGCTCTGTACACTTCATGGCGCGCGGACGATCATGGCTCCGGTCAGAAAGAACGTATCTGATGAAAGGTATATTTAATTGTCAGCAGGACTTTTTAGTCCGTATTGACGCATTTTTTCAAATGCGTCGATATGGAATAAAATAATAAAATGCAACTGCGGGAGCGTGGAAAGGAGAGTTTCAGAAAAAACACGCTCCCGTTTTGCTTACGGTAATATCTTGAAGTTGTTTGTTATGCAGTATATAAGCTGCGACATTAATATCGTCTGCTTGTCCTCATCCACACAAATATACTCGTTGCCGTCTTTGTCCGTTATAACTTTTGTTGATAAGGTTTTTATGTAATTCCTATATACTCTTAAAATATAAGCAAGCGCAAATTGGTCTCCGTTTACCGCAGCTCGTATAATTTCGATCGGAATTAGTTTGTTTGTTCTTTTCAGTTTCATAGCAAATCCTCCGTTTCTATAATTTTCTTGAGCTTTTTTAATGCAGCTCTTCGTTTATCCACAACTGTACGTCTAACCATGTTGCAAATTTTTCCTATGTCATTGTCCGATAATTCTAAAAAGTATGATAAAAGAACAATATCTCTGTGCTCCTCCGATATTTTACAAAGGGCAAATGAAAGCATATCGCTTTTTACTACTACCGGTAACTCATAAACATTAAATATATGTTCTTGCGTAAAATACTTATCTTGAACACTAATATTGAATAATTCTTCTTTAGTGAGATTACCGATTGCTTTGTTATGTTCTATTTCCAAAGCATTAATCTTATCAATGTCATATGATTTATTTTTTAAAACTCTCATGCAAAAGCTCCCAAATTGGTTAGCTATTCGTTTTTCTTCTGAGTCCATTTTTTAATAACACCTCTCAAAATTTAAGTATATAAAATTGCTTTTTGAATTTGTCCCTCTAATATAAGTAACTGAAAAAATCAAAAAACTGGTGGGTTTTTTCAAAAAAACTTTTCAAAAAGTTTCGTGCTTTTTCGAGCTTGACCCCGCGAAAACAACGCTGTGGCGGCGATCTTGGGTTATTTTGACATCTAAAAAATTTCTTATTTTGATTAAGAAAAAATATTTTTTTATTATAATTTTTACGTTTCATTGTGTAGCCTCCACCTACAAAATTTTCATTCCGCAGAGCTCTGTAACTAAAATTAGGTATAAAAAAAGTAAGCGCATATCTCAAAAATTGCAGCTTATTTTTGTTAAGTAAGAATGTTTTTAGTTGAAAAAATCGGCGATTTATACAGTATTTCTACGGATTTTATTGCATTAGCAAGTATTTTATAATATTTACTCTAAAATTATTGTCATAATTTGACAGATAGCAAAAGGATTTATACGACAAAATAAGTGTAAATGTTCAATAAATAATCGTTTTTTGTGTAATATTACTGTTTTTTTATTAAATATGCAAAAAATCTATGCAAAATGGGTGTTTTTACAGTTACTTATATATAAGGGGTGAATTTAAAAAAAGTAGAATAGCAAGCACAGCAAGTGTAGCCACACTTACGATTTTTTAATTTCTCGCTGTGTGTTGCAAAAAATGTAAAAAATTGGGAACTAATCCCAAACCCAGAAAAAATATGGAGGTATAAGAATGAGCAATCGCAAAAGAAAAATTATGTTAAGATGTCCTGTTACGGAAGAAGAACGAAAACTTATAGAACAGAAAATGGCGTTGCTGCCAACATCAAAAATAGGAGCGTACCTGCGCAAAATGGCGATCGACGGTTATATAATCTATACAGACTTATCGCCGATAAAAGAATACGCCAAAGAGCTTCAAGCCATAGGCAAAAACATAAATCAAATAGCAAAACGAGTTAATTCAACCGGTTCGGCTTATAAGGAAGATATTGAAGAAATCAAAGAAAAGGTGGCGGAAATTTGGCGGTTACAAAGACGCATCCTATCAAGTCTACACTAAAAAAAGCAATCGAATATATTATAAAACCCGATAAGACCGATGACAGTATTTTGGTCAGCTCTTTTTGCTGCACTCCCGAAACGGCTGATATGGAATTTGAGTTGACTCAAAAACTTGCAAATGCTTCAGGCTCAAACCTTGCGAGGCATATTATACAATCGTTTAAACCTAACGAGACAACTCCCGAGCAAGCTCACGAAATCGGTATGAAATTGGCCGAAAGTGTTTTAGGCGGAAAGTATGAATTTGTTTTGAGCACACACGTTGATAAAAATAATATTCATAATCATATTATATTTAACGCCGTGTCTTTTGTTGACTATAAAAAATATCATTCAAACAAAAAAACATATAACCTCATCCGTCGTACCAGCGACCGGCTGTGCAGAGAATACGGTCTTTCAACCATAGAGGCCGGAAAAGACAAAGGCAAGAGCTATAAAGAATATACCGCCGAAAAGAACGGCACGAGCTGGAAGGCAAAACTTAAACGAACTATTGACACGGTTATTCCGAGAGCGAGAGACTTTGATGATTTTCTCAGGCTTATGGAACAAAGCGGATATGAGATCAAGAAAGGCAAATATATTTCGTTCCGTGCTGCGGGTCAGGAAAGATATACGCGTGCAAAAACTTTAGGCGGCAATTATACCGCCGAGGCTATTACGGATAGGATTTTAAACAAATCAAAAATTAAAAAGCCGTCATTGAACAACGGAAAACAAATTAACCTGCTTATTGATATTCAAAACAGCATTAAGGCGCAGGAAAGTAAGGGCTATGAATATTGGGCTAAAAAATATAATCTGCAAAATGCGGCTAAGACCATGAGCTTTTTGAATACACACGGAGTAGAAACATATAGCGAACTGCAATCCAAGATCGAAGAGCTGAACAGCGGTTTTGACAAAACGGCCGATGAACTGAAATCCGTCGAAAAACAAATCAAGGATATACATATTCTGAGAAAAAATATTATGACCTATCGGGAAATGAAGCCCGTATATTCGGCATACAAAAAAGCCAAAAACAAGGCCGCGTTTTATGAAAAACACAGACGAGAGATCATGTTATACGAGAGTGCGGCCGAGCAGCTTACGGCATCGCGGACAGACGGAAAACTGCCGACAGTTGACAGTCTCAACAATCGGCTTGAAAGATTGACCGAACAAAAAAATCATCTGTATTCCGAATACAAAAAGGCAAGGAAGGCGGTTCAAGAATACGATACTATCAAACGAAATGTTGACATGATAATTAATCAGCCGAAAAAGGACAGGCAGCAAAAACCGCAGGAAATCGGATAATTGTGCGCTATATACAGACTGAACCGGATATTTTCTACGATTATTTAAAAACAAAAGGCTGGGCGACCATATAAATATGTGATATAATGTAAATATCAAAATATATATGGAGGATGTTGATTATGAAAAAATTGATACTTAGCACAGTTTTATCTGCCGCTATTTTTGTTTCATCGGCAACTTGTTACGCCGCAGAAATTCCAAGAGAGACGGCACCGGACGGAGCTTCGGAAGAAGCAGTCAAAATCACCGAGAATATTATGGGAAGTATACTTGACGAGGTTTATGACGGGTTAGGATATGGCGCCGCAAGCGGACGAGCCAATACTCTGATACGCCAAGCGGTCGAAAACGAAGAAACGGGCGACTATGGTTACGGCATATTGTCCGCAATATCTCAAAACGCGATCAGATATGCGGTAACGGCAACAGCGCTTGCCAAGTAATAATTTATATTATTGAATTACACAAAAAGCATATCCGTGGATTTATGCGGATATGCTTTTTCAAATGAACCTAAAATAAGCCAAACATGAATACAAATATTAAAAATTCTGAAACAAATCCGATTCCATTGAAAACAGATGTTCCATCGGGATTATCGTGCCGTCGCTCAGGATGTATTGCTTTTTGTATTCGTCTATCTTTTTTACTCTGCCAGTTTTGGTTTTGTATTCGCCGCCCGACTTTAGGGCGTCGGGCTTGAAGTATATAAACGTCGCCTCGGGCTGTTCGTCTAAATGTTCAAGCAGGACCTTATGACGGCGGTTCAGTATTTCTATATCGCTGTCCGACAAGTCCGTTTCTATATCGGTCAGCCTTGCGGTCTCCATGATCGCGGCGCTGTGCCCCGTGAGCGCAGCGAACGGCGCGAATTGAGCCGCACGATTCAGCCTTGACATGGGCGGATGTTTTTGGGAAACGTGATGCGGAAGATCAACTATGTCCTCATAAGGAAAACTCATGCCTTGTGGCCTCCTATCTGCTTGTTTCTTGATTTTGCCGTCGCGCCCTCTTTGTAGCTGGTCCCGCGGAGCACCGAGTTTTTGCCGTACATTTTCTTGATGTTCAGCATGGCTTCCTGCAGCTGCTTTTCACGCCTCAGTTCCTCCTGCTCGCGTTTTTCTTTTCTTTCAAGCTCGTCATAGTCCGTGAACATACCGAGCTGTTCGTAGGCCTCGCTTTGAGGCACGTCGCTTTCGTCGATCACATGATTGGCGACTATGGTTATCCTGCGGATCGTGAGTTTTTGATCGGTTATCCTGTCAAACAAGTCAAGTGCTGTGTTTATTATTAATTTTGTCGATGCGGTATACCTGCCGATATTGCCCGTTCCGTGGGCATGCTTCGGCGTCTTGCGTCCGTAGCGGTCAACGGTTATCTCGCCCTTGTATCTCTTATCGGTTTTGCCGACGTTTTCAATATCATAACCAATCGTCAGCACGATCTGGTCCGTCACCTTTTTCTTTCCTACCAAGTCAAGCGACAGCGCTTCTGCCATTTCCCGAACCACGAGCCTCGCTTTGTCATTTGGATAAGGCTCTTGAAGCACCTGTCCCGAGCTTATGCTGTTTGTCTCGGGCTTGTAGGCTCTGATGTCCGCCATTGTACAGGGCTCCCAGCCCCAAGCGTGATCTATCAGAAGCTCGGCGTTGACTCCGAACATACGATACAAAATCTCCTCGTCATTGATCGAGCAGCGGGCGATGTCGCCCATTGTGTGCATATAATATTTTTCAAGTTTTTTGGCATAGCCCTTGCCCACGCGCCAGAAGTCGGTTATCGGTCGGTGCGTCCAAAGACTGCGGCGGTACTTAATCTCGTCAAGCTCTGCTATGCGAACGCCGTCTTTGTCGGGCTTAATGTGCTTCGCCTCAACGTCCATGGCCACTTTTGCCAGATAAAGATTTGTGCCTATACCCGCTGTGGCGGTTATGCCCGTCTCTTTGAGGACGTCCTGTATTATCGTCATCGCCAGCTCATGAGCTGTCATTTTATAGGTTTTGAGATAATGCGTGGCGTCGATAAACACCTCGTCGATCGAGTAGACACAAATATCTTCGGGCGCGATATACTTAAGATATATCTCGTAGATCTTTGTGCTGTACTCGATATAATACGCCATTCTAGGCGGTGCCACTACATAGTCGAGTTCAAGCGACGAGTCGGCCTTAAGTTCGCTGTCAAGATACGACTTGCCGCTAAAAGTGCGATGCGGTGCTTTGTATCTGCGGCCGTTGTTAATACGCTGCGTTTCTTGTATCACCTCAAATAGTCTTGCCCTGCCCGAAATACCATAGGCTTTAAGGGAAGGTGACACCGCCAGACATATGGTCTTGGCGGTGCGGCTTTCATCGGCTACAACGAGATTTGCGTCAAGCGGGTCAAGCCCGCGCTCCACGCACTCCACCGAGGCATAGAACGACTTTAGATCAATAGCAATATATTTGTTTTCACTTGACATTTTTGCGCCTCCTGTAATTCCGAATTTAGTTTAGTATCTTGCTTATAATATTTATATAGTACCATATACACTCAAATTATTCAAGTAATATGCAATACTATATTGTCTGCTTTATTTGTAAATCTGTTTATATATGTTTATATGTTCCTAAAAATCATTGACATATTTTGAATTCAAGTATATAATAAAAGCTGTGATTATTGTGATTGGGCATCATCGAAGAATTAACACTTCTTTGATTATTTTGATTATTCGGAGGTGCCTTATTATGTGTACAGAAAAGAAAACTCAAGAAGAACAGTCTGATTTGCTTTTCTTGAAAGTAAAGGAGGATATAATCAGCTTATGTGACAAGCATAAAGATATAATTGAATATCAACTTTTAAAGAAAAAATGGTTGATTATCTCAAAAAAGCCTTGATTTACGGGCATACAAGCAGGATTTCAAGCTGAATTTACTACCAATT
>CANQKC010000001.1 GCA_947624305.1 uncultured Monoglobus sp. | reverse complement strand
TTTTGTTCGTTCCTCAAAGCTGTATGCCCCGCCGGACATATCCCAGCACAGCATTTCGCCGTAGATCACATCTACCAATGCATTGGCGAGCGCGTCTGCCGGCGTATCTTCTTTCAGTTCTCCGCGCTCCATGCCCTTTTCGATCATTCCCTTCATGGAATCAATATCCACAGGAAGTTTGTCTTTGTTGTACGGGGTTTCCACGAGATCGGGGTCTACGGTGTTCCGCACCCATTCCTGGCAGAGCTTCAGTCCGTCCCGTTCAATGTGTCCGGAGAAATTTATCATGTAAAATGTCAGCCGTTCCATAAAAGGGCCGTCATGGGCTTGCGCTTCCTCATAAATTCCCCGGTACATCTCCTGACTCAGTGCAAAAACCACATCTTCTTTGCGCTTAAAATAGGTATAGAACGTACCGTTTGATACGCCGCAGGCGTTTGTGATCTCTTCGATAGATGTGTTGACCAGACCTTTTTCACGCACCAGCTTTTTCGCCGCCTCCAGCAGTTTGCGCCTGGTTTCCAGTGCGGCAAGCTGCCGGTTCGTCATCTTCTTTGCCATGCCATCACCTCCTGTACGCAATTTCATTATATCACATTCAATGAATTAAAGTCAATGATTTTTAATAATTTTTTCCGCTGACAATGCAAACATTATTATTGCAGATAAAATAACGGATATTAATCTATCCGAACTGCTCTTTAAGTATATCCGCGAAGTCTTTTATGCATTTTTTGGTGTTGTCGGTTTTCCAAAAAGCGCAGTATTTCCTTTTTATCGGCTTTCCGCGGCGGTTCAGCGGAACGCGCGCGATGTCCTTTGAGAACCGATGCGGGAGGCTGCCGCCCTCGACCGGCAGATAACCTTTGCCGCTCACGACCATGAGCCGCGCCTCCTCAAGGTTTTCCGCGAACACAAACTCGCCGTCGATCCCGTATATCTCATGATAGTAGGCTTGGTCGTTGTCAAACTGATTTTTAGCTGACACCAGTATGCACGGCGTGTTCCTGAGCTCGTCCGCGTTTACGAATTGTCTTTCAGACAGCGGATCACGTTTTGAGATCTCAATGTGACAATTCATCTCGCTGAGCGTCAGGTTAACATACTCGTCCCAGAACGCTCTGCGCTGATCGTTCAGCGCAAGATCGACGCAGCCGAGCCGCAGCATGTTATATACTTCCTCGTGGGTTCCGCTCTTTATGTCAAGAGTTATGTCCGGATATTTTTCCGAGAATTGCGCCAAAGCCTTTTGAAATTCCTGACCGCCGTAGCTCTTTTGATAGCAGACTCTAAGCGTGTTGTTGCCGCCGCGGGAGATGCGCACAGTCTCGCTGCAAAGCTTGTCAATATCGGATGTGATCAGCAGACTCTTTTTGTAAAAATGCTCTCCGGCGGGCGTAAGGCTGAATTTGCGGTTGCCGCGGTTTAAAAGCATAACCCCAAGCTCGCGCTCAAGCGCCTGCACCTGCTGTGAGATCGCGGACTGCGAGATAAAACATTCCTCCGCGGCGGCGCTGAAGCTGCCGCGCATTACCACCGCCTGAAAATACCTCATCTGTTTAAGCATCAAATCACCTCGGTTATATATAATAATTTTTTGTTTTCAATTCGGTTTGTTTATGCTTATAATAAGCGATACTTATATGACGTTTCCAAGCTGTTATATAAGCATACGCTTATAAAAACTATAATAAAACGGAATTGATTTTAAGAGTAATATCCGCTATAATATAATTAGCCGATTAACTTTGACAAACTTATTGAAGGTCTTTCGCCAAGACTTTCGGTTTGTGATCATAACCCTTTTACGAACGGAGGCTGCCGCTAAGCGGCAGCTTCCTGTTATTGTTATTCGTTTACTTTTGAATATGTTTCGTCATCGACGGCTTCAAGCCATTCGTTTGACGCGTTTTCTCCGGGGACCTCAACGGCGAGATGCGAGAACCACGAATTGGCCGCCGCTCCGTGCCAATGCTTCACTCCGACGGGGATGTTAACGCAATCGCCCGGCTTCATTTCGACCGCGTCTTTGCCCCATTCCTGATAATATCCGCGTCCGCCGACACATATAAGTATCTGTCCGCCGCCCTTGTCGGCGTTGTGGATGTGCCAGTTGTTGCGGCAGCCCGGCTCGAATGTGACGTTGAATATTCCGACCTGCTCCGAAGACACGGGCGCGAGATAACTCTGCCCCGTGAAATACTGCGCAAAGCCGTCGTTCGGCGCTCCTATCGGGAATAAAATAGTGTTCTGATATTTGTCTTTTTCGGTATCGGCATTTTCACTTTCCGACCAGACTCCCTTTGCCATGTTGAACACAGCCCACGCCTTGGGCCAGCCGACATAAAACGCGGCATGGGTGACTATCGCTGCGATCTCGGCGCGGGTAACGCCGTGCGCCTTCGCGTTTTCAAGATGATAGGTCAGCGACGAGTCGGTGATGCCCGACGACATCAGCGCGACAACCGTGATAATGCACCGCGTTTTTAAATCAATATCCTCGTTGTTCCAGTTCTCTCCGAAGAGAACGTCGTCGTTAAAATGCGCGAACTCGGGCGCGAATTCCCCGAGCGACTGTCTTCCTGCCGTTTGAACTATTTTTTCTTTCATTGAAAACTCCTCCTGTTCTTATTTTATAAAAAATTATTAAACCACATTTCCGGCTTTTTGTTTTCCGTTCTGAGCCATAACTCCCGCGAGTGCGTGGGGCACATACAGCTCTTCCAAATAGCTGATCTCGTCCTCTGTCAGCTTCAGATCGACCGCTTTGGCCGCGCCCTCGACGTGCGAGAGCTTTGTCGCCCCGACCACCGGCGAGGTCGATTTTGTCAGCAGCCACGCCAGCGCGATCTCGGTCATTGAAACGCCGTGCCTGTCGGCAAGCTCCTCAACGCGTTTTATGATCTTGCCGTCGGCCTCTGCGGTCGCGTCATACTTGAATTTGGCGTATGAGTCCTCTTTAAACCTCTTTGTGCTCTCGCCCGGTCTGCGCGACAGTCTGCCGCTCGCCAGCGCGCTGTAGGGCGTTACTGCAATGTTTTCCGATTTGCAGAACGGGATCATTTCACGTTCTTCCTCGCGGGCGATAAGGTTATAATGTCCTTGAATTGAAACAAACTCGGTAAGTCCGTTTTCTCTCGCGTAGTAATTCGCTTTGGCGAGCTGCCACGCGAAACAGTTGGAGATGCCGATGTATCTTGCCTTGCCCGCTTTGACCGCTTTGTCAAGTCCTTCCATGATCTCGTTCATCGGCGTGTGGTAATCCCACATGTGATAGATGTAGAGGTCAACATAGTCCATGCCGAGATTTTTAAGGCTTTGGTCGAGATAGTTTTCAATGTGTCTGCGGCCGTCCACGCCCGAATCGATCTCGTCCTGCGTGCGCGGAGTGAATTTTGTGGCTATCACATATTCATCGCGTTTTGCGAAATCTCTCAGCGCACGTCCGACATACTGCTCGCTCGTTCCGTTTTGGTAGACTATCGCGGTATCAAAAAAGTTTATGCCCAGCTCAAGCCCGCGTTTTATTATCTCTCTTGTCTGACTTTCGTCGACCGTCCAGCTGTGCTGTCCTGTCGCGGCGTTTCCGAACCCCATGCAGCCCATGCATATCCGCGACACGTTTAGATCGGACTTGCCCAATTTTGTGTATTCCACAACTATCACTCCTCCTAATAAAAATGTATGTATATATTTAACTATACACATATTATATACCTGCTAAATAATAATGTAAAATGCTTGTTTTTCATAGTTATCCATACAAATTTTGTATGGATAAACTACTCTGTCAATTTGTCACGGATATATTAAAAATCACCTTACTGTCCTTGCGCAGCGCCTGATGCGACGATCCGGAAATTACCATGCGAAATACCGAGTTGATGACAAAAGACGAGTTTGCTGGCGCGCTCGCCCGCTCGCTTGAGCTGCTGTCCATGAACCACTATTCGCGAGGGCATATAGCATAACGAAAGCGATATACATAGCGAAATGTTTTATGCTAAGCGCTATCTTGAGTGCGCCGAGGTTGGTGATTTTTGTTGCCGTGCCGTTTAACATTCTGCCCGCCTTTTAGTGCCCGGCGAAACGGCTGCCGAATTCCGTTCAGCGCCTGCGGTTTATCTGTTGCCGAAATAAGCGGCGATTTCCTTCATTCTTGACGATTGGTTCGCGTGGAACGGACAGCGTTTGTCGCAATGTCCGCACTGCACGCAGCTTTCCGCCGTCACTTCTAAATTTTTGTAATGCTCCGCGGCAAGCTTGTCGCCCGCTTTGGCGAGGTCATAATATTTGTTTATCAATCCTATGTTCAGCCCTTGCGGACAAGGGCGGCAGTGATTGCAATAAACGCATATGCCTTTCGCGTCCTCGGGCGTGAACGAGCCGATCACGGAATAATCCTTTTCCTCCGCCGAGGCGTTAAAAAAGCCGAGAATATCCTCAAGGTCTTTTTTCCCGCGAAATCCGGGCAGGACCGTTAACACGCCGGGTCTGTCAAGAGCGTATTGTATACACTGATATTTAGTCAAAGCTTTTTTAAACGGCGACGTTTTTTCGTCCAAAAGCTGACCGCCGCTAAAGGGCTTCATTACGGAAATGCCGACGCCTTCTTTTTCACACCTTTGATAAAGCCCCGTTCTGTCGGATACGCCGCCGATAGCGTATTCGCCCTTTTGATAATCATATCCGGGATTTATCGAAAACATCAGCATATCAACTATCCCCATGTCTAACACGCTGTTTGCCGTTTCCGGCGAATGTGACGACAATCCGATATGCCTCACAACGCCCCGCGCTTTCAGATCCAAAATATATTTGAGAGCGCCGCCCTTTTCATAATCCCTTAAATCGGATTGCTCGTCAAGACAATGAATAAATCCAAAGTCAATGTAATCAGTTTTAAGATTATTCATCTGCCAGTCTATTGATCGTTTGATTTGGTCAAGGTTTGTCGTCCACCCATATTCGCCCGTGGTGTAGTCCGCGCCGAAATGTATTTGCAGATATACTTTATTCCGCAAATCATTTAACGCCTTGCCGTACGCGGGAAAGCAGGATGCGTGTCCCGCCGCCATATCAAAAAAGTTAATTCCGTTTTCGACCGCGGCTCTGACTGTTTCGATTATTTCTTTTTCTTTTTGCATGCCTATGGCGGAAGAGCCCATTCCTATTACGCCTATCTGTTCTTCCCCGCGAGGGAGTTTTCTGTATTCCATGACAATACTCCTTTATACTTAAACTTTATTATAAGTTTATTATATAACATCAACGCAAAAATGTCTAATACCCATTTTACATATCCGAACATTCCTGAAAAGCATAGATGCTGACGGCTTTTTCGGACTGCGCGGCTTCAGCGCCGTGAACCGCGAGACTTTTTCCGAAAACCGCGCCTTTGCGAGAGTAGTAAATAATAAGATTTGTCATAAGTTACCTACAAATTTATTTGTTTTAATAATTCTATCATAATATTTTTTTGCTTTCAATTTGAATTATTTATGTTTATAATAAGCAATGCTTATACAAAAATTTTATGAGCAGTTTCTTATAAGTCACTCTTATAAAAAATTACAAATCAAAATTGATTGTTAATTAAAAAGCTGCTAAAATAAATATACAAGCAAATCTTGAAAGCTCAATCGCCAAGGCTTTCGGTTTGCAACCATATATCCCTTTACTAACGGAAGCTGCCAACAAATCAATTGTATTTATGCAGACGCTGACAATAATCATATATTTGTCAAAAAAATACCAAGATTTCATCCGCGAATATCGCGATTGCTTTTCACGTCAGAAAATATGATTTTCATGCCGATCTATTGCAATTTTTTTCATATTAATATATAATATTAAATAATTTTTTTAAAAGAGGTGAGTATTCCTTAATATGGATAATAAAAAAATTTCTCCGACAGAGGCCGGCAGGGCGGCGCTTGCTGTGCTGAAGGAAAACTGCGCGCATGCCGGCGAGTTTTCGGACAGGCTGCTGGCAAAGATATTGCGCGACAATGAAAATACCGAATACGGAGCGGCGCATGATTTTCCCGAAATTCACAGCGTGGAGGATTTCAAAAAGAAAATACCGTTTACCGAATATGATAATTATGCCGAGGGCATCGAAAGAATGATGCGCGGTGAGAAAAACATATTGACCGTTTATCCCATCGTTCATTACGCTTTAACGTCCGGCAGCGTGGGAAATCCGAAGAGAATTCCTGTGTCCGCACAAACGATGGAACTGTACGCGCAGTATACGTCCAACGTCGCCACCGCGCTCGCTTCGGATTATATCCGCGCCCGTGAACACAGAGAGATGAAAAACGGAAAACGCATCATCACCGCAGTCGTATCACAGACAAAAGTGGCTGACGGCACTCCTTGCGGCTCGATTTCCGGCGCTATGTACATGAAAGCGAAGGATGTGATGAAAAATTTAGCCGCGTCGCCCGAAGAGGTGCTTTATACAACGGATAAGATGGATTTTAAATATCTAAAGAGCTTCTACGCCTTGAAAGAACCCAATGTTACATGTATGGTGGCGCCTTTCACGACGGCTCTCTATGACCTTATGCATTACATAGAGCTCAACTGGGAAAATCTGATCAATGACATCCGCCTCGGCCGGCTGGACGAGGATGTGAACATTCCGGATGAGCTTCGGAAAAAGTATAATTCTGAACTCACTCCCGACCCAAAGCGCGCGGACGAGCTTCGCGCCATATTCGAGCATGGTTTTGACGAGCCGTTTGTGCCGAAGGCCTGGAAAAATATGGAGTATATCAACGCCATCGGCGCCGGCGGATTTGTGGTATACACAAACAAGCTCCGCCGCTATACCGGCAGTATACCTATGACATTTGGCAATTACGGCGCTTCGGAAGCGATGATGGGCGTTGTCACCGAGGTCGAGTCAATGGACTACACGCTTATCCCGCAGGGCGGCTATTACGAGTTCCTGCCCGTGGATGCCGAGGGTGACGAAACCGAACTGATGACACAGACCTTGAAGCTCAATGAGCTTAAGGTCGGAGAGGATTATGAAATTATCATAACAAACTTTTCGGGTTTTTACAGGTACCGCATAGGCGACGTTATCACCGTTAAAGGTTACGAGGGCCAGTCTCCCAAGATATGCTTTAAGTATCGGAAAAAGCAGATGATAAGCATCGCTGGTGAGAAAACAAATGATTCGGCGGTGCAATACGCTGTGGATGAGTTTTCAAAAGCCGTGGGTATGCCGGTGAACGACTACAGCATTTACGCCGACACGGACGTAAATCCGGGACGGTATGTAATGTTTGTCGAGCCTCACGAGCATCTGCCGAAAGAAAGGCATGAAGAGTATCGAAATATTATCGAGGATAAGCTTTCGATCGCGAACCCGTCTTTCGGAGCGAAGGTCAAAGAAGGCATTCTCGCGCCGACTGTATTGAAATTCGTGCAGCAGGAAACCTACGCTTTGTACCGCGACCTGATGATAATGAAAGGCGCAAGTGAAAACCAGATAAAGCCCGTGCGGGTAATTGATAATTTGTTTAAAGAAAAATACTTCTTTAAGCTTGTTGATGAGGATTAAGAAAGGAACGTGAATATGGCGGATACATATTTAATAGATGAGCTTGTCAAAGAGGACCCGAGAAAGCTGCCTCTTATACTGCGCGAGGCGGCTGCCGACCCCGATTTGCAGGAGCGTGTGCTTTTGGATATTGTAAATTACGCGAAGGATACGGAGTTCGGCAGGGCGCATGGATTTGCGGAGATCCGATCGGCGGATGATTTCAAAAAGCGAGTGCCGGTGACGGATTACGAGGGTTACCGCCCGTATGTTAACCGAATGGCGGACAGCGGAGAAAGCGATGTGCTTATACCCGGGCGGACGCCCTTTTTCGCGGTGACCACCGGAACCACGGGCAAAGCGAAGTATATTCCCGACAGCGAGCGCGGTATGGCCGTTAAGGATATCGTCAGCGTGATGCGTCAAATGGAAATGATCAGAATGATGCCCGGAATGGCTGATGTCATGAACGCGAAAATCCTGATCATCGCCAACACTGCAGTTTACGGAAAAACCAAAGCGGGTATCGCGACGGGAAGCGCCTCCGGTATGGCCGCGAACGATGAAAGGCTGCGCAGCGCGATCGTTCCTCCGGCTGAGATGCTTTCCTTTGCCGAAGTGCCGCTGGATGAAATGGACTACCTGACAATGTTGTTCGCTCTGGCGGAGGAAAACATTCTCGGACTCTCCCTGAATAACGTCATTCATTTTCACAATATGCTGAAAAAAGCCGAGGCGCGTGCGGAACAACTGATCAATGATATAAAATGTGGGACGATCTCGGCCGACATTTCCGAAGAGCGGAAAGCGCAGCTTATGAAATATCTGAAGCCCGATCCCGAGCGCGCCGATAAGCTCAAAGATATTTTCGACGAGACGGGAGGTTTTCCTGTCGAAAAGGTCTGGGTGAATTTTGGCTGCGTTTGCTGCTGGATGTCTGGCAGCGTGGGCCGCGGCGTCAGAGAATATCGGAACATCTTTCCCGAAAAAACCGTATTTCTTGACTGGGGATACGGAGCCAGCGAAGGAAAATTCAACATTCCGGATATTGCGGGAGAGGTGGACGGCCTGCCGGCTGTTTTCGGATATTATTTTGAGTTTTTGCCGCTTGGCGGCGTCGAGCCGCTTTCGCTTTCGCAAACGGAAAACGGCGGCGTATATGAGCTTATTGAGACGTCATACGCGGGCTTTTACCGTTATAATATCCACGACATTGTGCTTGTTACAATAAAGGACGGTATACGCCGTATGCGTTTCCTGTGCAAAACAAGCGAGAGCTTACCCCTCGGCGATAAACGGCTTTACGCCTCGGAGCTTACAGATATTATACAGGCTTATGAGGATACAAGAAATATTTGTATCCGCCATTTTGAGTGCAGAAAGGCGGATAGCGGTATAAAGCTGAGCATAGAATTGGGAAGCGGCGATCTTGACATGAACGATTTCCGTAAATTTGCGCGTGACGAATTAGCGAAAAAGGGCTTTCGGCTGAGCGAGATCGCCGTTCTGCCCGACGGCTACCGCGATTCGCTGTTCGGCACATTTAAGGCAAACGGTAAAACGGTCAATCAGACAAAACTCGCCGTTTTTCCAAATGATAACCGCTGATTATCAAAGACCAAAAAATAAGGAGGAAACCTTTTATGAATTTTAATTTTTTAGAAAAAATACCGTATTTATGTGACAGATGGAGCGAGCATGTAAAAAACGATCCCAAACGCATCGTTTTGGTAGACGGAGTAAGACCGGGCGGCATCAGCAGAGAGTTGATGGATGAACGCTCCGCGCAGGTATATGCATGGCTTAAACAAAAGGGTATAGGCAGAGGGGATTTTGTGTTGATTTGCCTTCCCCGCGGAATAATGCCGATCATAGCTATGCTGGGAGTATGGAAAGCGGGAGCGGCTTTCACCGTGGTCGAGGACAACTACGCGCCCGACCGTATCGAATATATTAAAAAGGACTGCGGCTGCAAGGCTGTCATTGATATGGAAACGTGGAAAGAAATATGCTCCGAGCAGCCTCTGAGCGGTTATGAAAAAGCCGACCCCCATGACGCGGCGTTTGCCGTTTACACGTCCGGCACAACGGGTTTCCCTAAGGGCGTGCTGCACGAGTACGGCAATATTAAGCTCAATCAGATCTCGGGTGGCAATCCCGACGGCGTGCGCAGAATGACGCAGGACTCACGCTTCGCTTTGATAGCGCCGCTCAATTTTATCGCCTCGATAAAGATGGCGCTTTCGGTTATATACAATGGTTTTACGCTTTACATCATACCCTATGACATAGTGAAAAATCCCGTAAGACTTAAAAAATATTACCGCAGCAACCGTATCACCGACACCTTCCTGTCTCCGTCAATGATAAGAGTGATCGGCGAGCTCGGCCCGTATCTGAAGCACATATTCACCGGAAGCGAGCCGGCAAACGGAATATACATAGACGGAGTTGACATCATAAACACCTATTCCATGAGCGAGGGCGCTTTCAATGTCGCCAAGTTCATAATAGACCGTCCGTATGAGGTCACACCGGTAGGCAAGCCGACATATGACGGCATAAATCTCAGACTTTTGGATGATAACTGCCATGACGTTCCCGACGGTGAGATCGGTGAGCTTTGCTTTGAAAATCCGTTTATGCGCGGATATATAAATCTGCCAGAACAGACAGCCGAGGCAGTCAAAGACGGTCTTTATCACACGGGCGATCTGGCGAAAAGGCTCTCAGACGGTAACATAGTGCTGCTGGGACGCAAAAACGATATGATAAAGATAAACGGAAACCGCATTGAGCCCGCCGAGATCGAGGCGACGGCGAAGCGCGTGACAGGCCTTGACTGGTGCGCCGTCAAAGGTTTTGAGGCGCCGAACCAGTCCTATTTGTGCCTTTACTATAACGATGAACTGCCCATGAGCGAGGAGGATCTCAGGGCGGAGCTCGAAAAGTCGCTTCCGTATTACATGATTCCGTCATATTATATGCGGATCGAGAACGTGCCCCTGCTTCCGAATGGAAAGCTGAACCGCCGCGCGCTTCCTCAGCCGCAGAAAGAGTTTTATGAGACGGAATACGCCGCTCCGGAAAACGATGTTGAAAAACGTCTTTGCGACGCGTTTGCCAAGGTCCTTAAACGCGAGCGTGTCGGCAGGAACGATGACTTTTATCAGCTCGGCGGCGACTCGCTGAGCTCGATGCAGGTGCTTGTTGAGGCCGATTTGGAAGATTTCAGTGCGATGGATATTTTCAAGGGCTGCACAGCGGCTAAAATAGCCGAAATTTATCTGGAGCGCATGAAGGAAAAAAATTTGCGCACGCCCGAAGAGATAGAAGCCGAAGCGCGCAGGCATCCGCAGCCTCTTACGGGAATGCAGCTTGCGATGTTCGATTGGCAACTGTCCTATCCGACTGCAATAATGATGAATATTACGAGCTTTTTTACACTTGAAGATGTTTCCAAAACGGAATGGCTTTGTGATATTCTGAACAAGACAATACGCGTCCACCCGTTTTGTTCCACGATATACGAATTTAATGAAGATTGCGATCTTCAGCAGCGTTATGTGCCGGAGCTGTGCCCGGTTGTTGAAGTCGAGCATGTTACCGAGGAGGAATTTGAAAAGCTGCGCCCGAATTTGGTGAAGATCACGGCTCTGCTTAATAAGCCTCTGTTTACGGCGCGCATTTTCCAAACCGAAAAGCGTTCGTATCTGTTTATTGATATACATCACTGTTTGATAGACGGCACGGGTCTTCAGGTATTTTTGGCGAACATGGCTCGTATCGGTATGGGCGAAGAGCCGATACAGGACACGTTTTACAGCTATCTTGCCGAAAAAGCTGATTTTCGCCAAACAGATGAATACGCGAGGGAAACAGACTATTTTGAGCGCGTTTACGGTGAAGTTGATTGGAGCAATACCTTGGAGCCGGATAAGGCGAGCGGAGCAAATGTTACTGGCATGGGCGTTCCGAATTTCGGGATTGCGATAGAGCAGTTTGAGCAATTCGAGAAAAAGACGGGATTTTCAAGAAGTAATTTATTTAACGTAATCGTCGCTCTCGCCATGAGTAAGTGCAACAAAAAGACAGACGTTATGGTGGAATGGATTTTTCATTATCGCGTTGACGAGCAAAAGCGCTCGGCAGCGGGATTGATGATTCACTCGCTGCCTTTGGGATTGCGGCTTGGCAAGCTCCACACATTTGCTGATATATGTGACACTGTCAGACAGCAGATGGCGGACGGAATTGCGAATTGCGGCTGCGAATGGATCGCTCAACGAACAAGTGTTTTTGTTGATGATTCCGTCCTGTGCATTTATGAAACAGCATCGATCACGAACGGAGGAACTTTGGCCGACTTGGGGCTTTCGTCGGTTCAAAATCTCAGTGATATGGCAGAAGAAAGTACCGTTCCGCTGCGGAGATTTGTGACGCTCATGGTTGAAACGCCGATGGGCGCTCAGCCGTTTTGCCAGTATTCAAAAAGATATTACAGCGAAGAGCGTGTCAAGGAGTTCACCGACGCTTTTGTTGAGATCGCGCAAAAGCTGCTTGACGCTGAAGACCCGTCAAAGCTCACCGTTGCGGAATTATTGGAGTGAAATTATGTTACGACTGTTAAAAAAATATCTTAAGGATTTTAAATTGGAATTATTCGGTAATATATTTTTCCTTGCCGTTTCAACTTTTATTCAGACGGCGCTTTTCCTTCCCGAATCCAAGCGTATCCTCGATGAGGGCGTTGCCCGCGGGGATATGGCTTTCATATGGCAGTCGGGAGGGAGAATGCTGCTGATAACGATTGCCATAGGTGTTGTCACGCTGATCACGTCATACCTTTCGGCGAGGATAACGGCGGGCTTTGCATGCAGGCTAAGAAATGATTGCTATCACAAGGTAATCTCGTTTTCATCTCAGGATTTCGCCCGCTTCGGAGAGTCCACGCTGCTCACACGGACAATGTCGGATATAACCCAGCTGCGTATTCTGTTGATTAATCTCATGCGAAGCAGTATGTTGGTGCCTATCGTCGTTATTTTCCTGCTGATTTTGATTTTCCGTATCAATATTGTGATGTTCTGGATTTTGTTTGTATCTTTCGCTTTGACGGTAATATATATGACCTATAACGGAGCAAAGTCCAAACAATATTTTGACAAGCTTCAGGAAAAGAACGACCGCTTAAACGCCTTATTCAAGGAAAAGCTGACCGGCGTTCGTCCGATACGAGCCTTTGGAAACCAGAAAACGGAAGAGAATAAGATGTACGCCGCCGATCAGGAAGCGTTCGACGCGGCGATACTCGCCAACAGCAAAATAAATTTCCTTTCGCCCGTCTCGCTTATAATAATGAACTGGGTAGTGGTCGTGATCTATCTTGTCGGCTCGACGCAGCTTCGTTCCGGTATGGCGCAGATCAGCGATCTGATCTTAATATTTCAATATATTTCATATTTTATCGCCACGCTGGCAATAGTTCCGGTTTTGGTCAATATGCTGCCCAAGGCGGCTGTGTCAGGTGCGCGTATCAACGAGCTGCTTGAATACAAATCCGCGGCCGAGGAAAGCGGCTCCCAAAAATCATCACAAATCAGCGGAGTCCCTGCCGTTGAAATGAGAAATGTTATTTTTGGTTATGCGGGCGCTACGGATGTAATTGCCAATGTTTCATTTACAATTAAACGCGGAGAAACGGCGGCGTTTATCGGCGCGACCGGCAGCGGCAAGACGACGATAATGAATTTGGTTCAGGGACTTTACCGCCCCACCTTCGGCGAGGTTTTGATCGACGGCATTCCCGTCGGCAAATACGACCCCTCAGAGCTTCGGAGCAAAATGTCTTATGCCACACAGCGCGCGCAGATTTTTCGCGATACGGTCAAAAACAATATCCGCGTTTTTGATGAGAGTATGACGGACGACCGGATCAAATCCGCCTGCGACGCGGCGTGTTTCAGTGAGATCGTCGACGAGCTGCCTGACGGATTTGACACTGTGATGAGTCCCGGCGGAACGAACCTCTCGGGCGGACAGCGGCAAAGGCTGTCCCTTGCCCGCTCGGTTGCCAGAGACGCTGAAATATACATCTTTGACGACACGTTTTCCGCGCTGGACGCGAAAACGGAAAGCGCCGCCCGCGGACGGATACGCGAAAGGCTTAAGGGCAAGACCGTGCTCATGGTCGCGCAGAAAATCAGCACGATCATGGACGCGGATAAGATAATCGTTTTGGAAAAAGGACGCGTTGTCGGCACGGGCACTCACGCGGAACTCCTTGAGAGCTGCGGGGCTTATCGCGAGATTTACAAGACGCAGTATTATCTCGATCACGGTGATGACGCGGAAAGGAGCGGTGAGGACAAATGAAAAAGACCAACAACAGCAATAAACCCGATACCGGAAACAAAAAAAAGTATTCCTACTCGGTTATTATAAAACGGCTTTTTTCGGACATGGGAAAAAATAGATTTCGTTTTATCGCCGCCTTTGTAATCATTGCGATATCAAAATGCTGTCTGACGGCAGCGCCCGTTATCACGCAGCGAATGGTGGATTTTTTACAGGACTCATTCGGAAACGGGTTTGTTTCGGGGCTGAGCTTTATATATAAAAACAGCGTTATTCTGGCTGTGCTGTATTTTATCGGGTGCGGCTCGGACGGTTTTGTCAACAAACAAATAATACGCATTTCTCAAGGGCTTTCAAAGCGCTACCGCAACCGTATTGAAAAAAAGCTCAACAGCGTTCCCATAAACTATATGGACACCCACGCGACGGGCGATGTTTTGTCAAGGGCGACCGTGGATATGCTCAATATGTCAAACGGACTTGAATCCACAGCTTCGTCATTGATCGGTCAGGCGGTGTTGCTCGTGGGCGTGATTATTATGATGTTTGTGACGCAGTGGAAGCTTGCTCTGATATATCTGATCGCCCTTCCTCTTAATATGCTTCTGATAGGCTTCATAACTAAAATTACCGGAAAACAGTTCCGCCAAATGAACGCGGCGCTCGGCAGACTGACCGAGGAGGTGTCTGACACCTATTCCAACCACACTGTTGTGAAAGCGTATACATGCGAGGAGGAAAAGGCAAAAAAATTTAAAAAGCTTAACGATGATTTTTACCGTACATATGTGAAGTCGCGGTTTTTATCGGGTTTCTCTCTCCCGATAAGCGGAATTCTGACAAACATCTCGTATGTTGCGCTTTGCGTTGTGGGCGGACTTTTGATGATACACGGAAATCTTACTTTAGGTGAATTCACAGCCTTCCTGTTTTACGGAAACATGGTGGGAACTCCGCTTTCGCAGCTCTCAAGCTCCATGAACAATATCCAAACCTCTCTTTCGTCCGCGGAAAGAATATTCGAGCTGCTCGACGAGGAGGAGGAACCGGCGGAAAATCCGACAAAAACTCTTCCTGCCGAGTTGAAAGGCGAGATAAAGTTTGAAAACGTCCGCTTCGGATATGAAAAGGGAGCCCCTCTTATGGAGGATGTATCCTTCACGGCAGAACCGGGCATGACTGTCGCCATTGTCGGCCCCTCCGGAGCGGGCAAGACAACTCTCATAAATCTTCTTATGCGGTTTTATGATATTTGGTCCGGCCATATATACATTGACGGCATTGACGCGTATGAGCTCTCAAAAGAGGAGCTTCGCGGCGCTTTCGGAATGGTTCTTCAGGATACATGGATATTCGACGGAACAGTGAGTGAAAACATAGCATACGGCAAGCTCTCGGCATCCGCGGATGACGTTGCTGAAGCCGCGAAGACCGTGCAGTGTGATTATTTTATAGAAAAACTTCCGAACGGATATGAAACGCATTTATCCGATGAAAATTCGGCGCTTTCAGTGGGCGAAAAGCAGCTTCTCACAATAGCCCGCGCGGTGATTTCGGATCCGAAAATACTTATCCTCGACGAGGCGACATCGCAGGTGGACACCCGAACCGAGGCAATGATCACCCATGCTATGGAGCGGCTCATGAAAGGTCGAACCACATTCATTATCGCTCACCGTTTGTACACGATAAAGAACGCTGATAAGATAATATTCATGGAAAACGGCGACATCAAAGAAGTCGGCACTCACAGCGAACTGCTTGCGATGGGCGGCCGCTATGCGGATATGTACCGCGACATGGCCGGCTGACATGAATTGCGGATAGTGAAAGACTGCGGACTTGCCCCATGGTGATGCAGGCGACATAGCAGCATAACATAAGAAGTCGCTAATATAGCCGAACTCTTTTATGCGATCACATCAGCGCTTGCAGACGGTGGTAAAGTCAGCGCGGTTCCGCTTTTAATTTCTAAGCGTTTATTAATACACAATCGTGTAAAACAGTGTAAGACAAAACAAAACCCACGTTATAACGTGGGTTTTGCTGTATTTTGCGCGAGCGGTCTTACAGGATTTTTGTGAAAACGGCGTGGATACGTTGGTTTTGGCAGTCAACAAACGGTATTAACTAAAATATTTTTGACGACTTTTTGGTGTGATCCCAAAAGTTATCTTTTTTTGACAAAATTTCTGCTGTTTAAAACTTATATACAAGGAGTTGAAAATTATGGCGGGATTAAGATTTAAAAACAAAAAATTTTATAAAATTTTAAAAATATATTGACACGATGTCAGGATAGTGATATAATACAATTAATGACACGATGTCAGAATATATTTTTCGGAGGTAATTTAAATGAAAAAGAATATCGGTTCTCAATTAGCGCTTTATCCTGTGCCGGTAACTGTTATAGGAGCAATGAATGACGATGTTCCAACCTGGACTCTTGTTGCTCATACCGGAATTATCGGACATGACAGAGTTCTTGTAAGTTTAGCCGCTCCACACTTCATTAACGGTGTTATCAAAAAGACAAATAAGCTTTCGATAAATATGGTGACTGAGGAATTTTTATCGAAGGCGGATTTTTGCGGCTCCGTAAGCGGAGCGAAAACAGACAAGTCGGGATTGTTCGACTATGAAACGGCAGACGGCGCGCCTATCATAAAAAAATCGCCGCTTACTATGGTGTGCAGCGTCGTTGACGTGTATAACACTCCGAATTTCGAGAGCTTTATATGCGCCATAGACGGCACATACGTTGAGGAAAGCTGCTTAAACGGTGTGGGAAAAATTGATTATCGGGCTATGAAACCCGTTCTTTTCGAGTTCCCGACATACGAGTATCTGAGAACTGGTGATATGATTGGTAAATGCTTGTCGTTCAAAAACAGCGGCGAATAATAAGGAGAGTACTATGGATACACGGATATTAAAATATTTTCTCGCGGTAGCGAGAGAGGAAAACATAACAAAGGCGGCGGAGGTGCTGCATATTACGCAGCCGACGCTTTCGAGGCAGCTTTCAAAGCTTGAGGATGATCTGGGTGTGAGGCTTATGGTTCGCGACAAAAACGGAGTCACGCTCACCGATGAGGGAATACTGTTCCGGCGCCGCGCGGAGGAAATAACCGAGCTTGCGGACAAAGCGGAGCAGGAGCTGGGAAACAGCGCGGAAAATGTCGAGGGCACGCTCTCGATCGGCTGCGGCGAGCTTGCGTCGGTCAGACTTTTGACGGATATTTTCAAAAGTTTTCAGGAAATTTACCCGAATGTGCAGCTTGACCTTTATACAGGAAACGCCGACCAGATCAGGCAGCGGCTCGACGACGGCCTCAACGACATAGGAATATTGCTTGAGCCCGTGGAGATCGACCGATACGATTTTATCCGTTTTAAGACTCGCGAGCGCTGGTTTGTCGTAATGCGTTCCGATTCGCCCCTTGCGCGGAAAAAATGCGTCACGCCCGAGGATCTGATAAACCTCCCGCTGATCGTCACTAAGCGCCAATGCGTCAGGAACGAGATCGAAAACTGGTTCGGGAGACATGTTAATGATGTTAATATTGTCGCGACGATAAACATGAGCACGAACGCGTCAATTCTCGTGGAGCAGGGCATAGGATACGCAATCGTTATCGAGGGCTCGCTTCCGTATATTGACAAAAACATAATTTGCATGCGTCCGCTGTGTCCCGAAAAGACCGCCACGTCGGTGATAGCGTGGAAAAAATCGCAGACATTCGCTCCTGCGGCGAGACGGTTTTTGGAGTATATCCGAGACAAATTGACCGAATAATTTATCAATACAAAATTTGTATGGATATCTATGAAAAACAAGCATTTTACATTATTATACGGCAGGTATATAATATGTGTACAGTTAAATTTTTACACGGAGGAGATCAAATTGAAAAAATTGTTGTTGTTACTTCTATCGGCTGTTATGATTATATCTATGGCGGGCTGCGCCGCGGGCAATACCGCGCCCGGCGCGGAAACGGCTGCGGAACAAGCCGAAGAACCGCCCGCGTTATTTAACAAAACTCTTGTCGTATATTTTTCCGCGACAGGAAACACAAGAAACGTCGCCCTGAATATAGCTTCCGCGACAAACGCGGACCTACACGAGATAGTGCCCGAGGTTCCGTACACGGACGCGGATCTTGACTACAACAGCGACTGCCGCGCAAACCGCGAGCAGAATGACGATGAAGCGCGCCCCGCGATCAACGGCGGTGAGTTTGGGATCGAGCAGTATGACGTGATCTTCCTGGGCTATCCGATATGGTGGGGACAGGCGCCGAAAATTATGTACACCTTCCTTGAAAGTCATGACTTCAGCGGCAAAACGATAATCCCGTTCTGCACCTCGGGCAGCAGCTCTATCGGCACGAGCGCGGAAAACATGCACGCCTCGGCGTCAAACGCCGAATGGCTTGACGGACAGCGTTTCGCGTCAAGCGTCTCGCGCGAGGACCTGACGGAGTGGATAAACGGTCTTGACATTGATATAAAGGCGGAATGAAAGGGGAATTCAGAATGAAAAAATATATAGCCGTTCTCGTTTCGATATTTATGATGCTCGGCTTATCACTTACCGGCTGCGCGGCGGAGTAGCCTGAACCGCAGCAAAACAATACTGATGAAATAACTATCACGCTTCAAATCGACAATCCGATGATGACAGTAAACGGCGCGGAGCGTGAGATCGACCCGGGCCGCGGGACCGCGCCCCTGCTCGTAAATGACGCGAGAACGCTGCTGCCGGTGCGCGCGGTAGTTGAGGCGATTGGCGGCACTGTTAATTGGTACGAAAATACTAACACCGCGACACTGACATACGGCAGCGACGTTATCAGCCTTACGATCGACAGCGCGACCGCTTATTTAAACGGTGAGGCGCAGACGCTCGATGTCGCGCCGACAACGATAAACGACCGCACAATGCTTCCGATACGTTTTATCGCCGAGAGCTTCGGATTTAATGTGTTATGGGATGAGTCGGAGCAGACTGTGACTGTCACAAATTCGGAAGGTCCTCAATATGACAGCGATCTTGTCTTGATCGAAGGCGGCTCTTTCCGAATGGGCAGCCCGGAGGACGAGCCCGAGCGCGGCGCCGATGAGACCGCTCATGAAGTGACGGTAGGCAGCTTTTATATGTCAAAAACGGAGCTTTCGCAAAAGGATTACCAAGCCGTAACGGGAGCAAATCCGAGTGAAAACATTGGCGACGATCTGCCTGTTACCAATATCTCCTGGTATGACGCGATAAACTATTGCAACAGTTTAAGCGAAGCGGAAGGCCTGACGCCGTGTTACGCTGTGTCGGGCAATTCGGTCACTTGGGACAAAGGCGCAAACGGATATCGCCTGCCGACTGAAGCCGAATGGGAATACGCGGCGAGAGCGAACACAACCACTCCGTTCAGTTTCGGAGATTACGTTTATGACGAAAACGCCAACTGCTACAACGCCTACGGCTACAACAACGACGCGAGCGGCAGCTGGGTAAACGGCTATCTCAGCAGCACGGTTCCGGTGGACAGCTATGCCCCAAACGGCTTCGGACTTTACAATGTTTACGGCAATGCCGCCGAATGGGTATGGGATTGGTACGGAGATTACGAAACCGATGCCTCGGCCGATCCTGTCGGAGCGGAAACCGGTAATTATAAAGTGGCGCGCGGAGGCGGCTGGAATGATTTTCCGAAACATATCCGCTCGGCATACAGGAGCGCTTTTCCCGCCGATGTGCCGTTTTACAGCATAGGCATGCGTCTGGTGCGCAGCGCTTCGCTCGCCCAAGGCGAGGTTAAAAGCATAAGCGGCGCAAACGCCAATCAGTCAAGCGGCAAGGTTTTGATAGCCTACTTCTCGCAAACCGGAAACACGGACGGTTTCGCGAAAATAATACAGGGTATGAGTGGCGCCGATATATTCCGAATTGAGCGCAAAGAGCCTTATTCCGCCTCGAGCAACGCGCAGGTGTTATACGCCGAAGCCTTGACGGAACAGCGGGAAAACGCGGTTCCCGACTTAAAAGCGTATCTTGAGGACGCAGGGCTTAATATTGACGACTATGACACGATACTGCTCGGCTACTGCAACTGGTGGGCCTCAATTCCTGCGCCTGTGCGCAGCTTCCTTATGCACTATGATATGAGCGGCAAAACGATAATCCCGTTCTGCTCGATGGGCGGCGGACGCTTCGGACAGACGATAAGCGCGGTCGCCAAGCTCTGCCCAAGCAGTACGATCAAGAAGGGCCTTGACGTAACCTATGCCTCGTATGACAATGATGAAATAGCCGCATGGCTTAAAGCGGGCGGAATAATAACCGGCAATTAATATTTAAACAAAGCAAATTAAATTCAGGAGGTTTTTACAGTGAAAAAAGTTTTATCGGTTTTTATGATTTTCTGTATGATACTGACCGTGTGCCAAGCTGCCGTGTTTGCGGCTGACGCGGATATAACGATCACTCTTCGGATAGGCGATTCCAACATGACGGTAAACGGCACAGAAAAGGCAATCGACGAGCAGGGCACGGCTCCGGTTTTGATAAACGACAGGACATTGCTGCCCGTCCGCGCCGTGGTTGAGGAAATGGGCGGCTCCGTGGAATGGGTCGAGGACACCCAAACGGTAATACTGGCATACGGCAGCGACACGATAACGCTGCAAATCGACAACCCGACAGCCTATCTTAACGATGAGGCAAGGACTCTTGACACCGCGCCCATGATAATAGGCGACAGAACGATGATGCCGATACGGTTCATCGCCGAGAGCTTCGGCTTCAATGTGACTTGGGACGACGCGACGCAGACAGCGACCGTTTCAAACGTATCGGATACCGCCGCGCCCGCGGCAACAACGGCTCCCGAGGCAGCGGCAACACCCGCGCCCGAGGCGGGCGGCAAGACCCTCGTCGCGTATTTCTCCTGCACGAACAACACAGCGGGAATTGCAAAGCATATCATCGACGGGACCGGAGCCGACGCTTATGAGATAGTACCCGAAATTCCCTACACGGAGGCCGATCTTGACTACAACAGCGACTGCCGCGCAAACCGCGAGCAGAACGACGACACGGCGCGCCCGGCGATCAACGGAAGTATTGAAAACATGGCGCAGTATGACACTATCTTCTTAGGATATCCGATCTGGTGGGGCAACGCGCCCAAGATCATATTCACCTTCCTTGAAAGCTATGACTTTGCCGGAAAGACGATAATCCCGTTCTGCACATCGGGAAGCAGCCCAATAGGTTCAACAGCGGCAATGCAGAGCGTGACGCCCGGAGCGAACTGGCTTGACGGACACCGCTTCAGCGGCGGCTCATCGAGCGACGTCGTTATGGAATGGGTAAACGGCCTCGGCCTGTAATAATTTTAAAACAAAAAATTCGAAAGGAACGTTTGCAATGAATATTAAAAAAGTATTTATATCTCTTTCGCTGCTGATATTTATGCTTATATGCGTCGCGACGGTGTGCGCCGCGGAATACCAAACCGACGGAAACACTATAACCGTCACCGGGGTGCCGAGCGAATGCAGGCTTATTATCGCCTCTTATTCGCCCGAAGGAGCTTTGACGGACTGTGATTTCTACGCGCCCGAAAACGGCGTGATAAGCGGCGTGCCCGACACGGTGACACAGGGCGGCGCTAAAATGTTCCTTTGGAATATGACAAATCTGTCTCCCGTCGAAATGATCGAGGCAAACACGCCTTCGCCCGAACCGACCGCCGCTCCCACGCCGACGCCCACTCTTGCGCCGACGACGGAGCCCGCGGGCAGCGGCGCGCTTGTGGCGTACTTTTCCTGGACAAACAATACCGAGGGAGTTGCGAACCATATTGCGGACATAACCGGAGCGGATAAATACGAGATCGTTCCCAAGATACCCTACGGCCCGGAAAACAGCAATTACTATGACGAAAGCACCAGAGCCTATCAGGAGCAGTACGACGACACCGCGCGGCCCGAGATCGAGGGAGAGGTTCAGAATATCGACAAATATGACACCGTCTTTCTCGGATATCCCATATGGTACGGCAAAGCGCCGAAAATTATATACACCTTCCTTGAAAGCCATGATTTTGCTGGAAAGACGATAATCCCGTTCTGCACATCGGGCAGCAGCGGCATAGGCTCGACGGTCGAACTGCAAAATCTGACGGACGGCGCGAATTGGCTTGACGGACACCGCTTTGACGGCGGCGCGTCAAGAGACAGCGTCAAAGCTTGGGTAGACGGTCTCGGTCTAAGTTTCGGAAATAACGAGGAGGTCAAAGACATGGTACTGATAAACGGCGGCACGTTCCGAATGGGCAGCCCGGAGAATGAGCCTGAGCGCGACACGGACGAGGTCATGCACAGCGTCACGGTCGACAGCTTTTATATCGACGAAAAGGAGCTTACGCAGAGCGAGTATCGGGAAATTATGGGCAGCGATCCGAGCGAGAACATCGGAGATGATCTGCCCGTCGAAAATATAACATGGTATGACGCAATAGAATACTGCAACAAACGCAGCCTCGCGGAAGGCCTGACCCCGTGCTACACGGTTTCGGGAGACACGGTCACATGGGACAAAAGCGCGAACGGCTATCGCCTGCCTACGGAGGCCGAATGGGAATACGCGGCGAGAGCGAACACAACCACTCCGTTCAGCTTCGGGGATTATGTTTATGACGAAAACGCCAACTGCTACAACGCCTACGGCTACAACAATAACGCGAGCGGAAACTGGGTAAACGATTATCTTTCTCACACCGTCGCGGCCGACAGCTACGGTGCAAACGCTTACGGGCTTTACAACATGCACGGCAATGTTGCAGAGTGGGTATGGGATTGGTACGGCGAATACTCCGGCGACGCGGTAAATCCGACGGGCTCGGGCTCGGGGCATTACAAGATCGCGCGCGGAGGCGGCTGGAATGATTTTCCGAAGCATATCAGAAGCGCCTACAGAAGCGCGTATCCTCCCGACGCGCCGCTTTACAGCATAGGCATGCGCGTGGCGAGAAACGCCTCGGCGCAAAGCGGCAGCGCGGCGAGTGTCAACGCGGCAAAGACAAGCGAAAAAGCGAATAAGACGCTCATCGCGTATTTTTCCCAAACCGGCAACACCGACGGTCTGGCAAAAATAATAGCGGAGATCAGCGGCACCGACGTATTCAGAATAGAGCGCGCGACACCTTACGCCGCGGACTATAATTCGCAGATATTGTACGCCGAAGCCTTAAACGAGCAGCGGAAAAACGCGGTTCCCGACTTAAAAGCGTATCTTGAGGACGCGGGACTTAATATTGACGATTACGACACGATACTGCTCGGCTACTGCAACTGGTGGGCTTCGATCCCCGCGCCCGTGCGCAGTTTTCTTATGCGCTACGATATGAGCGGCAAAACGATAATCCCGTTCTGCTCGATGGGCGGCGGACGCTTTGGTCAGACGATAAGCGCGATTGCGAAGCTCTGCCCCGACAGCGCGATAAAGGAAGGCCTTGACGTAACGTATTCATCATATAACAGAGACGAAATAACCGCATGGCTTAAAGCGAGCGGAGTTACGGAATAAAAATATAAACAGCGCGGTTCACTTCAAATCTGACCGCGCTGCTTGATCCATGATTTAATAATTACTCAACACTGTAGAGCAGCCGCTTTACGCAGGCGTATGTTATATCATAGACCGTCATTTTCGGATAATCCATACCCGCGTCAATCATGGCCTGCTGCTGCTTGTCCGTCACGACCGCATACGGATATATCCCGAACATGAACGGAAAAAACAGATATATAAACTCGTGAAGCTGCTCGTCCGTAAACGTCGGGACATACTTTTTCACAAAGGCGCGGACGGTGCATATCGAGCGGTTGTACGCAACCTTCATATCTGTCAGACGGTCAAGGGAGCTGTTTTCCTCCATATCGTAGTGGTTCATCGACAGTAGCTTCAAAAGCTGCGGACGACGTTCCAGTGACCGCGCGAGCGCGTTAGCAATTTCGTCCTTTGTCATGGACTCGGTTTCACGCATAGTCTTTTCCAAGTCGTCGCACCAGAGATTGTATTCCCGCTCGATAAGCGCGAGGAAAATCTCCTCCTTCGTCTGAAAATAATTGTAGATCGAAGTGCGCGTAAACGAGGTTGCACCGCCTATCTCCTTTATGGTTATTTCCTTGAAGCTCATGGTTTTGTACAGCTTCTCGCAGGCGTTGATGATCTCCTCCCTGCGCGCGTTGGTTAATTCGGGTGATCCTTTTGGCATAAATTTTTCTCCTTTAATCAGCGCTTACTTAAAATTTAGTTCGCCATTAGTGTAACATAATTCTGACATAATGTCAATGATTTTCTGAAAATCTATTGACAGTGTGTCAGCGGTGTGCTATAATATACAAAAACGACATAATGTCAATATTTGGAGGTAATTAGAATGAGTAAAACATTAGTTGCATATTTTTCGGCAAGCGGCACGACGGCGAGAGCCGCGAAAAATCTCGCGGAGGCGGCGGGAGTGGATTTATACGAAATAAAGCCCGCAGTCCCCTACACAAGCGCGGATTTGAATTGGCAAAATAAAAATTCGCGCAGTTCGGTCGAGATGAAGGATAAATCGAGCCGTCCCGCTCTTGCGGACACAAACGCGAATATCGGCGCGTATGACACAATTCTTTTGGGATTCCCTATTTGGTGGTACACCGCGCCGACAATAATAAACACATTTCTTGAAAGCTATGATTTTTCGGGCAAAAAGATCATATTGTTTGCCACCTCCGGCGGCAGCGGTATCGGCGGCTGCGTAGACGCGCTGAAGGGTTCTGTTTCGCCAAGCGCCGAAATAAAGGCGGGCAGAATGTTAAATGGTAGACTGTCACAAGACGAGCTTAAAAAGTGGGTTGAGACGTTATGAAAAAAATTGTTTTTGTAATAATATCGGCGGTTATATGCCTTGGAATTTGCTCTTTGACAGCGTTTGCGGCGGATAATCGGTATAAAACCGACAACCCCGACGCGCCGGTTGTTTACATGACAACGGAAATCACGCCGGAAGCTCTTGTGAAAATTTACGAGCAATTAGGCTTTAACGCCGAGGGAAACGTGGCAGTCAAAATGTCCACAGGCGAACCGCCGGCGAGTAACTATTTAAGGCCGGAGCTTATCGGCGATTTGGTAAAAAAGGTGGGTGGAACAATAGTCGAGTGCAACACCGCATATGGCGGCTCGCGCTCATCAACGGCTATGCACAAGCAGGTTGCGGAGGATCACGGATTTACCGCTATTGCGAACGTGGACATTATGGACGAGGACGGTTCGCTCACGATCCCTGTTCCCGCTCCGAAAAGCGGCGAGTCCAGAATAACCGAAAACTACGTCGGCTCACATCTTGAAAATTATGACTCGCTTATATGCCTGTCGCATTTTAAGGGACATTCTATGGCGGGCTACGGCGGCGCGATCAAAAATATGTCAATCGGAGTGGCGTCAAGCAAAGGCAAGGGCTGGATCCACAGCGGCGGCACGAGTATGACGAATATCTGGGGCGGCGAGCAAGACGCGTTCCTTGAAGCTATGGGCGACGCGACAAGCGCTGTTATAGATTATATGGACGGCAAGGTTGTATATATAAATGTAATGAACCGTCTGTCGGTTGACTGTGACTGTGACGGAAATCCGGCCGAGCCGGATATGCACGATATAGGTATTCTGGCGTCATATGATCCCGTCGCGGTAGACCAGGCCTGCATTGATTTAGTTTACGCCCAAAAGGATGGCGACGGGAAATCTCTCGTGCAGAGAATAGAATCACGCAACGGTCTGCACACCCTCGAGCATGCCGCCGAGATAGGTTTAGGCAGCAGAGAATATCGTCTTTTAGATATAGACAACGAACCGTCGCCAAATCCTACGGAAGCCCCTACCGCAGAACCGACATCGGAGCCTACGCCCGTGGCTACCCCGCGTTCGCAGGCAAGTATGACCTACGCGGACGGAGCGCTTACCATAAGCGAGCTTGAGGACGGCGCGAAGCTCATTCATGCGTCATACACGAACGGTTTGCTTTCGGGATTTGAAATAACTGATGCTTCAAATGGTACAATGAACGTGGAAACGAGGAGCGGCGATAAATTTATGCTTTGGAGCGCGGTCGGCGAAATGATGCCGCTTTGCGAAGCGGTTACGGTTGAAACAGGAACATATACGGAGGCTGAAACAAAAATGAAGGTTCAGATAGGAGACGCGGTATTTACCGCCACGCTTGAGGATAACACGGCGGCCCGCGAATTTGTTGCAATGATGAAGGAAGCGCCTGTTACAATCAACATGAGCGATTATTCGGGATTTGAAAAAGTAGGCTCTTTAGGCAGAAGCATTACGGCGAGCAACAGTCAAATGACAACAGTCCCCGGCGACATTGTGCTTTACAACGGCAATCAGATCGTTATGTTTTACGGTTCAAATTCATGGAGCTACACGAAGCTCGGACATATCGAAAATTTGACGGGTTGGGAGTCTGCTCTCGGCAGCGGTGATATTACAGCAGTGTTCTCTATTGCGGAATAACAGCATTATTATATAATAAAAAATGAGAGGAGATGTCCATATGACAAAAGCAAAGAAAAGCATAGTCTTTATAACGGCTATGGCGGTAGCTTGTCTTGCGTTCGGACTGTTCGTGTGGCAAACAGGCAAACCGAATGGCGATTCGGCTCTTGCGGCAAGCGCGGAGCAGATTTTAACGCTGCAAATCGGCAATCCGCAAATGACGGTAAACGGCGAGGAACGCGAAATTGACCCCGGACGCGGAACCGTTCCCGTACTCGTGAATGACGCGAGGACGCTGCTGCCCGTGCGGGCCGTTATTGAAGCTGTAGGCGGCACGGTCGAGTGGGAAGAAAACACAAACACGGCTGTGCTGACATACGGAAACGACGTGATCAGACTTACGATAGACAGCACGACCGCGTATTTGAATGGCGCGGCACAGACGCTTGACGTCGCGCCTACCACAATTAACGACCGTACAATGCTTCCGATACGGTTTATCGCGGAGAGCTTTAAATTTACGGTAGACTGGGACGGCAATACTCAAACGGTAACTATAACCGTTCCCGCAAAGGAGGATGAAACTATGGAAACGGCAAATACGACAACATCAGCGGCAACCGCCGCGGGCGGACAAACGTCGGACGCGCCCGTTGTTTACATGACAACGGAAATTACTCCCGAAGCGCTTGTGAAAATTTACGAGCAATTAGGCTTTAACGCCGAGGGTAATGTAGCAGTCAAGATGTCCACCGGCGAGCCGCCCAACAGCAACTATTTAAGACCCGAGCTTATTGCTGATTTGGTTCAGAAGGTAAACGGAACAATAGTAGAGTGCAACACCGCGTATGGCGGTTCGAGAAGCGAAACGGCTGCTCATAAGCAGGTTGCCGAAGACCACGGCTTCACGGCGATCGCGAACGTGGATATTATGGACGAGGATGGCTCAATGACAATTCCCGTTCCCGCTCCCAAAGGCGGAGCTTCGACGATAACCGAGGATTACGTCGGCGCGCACCTTGCAAACTATGACTCGCTTATCTCGCTCGCCCACTTCAAGGGCCACGCAATGGCCGGCTTCGGCGGCGCGATCAAGAATATGTCGATCGGCATCGGTTCATCCGAGGGTAAAGCATGGATCCACAGCGGAGGAACGAAGAAGTCCGGCAGTATTTTCGGCGGCGATCAGGACGCGTTCCTCGAAGCTATGGGCGACGCGACAAGCGCTGTTGCAGACTACATGGAAAATAAAGTTGTATACATCAACGTTATGAACCGTCTGTCCGTTGACTGTGACTGCGACGGCAATCCCGCCGAGCCGGATATGCACGATATAGGTATTCTGGCGTCATACGACCCTGTCGCGGTAGATCAGGCCTGCATTGATTTAGTTTACGCGCAAAAGGACGGCGACGGCGCTTCGCTCGTTGAACGCATAGAATCGCGCAACGGTCTGCACACTCTCGAGCACGCCGCCGAAATAGGCTTGGGCAGCCGTGAATATAATTTGGTAAGCATAGATAATTAATTTTAAATTCAAGGAGGAAAATAAAATGGCATGTTTTTTAGTACCCACAACCGAAGCGATTGTAACAACGATCGTAAAGAAAACCACCGACAAATCGGCGGATAAGAAAAAAATCGAGATAAAAAATCCTTTTCTTAAAAGATTAAACTGGCTCAACAATATGCTCTGGGGCGGCAGCGCTCTCTTGGCGTTCGAGCACATCTGGCACGGCGAGATCGTGCCGTGGGCGCCGTTTTTGACAAATGGAGTGTCTGCTGTTCAAGAAATGGCGACAGCCGGAGTCGCTATGGCCGCGGCGGTCACCGCGGTATGGGCGGGAGTTGTGGCCGTGACAAACTCTATGGCAAAACGCCCGGCAGAATTGATAAAATCTAATTCCCAATAATAATCCGCGAAACGGCCCTATACTTTTTCAATAGGGCCGTTTCAAGTAAAGGAGTGACAAAAATGCTTGACATACTTCATCGTGAGTTTATTTATGTGTGGTACTATTTTGAAGTGCAGCTTCGGCAGATACTGCCTTACTTTTTGCTGGGCATCGTGATCGGCTCGGTTATATCCGTGTTCGGAAAGCAAAAGATACACTCGCTGATGACAGTAATGCAGGACAAGCATCTCGGCGTGTTCGGCATAATTCCGGCGAGCCTTATCGGCATTGCCTCGCCGCTATGTATGTACGGCACGATCCCGATCGCCGCCTCGTTTTCACAAAAAGGTATGCGCGACGATTATCTGGCCGCCTTTATGATGAGCAGCGTGCTGCTCAACCCGCAGCTTTTGATGTACAGCGCGGCTCTCGGAAGCTTCGCACTGTGCGTGAGGTTTATCTCATGCTTTCTCTGCGGTATAGCGGCGGGACTCGCGGTAAGATTTTTCTTTAAGGACAAGCATTTTTTCAACTTCAACGGATTTTCCGAGCGGGCAAGTCATGACACCGACCCGAACCCGGTCATGCGCCTGATAAAGAATATAGGCAGGAACCTAAAGGCGACTGGCCCGTACTTCCTGTTGGGAGTTCTGCTCTCCGCACTGTTTCAGAGATATGTTCCGGCTGACGCCTTCGCGAAACTGTTTGTGAACAACGAGGGCTTCGGCCTGTTAATGGCGGCGACGATCGGCGTGCCGCTCTACGCCTGCGGAGGCGGAACGATCCCGCTGCTTCAGCAATGGCTCGCGAGCGGTATGAGCATGGGCAGCGCGGCGGCCTTTATGGTGACCGGCCCCGCGACAAAGATAACAAACCTTGGCGCGCTCAAGATAGTGCTGGGCATAAAGCATTTCGCGATGTATATCGCGTTTGTTATGCTCTATGCACTTGTGAGCGGATTTATTGTGAATTTGATTGCGTGATCATGTTTGTCTGTTGCTGATAAGCAAATAATTGTTCCGATGGATGATAATCTTATATTATTGAAATAAATATCCATGCGGCGATAAGAACCGCGCAGCCTATGTACAACAGCCCTTTGGGGCTGTTCAGCCTGTCGAAAAAGGCAAGAAAAAGCTCAGAAAAGACTGGGCTTTTTCTTGCCTTTTTCGACAGGCTGGAAGGCCTTGCTTCGCAAGGCCTTCGTAAAACGCCGCCTTTTTCGGCGCTGGTGCGAGTGGTCTTACAGGACTTGCATGAAAACGGCGTGGATACGTTGGTTTTGACAGTCAACAAACGGTATTAACTAAAATATTTTTGATGACTTTTTGGCGTAATCCCAAAGGTTATCTTTTTTTGACAAAAATTTTGAAAGTATAAAATTTATATAGAAGGAGTTAAAATTATGGCAGTATTAAGAGTTAAGAAAACAAAGAATTTTACTGTGATGTCTAATCATCATTTGAAAAATAAAGAATTATCTTTAAGGTCAAAAGGGCTGTTGTCGGTTATTCTCAGCCTGCCCGACAATTGGGATTTTACTATCAAAGGCTTGGCGGCAATCAGCAAAGAGGGCGTTGACGCTATTCGCTCGTCTATTAAAGAGCTTGAGGGCGCAGGATATGTGAAACGCAGACGCTTGATAAGCAGCAGCGGCAAACTTTCAAAAACCGAATACACTTTTTATGAAGTACCGAGGCAGAAAGAATGTGACGCAGAAAGTATTGTTGAGGAAAACCTGTATCCGTAAACCCTATATTGGATGATCCTATATTGGAAAAGCCTATGTTGGAAAATCCAATGTTAGATAAGTCAACGCAATTAAATACTAAATATATAAAATACTAATTTATTAAATACTAAAATATTAATAACTAACATAAGAAACTATCTATCCATCTATCAATCACGCGCGCGTGAAAAAAACGATAATGTAGGATGGATAGATAGATATGAGTAAATAAAATCCGAAATTAAAATATGAAAACCTTTACTATCTGATAACACGCGGGCAGATCGAGGAATTAATACGCGGATTTAATCGAAAAATGACACTAATACACGGCCCAAAGAGTTATATAATATCTGCGCTGTACAACATGGTCATGGCAGCAGATAAAAAATGACAGTCCGATAAAATGGGTTAAGCTGTCACGCAGTAGGCGGCCTCAAACATCGAAAAAACGTAGTTTTTTAGGCTAAAAACAAGCAAAGCTATGTTCCTATATTAAAAACCCCAAAAATGCGGTTCTACTGCGTGACACAAAGGCGAATTCTGTATAGTTATTACTTTGAAAATATTTTAGGTTTTCGAGGTGCCGGAGTGGAAAAATAGAGGCCTGTGAGTGACGTATAAATGTTGGTTTTAAAGCCAAAAACAGCCGCAGTAATATACTTATACCATAGCCCCTCAAAATGAGGTTCTATTGTTCCACTCATAGACAAGAAACCGCCGCGGACGAATAATCTGTTTATTCATTGAAAAAGACAGCCGCCAAATTGTTTGCTGCGGCTGTCTTTCACCTTTTGGTTTTGTGTCGATAATTCTATACATTATTCGCGGCGACGGGAATGTACTCGCTTTTCAGCTTCTGAAGCTCGGCAGGGGAAATATCCAATGTATCTATAATATCTTCATCGGAACGGTTTTTCTTGAACAGTCTAAAAGCAATTTTCCGCGTTTTTTCCCATTCACCTTCCGCGCGGCTCTGTTTTTGCACATCCCTTGTATAAGCGTCCAAAATCTGTTCATCATCAAATAATGCAAACATAATATCTTGCACCTCCCGTTCGTGCTTTGATAAATACTCTCTTAATATATTTTCATCCTTGCAGATACGGATCGTTTCCTGTATCGCTTTCAGTGTTCTGCCGTGTTTTTGTACTTGTTCATTGTAAACACGCGTAAAATTTACATATTGGTTAATAATATCTCCCTGTTTTCCGTCTGACAGCACTCGAACCCTGACGTCCAGAGCCGACTGTTCGCCGCCAAAAAACTCCTCCGACAGTGTAATATAATCCCTTTCGATTTTCTTGTCACCCGAATAGATAACGTAAAGCTCGGGGCGGGGTAGATCTATCTTTTTGCTGCCATATACATTTAATCTCTCATTGCCGATGTAGTCCTGATAGGTTTGCACCAGATACATAAGTCCCCGAATAATGATATTAACCGTCCAAGTGGACTGCGCCTCTACCAATACAACCAACCGTTTTCCGATTGTGAAGCCCAAATCGTTATATATCCCGTCTACGAGGATATTTTTCAAAGTAACAATCTCAATCATGTCCTCGGTGACATCTTCATCAGGGTGCAGCGCCTTATACAACTGCACTACATACTCCGGTTCTTGAAACAAGTTCGTAAATACGCTGTCCTTCGCGTTGCGCTTGACAATTTTGTTCATCGGCATCACTTCCTGTTCACGCTTATATTATACCCTAATTTTGCAATACCGTCAACTCTTTTTTAATCCTCTGATTATAAAATTATATTTAAGTATAAAGGACTGCCGCGGAGCAAAAGCTCCGCGGCAGCTGCCTTTCTATATACAAGAAAGGACAAAGTTTATGAAAGTAAAAAAATTTTATCTGCGCCTTGCGGCGCCGGTATAATTACCCTTTCGGGATAATTATCAAGATCATTATTCGCTGCGGCGGGCGGGGCGGATTTTAATCAGCCCGCTCGCGGCAAAGCTGTCTGATGCGGCTAAAAATTTTCTTCGGATTATTCGCCCCACGAAACAAGTACGTAGGCTATATCCTGCGCGTCGATCTTACCGTCGCGGTTGAGGTCGTACTGAATCTTTGTAGAGTCTCCATCGTCTGCAAGACTGCCGTCCTCGTCTTTATTACCTGTTGTGGCATAATATGAAGTCACGGCATTGAGGTCATACAATCCAATATTGTTGTCCATCATTATATCGCCCGCAAGGAAATTCTTTGTCACTTTAGCATCATCTGAGTCATTCGGGTCTTGTTTTACGCTCTCGTCCATAACATTATTCCAGAAGTTAATTTCCTCTGATGTTCCGTCAACAATAGCCACTTTATTTGCGGTTCTGTAGCCGTCTCCCTTTAATGTGACATTATAACGGTGATTATTTGAAGGAAGTCCGTCTATCTGTACAGTATATGAACTACATTCAATTCCGTTAATTACGCTTGACGGTGCCTTTTCGCGATAAGTAACAGTTGCTCCCTCAACTCTGTTGGCAGTATCGGAATAGTCGCCCAGAGGAATTTTATAATTTTTCTGATTTAACTGTCCGACAACATCTAATTCCATATTGGCATAATCTGCTTTTGACTTATCAACATTGTTGGGGAAGTATATGTTAACATATAATGTCGCTGTTGCTTCTTTAATCTCATAATGCTTCGTAACATTATGATCAGTAGCGCCGGTGACGGGCGTAGGACGTTTCACTACTTCCATCGGAGTAGCGATACTGTCTGCCGTTTCTTTATTGGCATTACCGTTATCAATATAAAGATTACCTGTGCCATATCCGTTAAGCGTAATTGTGCCTATGATAAGTCCGCTTGACGGAACGCTTACATATCCTACTTCCTCGCCATTATCGGGGCTGCTTTCGTCGTCTACTGTATACGGCTGAACATAGAAAACATATTTACCTGTGCGGGTTTTAGAGCCGCCGCTTTCGGTTTCAAGCGCTTCTCTTTCAGTTCTTTCGGTACTTGTCATAGCAATGTGCTCATCCAGATTAGAAGCCACAGCCGCCATCAAACTGTCGTCAGTGCAGTTATTGATTTCAAATTCTATGTCCGTAAACTTATAAACTCCTGTATAACCATCTTCTTCGTCAGGCGTAACAGGAACAACCCTAATATACATTGTATCAGACGAGTCTTCTACCACATCTTCAAGAACAACCATCAATTTTGAACTGTCGGGTGTAGTAGCCTGTTCCTCTGCCGAAGGCGGTTCTTCATCTATCAAAGGCAGAATTAAGGGTTTACCGTGTGTCGATTCAATCAAGCCTGCAGCGGTACCGCCGACAAGGGTGCTTGAAAAATAATCTATTACAGCTTTGCAGCTTGTTCTCAAAAGAACCCTGCCATAAATTTTACCATTATCAAACGGCGCAGTTTTTATAAGTCCTGACATTGCAAATTCCGGTGCAGTGGCAGGGAATGGATTTGCCGCCTCTACGTCCGCATTTATTACCGCTTCCGCTAATGATTCTGTATCTGAACATACGCCGTAACCGATAGAAGTTACCGAACTGGGAACATCAAATAACTCAAGACCGCTTAGCGCAAATGCGTACGCGCCAATTGTTGTAGTTCCATCAGGTATCTCAAAGGTTTTCAGTGACTTACAGCTAAAGAACGTTCCGGCAGGAATGGTTTTTACTGCTGCAGGCCATTTGTTAACAGCCTTTAGAGATGTGCAATTAAAGAATACCATGCCTTTTTTCAATTCGTTAGTACCTGTGTCCTTTTGATTATGCATATCCACCATCATTTTTAACGTACTGTCCGATGTATATATCGGAAGTTCTGTTATATCGTTTTCGCCGATTTTTGTAACATTGGTATCATCTTCAAAAGTTACAGTCTCCAAAGTAGCGTTACCTGTTCCGCTTGCAAAAGCGGCGGAATATATTTCATCAACATTACATTCCGTTTCATTAATTGAAACAGTATTCGGTATTGTTATATCCGCACCCAATTCGTCTGTATGACCTGAAATAGCAGCGGTGTTCTCACCAGTCTGCGTATATATAATACCGTCAATTGTAACTGTATCGCCTACTTCCGCAAATGCTGTTATTGACAAGGCACAGAGCATTGTCGCGCAAACGGCAAGTAGTGCCAATATTTTTTTGTTCATTAATAATACCTTCTTTCTTTTTTATTCTTTTATTCTGCAAATGGATCATTTGGTGCAACACCATAATAGCGACTGCCACTTGCGGATTCTGCCGGTTCTATTACAACACTATCGCTAAGTGTGCAATTAGTAATTTTCAGAAGCGCTATTGAACGTCCTATAATTCCTCCCGCATTTGAATAAACAACCGGGGGAAATTGAGAATTTGTTGCTTCAATTTTAGATGTTCCGCCATCTTCGGTATCAACAGTACAGTTGCTAAACGCAATTGTATTATCTCCGCCGCCTGCGGCAGCACCTATAATTCCGCCTATATCTCTACTGCCTGTGACATTGACGTTCGTGATATCGCAGTAAATAACATTAAAGAGTCGACCTTCGCCCATAAATCCTGCCAGACCGCCGCCTTTGTCGCCGGTGTTAAAACCGTCTCCTGTTACGGTAATATCGGCATTTTTTACATCGCAATCAGTATAATCGACATAACCCCAGCCGACAACGCCACCGACATAGTGGTCGCCTGTAACGGAAGCGCCATATGTTACAATGTTATTATCAGATGTCATACTGCCCTCTACGTTACAATTTTCGACATCGCCAACCATAGCGCCGACTATTGAACCCACATATGAGCCGCCTGTTATATTGGGGTTTTCCATGGTAATGTTTTTGAAATTACCGTCCCATGCGTAGCCGAACAAGCCGACGAAGTCAGTTTCGGGTGTGTCAATCGTCAGATTGCTGAATGTTACGCCGTTACCGTCAAATGTTCCCGCGAAGTTATTTGTTTCACGGTTTCTTCCAATCGGCGTCCAGTCAACATCTACCATGTCAATGTCTAAATCGGCAGTTCCAAAAGCAATGGTCTTTCTGCTGAAAGTATCAACCGGAATTTCTGTTCCGTCCTCTTTTGTTGCCGTACCATTTACAATGTTTGCTAATCCTGCAAGGTCATTGATAGTTTCAATAGTATAATTGGTCGTTCCCGCTTCTGCGTTTAAATACCAATCATAAGACGGCGTGGGAACAGTTTGTTCCGCTTCGGCAGCGAAAACGGGAAGCGCGGCAATCGATGTAATTATAATTGCCAGCGTCAGGCCGACTGCCATTAATTTTTTCATTGCCTTCATTTTGAAATCCTCCTTTACAAATAAATTTGTTTGTTTCAAAATTTATCGACCTCCTTTTTTCGTTGGGCGCCGGTCAGGGCGGGCGCTCTTTCGAGACGTAATACATACGGGTCATTTTCCTTTCCTCTCTTTCGTTAATTTTATTTTTAATTTATTTTTTTCTTTTTTATTCGCCCCATGAGACAAGCACGAGGGCTATGTCGGCGGCGTTTATTTTGCCGTCGCGGTTCAGGTCATACTGAATATAATTACTTTTTGTCCCGGTATCGGGCTGATAGCCGTAGTAGGACGTTACCGCGTTCAGGTCATAGAGGCCGATGCTGCCGTCCATTTGGATATCGCCCGCGAGAAAGTTGGTTTTTTCCGTTTCCCCGGCAGGAGCTGTGGCGAATACATTGTTCCAGAATTTTACTGTTGTGCCATCAGGTGCTGCCGGGGTGTGAAGAACCGATTTCACAGCCGTGCGGTAGCCTTCGCCCTCGACGGTAACGATATAATTCCAGCCCGTGTCAAGGTCTTGCTCCTCGCCCGCTACCGTCTCCTTAATCGGAACTGTCAGCGTTTGTTTGCCGTCTGTGTTCGTGACATCTTTTGCATCAAGTTCCTTAACAATAGGCGCGGTCAACATACCGCCCGAGACCGTTACGGTCATTTTGGTATAATCGGGAGTTTGCTGCTCCGCATTGCTCTTTAACGCGTTATTGAAGTCAATTTCCACATTGAACGGCTTGCGCTCGGCGGCGTAGTCGTAGGGCTGCGATATGTTAGTAAAGGCAATATCGCCTGTTTCCGTTTCGTTCGTCTTTGTGTAGCCTATACCCGACAAGGTGATTGTGCCTTTGCCGTAATTCACAAGCTCGATAGTGAACAATTCCACGGATTGATTATAGTTATTTAAGGTTATTCCGTCAGTGTCGATTGAACGAACCTGATAGGAATATACGCCTTCATCGTGGGTGTTCGGTATTCTCTGGAGCGTAAAGCCGCTCGCAGGCGTCAATCGAAGATTTGATACCGGGCCGTCGCCGTCGATCACATTCGCAACGTTAAACTGCACAGCAGTAAAACTATTTACTTCCGTTGTACCGCTTGTCGGCAGTTTCGCGCTTACCGTGTATCTACCTTTATTGGTGTCTGATTGTTTTATCTCGAAATCAAGAGTGTTTGAGGCATCATATACCGCCGCGGCTGATGCCGCGGGTTCGGTTTCGCCGATTATTATTTCCTGCTCGTCGGCGAAAGCCGGAACTATTGACAGTAACATGGCAAGGATCAACAGCGCGGCTGTGATTTTTATTTTTTTCATAGTATTACTCCTTTTTTGTTGTAAAGGTTGAAGGATGATCGCCCACCCGGTTGCGCTCGCCCCTCCGCCCCGAGCGCGGTTAAAGGTAATTCGCCTGCCCCGAGTGTCTATTTTGTCTCTAAGTTTGTCTCAAGGCGGTAGGGGGTCAGGGTGTAGGCGTGGGTGGTTGAGGCTTCGATTATCTGCGGATAGTACCACATATCTTCGCTCAGGTCATTGAATACATTAAGGTCGGGCCGGGTTTTCAGATATTCCGCGCTCGGCGCTCTGCCGAGTATTTTGTTAAACACCGTCGCGGTCTCGGCTCTTGTCATTTCTCTGTCGGGTCTGAACGTTCCGTCCTCGTAACCGTTTATCAGTCCCGCGCTCTGAACGGCGCTTATGCTGTCGGCCGCCCAGCTTGACTGCGCGTCCTCAAACACTGTGCCGCCGGGTTTCAGGTCAAGCCAATACGCCGTCATTTTCGCCGCCTCGGCTCTGGTTATCGGCTGATCGGGTCTGAATTTACCGTCGGGATAGCCCTCGAGTATGCCCATTGCCGATAACGCGCCGATATATTCCTCGGACCAGCGCCCGCTTTCCACATCGGGATAGGAGGCCGAAGCCGACAATCTCATGCTCTCGGGCATTACTCTGTATATTATCGCCGACATTTCCTCGCGGGTAATGCTGCCCTCGGGCCGCACGCTTCCGTCGGGATAGCCTATGATATACTTCTCATGAGTTTCTTCGGTCCTGCCGAACCAGTCGGTAAGCAGCGGACTCACCGGCTCGGCCGACGCCTGCGCGGAAGGCTCCGCGGTCACACCCGGAGCGGGCGTTGAGCCTGTTCCGAAGCCGCTGTTTGAAAATCCGACTCCGCTTCCGCCGCCCGGCCTTTTGGTGGGCGCGGGGACCGCGCTCGGCTCAGTCGTGGGCTCCGTCGTTGGCTCTGCCGTCGGCTCCGCGGTGGGTTCCGTCGTTGGCTGCGGCTCATCCTTCTTGATATAGTAGGTGTAGGCACCGGTCTTGCCGTAAACAAGGTTCTGACACTCGCCGCCGCTCTCGCAGCCTTCACACACTCCGCACTTTTGCGCGTACGCCGCCTTTATCACCGTCATTTCATCGGTCAGGATTATCTTTTCGCCGTTCCACGCCTTGCGCGTTTCGGATGTCATCGGGTCGCTGCCGTCCATGGTGTAATACAGGACAATATTGTCTCTGTCGGGGTATTTTTCTATAAAGCTGAGTTCCTGACCCTCGGTGTAATACACCACCTTTCCGAACTCGTCCACATGAGGCAGGTTGAGCTCGGGCGTCAGCAGTTCGGCGCTCAGCGTGTAAACCGCCGCGACCGTGGAGCTGCGCTTGCTGTTGGAAGTCAGGTCGTCACGTACAACGTAGGCATAGATCGTCTGCGTCGAATTTACCGTTATCAGCGGCGTGTCCGCATAGGGGTTGGTGCTGTAAACACTGTCGCCCGTATCGCCGCTTCTGCGATAATATATCGTGTGTCTGCCGTTCTTGGGAACGCGCGGATCAAGCGAAATACGCGCCTGCAGCTCGCCCGTGAAGGTCTGTGACGCGGGCGTGATTATCGGCGCCAGCGGTATGAACCTGTAGACATACACCGCCATGTCGCTTGTTTTGCCGTCTTTTGTCGTTCTTGTGTATATCGTCGTGTCGTCATACACTCTTATCGGCGTTTCGGCCGAGTATGTCCGCCACTCGCCGCCGTCTGTGCTGTATTCGATCGTCATATCGGACGAGGGAGTCGACAGCGTTACTTCCATAAGCGCGTCGTCCTCGGCTCCGTCAAGAACAACTTCGGCATAGGTTCCCGAGATGTAGTTCGCCGTCGGCGGCACCGGCGAGCCGGGTTCAAGCACGGTTATGTCAATAGCGCTCACTCCGCCGTCAACGCCGTCGAGCGTGGTGTAGGCAGAAACGTTCAGCACTTCGCCCGCTTTGTAAACGCGGGGCGCGGCGAATGTGTTTTTTGTGGGCAGCTCAACCGTCTTTCCGCTGTCGGCGTAGGCTTTGCCCGTCTCGGCGTCTATATAATATGTCGGGTCTGTCAACTCGACCGTGTTTGTCACAGTCTCGCCGCCGACTGTCAATGTGTAGGTCATTGCGCTGTTGGGGATGCCCGTTACCGGAAGCATTGCCGGGAGCCCTTCAACAATATATCTCGAGAGCACCGGGGCCTCGGGGATAACCTTGTAGTAATACACTCCAAGATCGCTCATGTTTCCCGCGGGGCCAACGGCGAAGGCTTTTATCATCGTTTCGCCTTTCACGACGATCTCCTCGCCGTTCCATACCTTGGTCGCGCCCATCGGATCGTTCAGCGCGGGGTCGGGCGGGTAATATGTGCCGTCAGCCGTGGTTCCTATCGTGTAATATATCTTGACCTCGGCTCTTGTCGGGAGCAGGAACGAGGTCGTATATCTGCTTTCCACCATGTTGGGCGCTATGTATATTCCCTCAGGCATGGTAACGGCGGGCTTCGCCGTCTTGTTGTGCACCACGACATAGCTTTCCTCGGCAATCTTGCTGTACTCGCCGTTTCTGAACGCCACGGCCCTGACTGTTGTGTCCTCGGTTATCGTCACCGATTCGCCGTTTCCGCTCAGCTTTATGCGCGTTTCGGAAGTGGCGGGATCGCTGCCGTCAAGCGTGTAGTATACTTCGCTGTCGGCGCCCGAGGGCTTTGTGATATACACCGTTCCGCTGTCCTCGAACTCGCACGACTTCGGCATTATCAGCGGTGCGCCCGGGCGTATTCTGTACGGGAAGTCAAATATCTCGCCCGTTGTGCCGTCGACTTTTTTGACAAACGCGCGCACCGTTGTGTCCTTGTCAAAATGCAGCTTGTCGCCGGGCTTGAATTTGGGGCTGTTCTCGTTCGGCTCGCTTCCGTCGGTGGTGTAATAGATAACATCGTCGGGATCGTCGCCGTAGAGCGTCACGTCAACGCCGTCCTCATAGGTTCCGGGCGCGCTGAACGCGTGAACGTCATAGCTCGTTGGCTCAAAATCATACTCGTGTGTGCCGACTGTGCCGTAAACTCCGTCCTTTTCCGAAACCACCCGCAAAACCGTGTCCTCGGTTATGTCAAGCGGCGTACCGTCATACAGCAGCGCGTTTCCGCCGCGCGGGTCGCTGCCGTCGAGCGTGTAATATATCTTTGCTCCATCGGTGGGACAGCTCAGCTCGACTTTAACGCGTTTCTGCGGCTTTTCGGGCAGGGGATCGACCACAACGTCGGCCGGCTCGATGCGGAACCGATAGCTCGCCGCGTCGCTGAGTTTTGATATGGTTCCGCTCTCGCTCATGAGCGCGGTCACGGCTCTGACGTTAAGCGCCTTGTCTACACGGAACTTGGGGTCGTCCTTCCTCACTTTGACCCAGCCCGTGTACGGGTCGGTCCCGCCCTCGGGCGTTATTTCCTCAACGGGCGCGTTTGAGAATGTATAATAAACCTCGTGCGTGTTGTCTATCGGGCCGTAAGGGTTCTTGTCGGATATGTACGCGTCAAACACGTCCTTCGCGCTGTAGAAGTTGGGTGAGGCGATATAGCCGCTCTCGGTGCTTAAAAATATTGTCGGGCTCTGCGGAACTATGAAGTAGTCGTACTGCGCGACGTCGGAATACGCGGTTACGCCGCCTATCGTGCGCTCGACATAACACTTTACAGCCGTGTCGGTCACAACCGGTATACCCGTTGTTCCCTCGTATAACCTATACGCGGGATCGCCGGGAGTCAGCGGCGCCGACGGGTCTGTCGTGTACCATATCTTTACCTCGTCGCCCTGCTCGTCGGTCGTGAGCTTGACATACTGCGTCGATGTGTATTTTCCGGGCACGGGGTCGGGCAGCGGAGGCTGCGGCCTCGTGCGCTGGGTCACGTTTATCGTCACAGAGCAGTTGTTAAGATAATCAATAGACATCTCCTGCGGATAGCCTTTCACATGCTTGGGCAAAAGTCTCAGCCCGTGGCCCTCGTCGGTGGTGTCCATGAGCTCGATAAACACGCGCGAACTGCCGGTGGTCTTGGGTTTAAGCGGCAGACGGCAGATGTTCTGCCATTCCTGATCAGCCGGTGTGTCGGGATATGACTCTCCGCGAAGCAGGCAGGTCAGGTACGCCGCCGCGTAGGTCGTGCCGTTTTCCTCTTTGGCGTTTAAGGTCAGTCCTTGATCGTATATCTGGAAAATGCCGTCGTGGATATTCTCGGGCTTGCCCTCGCCGCCGAGGCCTTCGTCGGTGTCAACGCTTCCGTCGCCGCCCTGTCCGCTAAACGCCGTCGTGTAGTCGATCGGCGACGTTACCTTTGTCAGGTCGGTTATCACATTTCCGTTCCTGTCAAGCAGATCAAAGAATGACGTGTCGAAGTAAAACTTTATCAGATAGGCATTCAGGTCGTACTGCGGCTCGTCCGCGCCGCCCTTGTTGGCGCGGTCAAGCGCGAAATACACATCCGTCCTGTCACCCAGTTTGTATTCCTCCACAGCGGAATCGCCCGTGGGCTTGTCGGTCTGCTGCGCGTGAACATACGCCGTTCTGCGGAGCTTAGTCTCATCCACCGCAGGGTCGTCGGCATGTACGGGGATAATACCCGCCAGCATTGCGATCACCGCAAAAATTGAAATAATGCGTCTGATATTTCTCATTTTTCCTCCCCTTTAATCTACTCCGCAGGTATCAGTTTCACAATTCGGCTGCACATTACCGCCGCTTCCGCTCGGGTCGCGTTGCCCAGCGGGTTAACCTGTCCGTCATTGCCCTGTATTATTCCCTTGTCAACCATTGAGGCGAGAGGTGCAACGGCGTAATCCGAGATCATACCCTTGTCCGCGAACGCGTCAAGAGAAGATGTATCGGCCGCCTCGGAGATATATCCGTAGTTCAGCAGCACGCGGTAAGTCAATGTTATCAGGTCCTGACGCGAAATATTGTCGTTCGGTCTGAAATAGTCTCCGTCGCCCTGCGCTACACCCGCGGCTCTCGCGCTGCCTATGGCGTCGTAATAGTAGCTGTCCTCGGGCACGTCCGCAAAGTTTTCGGAAAATTCATTGTTAAGCTCAAACATTCTGGAAAGTATCAGAATGAAGTCGCCTCTGATGATGTTGGCGCCCGGATCAAATGTGATGTCGCTTGTGCCTTTGATTATTCCCATGTCGGACAACTCATAGATCGCGTCCTTCGCCCAGTCATAGCCCGTGAGGTCGTTAAATTTCTCGGCGGGATCAACATAAGGCGCCGACGTCGTTCCGGGCTCGTTTGTTCCGGGCGCCGCCGTGGAATCCGGAGCCGGTGTAGGTGTTTCGGCTGTGCCGCCGGTCATCGGCGTGCTTGAGAAACCGCCTCCGCCGCCTCCGCCGCCTCCGCCGCCGCCACCGCCGGTGCCGGTGCTTGAGGGAGTCTTAGTGGGAGTGGGTGCCGGGCCTGCCGTAACACTTGGCTCAACCGTGTTGCCCGTGATCGTTACCGAGCAGTTGTCGGTTGTGACCGTCATTTCAGCCTCGTTCAAATCGGACGGGCCGGTCACTTCCGCGAACACCCGCGCCCCGCTTATCCGAACCTGAAACGTTCCGGAGCTGAGCGCGCGGAACTTGAGCTTTGCCACGGTTCCGTCGCTCTGCGGTGCGTCGATAGTGTTCATCAGCGTAAAAGCGCCGCTGCCGGTCTTGGTTATGCCCTTGTTTATCTCATCGATTGTGGCGGGCAGTTCCACGCCGGTAAGCTCCGCTTGGGCGCCGTAAGTACCCTTGATCTCGTAGGTGTACGCCGCGGGCTCGCTTATCTGCACAAGTATCTCAAAACTGTCTCCCGTCTTGACCGACACCGCCGACGGCTCGGCTTTTACGTTCGCGCTCGCCGCCGCGTGCGCGGGAACCGAGATCAGCAGAAATACCGCGATCAACGCCGCCGTGAAAAATGTCAATATCAGTCGTTTCCTATTAATATTAAGAGTCACTGTTTTGCTCATGCTATTCCGCCTCCTTTTCAAGCACGCGTTTCATCGCCGCAAGGTCGTATCTGTCAACCCTGCCGTCGCGGTTGAAGTCAAAGCTGTTTGTCGTGTAGGCTATTCTGCCGTTCTTTATGTATGACATGATAAGATTGTAATCGGCGGCGTCAACCTTCTCGTCGGAGTTTATGTCGCCCGGGACAAACGCGTCGTTGGTTATCTCAAACGATGTGCTGTCGGTCATGCTTATCTCGCGCGCAAACGGAACATAGCCCTCGCCGCTCACACTTATCGTGTAGCTTCCGGCAACCAAACCCTCGGCGTTAAACACATACGTCGGCACCGTTTTGGATGTGTCGCGGTCCGCGCTCTTGTCAAGCCGCCATGAGCTTTTGGCGCCGCTCGCGTTGTTCACAAGCTCTATGTTAATGCCGCTGCTGTCGCCGCTCGTCGCAAAGCCGTCAACTCCGTCAAATACAAGCGAGATTTTAGCGGCAAGTCCGCTCTCACCCTCGGTTCTGGCAACTCCCTCAACGCTTGCCGCATTCGTAAATTCAACAACATCGCCTATTGCGCCGCCGCCTCTGTGAGCCTCGGTCATAACGTAAGAGTCCTCAAGATTGTTGAGCGACACGTTAACGCGGTCATTTCCGCTCGGCTCCGCCGCAGCGAAGGTCAGTACGCATACCGTCATGTCGTCAGTCGCTCTGATGCCGTCGTCATAGTCGTTCACCGAGAACATCAACGTTCCGTTGTTGTCTGTGGGCGCTATCTTTGTGCTTGTGTCCGAGAAATCGCCCCACTCGATCGAACGGTATTCCATGGTCGCGCTGTCGTAGTTTAAGCAAAGCTGAATAGCCGAAAGCACTTCGTCAACTCCGCTCATCGACACCCGAATTTTGCACTCGCCCCTGAGACCGGGCGAAAGGTTTGTTACATCGGTAAGCGTCGCCGTAGGATTCACCGCGGCTGACACAGGCGCCGAATTGAACACCGGAACCAGCACGATAATCAGCGCGAGCAGCAGTGATAATTTTTTTCTTGCCATGCAAGTCACTCCTTTGTATATTCCGACCGCAAACATGACAAAATATCCGCAGCCGATTTTTTAGCTGAGGTTGGATTATCCTTTCGCATAACTGTATATTATGCGAAAATTTGTTGTAAACACCCGATTTTACGTTGATTCCAAAGGCCTTGACGGCTTATTTTTTGACGGTTATTGACGGCTTAACCATGTTTATGTTTTCGTATAACATTAACGGTTGACCGGCTTAAAAATGACTTAAACATTCGTATAACATTTACGGTCATACATTGAAAACATAATGTGATCAGACAAAATTTATTTTGGTAAATATTGGTAATGCAATATTTTGTTAGGCTGTCAAAAAACTAACCTACTTCTCGAATTTCCGATAATCGTTCCATACTCACACGCTTATGCTTATCGAGCGAATGAGCGTAAATGTTCATAGTCACTGCGGGACTGCCATGGCCGAGAATATCGCTTAACGTTTTAATATCAAACCCGTTTTCAAGGGCTCTAACCGAAAAAGTGTGTCTGAGGCAGTGAAAGTTCATATATTCAACACCCGCGCGTTTAAGCACGCGCTTATATAAATTCTGGTACGTCCGCGGGTCCATCACGTGTGAGTTCATTGAGAGTACATAAACGCTTGACGAGTTATTTTTGAGCTTTTTCAGCCGACGCAGCAAAAATTCTTGTATCGGGATTTTGCGCTCCGAACTGAGGCTTTTGGGCGGCATTTCCTGCAAAATTGATTTGCCGTCTATAGTCACACGCTGAATAGTTCTGTTCACGGAAAGCGTTGCGCCCGCGAAGTTGATGTCGCTCCATTTAAGACCGCAAAGCTCCCCTATACGCAAACCGGTATACAGACAAATGAGTATGCCGATTTCGTTGGGATCTCCCTCAATATTCAAAGCGTTTTCGATCATGCGTTGTTCAAGCTGTGAAAAGGCGTAAGTCTCATGCTTTTTCATTTTTGGCAGCTTAATGTCGCTCCACACATTGCTTTTGACGAACCCGAGTTTATACGCAGCGTAAAGAGCGTCTTTCAAGGTTGAAAAAACCACTCTGACCGACGAGGCCGAAAGGCCGCTCATTGAATACACGAATTTCTGCAAATCTGTCTCGGTAAGGCTGTCAAGTTTAATTTTTCCGAAAAACGGCGCTATATGGTTTTTAAGGTGCAAAAGATACATATTGTACGTTGAAATTTTTACCGCTCCCTTAACGCTTTGAATATATCTTAGCGTCCATTCGGCGGCTGTCATTCCGGCGTTTGCCTTTCCCGAAACTGTTTTTTCGGCATCGCCGCTCATTTTGCTTTTGATCTCCTTATAGGTTTTTCCATAGACCGACTGATATTTGGGCTTGCCGTCAAGCCCGCGCGAAACTATATACCTGCCCTCCCATCTGCCGTCTTTTCTTTTGTAAATATTTTCACCTTTTTTTGGCATTAAATTACCCCCTGTCTTATCGTAAATTTATCGGCATTTTCGCATAACATTGACGGCGTGCTTTAACAAAGATGCCTACGATTTTCGTATAACATTAACGAGAAAAATCATTGAAAATTATACAGTGATTTTTGACGGCTAATAACCCTATTTTAACTGATTTTTGCGATTTTCACAGCTAAAAATTAGTAAAGCATACGGATTTTTTAGCGAATACAATTTGGGCGGTTTTCAAATCATACAAAATTTGATAAATGTATTGCTTTTTTTAATAAATTGTGATATAATATCGCTAAATAATCGGTTGAATTTGCTTTCGCATAATATACAGTTATGCGAAAATTTGTTTGTCACTTTGTACATATTTTATTGATATTTGAAACCGTTTTATCAGCTTACAAAAGAATTAACAAATCAGGAAACGCGAAAATATCGTTTCCTGATTTATTATGATATACGCTTAAATTATTTAATTAAGATTCAATGCTTTCACCGTTACCACATATCTGATCGCGTTTTGAAATATTGTGGATAATATTCCGTAACCATTTTTTATAATCAACATCCTTCATATATATTTTGATATTTACATTATATCACATATCCTTATGGTCGCCCAGTTTTTATTTTTAAATAACCGTAGAAAATATTCGGTTTGGTCTGTATATAGCGCACAATCAATACTTCAAGCTCATTAAAATTTTTCTTTGGAGCTGCCATACTTCATTCATTTTTTCCTTCGTAACCGCTGATTAAATACCGCCTACGGCTTGGCACGCTGCTTGCTTGCGATAATTCCGTCATATCGCCCAAAAGCTCCTTGCCATACACAAAGTATGCCGCGTCACTTTTGAACAATCTGACGAAATTCCTGCCGACGCAATCAGCATACCATATTTGATCAGCGGTTACTTGTAGAGCTGCTATGTCGTCTTTGTAGATCGAGCCTTTCTCGTTTACGCGCTTTGCGATTTGATTTATGTTTTTGCCGATGGCTTGAAGCTGTTTGGCGTATTCTTTTATCGGCGATAAGTCTGTGTAGATTATGTAGCCGTCTATTGCCATTTTGCGCATGTACGCTCCGATTTTATGTATGGGTAGCTGCGCCATTTTCTTCTCGATAAGCTCGCGTTCTTTTTCCGTTACTCTGAATTTTATCTGAATATTTCTCTTTCTGTTTTCCATGCGTATACCTCCGAAATTTAATAAAGGGTTTGGGATAATTTCCCAATATTTTTTTGCGTATAAAACGGCTTGTCCGTTTCGCAAAACCGCGAACGGGTACCCATTCGCTTTGCTTGCTGTTATTCATAATTTGCAAGTAAAGCGATTTTGATTTATTAAAATTGGGTACCCGTTTGCTGTGCTTGCTATACTGCAATTTTTTATTAAGCCGCCGCAGGCAACTTTCATAGTCGAGCCTGTGTTCAAAAAGCGTTCGGCTGAAACTTTAGGCTCGATACTGCTCCGTTTAATGATGTCATAAATTTTAAAAAACAGGCTGACAAGCAGTAATTTTTTTGATATAATCAAATTGTAATACTGTTTGTTTGACTGTCGGGAAAGGAGGCAATTATGAGACAGTCGAAGAAAACTTACAAACGAGACGAAGCCGCTGCTCTGTATGTCCGTCTCAGCAGAGACGATAATCTTGAAGGCGACAGCTACAGCATAGGCAATCAGAAAAAGCTGCTTACAAAAGTCGCTAAGGAAAAGGGCTATACGAAACTTTACATATACTGCGACGACGGAATTTCGGGCGTGACAATGGACAGGCCCGGCTTTGCTGATATGCTGAGCGATATTAAAAACTTCAAGGTATCGGCGGTGTTTGTAAAAGACTTATCGCGTCTCGGCAGGAACTATATCGAAGTCGGAAAGCTGACGGAAGAATTTTTCCCCGAGCATGACATAAGGCTTGTTGCGGTATCGGACGGTATCGACACGGAAGAAGGCGAGAATGATATAGCGCCGATAAAAAATCTGTTTAACGAGTGGTATTCCCGCGACATTTCCAAAAAGCGCAGGATAAGCAACAAAATCAAGGGCAATTCGGGCGAGCCTCTGGGCCAGCCGCCATACGGATATATTCAGGACCCCGATGATCATAAGCGGTGGGTAATTGACGATGAAGCCGCGGCGGTCGTGCGAAGGATATACTCGATGACACTTTCGGGCTTTGGAGCCGAGCAGATAGCAGGAGCGCTTGAAAAGGATAAGATACTCACGCCAATGAACTATTGGCTGAGCAAGGGCAGAAAAAGAGCGGGCAGGATAAATACCGCCGAACCGTACAAGTGGAACAATTCGACCATAACAAAGATACTGCATACTCAGGAATACTGCGGCGATCTGATCAACTTTAAAACATACTCAAAATCCTATAAGAACAAGAAAAGGATAGAGAACGACAAAGAAAATTGGGTAATATTTAAAGACGTTCACGAGCCGATAATAGAGCGCTCGGTCTGGGAGAAGATACAGGCTAAGTGCGGTAAGACAAGAAAACGCAAGAAAGCCGACGGCGAGAAAAATATGTTTTCGGGATTGCTTGTATGCGCTGACTGCGGCAGCAATTTGTGGTATCATTTTAATCAGAAAAATCCGAGCATAGAATACTTTAACTGTTCCGGCTACAACAGAGGCTCAAGAAAAATCTGCTCATCTACTCATTATATACGGGTTGATTTTCTTGAAAAGGCGGTGCTCGGAGAAATACGGAGCCTCACTAGGCTTGCCGTAAAGTATGAGGGCGAGTTTATGAGGCTCGTAATGGGTCAGTCGATAAAAGACGCGGAACACAAAATCGAGGCAAAACAAAATGAGCTTAAAGCCCTGCTCGCCCGTGACAAAGAGCTTGACATATTATTCGAGCGCATATATGAGGACAACGTAATGGGCCGAATAACGGATGAGCGGTTCGGAAAGCTGTCGGTGAAATATGACGGCGAGCAGAAAGAGCTGGCAAAACGGATAGAGTCGCTCAAGTCCGAGATATCCAAAAGCGAAAGCCGCAGCATTTCCACGGATGAGTTTATGTCGGTCGTAAGGAAATATACACGGGCAAGAAAACTTACTCCGAGAATGTTAAATGAGCTGATAGAAAAAATTGAGGTATATCAAGCGGAAATAATCGACGGAAAGAAAGTTCAGCGGCTTAAAATACACTATAACTGCATAGGCTCGATAGAGATACCGAAGCTCAAAGCGATACCCGCAAACGAGATAAAAATGAACACCCGGAAAGGAGTAGACATGTACTTTTCGGGAAACAACAAAAAAACAGGATAAAAAAATGTTCTCACAGGCATAAGTCCTGTAAGAACATTCGTAATGGTGCGGATAAGAGGACTTGAACCTCCATGAGATTGCTCTCACATGGACCTGAACCATGCGCGTCTGCCAATTCCGCCATATCCGCGTATGCCGCTTAACACGACTTTTAAATTATACAACAGCGGGACTTGTTTGTCAAGAGTTTTTTTGATTTTTTTGAATTATTTTTATGTATCACGATTATTAATATATGTACAATTTTTTGCGTGTTGCGCGTGCTATAATTGGATTATAAATCAAAAAGCCCGAAAAAACGCGGTTTTTGCCGAAAAAAGTTTGCAAAAAAGTCTTGACAAATTTATGTAACCGTGCTATGATGTTACAAAAGTGTTACAATGATGTTTCAAAATCATTGCCGCACGACGTAAAATTAATATTTAAGGCAGATTGGTTTAAAACCGAAATTAGGAGTGTTAGCATGAGAGCTGCAGCAGTTAATGTTTTTTCTGAGCGCAGATACAGAAGAACCGCGCGGGATGATTTCCGTCTCGGTTCCGAAGCGTTGAGGAGCGGCACACTGAGCCGCATTGCTGAGATGAAGCGCGAAATTTCTCTTCTTATCAACGAGTTTGACGAGAAAGCGGAGGAGGAGCGCGAATTGACCATACGCCCGAATGAGGCGAAGGTCACCGGGGACGAGTTTGAGCCCCTTTCAAACAGTGTGCGGATTATAAAGCTTAAAAACAGCTAATTCACCGAAAAGCCCGCGGATGTTTCCGCGGGTTTTTGTTATGAAGTGATTTTGAAAAATCAACCCCTGCGCCGACCGGCGCGGGGGTTTAATATTAATTTTCGCTTTTCGGGGGCGCACCTACATGCATGTGCTTAACACGGTCGCGCACCTCGGCTTTTTTGGCGTCGTTAAATCTGTCGAGCGTTCCGGCAAGATAGCCGGTAACGCGCCTTATGCGCTCAATTCCGATCACTTCACCGTCCTCGCCTGTCTCAACGGCTTTGCGTCCGCAGCCGGGGCACTCGTCGTTGATTATTCCGGTATAGCCGCAGACGGGGTCGCGGTCGACGGGATGGTTGATGCTGCCGTAGCCGACGCCGCATTCCTTCATATATCTTATAACGCTCTCGAAGGCCTCGAGGTTTGTCGTCGGGTCTCCGTCAAGCTCTATGTACGAGATGTGTCCACCGTTGGTCAGTGCGTGATAGGGAGCCTCAAGCTCGATCTTTTCATAGGCGCTTATCGGATAGTATACAGGAATGTGGAACGAGTTGGTGTAATATTCTCTGTCCGTAACACCGGGAATGCTTCCGAACAGCTTTCGGTCGATTTTTACAAATCTGCCCGAAAGGCCTTCGGCCGGAGTTGCAATCAGCGAGAAGTTCATGCCGTATTGCTCGGTCGCCTCGTCCATGCGCTTTCTCATGTGGCCCACGATCTCAAGGCCCAGATTTTGCGAGCGCCTTGACTCGCCGTGGTGCTCGCCGGTCAGCGCTTTGAGGCACTCGGCAAGGCCGATAAATCCCGCGGTCAGGGTGCCGTGTTTCAATACCTCGCCGACGGTGTCGTTCTCCTTGAGCTTGTCGGAGTCGATCCAAATTCCCTGACCCATGAGGAAGGGATAGTTCTTAACGGTCTTTGCCGCCTGGACCTTGTACCTTGCCAAAAGCTGATCTATAACAAGGTCGATCTTTCTGTCAAGCTCGTCAAAGAACCAGTCTATGTCTCCCTTGGCCTTGATCGCTATTCTCGGAAGGTTGATCGAGGTGAAGCTCAGATTGCCGCGGCCGTAGGTTATCTCTCTTGACTTGTCATAAGCGTTAGCGACAACTCTCGTTCTGCAGCCCATGTATGTCGCCTCGGTCTCGGGGCGGCCTTCAACGTAATATTGCTTGTTGAAAGGCGCGTCGAGAAAACTGAAATTGGGGAAGAGGCGCTTTGCCGAAACGCGGCAGGCCAGTTTGAACAGGTCGTAGTTCTTATCTTCTTTGTTATAGTTCACGCCTTCTTTTACCTTAAAAATATGTATCGGGAAGATCGGCGTTTCGCCGTTGCCCAGTCCGCGCTCCTCGGCAAGCAGCAGGTTGCGCATAACCATTCTCGCCTCCTCGGAAGTGTCGGTTCCGTAGTTCAGCGAGCTGAACGGGATCTGCGCGCCCGCGCGGGAGTGCATGGTATTCAGATTGTGTATAAGCGCCTCCATAGCCTGGAATGTGGCACGGTCTGTCTCTTTCTCGGAGTTTTTCTTAATGAAGCGAACCGCGCGCTTCGCGTCCTTCTCGTCCATAAGCGCGCCGAGCTTTGACGTGAGCGCCGCGATAAACTCGTCGGAATTGACAAGCTTCGGCTCCTCGCCGGTTTCTTCTTTAAGCTCGGAAATTATTTTCATCGCGCTGTCCTGAGGCTCGTCGATGCCGCCCATAAGATTGAGCGCGGCCGACAGATTTTTGGCGAACTTTTTCTTGTATGTCTTAGCGACGCCCGGAGCCATGGCGTAGTCAAAATTGGGAACGCTCTGGCCGCCGTGCTGGTCGTTCTGGTTCGACTGGATCGCTATGCAGCACAGGGCCGAATAGCTGGCGATGTCGTTGGGCTCACGCAGAAAGCCGTGGCCGGTGGAAAATCCGCCCTTAAACAGCTTTAAAAGGTCGATCTGACAGCAGGTGGTCGTAAGCGTCAGAAAGTCCAAGTCGTGTATGTGAATGTCGCCGTCCTTGTGCGCCTTTGCGTGGCGCGGGTCAAGAATGAACATGTCATAGAAGCACTTCGCGCCCTCGCTGCCGTAGCGGAGCATCGTGCCCATGGCGGTGTCGCCGTCAATGTTGGCGTTTTCGCGCTTAACGTCGTTGTCCTTGGCCGCCTTGAATGTCAGATCCTCGTAAACCCGCATGAGCTGAGTGTTCATCTCGCGTACCCTGCTTCTCTGCGCGCGGTAGAGAATGAACTCCTTGGCGGTTCTTGTGTGGCCGTTCTCAACCAGAATTTTTTCAACAGCGTCCTGAATTTCCTCAACTCCCGGCTTCGATATGCCGAGGCCGTTTTCAACATAATCCACGACCTGATCTGCAAGTTCAAGCGCAGTTTCGCGGTCACTTCCGCCGAGCGCCTCCGCGGCCTTGAATATGGCGTTTGAGATCTTTGAGATGTCGAATTTCGCCTCTCTGCCGTCTCTCTTAACAATTGTCTTAATCATCAGAAAACCTCCCGTATTACTAAACCACAAGATGTAGTGGTTAATTTTGTAAATTTGCGATATATATAGTATAGCACGATTTTCATGTATGTCAAGCATTATTTTTAAAATGAAACAATTTTGTAACATTTGAACTTTTTAGGCCTTTAAAAATTTTAGGATTTTTTGGTTAAAAACTCTTGAAAAGGCGGAAAATATATGTTATAATTAATTAGTTTAAATTAAAACATTATATTTTTTATATCAGAAAGGGTTGATAAAAGTGGAAATCACAATAACCAAAACACAAAATCCAAAGAGTAAGCCGAATATGCAGGATCTGCCTTTCGGAGTGTATTTTTCGGACCACATGTTTGTTATGGACTATGACGAGGGCAAGGGCTGGCATGATCCGAGAATTGTTCCCTACGGCCCGATAGAGCTTGACCCGTCCGCCATGGTTTTCCACTACGCGCAGGAGGTTTTCGAGGGCCTCAAGGCTTACAAGTCCGCTGACGGACACGTTCGCCTGTTCAGACCCGACAAGAATTTTAAAAGACTCAACGTTTCAAATGAGCGTCTGGCCATTCCCCCAATCGACGAGGAGCTTTGTCTTGAGGGCCTCAAGCAGCTTGTGGAGCTTGACCGCGACTGGATCCCCGAGCAGGAGGGCACCTCGCTCTACATCAGACCGTTCATTATCGCCACCGATCCGTTCCTTGGCGTGAGACCGTCCAACTCATATAAGTTTATGATCATCTGCTCGCCCAGCGGACTTTATTATCCCGAGGGCCTCGCTCCGGTCAAGATCTATGTTGAGGACTCGTATGTGCGCGCCGTCCGCGGCGGCACGGGCTTCACAAAGACCGGCGGCAACTATGCGAGCAGCATCAGGGCGCAGGTGGTCGCGCATGAGAAGGGCTATTCGCAGGTTCTCTGGCTGGACGGAGTCGAGCAGAAATATATAGAAGAAGTTGGCTCGATGAACATATTCTTCAAGATCAACGGCGAGGTTGTGACGCCCATGCTCAACGGCAGCATTTTAAGCGGCATCACAAGAATGTCCGCGATTGAGCTGCTCAAGAAGTGGGGCGTTCCCGTTTCAGAAAAGAGGATATCCATTCAGGAGGTTGCCGAAGCGTATGACAACGGAACCCTTGAGGAGTGCTTCGGCACGGGCACTGCCGCTATCATCTCTCCGGTCGGCGAGCTCCGCTGGGAAGACAAGGTAATGCATATCAACAACAATCAGATCGGCGAGATCACTCAGAGGATCTTTGACACCATAACCGACATTCAGACCGGCAAGGCCGATGACGACATGGGCTGGGTCGTAACCGTTGATTAATTTTCGGCATATTAAAGTGCGCCCGCACCGCGGAAACGGCGCGGGCGCCTTTTCATGCGGGATTTCCCGCGATATAAAATAGAATTAAAGGAGAAAAATTATGGAACGCGGAAGCGGAATTTTGATGCATATCTCATCATTTCCCGGCAATTACGGAATAGGAACAATGGGCAGCGAGGCCCATCGCTTTGTTGACTTTTTGCAAAAGAGCGGGCAGAAATACTGGCAGATACTTCCGATCGGCCCGACGGGCTACGGAGACTCGCCCTATCAGTCGTTTTCAACGTTCGCGGGAAATCCTTATTTTATTGATTTTGATCTGCTGCGCGAGGATGGGGCGCTTAATTTTGAGGACTACGCGTATATCGACTGGGGCGGCGATCCCGGGACGGTAGACTACGAAAAAATATTTAACAACAAATTCAAGGTGCTTAAAATCGCTTATGATCGTGACAAGGCCCGAAAGAAGGCCGAGATAGACAAATTCAGAGTCGAAAACTCATATTGGATCGAAAACTACGCCATGTTCATGGCTCTTAAGTTTGACAGCGGACTCAAAATGTACCGCGACTGGGACGATGACATAGTCCGCCGCGAGCCCGACGCTATAGTCAGGGTCTACAACCGCCTTGACGATGAGATAAACTTCTGGGTCTATGTCCAGTACCGGTTTTACGAGCAGTGGAGCGGGCTGAAGAGCTACGCGAACAAGCAGGGAATAAAGATAATAGGCGACATACCGATCTATGTCGCCGAGGACAGCGCCGACGCGTGGGCGCATAACGAGGTGCTGATGCTTGACCCCGACAGAACGCCGATCAAGGTGGCGGGCTGCCCGCCCGACGGCTACGCGCCGAAGGGCCAGCTTTGGGGGAACCCGCTGTATAACTGGGATTATCTGGCCGAGACAGGATACGAGTGGTGGATAAAACGCCTGTCGGCCGCTCTTCATATGTACGACATAGTTAGGATCGACCATTTCCGCGGCTTTGACGCGTTCTACGCGATCGAGTACGGCAAGCCCGACGCGGTTGAGGGCGAATGGCTCAAGGGCCCCGGCAGCGACTTCTTTAATCGGGTCAAGCAGGAGTTCGGCGAGACGCCGCCGCTTATCGCCGAGGACCTTGGCACCATAACCGACGATGTGCGGGCGCTGCTGAGGTTCAGCGGAATGCCCGGCATGAAGGTCATGCAGTTCGGCTTCACGCCCGGAGAGGACAGCGATTACCTTCCGCACAATTATCCAAAAAACTCCGTCGCGTATATCGGAACGCACGACAATGACACGCTCAAGGGCTGGCTTGAGACTCTTCCCGAGCATATGCGCGGGTTCGCGGTCGATTACCTGCGCCTGACAAAAGAGGAAGGTTTAAACTGGGGCTTTATCAAGTCGCTGCTCGGCAGCCCGGCGGACACCGCGATCATCACAATGCAGGATATACTTGACCTGGGCGCCGGCGCGAGGATGAACACGCCGTCCACAATGGGCGGGAACTGGACATGGCGGCTCGGAAGCACCGACGTTTTCAGCGACGAGCTCGCCGCCAAACTGCTCAAGATAGCCAAGACGTATTCAAGATAAAATTTTTCAAAAAAATTGAAAATTTCTCTTGCATTCCCGGAAACGGTGTGATATAATACTTTTCTGTGTGAAGTCACACAAAAATTAAATACGCACGTCCCGCGATTTTTTCGGTTGTGCCGCGATCCCATGTCGGTTCCGGAAAAAGCAGACCGGGGCGGAGGTATAACTTTACGGAGGTGTAAAATCATGGGAGTAGTTCAGATGAAGCAGTTACTGGAGGCAGGCGTTCACTTCGGACACCAGACCCGACGCTGGAACCCCAAAATGGCTGAGTACATTTTTACGGAGAGAAACGGCATCTATATCATTGACCTTCAGAAGACTGTGAAGAAAATTGAGGAAGCGTATTACTTTACGCGCGACATCGCGGCCGAGGGCGGCTCGGTTCTGTTTGTCGGAACCAAGAAGCAGGCTCAGGAAGCGATCAAGGAAGAGGCCGAGAGAACGGGCATGTTCTATGTCAACGCGAGATGGCTGGGCGGAATGCTCACAAACTTCAAGACCATTAAGCAGAGAATAGGCAGACTGTATCAGCTCGAGAAGATGACCGAGGACGGCACAATGGATCTTCTGCCCAAGAAAGAGGTTATCAAGCTCAACCTTGAGAAGGAGAGACTTGAAAAGTTCATGGGCGGCATCAAGGAAATGAAGGATCTGCCCGCGGCGATCTTTGTTGTTGATCCCCGCAAGGAGAAGAACGCGATCGCCGAGGCTCACAAGCTGGGCATCCCGGTAATCGCTATCGTTGACACCAACTGCGATCCCGAGGAAGCGGATTATCCCATTCCCGGCAACGACGACGCTATCCGCGCGGTAAAGCTTATCGTCACCACGATCGGAAACGCGATCTTAGAGGGCAAGCAGGGCGAGCAGCTTGAGGACAATTCCGAGAAGGAAGAGGAAGTAAGCCTCGACATTCTTGACGAGTAGTAGCCTCTCCCCGGGGAGAGGTGTCCGCGGAGCGGACGGAGAGGGGCTGTGATTTTTGAAATCAATTTGTTCCCCTCAGTCGCTTATAGACAATAGCTCCCCGTGGGGGAGCCCGAATTTTGAACACAAGAAAGGAAGATATATAAATGGCATTTACAGCAAAAGATGTTAAGGAACTCAGAGAAATGACCGGCTGCGGCATGATGGACTGCAAAAAGGCTCTTGTTGAGACTGACGGCGACAAGGACGCGGCTGTTGAGTATCTGAGAGAGAAAGGCCTTTCAAAGGCCGCTAAAAAAGCTGGCAGAATTGCCGCCGAGGGTATCGTTTTGTCGCACATTGACGGCGGCGTGGGCGTTGTTGTCGAGGTCAACTCCGAGACGGACTTCGTCGCGAAGAACGAGGATTTCAGAACCTTCGTGCTCGACGTTGCGAAGACGATCGCGGCTGAGGCTCCCGCTGACGTTGAGGAGCTCAAGACAAAGACGATCTCGGGCGGCAGCCAGAACGTCGGCGACGCTCTGACCGAGAAGATCGCCAAGATCGGCGAGAACATGAACATCAGACGCTTTGAGAGAATTTCAACCGACGGCGTTGTTGTTGACTATATCCACGCCGGCGGAAAGATCGGCGTTATGGTTGAGGCTCAGGCTCCCGCCTGCGAGCAGGTTACGGAGTGCCTGAAGAACATCGCTATGCAGATCGCGGCCTTAAACCCCAAATACCTGTCAAGCGACGAGGTTCCCGAGGATTACAAGCAGCACGAGAAGGAGATCCTTATCGCGCAGGCCAAGAACGATCCGAAAAACGCGAGCAAGCCCGAGAACATTATCGAGAAGATGATCACAGGCCGTCTCGCAAAAGAACTCAAAGAGGTTTGCCTGCTTGATCAGCCCTATGTCAAGGCTGTCAACAAGGAGTCTGTTGCGGATTACGTTAAGCAGGTTTCAAAGGAGATCGGCGCTGACATCAAGATCACCAAGTTTGTACGCTTTGAGACAGGCGAGGGCATTGAGAAGAAGCAGGACGATTTCGCCGCTGAAGTTGCGTCAATGGTTAAATAACACAGAATTTCAAAACGCCGCCCGGAAACGGACGGCGTTTTTTGCGCGCGTTAAAAATTTTTCTCAAAAACCCCTTTTATTTCTTTTTGGGTTGTGCTATAATAGTTTAGGAAATTCAGAGAGGTGTATTATGGCGGATCTAAAGCGTGTTCAGATTTATACAGACGGCGCGTGCAGCGGCAATCCCGGGCCTGGCGGCTACGGAGTTATTCTCAGGTACGGCGGCTATGAGAAGAAACTCAGCGGCGGCGAGGCAGAGACCACCAATAACCGCATGGAGCTTACCGCGGTTATCGAGGGGCTTCGGGCGCTCAATCAAAAATGCAGAGTCGATATTTACAGCGACTCAAAGTATTTCATTGACGCGGTCGATAAGGGCTGGGCAGAGAGCTGGCGCCGAAACGGCTGGATGCGCAATAAAAAGGAAAAGGCGCTGAACCCCGATCTGTGGGAGATCGTCCTTGATCTGCTCAGGGAGCATGAGGTAACTCTTCACTGGGTAAAGGGCCACAGCGGCAATCCCGAGAATGAGGAATGTGACCGCATGGCTGTCGAGCAGTCCAAAAAATTCGCCGAATGATCCTTTGATTTTCCGATATACGTAGATCTACTTTTCATGGGTTGAACGTATGAGCGGCGGGGTTTTCCGCCAAAAATATTTAACGAAAGGTAGGACAGGCATAATGAGAATTTATGTTGACAACGCGGCGACCACGAAGATAAGCGATGAGGTCGCCGAGGAAATGATTTCGTGTATCAAAGAGATACCCGGAAACCCGTCCAGTATTTACGCCGAGGGACGGGAAGCAAAAAAGGCCGTTGAGACGGCGAGAGAAAAAGTCGCAAAGGCGATCGGGGCTTCTCCCAGGGAAATTTACTTCACGGGCAGCGGCACCGAGGCGGACAACTGGGCGATCAGAAGCACCGCCAAGGCCTACGCGGACAAGGGCAAACACATTATAACGACCGCCGTTGAGCATCACGCGGTCCTGCACACCTGCCAGGATCTTGAAAAGCAGGGCTGGGAAGTGACATATCTGCCTGTAGACAAATACGGCAGAGTCGCCGCGGAGGACGTTGAGAGAGCGATCCGCCCCGACACAGTTCTGGTATCGGTCATGTTCGCCAACAACGAGATAGGAACCATAATGCCGATCAAGGAGATCGGCGCGATCTGCCGCGAGCATAAGGTTATTTTCCACACCGACGCGGTTCAGGCGGTTGGAATGATCGAGATCGACGTGAAAGAGCTTAACATTGATATGTTGTCGCTGACGGCGCATAAATTCCACGGCCCGAAGGGCGTGGGCGCGCTGTATGTTCGGCAGGGTGTAAAGCTGACGTCTTTCATCACGGGCGGAGCGCAGGAGCGCGGGAAACGCGCTGCCACCGAGAATGTTCCGGGCATTGTGGGGCTCGGTAAAGCAATTGAACTTGCCACCACTGATATACCCGGAAAGCAAAAACAGCTTACAGAACTCAGAGATTATTATATAAAACAGGTGCTTGACAAGGTGCCCTACGCGTGGCTGAACGGTCACCCGACCGAGCGTCTTCCGGGCAACACAAACATAAGCTTCAAATTTATCGAGGGCGAGGGCATGCTGCTCCGCCTTGACATGAAGGGAATTTCGGCGTCCAGCGGAAGCGCCTGCACCTCGGGTTCGCTTGACCCGTCTCATGTGTTGCTCGCGATCGGCCTCAAGCACGAGGACGCGCACGGCTCGCTGCGCGTGACGTTTGACACGAGCAACACCAAGGAACAGGCCGACGCCATAGCGGACGCGCTCGCGGAGATAGTTCCGCTGCTCCGCAGCATGTCGCCGCTCTATGAGGATTTTGTTAAGAACAATAAGGAGGATTAATATATGTACAGTGAAAAAGTAATGGATCATTTTTCAAATCCGCGCAATGTGGGCGAGATCCCCGACGCCAACGCGGTCGGTCAGGTCGGAAACCCCCAGTGCGGAGACATAATGAAGATATATATGAAGATCAACGACGACACGGGTGTTATCGAGGATGTTAAGTTCAAGACCTTCGGCTGCGGCGCGGCGATCGCCACGTCCAGCATGGCAACCGAGCTCGTTAAGGGCAAGACGATCGACGAGGCGCTTCAGCTCACCAATCAGGCGGTCGCCGACGCGCTTGACGGACTGCCGCCAATCAAGATGCACTGCTCAAACCTTGCCGAGGAGGCTGTTCACGCGGCGCTTGCGAATTATTACGAGAGCCGCGGCATGGACGCTTCGGCCATTCCTCAGTGCAGCGGCTGCTGCTCGTCCTGCACGGTGGCGGACGAGGTCCACGGTGCCGATAATGCCTAGGCGGATAGTAATCGGAATGTCGGGCGGCGTTGACAGCACTGTCGCCGCCGCCCTTTTAAAAGAGCGCGGTTTTGAGGTGATCGGCGTGACCATGCGCCTTTGGGACGGCGAGGAGGAAGGTTCGTGCTGCTCCCTGTCGTCTGTCGAGGACGCGCGCAGGGCCTGCTATAAACTCGGGATAGACTACCATGTGCTTGATTTCCGTTCGGATTTTGAAAAAAACGTGGTGGATTATTTTGTCGACGAGTACAAAAACGCGCGCACCCCGAACCCGTGCATTGCCTGCAACCGCTTTTTAAAGTTCGACGCCATGCTTGAAAAAGCGCGTCTGCTCGACGCCGATTTGATCGCGACGGGGCACTACGCCAGAGTCGAGCGTGACGAAAAAAGCGGCAGATATATCCTGCGCCGCGCCAGGGCCAAGGAGAAGGATCAGACCTATGTGCTGTATTCGCTGACCCAGAGCCAGCTCTCAAAAATGTATCTGCCTTTGGGCGATATTGAGAGCAAGGACGAGGTCCGCGGGATCGCGCGGCGGCTCGGCCTTGACATCGCGGACAAGCCAGACAGCCAGGAGATCTGCTTTGTGCCCGACAATGACTACGCCTCGTTTATCGAGCGCTATGGCGGAGCCAAGTCGGAACCCGGAGATTTTATTGACTCGCAGGGTAATTTTTTGGGCAGGCACAAGGGTATAATAAATTACACGATCGGCCAGCGCAAGGGCTTGGGCATAGCTTTCGGCAAACCAATGTTCGTCACGCGAATAAATCCCGAGACCGGAGAGATTACTCTGGGCGAGAAGGGCAGCGAGTTTTCATCGAGCCTCATCGCCGACAGGCTTAATTTTATTACGTTTGACGCGGTCGATTTTGAGCCGTTTGAAGCTCTCGCCAAGGTGCGTTATGCCGCGAGCCCCGCTCCGTGCAGGGTCGCTCCGATCGGCGGCGGATGCGCGTCGGTCGAATTTGAGACGCCGCAGAGAGCCGTGACGCCGGGCCAGGCGGTGGTTTTCTATGACATGGATTTCGACCGCTGCATAGGCGGCGGCACGATAAAACAATAAAAAATAAATGTTAAGATGCAAAAAGGAAAAAGCGGTAATGAATAATTCTGAATTTTTAAGCTTGCGCAGAAGCATAATCGAAAACGAGTATAAAAACCTGAACGACAGGCAGAGGCAGGCGGTGTTCACCACCGAGGGGCCTCTGCTTGTTCTGGCGGGCGCCGGAAGCGGAAAGACCACGGTAATCATTCATAAGATAGCTCATCTTATCAAATACGGAAAGGCGTATAACAGCGAAAATGTTCCGCGCGAATTTTCCGACGCCGAGCTTGAGTTCCTCGAGTGGTACCGCGACGGCGAGCTTGACGAGCTCAGCCCCGAGCTTGAGGCGTGTCTGGCGGAGGAACCGGTGCGCCCGTACAACATACTCGCGATCACCTTTACCAACAAGGCCGCGGGCGAGCTCAAGGCGAGGCTGACCGCAAGGCTCGGAGAGATCGGGAACGACGTGCACGCGGGCACGTTCCATTCGATGTGCGCCCGCATGCTGCGCCGCGATATTGAGAAGATCGGCTATGCCAGGGATTTTGTCATATACGACACGGCGGATCAGCTGACGGTGATGAAAGAATGTTTAAAAGAGCTTGAGATAGACGACAAAAAATACGCGCCGCGCACAATGCTGTCGCTGATAAGCGGAGCGAAGGATAAGCTGATCGGGCCCGCGGAATACAAAGACGGCGTGGGCGCAGACTTTTATCTGCAGACCGTGGCGGACCTTTACAAGCTCTACAGCCGCAAGCTCAAAAGCAACAACGCGCTTGACTTTGACGATCTGATAATGCTCACGGTGCGCCTGTTTGAGGAGTGTCCCGAGGTTCTGGAGTACTATCGGAACAAGTATAGATACATATTGGTTGACGAGTATCAGGACACGAACCACGCGCAGTACCGCCTTGTGAGCCTGCTCGCCGAAAAGCACCGCAATCTGTGCGTTGTGGGCGACGATGATCAGAGCATATACAAATTCCGCGGCGCCGATATTCAAAATATTCTCGGCTTTGAGAAAGAGTTTCCCGACGCGGCGGTAATTAAGCTTGAGGAAAACTACCGCTCGACCCAGCATATTCTTGACGCCGCCAACAGCGTCATCAAGCATAACGACGGAAGGAAGGGCAAGGAACTATGGACCTCGAACGGCGGCGGGGAGAAGATAAGCCTGCACATTGCCGACAATGAGCACAGCGAGGCGCAGTCGGTCGTGACGAATATTTACAGGCTCGGAGGCAATCTGAACGACACGGTCGTGCTGTACCGCGTCAACGCGCAGTCCCGCGTTATTGAGGACATGCTGCTGAGAAATGCGGTGCCGTATAAGGTCGTGGGCGGCCTGAGGTTCTATGACAGAAAAGAGATCAAGGACATCGGCTCATACTTAAGACTGATAGCAAATCCCGACGACGACGTGGCGTTGCGCAGGGTCATTAACGAACCCAAGCGCGGCATCGGCGCGGCTACGGTCGATAAGCTCGCGGCGATAGGAGCGGTGGAAAATATAAGCATGTTCCGCGTCTGCGAGCGGGCGGACGAGTTTTCGGAGTTCGGCTCCGCGGCGGCGGGAAAGCTCAAAAAGTTTACCGAGATGATAAACGGGTTCAGGGCCGATCTGGCCGACGGAATGGGGCTTGAGCTTCTGGTTAGGACAGTTATGCGCGCTTCGGGCATGATCGACGCGCTCGAAAAATCCAAAACTGTTGAAAACCGCACAAGGCTCGAGAACCTCAAGGAGTTTGTCTCGATGGTCCAGGAGGCGGTCAGAGACAACGAGGACATAACCTTGAGCGAGCTGCTTGAAAACATCTCGCTGATCTCGGATATTGACAACTATGACGAGGCGCAGGAGGCGGTCACGCTCATGACGCTTCACAGCGCCAAGGGGCTTGAGTTCCCGAACGTGTTTTTAATAGGCATGGAAGAGAGCGTTTTCCCGAACTCGCGGGCCTTTGGCGACCCCGAGGAGCTTGAGGAGGAGCGGCGGCTGTGCTATGTCGGGATCACGCGCGCCAAAAAGCGGCTGTTTTTGTCTGCCGCGAGGCAGAGAACGCTGTTCGGCCAGACCAGATACAACATGCCCTCGAGATTTCTTGAGGAAATACCCGAGAAGCTGGTCGATAAGACCGAGGACGCGCCGGCGTACGAGCGGACCCAAATCCGCGGCGGAAGCGCGGCCTCCGGCGGATTTGGCGACAGTGCGTTCCTAAAGAAAGCGCCCGAGCCCGAGATCATCGCGGGCGGCGAGAGCTACAGCCCGGGCGACAGGGTCGAGCACAGAAAATTCGGAGTCGGCACGGTCGTGTCCGCGCAGGAGATGGGCAAGGACTGGTTCGTTATCGTGGACTTTGAGTCGGTCGGACAGAAGAAGATGATGGCGGCTTATGCCAATTTCCGAAAGCTTTAAGCGGTGATAATATGTATGACGATTTTGCGAAAATATACGACAGGTTCCAGAAAACCGATTATGACGAGTTTATTCGGTTTTACGGGTCCGTTTTTGAGCGGTTGAACTTCACGCCGAAAACCGTGGTCGATCTCGGCTGCGGCTCGGGCGCTGTGACGGTCCCGCTCGCCCGCGCGGGATATGAGGTGACGGGCATTGACATTTCGCCCGAAATGCTCGCGATTGCCAAAAATAAGGCTGACGAGGCGGGGCTTGATATCCTGTTCCTCAACATGGATATGCGGACGTTCGCGCTCCCCACGCCCGTTGACTGCGTGATCTCGGCGCTTGACTGCGTGAATTACCTTGAGGGCCTTGATGACGCGGAAGCGGCATTTGAGCGGGTTTATGACAGCCTGCGCGACGGCGGCGTGTTTATCTTTGACATTAACTCGGAGTATAAGCTGAGCAGCATTTTGGGGAACAACACATTTGTATATGAGGACGATTCGGCGTTCTGCGTGTGGGACTGCGGATATTTTCCCGATGATAAGGTCGTGAGTTTTGAACTGAATTTTTTCATAAAAGAGCAAAACAGCGGCTACAGGAGATACAGCGAGTATCAGGAGGAAACGATATTTTCGGCCGCCGAGCTTAAAACGCTGCTCATTGAGCGCGGCTTTTCCGAGGTTTCGGTTTTCGGGGACCTGACTTTTGACGGGCCCGGCCCCGAGACAGAGCGCCTGTTCTTTGTTGCCCGAAAATAGGGCTTGACACGGAAGGCCGAATTATGTATAATGAATAAGCGCGGTTTTCCGCGCGCACATGCCCTCTTAGTTAAGTGGATATAACACGCCCCTCCTAAGGGCGGATCACGCGTTCGACTCGCGTAGAGGGTGCCAACGTAGGGAATAGTGATTAGGGAATAGGGAATACGCGGAGTTAAAGCGGCGAAAAACGTTTCGGTCTGTCCGCGGATGTTTCTCTGTTTACCGGTCACTTTTTCTTTGGCCATTTTTTTTGAAAAATTTTCAAAGTTTCTATTGCAATGTTTCAAATAATATTGTATAATAAATATGATATGACGAATTTGATATTTGCGCATTTTTTAAGGAGGAAAAGAGATGTTTAAAAGACGACTGCTCAGTTTGACACTTGTTTTGGCTCTTATTGTTTCGGTTATGCCGGCGGTTTTCGCTGAGGACGGCGAAACGGGAGGCTTAAACTCGGTCAGCGTTGATTTTGCCCAAGAATTTGCCGCGGGAGCAACAAAAAAGGATCTTGAATATTTGCCCGAGAAAGGAAAAGGTTTTGTCACTGCTTCAGACGCGATCATGCCTCCCAGAGAGGCTCGTCAAGTCGGCGGAATTTCATTGATTAACCTTTCCTCTGACGGTGCAAGTATTACGGAATCCGGCGGAAGATATATAAGCGATGATTCGGTTTATCCAAATCATGGCGGTTTGATATACAGGGCCGACATGCCTCCCGGAGCTTATCATTTGGAGGTCGTGCTCGGGGGCGGCTGCAGCCGCAGCAACACATTGGTCCAGCCGACAGGGATGGAATACGACAGAATAAGAAGAACTTCGGCGTGGGATGACGCGGGCAACGTCACGAGAAACACGACGGTGACATGGTCCGAAGGCAACACCAAGTGGAGCTATGATTTCGCGACCGGTCAGGATTTTGTTGAGATAGAGATCGAGCCTGTTGAGCTCCCCTCGCGCGCAAATCCGCAGACTGTTACGGTTAAGTCGATTTCGATAACCCCGATCGCTCCGTCTCCCGCCGGCGAGAAAGCGACGATATTTATTTTGGGCGGCTCGACTGAGAAGTCGTATACCAACGAGTCGTCGTATTCCTCCTGGGGACAGGTGCTTGAGTATTATATCGACCCGGAAAAAGTGGCCGACGTGGTTAACTATTCCATGGGCGGCAGAAGCATGAAGAGAAGTTATAACGAGGGCAGATTTAATGATATTCTTCTGACCGGAAAACCGGGCGACTATGTTTTCCTCACATCTGCGCAGGGCGATGAGGCAGACGGCGACACCCGCTATGACAGAGGCTTAAATTACGGCACGCCCGACCAGAACAACGCCCTCTATAAAGAATGGCTCGATATGTACATAACCGCGATAAAGGCGAGAGGAATGTACCCGATTTTGGTGTCTGCTGTTCCGAGAGGAAACGGATTTTCTCTTGAGGGCGCGGATAAGCCCAACGGATTTAATCCCGACTCCACCGGAATTATGCGCGAGACCGCGAAGGCTGATCCCGGAGTTGGTTATATCGGCGTTTATGAGGGTGTTAAGGATTATGTGAGCAAACTCGGCGAGAACGAGAGCAAGTATATATTCAGCTCCTACGAGGCCGGAGAGACGCCCGCGGAAAATTCCGCAAACGGCGTTTCCAACTGGGATGGAACGACGTATAAGGAGTCCGCGGCCAAGCAGTTCGCGAGAATAATCATCCAGTATATCTATGACGAGGCGACGTCCGGAACCGATGAGTATACCAGCAAGGAGTTTATGGAGACGCTGCTGTCATACCTGGCGCCTGAGGCGCAGAAAGCCGCGGCGTCGGGCGACTGGACCGGATTGTTCCCCGAGATGGCGGCCGACGTGAGCCAAGTTGACGTTGCTCCCGGAGCTACCGCGCTGCCCGAAGAGAATTATTACTACAGAGACAATATTGAAAGAATTCTGCGCGTCGGCGCGATGCATAAGAACAGCGAAAATCTCTTTAAGCCCAACGATATAATCACCGTAGGCGAGTTTGCCCGCGGCATGGAAAAGGTCTTCGGTTTAGACGAGGGCGCGCTTGGAAGCTATAATCTGACATACGCGCAGCTTCTGGAGAAATACGGACCCGAGGTTGAGGCCCAAGCGTCGGCGGCTGAGGCGGCTGTTCCCGGCGAGGGACAGCACCGTGTCACGGTCAGCCAGTCCGAGGGCGGAACGATAACGATCTATAACGACAGTAAATTTGATTATTCCGATGTTGATGTTACCGAGAATATTACGAGCGGAGGACAGATCGCTGATGATTACTTCATGACCGTTACGGCCCCGTTGAACGGCTCGGATCCGTCGCTGCCCGAGAGCTTTGTCAAAGGATTTGACAGCTCGGCAAGCTTTGACAACAACGACATAACGGGAAATTATATTGAGATGAGAAATTCAACGCCCGAAAAGCATGTCACATATTTCTCAAAGGCGAAAGGCAAGCTCGTTGTTTATGCGCGTTTTGATGACAATAAGTATATTGAGCTTAGGAACAATGTGAACAAAACCATTCAAAGCAAGTATCTGAATGACACGACGAACGGAAGCGGAAAAACGATATACGGCACTGTTGAATTTGACGTTGACCAGAACACGGAATATACGCTTTGGGCACACGGCGGAACCGGCAGATTGTTCGGTCTGAGGTACTACTCGCTTAACTATCCGCAAAGCACCGATTGGCTTGACGTGGATGACAGAGACGAGATCAGAATAACCGCCGTTGCGGACCCCGGATATTTGAACGGCGAGATATATATCAACGGCGAGTCCGTGACCAATGAAAAAGAGTACACCATTTATGTTGACAAAGATATTACGGTTTCCGCGACATATATTAAAGAGCCCGAGTTTGTGGACACCGGCGCGATCGCGTCTGACGCCGCTCTGACACGCGAGGCAATGGGCGCAATCCTTTATGACGCGTATCTCGCGAAATTCGGCAAGGATGACGGCGGAGCCTGGAACAAGGTCGATTATATGACGAACAACAACGGCCTGCCCGCTCCCGGAGACGCGAATTATGACCAAAACATGATATATGAGGGAACACCTTACTTTCCGCTTGTAGGCTGGGGCGCATTGACCGATAAGGACGATATTTCACCGGTGCTGTACGGCAAAGTCAAGGAGGCGTATAACTTAGGTCTTATGCGCAGCGAAAAGGGCATTGAGCGCGGCGCGGTAAGCTTTGGCACCGAGCTTGAGCCGAAGGTTAAGGTCACGCGCGCCAAGGCCGCAAAGACTATGCTGTTCGCGTATATACTCACGCTGCCGATAAATGACGAAAGCCAGACGCTTCAGAACCACGGCGCGGAGACAGCCGAGATCGAGGAGCCAAATCCTGATATTGAGGCTCTGCCTTATCGTTTGGAGACCACGCCCACTCCGGAGCCGACCCCCGTCGTTACACCGTCGCCGACGCCCGTGGTAACACCGATACCGCTCAAGGGCGAGAAGTGGGACTTTAACTCGATCCCCGAGGGTACGAAATACGCTGACAGAACTTCAAAGATTGCGAACGGAAACGGCAAGGAGCTGACATTAAATTTCAGAACCGTATCAATTGAGAATGCCGTTGCTCCTTCAATTGCCGAAAGGGGCGAGGGAGACAATTATCTGAAATTTACCGATACGGGCAAAGGTCAGGACGGATTTACTTATAATCCATCATCGCCTATTGACTCGGATGTTATCGTTATTGAGCAGGAGTTCAATATAGGCGGCCCTCAGAAAGACAATGTTCTGTTGAGATTTTACGACAAGAACAATGTCGGCCCGGACAACAGCTATTCCGCCGGCAACGATGACGGCAGAGCTTTTGAGGTAAAGACCGGCGACGGCGCGACCTTGAAACTGACCGACTATTTCTCCGCCGGTGGTTCTGATGACAATGAAAAGGGATTTGACTATGCCATTCCGAATTTCAATTTTACGCCCGGAAAATGGTTCAGTCTGAGAGTAGAGTATCACAAGGCGGAAAACGAGGCGGAAAACGTTGTTAAGGTTTATACCAAAAAAGACGGCGAGGAATATCTGCTTAACCGCGAAATAACTTTGGCGCAAGGCACCATAAAGGTTGATGAAAGCGCAATTCCGCATCTTGTTATGACCGGTATGGCGGTAATGACAAAGGGAACAAATGACCCGGGTGAAACAATTGAACTCAGCGTTGACAATATCTATATCGCGGAGCTTGACACCGACCCGCAAGAGACAGCGACGCCCGAGCCTGTACCGACTGCGACGTCCGAACCTCTACCGACAGAGACGCCCAAACCGGAGCCGACTGCGACGCCCGAGCCTGTACCGACGGAGACCCCCACGTCCACGGCAACACCCGTAGTACATGATTATCCCTATGAGATAACAAACGCGGTTTACGGCGGCGATAACGCGTTAAGCGTTGATGTCGCATATTACGGCACGGAGGCCGAGCCTAAGGCGAAGCTTATAATCGGCGTGTACAGCGCGGACGACATCCTTGTCGGAGCGAGTGTATATGACATAACCGGAACGCAGATCGGCGGTCTTGACTTCAAAAAGCCCGGAAGCGGCACGGTCAAGCTGTTTATCTGGAGCGGTACCGACGGTATTAAGCCGCTCAGCGAGGTTAAAACGGTTGAATAATATATCTACTTCGTAAATTATTTATGGAGCAGAAATGATAATTAAAATCAAAGCATAGGAAACAATAATTTGGAAGGAGCTGTTAAAAATGGGAATGACAGATAAACAATTTAATGGATTTATCCGCTTTATTTTAGATGACCTCACAGAAGTTATTGCCAATATGCCCGATGGCAAAGAGAGAGAAAAGCTGCAAAAAGTTATTGACAATTTACAGCAGATTTTAGAGGACTGAACCATAATAGGCGCCCGACGTCGGGCGCCTGTTTTTATACTCAAAACATGAAAAAATTGCTATGACATATATGTAAAATATAATAAAAAACTTCTCTTTTCTTTGAATATTTATTGAATTCGCTCCGAATGATTGACAAAAAATTAAAGCTGTGCTAAAATCGTGTTCATGAAAAAGAACAGAAAGACGCCGGGTATTTATACCGATTTGGCAAGGTACGCTAAAGTTTATATTTTTTGGGCCGCCGCGGCAGTAGCCGCGATGGTTTCTTCCTCATGGCTCGAGGTAAAAAAGACCGATTACCTGCGCCGCATAGTGGACGCGGCGCAGGCGGGAAGCGTTTCCGAGATCCCGAGGATATTTTTGTTCGCCGTGCTTTCGATCGCGGGAATAATGGCGGCTGTTTATATGAGCAGCTTCGCGGCGGGAAAGTTTTCGACCGGCATAATCCACGACATAAAGCGCGACAGCGCCAAGCGTATTTCAAGAATTCCGATCGACTACATGAACTCGGTGCGCAGCGGCGAGATGCTTTCAAAAATGAGCTCTGACGCCGACACCGTTCAGTTTTTCATGGAAAATGACTTTATCAGAATGATCGAGATCCCTTTTACGTTTGTGTTTTATCTGACATTTCTTGGCGGGATCAATATTCGCCTGCTCATCGCCTCGATCTGCACGGCTCCGGTGTTTGTCGCGATCGGCGCGTGCTTTTCGATACCGTTCAAGATCGGCTCCAAAAAATACATGCGCTATCTCGGTCTTGTGAGCAACACGGTCTCGGACATGGTGAGCGGCATCTCGGTCGTGAAGTCGTATAATATTGAGGATAAGCTCGCCGACAAATATGACGCGGGCATACAAAAGGCGACAAACATGGCCATGGGTAACGACAAGATACAGTACCGCGGAATTTTCTTTTTCTCGCTGGCAAGACATGTGCCGCTGTGCATATGCTTGATTTACGGCGGCCTGCTCTGCTTCCGCGGCGAGCTGACGCTGGGCTCGCTGGTCGCGTTCTCGACGCTTATCAATCAGCTCCTTAACCCGATAATCCGCTTGTCGCAGATGTTCTTTAACTTCCGTTCAGCTGCCGCGTCTTTGGAGCGTCTATTCTCGATCCTCAAAGAGCCCGCGGAGCGGGAGGGCGGAATTGTTTCAAACGAGCTTCCCGAAAACGTTCCCGCCATAGAGTTTAAAAACGCGGCTTTTGAGTATGAGCCCGAAAAGCCGGTGCTGACCGATATTAATTTCAGCGTGAGGGTCGGCGAGCAGGTCGGTTTCGCCGGAGCCAGCGGCTGCGGAAAGAGCACTCTGCTCGGCCTTGTCTGCGGATTTTATAAGCCGAAGTCCGGCAGCGTGTCGATCGGCGGGATCGACATAAACGACAGGGAACTCAAGTCGACGCGGAGCCTGATCTCGTATGTGTCGCAGGAGGCTTATCTGTTCCCGGTATCGATCTATGAGAATATCGCGATGGGCAGACCGAACGCTTCAAAGGAGGATGTTATCGCCGCGGCCAAGGCGGCGTATGCCCATGATTTTATTATGAATACCGAGAAAGGCTATGACTCGACCGTGGGCGAGCGGGGTTGCCGTCTGTCGGGCGGCCAGGTGCAGCGTATCTCGATTGCGCGCGCCATATTGAAGGACGCGCCGATACTGCTGCTCGACGAGGCCACGAGCGCGCTTGACGTCAAGGCCGAGGCCGAGGTTCAAAAGGCGATCGACAATTTAAGCGCCGGACGGACCGTGCTCGTTGTGGCGCACCGCCTTTCGACAATAAAAGACAGCGACCGCATAGCGGTCATTGACGGAGGCGTTATCGCAGAGTGCGGAAAGCACAGCGAGCTGATCGGGCTCGGCGGCGTTTACGCGAAGCTTAACAACATGGGAGGTGGTCCGCGTGAAAGCGCTTGAGGGCTTTAAAATCTGTTTTTCGATAATCAAAACGCGGCGCGGAATGTACTTCTCAATGGTCGTGCTTGAGGTGGCGTTCATGTATCTGGCGGACGTGTTTTTCGCGCTGCTCAACCGCGGCGTTGTGAACTCGGTCACTAGCATGGACTTCGGCTTGTTCAAGGCGTCGCTGTGGTTCGCCGCTTTTGCGATGGCCGCGTATGTTTTAAACGTCATTGTTCGGTTTTTCAAAATCAGGGCGATCCGCCGAATTATGCAGGACATACGGTGCAGACTGTTCCGCCACATGGAATTTTTGTCGGTCGGTTATTATGAAAAAAACCACAGCGCCGACAGCATTTTCAGACTCAACAGCAATGTCGAGAACATAAAGCGCGCCTTGGCCAACAGCTTTCCGAACATAGTTCACGCGATGCTGGGCGGCGCGGCCTCGTGCGCGTTTATCCTGCTGCTTGATTTGAGGCTCGGCCTGCTGTCGCTCGCGACCTGCGTTATAACCTTTGTTATCAACATGAAATTCGCGGCGCCCCTGCGCGGACTGGGCAAGGAAATACAAAAAGGCGAGTCTGCGCTGCTCGCGAGGCTGTCTGATCTGCTCGCCGGTTTCAGAATAATAAAGCTGTTTGACATTGACGGCTCAAGCGTCAGGCGTTACGACGATGCCAATGACAGCGTGGCCGAAAAAAGAATAAGGCGCATCTCAAAAATGGGCGCGCTCGGCAGCATAAGCAACCTGCTTAACTTCATTAATAACTTTGTGCTGATCACCGCGGGCGCGGTCATGGCGGCGCTCGGCTATTGTGATTTCGGAACGGTGTTCGCGATACTCAGCGTTCAGGGCAACGTCAGCGGAATGCTGCTGACGTTCGGAAACTCGTGGGGTATGATGCAGGAGAGCGTCGCTGCGGCGGAACTTATAAATGACATATTGTCCGAGGAGCAGGAAACGCGCTCGCCGCTCATTGACAGGAATTCCGATCTGAGCCCGGAGTATATAAGCTTTGAAGATGTGCGGTTTACCTATGACGACAAGCGGGGCCGCGTTATCAACGGCCTGACGCTGACAGCTGACGAGGGAAAGGTGACGGCGCTTGTTGGCCCGAGTGGAGGAGGAAAGAGCACGTTTATCAAGCTCCTCTCCGGATTTTACAAGATCGACAGCGGGAAGATATATTTTCGCGGAAGGAACATAGACGCTTATTCCCTGTCAGAGCTGCGGAGCATGATCTCATATGTGCCGCAGGACGCGTACCTGTTTGACACGACCGTGCGCGAGAACATAAGCTACGGCAGGCCCGGCGCGTCGAATGAGGAAATTATCGAGGCGGCGAAGGCCGCGGGCGCGCACGAGTTTATAAGAGAGATGCCGAAGGGCTATGACACGCAGGTCGGCGAGCGCGGCGAGAGCCTGTCGGGCGGGCAGCGGCAGCGGATAGCGATCGCCCGCGCGTTTTTGAAAAACGCGCCGATACTGCTGCTCGACGAGGCGACAAGCGCGCTTGACACCGAAAACGAGCTGATCGTTCAGAAAAGCATCGACGCGCTGATGAAAAACCGAACGGTTATCGTGGTTGCACACCGTTTGTCAACGATCGAAAAGGCTGACAAAATTTATGTGCTTGAGCGCGGGCGGGTGACACAATCCGGAACACACGAAGAGCTCAAAAACATACCGGGCACCTATGCCGGTCTTGTGAAGCTGGCGCATTAAAACAGTGGTATTTTTTGGATATACCACTGTTTTTTTGTCATCTGGTATCTTATTTTTTTTAAAACTGGCTATTGATTTTGCATTATACAATGGTATAATTAAAGTACAATTATTGTGCCATTTTAACAAAATTTACCGATGGCGCACGGAAAAGGAGGAAATTATATGTTAAAAAGACGATTGCTGAGCCTGATTTTGGCCGTTGCGATGATCGGAACGATGTTCACGGGTCTGACCGTGTTTGCCGCGACCGACGGTGAGGCTCAGGCAGCGGCGGCGACAACGCTGACGGTTGATCCCACGGCTGCGTCCGAGACGGACACAACCTTCAAAACCATCAGCGCGGCGGTCGAGGCTGCAAAGAAACTCAATCCTCAGAGCGCTGCCGACATGGTTACGATCAACGTGAACCCCGGCAACTACGAGGAGCAGGTGCGTATTGACGGCGCGAAATTTATCACGCTTCAGCAGACACCCGGCACAGAGGGCAAGGTAAACCTCAGCTGGTACTTCTGCACCGGTTACTGCACATCCAACACTGACCTCACAGGACTTTATAACCCCAAGATCGACTGGTCAAAACCGGAGACATGGAACGGCTATAATGACGGCGATGAAAAATTTACGGAGTACAAAATCGGTCAGAAACTTGACGGCATAACCACGATATCGTACTACGACACCGACGGCGTTAAACATAAAGATGAACCCGTGAACAGCCAGCTCAAAAATCTGGGCGGTCTCGGCTGGTCATACGACAAGATGGCACCGCTGATCGTGACCCGCACGTCGACCGATATTACTGTTAAGGACTTTAATCTTGTGAACAGCATTCCGGTCATGGTTACGCAGGGCCAGATCGACGGTCATGTCACACCCGAGGAAGGCTCAACTCTGCCTCTTCGCAGCGGTGACAAGTTCGGTCTCGCTATATGCGATGAGAATACGGTTCCGAAAAAGCCCGAAGGCAAAGACATATTCGGCTCTAACGGCGCAGTTGATCTCAATAAGGTCAAAAAATATGTCGCAGACGGCGGCACTTTTGATGCCGGCGAAAGCGCATGGCTCGCAAGATCATCCGTTTATAACGAGAGAGGCCACGCCATAGCCACTTTGGGTGACAGAATAACATTTGAGAACATCCGCGTAAGAGGTAATCAGGACTCGGTTTGGGCTTCCGACGGCAGAGCGTATTTTAAAAACTGCACGCTTATCGGCGGCACCGATTATATTTACGGCAGCGGTTCTGTTGTTTATGATAGCTGCAAACTCGGCTATGCGGGATTCAGCGATTACGCATACGGCAATCCGCTCACAACTCCCAATACCGACCCGAGCAGAAAGTACGGATATCTTTTCTGGAACTGCACGATCTACAATGAGAACGCTCTCGGCGGCACGTCAAACCTCGGCGGCCCTTGGGGCGCGAGCGGTCAGGCAACTTTTGTCAACGCAACGATCGACGACAACGGCAGCATCGGAAATTCAAAAGTGACGATTGATCCAAAGGGTTGGGCGCGTTTCGGAGCCGAAAACGGACTCGCGCGTCTTTACGAGTACGGAACAAAGAACACAAGCGGAACGGCTGTTGATCTTACCAAGCGTGTTAAAAACAAATCTGTTGCAGAAGGCGGCACCGGCATGGGAACCGTGCTCGACGAATGGCAAATTTTGGAATTCAATCCCAGAAATTACCTCTCGGCTGCCTGTGACACAACGGGAAAAACATTTAAAGATGATTGGGATCCGATGGGAATTACGGCTCAATACGCAAATGTTGACGAGGCTATCAAAAATGTAAAGGTTGAGATCCCTGCCGGCAACGCGACCGAGGTTGATCTGCCCACAGCGCCCGACAACGTTGAGTATAAGTGGGAATCATCTTCACCCAACGCTGTTTTGAAAGACGGCAAGTTAGTTGTAACTCGACCCGCCGCCGGCGAGCCCGCGATAAACAGCGAGATCACGCTCTATGTTAGAGACAAGAGCAATAAATTAATCGGTGATAAGGTAACGGTTCCGATCACTATTCAGCCCACAACGGACACGACAAACGTGTTTGCTATTCCTGTGACTGTCAACGCTTCGGCGTCTGTTTCCCAGGACTACAGCTATGACATCACAATTTCTAAAAACGGCGCTGATATAAAGAGCCAGTCAATAGTTATGCCCGCGGGCAAAAACACTGTTGAAGCTAAAATCGAAAACATACCGGCAAACGCTGACGGCATCGAATACGATGTAAGTATTTCATCATCAAGCAGTGACTTTACCATTACAGAACCCGCTGACGGCAAAACCACAGTCAAAGGCGTTACCGGAACTGATGTTCCGCTGACGATCACGGCACAAAATCAGATCGATGACACGGTTAATCTTGATGTTAAATACGCTTCTACCGAAAAAAATAAAGTGTATGACCTTATTGATCTTGCCAAAGCTGCCGGCGCTGATGCCGAAAATCTTTTAAGCAGTGATATTGTTAAAGTAGAGTACACTCTGAATGTAACCAACAAAGATACAAAAGGAAACAGCTTTATTGATCTTGTTCACGGCACGCCCACCGAAAACGCGACAAACGGCAAGCTTGAAAACAGATTTGTACTTGCGAAACTCGGTCACTGGACGCAGCTTGATACGGTTGACAACACGCAGGGTTTCAGCGGAGCAAGCAACAGCGAACATCAGGTTCTTAATGTATCCGGTAAATTCGACGGCACAACTCCGAATAAAGTAGCCGTGACTATAAATTATAAGGATAAGACTGTATCTCTTGACGCTTCAGGAAGCGGAAGCGGCAAAACAGCGACCCCTGTTACATACGGTTCTTTCCCGGCAAACGCCGTAAAAGGCGATCTTAAAATGGCCATATATGCCGGCGGTGAAGAATTTAATATTCAGGATGTCAAAGTTACATATAAAAAAGTCGTAACAGGTGAGCTTCCCGAGACGCCCGAGGGTGAAGGCGAATATACGTTTACCGATGTTGTAGGCGGTAATCTTTGCACTGATGACCAAAGCTACAAATTCGTTGACGGAGTTGACGAAAGTGTTGTCGCTCTGTTTGCAAGCGCTGCCGACAAGACGGTTATTGATTCGGCATTCACGGCAAATTATAAGAACTATGTCGGCGGCACGGGCAGCAATGCTACTCATCCCACCATAACTCTTAACGCGCCCGCGGGCAAGTACAGAATTTACTATGTCGGATATAATCACGGAGGTAACATTCAGGCAATAGTTAACGGCAAAACTTATACAGCGGGAGAAGGCAAACAACTCGCGAAAAGAAGTGCTGATGAGAACTATATTCTTAATTACTATACAATAGATATTGAGATGATAAGCGACAACAGCACAATAACATTTGATTCGACAGAACAATGGCTTCCCGATACATACTGCGTTGCTGTTGTCGGAAGCTCTGAGCTCTCCGGAGAGCCGGCTGCAACGGAAGCGCCCGCAACGGCTGCGCCCGCGACAGAGGCTCCCGCAACAGCGGCGCCCGCAACGCAGGCTCCTGCTCCGGCGACTGCCGAGCCTTTGGAGCCTATCGCAAACGTTGACTTCACAAAGATGACGACCGTTCCGGTATACAGCGCGGACAGCAAGCAGGGCTTTGTTTCAAAGTCTGACGCTATCATGCCCGATGCATACAGAAGACAGGTTGCGGACACAAGCAAGATCACGATCGGCGAAAACGGCGCGAGCGTAACAGAGTCCGACGGAGCGTATCTTTACAATAAAGCATCCGATGATTACAATAACGGCGGTTTGATTTACAGATATGACACAGGCGCTCCCGGCGCTTATCGCCTTGAGGTTGAGGTCGCGGACGCCGCAAACACATGGGTCGCTCCCACAGGCATGGAAGCGGGAAGGCTGACAGGCACAAGCACATGGGATAACTGCGGCAACGTTCCCAGAACAGTTTCGGCTTCATGGAGCGGCAACGTATGGTCGTATGATTTCGCTACCGGCGAAGACTTTATAGAGATAGAGATCGAGCCCAACAAGCTGCCCACAAAAGACGCGGCACAGACAGTCGGCGTTAAGTCGATAAAGATTACGCCTCTCGGCGTAAATCCGGCGGGCGACAAGCCCACGATCCATATCCTTGGCGACTCGACGCAAAAGACATACTCGTTCAACGAGACGATAAGCTCATGGGGCCAGACGCTCTATCAGTACTTTGACGCGAATAAAGTAAATGTTATTAACTACTCAATGGGCGGCAGAGCAATGAAGAGCAACTACAACGAGGGCAGAACCGACGAGCCTTTGATCAGAGGCAAGAAGGGCGACTTCGTATTCATTCACTCGGCTCATAACGACGAGACTGTCAGCACGGGCAGATTTGTGCGCGGCGCGTCCGTTGGATCTGATTTACAGGCAAACAATGACAACTATGACAGATGGCTTGACATGTATGTCAAGATGATAAAGGCGCGCGGCATGACGCCCGTATTGGTTACCGCGATGCCCAGAACCGGCAGCGGAAAGTACAGCGAGAGTTCGGCTAAGCCCAACGGCTTTAACCCCGACTCGCCGGGACGTATGAGAGCGAAGGCCACGTCGGATTCCGAGGTTGGATTGGTTGAATTGTACGCGGGCGCAAAAGCCTATATCGATAAGCTTGACGCGAACGAGGTATATTATATTTACAATACCTACGAAGCGGGCGAGACTCCCGCTGACGGAGCGGCGAACGGCAACAGCGGCGACGGCACGCATTACCGCGAGGCGGCTGCCAGACAGTGGTGCCGCATAATGCTCCAGAGCATGTATGATCAGAGCGTTGCCGGAACCGATACATACACCGACAAGAATATCATGGCGCAGCTGGTATCATATATGCCCGTTACGGTTCAGAACGCGGCTAAGAGCGGCGATTGGTCAGCGGTATTCCCGGAGATGGCCGGCGACGTAAGTGCGGTTGACGTTGTTCCCGGAGCCGAGAAGCAGTCTAAGGATAATTATTATTACAGACCCAACATAGAAAAGGCGCTGCAGATAGGCGCGCTCCACAAGGATAAGGACAACAACTTTAAGCCCACGCAGACGATCACGGTAGGCGAGTTCGCAAGAGGCATGGAGACAGTATTCGGTCTGCCGACAAATACCCTGAACAACTATGTTCTCACATACGACGAGCTTAAGGAAAAGAACGCTAAGCCTATTGAGGCAGCCTCCGTTGACGAGACCGCGCAGGCAGCCGACGGAGAATTTACGGTAACGGTTCAGCAGCCCGCTGAAGGCGGAAAAGTTGTTATTTACAACGAATCACAGCACACAACGGCGACAACCGATATTACAGACAGCGTAACGGCTGAGCAGACATGGGACAACGAGTATTATACCATGAAGGCTCCTAAAACCATTGTTAAAAAATCTGATAAGAACGCTGTCTTTAAAAATAATCCGGATATCACTGTCAACGGTGTTGAATTCAGAAAGGCTGATGAGAAAAACGGCGATAAGGAAGTTTATTACACCGCAAAAGCGTCAGGCACAATAACTCTGTACATGAAATTTGACAATACTAAGGCAATTTCTATTGAGAATTTAGCCGACGGATCAAAGGTTGACAAATATATCGAGGGTGAAAAAGCTGACGCAGATCATCGCAATACTGCCGCTATAAACGAAGTTGTTTTCGATGTAACAGAAGGAAACGAATACAAATTATATTGCAACGGCGGCACAGGACAGCTCTACGGATTAATGTATGAGGCAGGCTATCCTCAGAGTGATACCTCGCTTAATGTAAACGCGGGCGACAGCGTTAAGATTGCCGCAAGCGCAAACAGCGGATATGTGTTCAAGGCTATCCTTGTTGACGGAAAAGAAGCCGCTGCAACAAGAGAGCATACCATAAAGGTAGAGGCGAACACAACAGTTTCGGCTGTATTTGAGAAGGAACCCGAGACATATAAGCAAACGCTGATTGCCTCAGATGCTGCATTGACGCGTGAGGCGATGGGAGCTATCCTGTATGACGCATATCTTGCTGCGTACGGCAAGAAGGAAGACGGAACATGGAACAAGGTTCCCTATATGGACCAGAACGGCGCGGCGCTTTCGCCCGATGACCCGAACTATGACCCGAACATAAAGTATGATGGAACGCCTTATATTCCGCAGACGGGTTGGGGACTTCTCACTGACACAGATCAGATTGATCTGGGATTATACATGAAGGTCAAGGAAGCGTATAACTTAGGCCTCATGAGAACAGAGCAAGGCATTAAGAGAGGCGCTATACAGAATGGTAATCAGCTCCAGCCCAAGGACGAGGTAACAAGAGCCAAGGCTGCCAAGACGCTGGTATTCTGCTACATACTGACTCAACCCTTAAAGAACGAGAGCCAGCTCATACCCGGCAACACAAACAAGGCGGCTATGACCGTGGCTGACATCGCGGCTCCCAACGAGCAGGCTCCCTCAACGCCTTACACCGGCATTTCCGAGGAAGAACTGCCCACACCGGCACCCGCGACACCGACGCCCGAGCCGACAGCGGAACCCACATTAATTCCGGATCTGCCGACTCCCACGCCGGACGCCGACGCGACGGCTACGCCGGAACCCGGCAAAGAGGCTTATAACGCCTCGCTTGAGGTAAGCGGCGGAACGGCAACGCTTTCGGGAGACAGCATTGTAAACAACGAAGTTAAAGCAGCCGATACTGACGCTGCCGAGACGGCGGCTGAAGCAGCGGCGGAGTCTGCGGCGGAGTCAGCGGCGGAGTCTGCAAAGTGGATCGCGATCGATCATCTTGATGAGTATAATGATCTGGTCAATCCCGAACCTGTCCAAATCGGCGGTCTCACAATGAGCTTTGTACCCGACACGTATTATATCAACACGGACGCAGCTCCGGGACTTGACCCGATCAACGGCGTTCAGGGCAGAGCCAATGTTTCCGTTCCGAATGAAGAAACCGCGCCGACAGTCGGTTCCGCGTTTAAGTTTACAGCGGCCCAGAAAGGCGAGGTAAAACTTGTAATTTGGTTCTACGGAGTAAAGAACGGCTCATACAGAGTGCTTAGATGCTTCGAAGGATCGATCATCGGCGAGCTTGTTGTAGACGTGCCCGGAGACGGAACCCAGAATTTCTATGAAAGCGATTTTGTTGTAGAGCCGGGTTATGATTACTACGCGTATGTAGACGGCACAAGGATCGCTATTAATACAGCGGAATTTATACCCGAAAGCGAAGCCGAGCCGACTGCTGAACCTACGGCTGAGCCGACTGCCGAACCGACCGCCGAGCCGACGGAGGAGCCCACGGCTGAGCCGACAAATGAACCGGCTGATAAGAACGGTTACAGTATAATCGAGGGCTCGACCGTAACGGTCAACGTAACACCCGAAGAAGGCAAATCGCAGATCACGATAACCGTAACAGGCACGGATAACAGCGACATTCCCGTAAAAGACAATACGTTTGTAATGCCTTCGCAGGATGTAACGGTCAAGGTCGTATGCGAAGCGCCGACCGTTTCAACACCCGAACCCGGTGAGACGGCGACACCTGAGCCGGCTGCGACCGCAACACCGGAACCCGTTGAGACCGCGACACCCGAACCCGTTGAGACTGAAACTCCCAAGCCGACCGCGACACCTGAACCCGATGTGACCGCGACACCCGAACCGGGCGAGACGGCTGCACCCGGAGAGACGGCAGCTCCTTCGCCGACTCCCACACGCAGACCGAGCACCGGCGGCGGAACGATTTCAAGCGGTTCTAACTTCTCAACGGGAACAAGCACTGCGACTGCGACGCCCGCGCCGACGGCAACGGCTGATCCGAACGCGACAGCTGCTCCCGGAGCGGCCACGGCGGCGCCCGGAACAGGATCATCAATGCCCTTCACCGACGTTGCACCCGACGACTGGTTCTACGGCTATGTTGAGGACGTATGGAAACTCGGAATAATGAACGGCGAATCCGCGACAACGTTCGGCCCGAACAACTCGCTCACCCGCGGCATGCTGGTGACGATCCTCGGCCGCATGGACGGCGTTCAGACAGGCTCGACCGACAGCGGTTACACCGATGTCAATCCCGCCGAGTACTACGCGCCCTACATCGCGTGGGCAAGCGCGAACGGAATTGTGAACGGTTACGGAAACGGACTGTTCGGCCCCGACGACGCTGTAACGCGCGAGCAGGCTGCGAAGATAATTCTCGGTTACTACGCCTATAAGGGCGAGGGCCCGACAGGCGCATGGGCTATCAGACTTGACTACACCGATCTTGCCTCGATTTCCGACTGGGCGACGGACGGCGTAATGTTCTGCACCATGAAGGGAATTATGACAGGAAATGACGACGGCACATTCGCTCCGCAAGCGAACATAACACGCGCGGAGGCGGCGGCCACAATGTCAAGAATTAACGCGGAATAATTCCGCGCAAGCGGCGGGGCAAAAGCCCCGCCGTTTTTTAATACGATATTGACAAAACTTAAAGAGAGTGCTAAAATATTCTTATATTGATTTATAGGAGAGGCATTATGAAGAAATACAAGTCAAACTTATATATTTATCTTATAATCTGCGGTGTGCTCTATGTGCTGTACAGCACGTTTAAGGGCAACGCGAGCGCCGCGATACTTTCGGGCTGGTTCAAGGGGATATACTTTTTCCTCTCGCTTATAACAATGGTTGTGGCGTACTGGAAAATTGCAAAAAAGAGCGACCAATATATTAAAGAGAACCACCGCGATCTGTATGACAGATTTTATAATGTGCTTGTCACGGGCCAAAAAGAGGTGAAGCGCCCGGTTTATATAGGGCTTCAGAGCATGTTCAACACTGATTATCAGAACGACCCGAATTTAAAAACGATCCGCAAGGAGGCTAAGCTGTACGCGGCCTCGCTGGCGATCGTGTTTATACTGACAATAATGAATGTTATCGCGTAAGCAAAAGGCTCCCGAAAGCTTCGGGAGCCTTGATTTTTATTGTATTTTCGGTCTGATTATTTTATGCGACGATGTTTTCGGGAACGGCTCATCACGGAAGACGACCGCGTTTATCCGCTTGTACATCGGAATTCCGGAGTTGATCTCGGCGATCTTCGCTTCGGTTTTTGCTTTGGCGTTTTCTTTTTCAAGGTCGGGGTCAAGATATATCTCGGCTGTGATCACATCGTCTTTTCCGTATACGACGATTTCCGAAACCTCGGGAAATCCGTCAAATTTGTTTTCAAGCTCCTCGGCGGAAACGTTCTCGCCGTTTGAGAGAATGATAAGATTTTTCGCCCTTCCGGTCATAAACAGGAAGTTGTCCTCATCGAGCCGTCCGAGATCTCCCGTGCGCAGCCACCCATCCTCGGTGAAGGCCTCGCGTGTTCGCTCCTCGTCCTTGTAATAGCCGAGCATAACGCTCGTGCCGCGCACCTGGATCTCGCCGTCCCGTATTCTCGCCTCGCAGTTGGGAACGACCTTGCCGAGCGAGTCGGGCTTTGACTCGAATTTCGAGTTGAAGCTTATCCTCGGCGAGCACTCGCTCATGCCGTATCCCTGAAGCACCTGAATTCCGAATTCCTCAAAGCCCGTGACTATGTTGGGGTTGAGGTACGCGCCGCCGCTGTAGAGCGTTCTGAGGCAGCCGCCAAACGCGGCCTTTGCGATCTCGGGCTTCGGAACGTCGGGCTTTTGCTCCGCAGCGCTCTGCACGCTCTTGAGCATTGACGCGAATATCATCGGCACGGCCAGAATAATGTGCGGCTTAAACAAAAGCAGGTTGCGGGCGACTCTCATGATCGAGTCATTGACGCAGAGGCACATTCCGCCGTGCATTCCGAGTAGCACGTCGCAGGTGAAGCAGAACGCGTGGTGGATCGGCAGAACTGTCATCACCCTGTCGCCGGGCTTTTCGCCCGCATCAATGCAGGTGGCGTTGTCGGCGATGTTGCGCTGGGTCAGCATAACGCCCTTGCTCTTTCCGGTGGTTCCGGAGGTGAACAGGATCGCGCTGAGCGCGTCGCAGTCTATCTCGTTTTCGGGCGCCTTCCCTGCGTAGGGCCTGATGAAATCCGCGAGCTCGCCGCTCATGTTGAGCGTAAGCTGTATCTTCGGGCATTTTTCCGCGGCCCCGAGCGCCTTGTCCTTATACGCGTTGTCATAGACAAGAACGTTGACGTCGGCCCGCTGCATCATGTCGTCAATGCTTTCCGACTCCTTATCAAGCGGCACGATCACGTTTCCGCTTATCGCGCTTCCCAGAAAGGTTATTATCCATTCATAGCTCGTGCCGCCGATAACCGCGATATGCGCGGCTGTATCTCTGAAACGGTCGTTTATTGCCGCGCCGAAAGCGTCGCTGTCGGCCTTTGTCTCGTTGAATGACTTGTCGATTATCTCCTTGCCGCTTTTGTATCTTAAATACGGATTATCGCCGTATTTTTCCGCGGCGGCGTATACCAGATCTTTTATGGAATTAATTCCGTCCATACCAATCCCTCCGCTCAGCCTTGCTTTGACTTAACATACTCGGCGACATCGCCCAGCGTGCGCATGCCGGCCACGTCGCTCTCGTTGACCTCTATGTCAAACTCGTCCTCAAGGTCGCCCACGGCGCACATGATGTTGTACGAGTTCATTCCCAGATCGTCGATAAAACGCGAGTCCTCGGTGATCTCGCCCGGGTCGGTCTCGGTATATTCGCAAATGATTTTTTTGATTTCTTCAAACATATTTATCACCTTTCTTAAAATTTTAAACCGTTTCTATTATTTCGTTGATCGTTCTCTCGTCGTCCTTTATGACCTCGAAAAGTATCTTGCAGAGGTAATAGTAGATGTACTCAAGCTGCTCGGGAGTGACCGCGCCCTTTTGATATTCCCAGAAAAAGTCAAGCCCCTTTGTCTCAGGGTTGTGCATGACCGTCAGGTAATACGGCTGTGCGGCCACGCCGTTTGAAATCCACTTCGCGAAATAGTCGATGTCCTTGAGCATGCTGTTGCTCTCGCGCATTGACATCGGCTGATATGTCAGCGATACCGAGTCATAGCTCTCGCCGGGCCGGTTCCCGAACCGCTTGGCGATCTCCATGTTGAGCTTTATCGGATCATAGTTGGCGTGGCGGAAAATTTTGTTCTGCATTTCCTGGATTTTCCTCAGCGAGTCGATATATTTCATACTGTTGCTGAACTGCATACGGAAGGGGAAGAAGTGTATCCTCGTTCCGCCGCTCTTTGTCTCAAGCACTGTGCCGCGCCGCGAAATGGTGGTCTTGACGCTGATGTCCTCGGCGTATCTGTTGAACTTTGAAAGATACGTCCTGAGCGCCGAAAGCAGCAGGCAGACCATGGGCACGTTTTTCTCGCGGCAGTAATCCATGAGCCGGTTCGACGGGTCCTCCTCAAGCGAAAACGTGCATATGTCGGCCTCAACGGTGTTTGACGTTACCCTTGCGCTTCGCTTGTTGGGATCGCCCGCTTCTTTTCGTGCTCCGTCAAGCCGCGCGGGGCCGAGAATGTCGGTGAAAAGCGGCTCGTGAGTCAGCACCGTTTCCTCCCAGAACTGCCTGTCTCTTTCCTCGGCGCGGCTGCCCGCGTATTTCAAATCCTTTTCAAGAGCGGCAATGTACGATTTCAGTTCCTTCGGCGGTTCGGTGTCATAAATAGCATTGCAATATATCTCGATAATATCGCCGATAAAAACTATTATCGCCGAAGAGTCCATTATCATATGATCGACCAGAAAGAAAACTCCGTTGTAGCCGTTCGGCATTTTGAGGAAATAGACTCTGAACATCTGCGAGTTGTATCTCTCAAGCGGAACCGATGCCAGACGCCTGATCTCAGCCTCGGCATCCTCCTGGCTCACGCCCTGCGCGGCGAAGTCGAGATAATTCGGCTCCCTCATTGGCTCATCGGTAATATATTGAAATATTTCGCCGTTTTTATCTTTGCCGAACCTTATTCGCGCGGCCTCATAGCGACCGTATGATTTGATGAACGCGTCGCGCAGCGCGTCAAAATCCATTTCGCTGTTCAGCAGCACGCTCGTGCCGATGTTAAGCACCTCGGGGTGGTTCGCGCAGCTCATTTGTGTGTAAAAGTGCATTTTCTGCGCGGGTGTCAGTGGATAGGTTTCGGGCATAAAATCACCTTGCCTTTCAAAAATTTATATTTATTGTGTCTCCCTGATAAAGTCGGTAATTGTTTTTCTGTAGTTTTGCATATCAATAAAATAACTCTCGGCGTGCTCGGCGTTCTTGACGATAAGCAGCCTTTTGTGCTTTGAGGCCGACGCCTCGTATATCATCGGGGCCATATAAGCGGGCACAAAGGTATCGTTCTCGCCGTGGATGACAAGCAGAGGAAGGGTCGAGCTTTTGACCGCCGAGACCGCGTCCGCGTCCTTATAGCCGTACCCAGCGAAGGCGCGGCACATCAAGTCCGAAATATTGAGCAGCGGGAACGCGGGCAGGTGGTACCAACTGTTCAAAACGTGCTTAAACACGTCGTATGTCGAGGTAAAGCCGCAGTCGGCGATGATCCCCTTGACCGAGGCGGGAAGGCCGAGCGCGCCCGCCATAAGCACCGACGCGGCGCCCATCGACACGCCGTAAAGATATATCTTTCGTTTGCCGCCGAACCTTTTGTCAATATATTCCGCCCACGATTTGCAGTCATATCTGTCAAGCGTTCCGAAGCCGACGTATTTTCCCTCGCTCTCGCCGTGGGCGCGGTCGTCGACCAGCACAACGTCTATCCCGAGCCCGTTTAAGTACCGCGTGATGTGGCTGTACTGTCCGCGCGAGTCCGAGCGATAGCCGTTGAACGCCATAACAAGACTACCGCCGCAGTTTTCGGCGGGATAGTAATATCCCGCGAGCGTCAGCCCGTCAAAGCTCTTTATATGAAGTTTTTCGCATTTCGCGGCGTTCAGCCATTCGCGGCTCTCGCTGAGCAGCGCGCGGTGCTTGTCCCACGAGCCGCCCGACATCTTTGTCGCCTTCGCGCTGCTGTCGCTGCGCCGCACGGTCGTTATGAACAAATAGACCGATCCGATCAAAAAACCGAGGATGATCAGAATAACCGCGATAAAAAATATTAACATAGCCTCACCATTTGTATAATTTTCGACAATCAAATTTCAAAAAGCGATAACAGACTTTTTACAGAAATTGTATATGTATATTATATTTATTTAAGCGTTGTTTGTCAAGTGCAAATAAGATTTAAACGGACGGAAGAACTTAAATTCTGTCCGCTTTTGATGCGTAGGCCGTTCTGTTTTTGGCAAAATTCTTGCAATCATTATATCTGTGTGGTATAATATTCTTAAGGCGGGGTGATATAAAAATGGCGGAATTTTATCTGAAAAACGTTTCCGCGCTGCCCGATCCCGCGTTTGACCGCGCGGCGTTCCGCGGAATTCCCGATTGGCGGATCGAATACATTTTAAAATATCGTAACGCGGGAGACAGGAAGCTGAGTCTCGGCGCGTGGCAGCTTTTGGCTGAGACGCTTAAAAAGCGCGGCTTTTCCGCGGATTATGTGAAAGTCGGCGAAAACGGAAAGCTTTTTTGCGAGGGCGCGCACTTTAATATTTCACACTCGGGTGAGATGGTTATGTGCACCATGGCCGACGCGCCGGTGGGCTGCGATATTGAGCGTGTCACGGACGCACACTTTGAAATTATGAAGCGCGTATTTTCTCCGCGCGAGCGGGAATATGTTTTGGGGTCTCAAGACGCCGCGGACAGGAACCGAAGATTTTTCAGGCTGTGGACAATGAAGGAGAGTTACTTAAAAATGACCGGAGAGGGCTTGAGCCTCTCTCCGCGGAGTATTGAGATAATTCCCGAAGCAAACGTCATTCTGCGTGGCGGAACCGAGGTCCGGTGCAGGCTGATTAATAAAGAGTATAAGGACTACGAAATATCAATATGCGAAGATAAGCTTAACGGTTAGCGCCCTCAAAACAGGCGGCGGCACAGCATAGACTGTGCCGCCGCTTTAAATACGGAATTATCTTATAAAATTGGTGTATTCCTTGGGCTCGGGGTCGGGGTGGTTTATGCCGTTTTGCTTGGCGGCGTCGATCGCCTTTATCAGCCACGCCATGTTGCGGCCAAGCAGACGCATGGTCTGGATGCCCTCTTTGTCCTCAAGAACCTGCTCGGGCGCGCTGCCGTGAACCATGTTCCAGTAGTTCGAGCTGACGATAGGCATCTGATTGATCGTGAAATACTTGTTGATCTGGTCAAGCGCCGCCGACGCGCCGCCCCTGCGGCAGCTTGCCACCGCTGCCGCGGGCTTGTATGTAAGGTTCTTGCCCGCGGAGTAGAAAAGGCGGTCCATGAACGATTTTACGGCTCCCGAGGAAGCGGCGTAGTGAACGGGCGTGCCGACGATTATTCCGTCAGCCTCGGCGCATTTCGCCGCGGTCTCGTTGACCGGGTCGCCGCCGAACTGGCATTTGCCGAGCTTTCCGCAGGCGCCGCAGCCGATGCAGCCGACAATGGGCTTTGCGCCCACCTGGATTATCTCTGTGTCGATCCCGTTTTTGTTAAGCTCATCGGCAGCCGCGCTGAGCGCCGTGTATGTGCAGCCCTTCGGATGCGGGCTGCCGTTGATCAATAATACTTTCATGAAAATCATCCTTTCAAAATTTGGTTATTTATATTATATACGCAATGAACAAAATAGTCAACATGTATATTAATTACTTTATCGGCAAAAATATTAACGGTGATAAATGTGATCAGTTCAAGCGTTTCCGAGAACAAAAGGATAATAAAAGAAATGTTCAGGCCGGACAGCAATATGGATTTTAATCTGCGCGAGTTTCGTGTGAAGTTTAAGAACGAGACTTCCGACGGATTTTTAATATACTATGACGGCATGACCAACCAGACTTATTTGAACCGCGACATAATGCGGTCGCTTTTGACATGCGGCGAGTTTGACACAAGCGAGCGCGGCAAAAAAGCTGTGGTGAGCGAGCGTATTTTATCGGTTGCCCCGCTTTCCGTCGTGAATGATTATTCCGAGGTGGGACAAAAGGTTTCGTTCGGCGACTGCGCCGTGTTCATTGACGGCTGCGCATGCTGCTTTTCAGCGGACGTGAAGGGTTGGGACGCCCGAGGCGTTGAAGCTCCGACGCAGGAAGTGAGCCTCGCGGGGCCTCAGGAGGCGTTCGCGGAGTCGATCATGACAAACATCGCGCTGGTCAGAAAGATACTGCGCAGCCCCGACACGACCGCGGTAAGCATACCCGTGGGAAACAGCAATCAGGTGCCCTGCGCGCTTATGTACATTGAAAATATCGCCAACCATGATATTGTCGCCGAGGTCGAGCGCAGGCTCAGGGGGATAGAGACCGAGTATATTTTTTCCTCGAGCGATGTTGAAATGATGATCGAGGACTCGACATACTTCCCGATGACGCGCACTCTCAAGACCGAGCGGCCCGACAGAGTCGCCGCGATGCTCGCTGACGGAAAGGTGGCCGTGATCGTTCAGGGAAGCCCCTTCGCGCTTATTCTGCCCACGACTACAATGGACTTGATCGAGGCCACCGAGGATAACTATGTGCGCGTTCCCGAGGCGAACCTGATGAGGCTTGTGCGCCTGTTCGGTATGGCGGTGTCGGTGCTGCTGCCGTCTCTGTTCATTGCGGTAATGCTCTATCATCAGGAGGTCATCCCGACTGATCTGCTTATCGCGATTTCAGCCACGCGCGAGAAGGTGCCGTTCCCGCTGATCGTGGAACTGCTGCTGATGGAGCTCGCGTTTGAGCTGATCAAGGAAGCCTCGGTCAGAGTCCCGAACCCTATCGGCAGCACTCTCGGAATTATCGGGGGCCTTATTCTCGGTCAGGCCGCGGTCGAGGCCAGTATTGTCAGCCCGCTGCTTATTATTATTGTCTCGATCGGCGGAATAGGCGCGTTTTCAACCCCGACGCTTTCGCTGTCCAGATCTTTGAGCGTGCTTAAGTTTATATACATTTTTGCCGCGTATTTTTTGGGAGTTATCGGTCTCACGGCGTCGGTGCTTATCACGCTCAGCCTGCTCGCGCAGACGACCACCTTCGGCGTTCCGTTTTTGAGCCGCTACCGCGCGGGCGGTCATTCGTCCGAGTCGGTGCTGGTAAAGCCGATCTGGAAAAAGGAAAAGCGCCCGCCCGAGCTTATGCCGCAGGATGAGATCAAGCAGCCGGAAATAAGCCGCAAGTGGAAATATAATGAAAACGAGTGATTGATTATGAGCAAAATAAATTTTAACCTGTGCTGTCTTGTGATAAACAGCGTGATAGTTAAGCTGTTCCTTGATTTTTCGGGCGGCCTTGTCTATGAAAACGGCTCCGCCGCCTGCCTTTCGCTGATTTTGAGCGTGATATTCTTCCTGATCATCGTCGGGGCGGTTTGGGCGCTGAGAAAACCGATTTGCGCTTTTCTTGAAAAAAGCGGAGTTAAAAAATTTGTTTATACCCTGCTTGCCGCTTATTTTATTTGCGGCGCGGTATATTATGTTTATTCCGTTTCACGCGTCCTCGGCGGCTCGTCATATATCGGCGTTTCGCGCTTTTTAGCGGCAGCGATCATCCTTATCGCCGTTTTGATGATCGCGAGAGGAGGAAAGGGGCCGCTGTTTAAGCTCTGCGGCCTTTGCGTTCCTGTGATCGCGCTCGGGCTTGCAGCGATCACGCTGAACGCCGCGGGGCATTGCGATCCGTATAGCGCTGCGCCCGCCCTCGGAAACGGAGCCGGGGTTCTGGCGGCGTCGGCTTTTAAAAACGTGTTCGCGTTTTCCGAAATATTGCTGCCTGCCGCATATATGCTCGTCTGCAAAGAGGAGCGTGAGAGCAGGGGGATATTCGCCTCGATACTGATCGCGCTCGCGCTTTACGCCGCGTATTATGTTGTGTTGTTTCTCGCGGTTCCGCGCGGCATGTCGGAGCTCGGCGGTCGCAGCATGGCGAGGTTTTCGGGCATGAGCCGCCTTAACATGAGGCTTGACGCGGTGAACATAATAATATCCGCTGCGTCCGCTGTTCTATATCTTTCCGCGGAGTTTATAATAATCGGGAAGCTTTTAGGCGAGTTGGGATTTAAAAAAATTCCAAACGCGAAAAAAGCCGCTGTTTTGCTTTTGCCCCTGATGCTGCTTCCGCTTGCAGGCTGCGGCGCGGCGAGAGAGGTCGAGAACACCGCGTATGTGATAGCGGTCGGAGTTGACGCGGCGGAGGGTGACGGCTATAATTTCACCCTGCAGTTTTCAAATCCTTTGAGCAGCGGCAGTGACACTGACGCGACCGCACCGGAGCGTGACGCGAGCGCGAATAAAGAGCAGGAGGAGAGCGGCGAGAAGCCGACTAACAATTTGATCCTCGCCGCGCCCAATATTTACGAGGCGGTCGAGGACTCTAAGTCGTATCTCGGAAAGTCGCCGACTCTCTCGCATCTTAAGCTGATAGTGTTTTCCGACGACGTGCTGAAAAGCGGAGCGGCGGCGGAGCTGTGCGGGAGCTTTCTCGGCATAGACGAAGTGAGGCTAGAGACAAAGCTGTGCGCCGCGGAGTCGGCCAAGGATTATCTGACCGGGGCCGAACCCTCGCTTGAGGAAAGCGCCGCGAGATATTACGAGCTTTTGTTTTCGGAAAAGTCCGCAGTCGGCGGCCTTGAGACAAATCTGATCGACTTTAACTCGCGCGTCTCTGGCATCGGCTCGGGCGCGGTTATGCCAATTGTTTCCAAAGATGGCATAGGCGGCGGAATTGTGTTTAACGGGCGGTTCCCCGCGGCAAGGCTTAGCGGCGATGAGTGCAGGCTTGTAAATTCAGCGCTCGGCAGATGCGACGAAGAGCTTTTCTTTACATCCGAAAACGGCGTTTCTTACTCAATCAAGGGCAAAAGGCCGGATATTGAGGCTGACGCGTTAAACGGCGAAATCCGCGGAACTGCGCGGCTTTGTTTCATGGGCCCGGAGTCTGCTTCAGGTTTTGGGACCGATCAGCCAAAGGCAGAATTTGAACAGAAAATCCGAGCTGTTTTTGAAAAAATTTACGCGGAAGGCGCGGATATTTTTGAGTTTAAGAAGCGCGCGAGACTCGATTTCAGAACCGAAAAAAAGTATGATGCTTATATGGAAAGCGGCCCGAAAATAAAAATGGATAATTTAGAAATAAATTTTATTGCCATAAATTGACAAAATTCTTTTTGTATGTTATAATGTGATAAAGTATTTATTTCAGAGGTGTTTTGTATGAGAAAAGAAATTAGCAGAGAAATGGATCTTTCCGGAAGAATTGTAATTCCGAAAGACATAAGAAAGGCGCTAATGTTTCGCAAAATCGATGATCCCGACAATCCGAATTTGGATACCAACACGATTGAGGTAAGCATGTACATGGAGGACGACAAGCTGATCATCAAGCGCAAAAATCCGTCGTGCGTTTTTTGCGGCACCGAGAGCAATCTCGCCGTAAAATACAGAGACGGCCACATATGCAAATTCTGTCTTGACGAGATCAAAAAGCTCACCGAGTAAAGCCGCAGCTTGATAGGAATATTAAACGGATAGAGAAAATTTTCTCTATCCGTTTTTTATCGTGTTTGACCTCTTTCCACCAAACGGTGAGGCTGATTACTTCATGTTGGTGTAAGGCTCGAGTGAGTCGCTTGACCAGAGGTAGAACCTTATGTCTGTGTAATCCTTGTCAAACGTCATGTCGCTGACGGTGTAATCCGAGTCGGACATGGGAATTTCGGCGATCTTCGCGTCGGCAAGCACGCCGTTTTCATACGCGGCCGCTATAAACAGAGCGCCGCTTTGTTCGCCGACATTCTTTATCGTCGCGTTGACCGTTCTGCCGTCCATGGTCGGCTCACTCACATAGAACACTTTGTCGCTTGAGAATTCCTTTTCGAGCCTCATATTGGCGAAATATGTGGGGTCCGCGGTCTTTACCAGTCGGATCGAGCGCAGGGTAGTGTCTCTGCCCTCAATGCTGCCGATCGTCGTTTCGCCGAGGATCGTGCCGTCCTTTTTTGAGGCGGTCATTGTGATAAAACCGTCAGTACCGGCCCTTGAGTAGTCAATCTTTGTGTCAAAGTGAACCCATCCGCTGCCGCCGATTTGAGCGTATGTTACAAACGGATTTGCTCTGTCGTCAAGCGCGGGGCCCTTGTTGATCTGGCTGTTCGCGTTGTTAATTATCTCGGCAAACACGTTCTCGCCGTTCTGCCAGTTGCCCGCCTTATTCTCGAAATAAACTCTGAAGCTGCGGTCAACATCTTTATCCACATACACGTCAAAGTCAAAGTCCACAACTCCGTCGCTGTAGGGCTGCGCGAGCTCGCGGTATACGTTGAACGTCTCAACATAGAGGGCGGGCTCACCGTCCTTATAAACGACGCTGTTGGTGCTCAGCGCTCCGTTCTCGGTCGAGGCGCCGTCCTGCCATATGTCATACTGCTCGGCGATATACGGCTCAACCGAGGGAGCCGGGGTGGCCGTCGGCTCGGGAGTGGGCAGACCCGCGAAGTTGGACTTGTTGTCAAGCTTCAGATCGCTGAAGCTCGCCATCGAGTAATATGCCTTGGGCGACGCGTCCGACTGTCCCTGATGTGAGTCGATCGCGACGCCGACATACATCGTTTCGGGGAGACCCTTGATGTTCATGATGTACGGCTGTCTGATATTGTCGGTGTAGCTCTCGCCGCCGTTTGAAACCGAGAACACAAGGTTATCGCCGTCGCGCTGGATCCTGAGATAGTTCGGAAGTTCATGCGCCTCGCCGGGCAGCCAGTTGTAGCCCTTTTTGTTGCCGTCGTTATATTCGCCGAGAACATTCGCCGAGATAACGCCGCCGTTTTTGTCCTTAAAGAATATGCCCGTTTTCATGTCGGTCGAGTTGGTCTCGTCGGGGTCTGTCGCAAGCGCCCCGCCCTTGGTGGTTCTGGCGACGATCCTGGGATTGCGGCCGAGCTTTATCCAGCCGTCGACCAGAGCCGCCGATACCGAGTTGGAGTCCAGAGTGCTGCGTACCATAAGTCCCATAACGGGGCCGTTCTCGTTGTCCATCATGTCCTGCATCTTGATCGAGATGTCGAAGTTTCCGCTGACCTGCTTATACATAAAGTTGCAGCTGTCGCTCTTGCCGCCTATTTTTCCGCTGCCGCCGATCGTATATACTCCGTTTTCGTCAACCGAAACGGCGCCGTTTCCGTATCCGGGTGAGCCGATTTTTGCCATCTGCCAGCCCTCGGGAGAGTTGGTTCCGTTAACGTATACGATCGAGGTGGTGCTGCGTGTGCTCTCGCCCGCGTCGTTATACGCCATGCATGACAGATAATGCTCGCCTATCTCGAGAGAAATCGCGTCGTCGATAGACGATGCTCCCGGATATTCCTTGATCTTGTTCGGGCCGTCCCAAAGCTCCATTTTGGTGACAGTTGTGTTTCCGACCGCCGAAGCCTGCGCCTTATAAGCCACTGTCTGCGTGTCGTTTATAACCGTCCACCTTCCGTTGTTGACGGTCGTGTCACCCACCTTGCTGCTTACCGATGCGATCGCGGGCGATGTGACAACGATCTCGGGATTGGTCGGAAGCGTCGCGCTCTGCTCCGCAGTCCAATCGTTGACATAAGCCTCAATCCATGTGTAGCCCGCGTTTGCGCCGCTTTGTATAATATCCTCATCCTTCGCGCTGCCCATTCCGTTTGCGGTCTTCCAATCCGCGGGGATCTCAAACGGCTTTTCAACTTTTTCAAATCCACTGATGCCGCCGACTTCGTCGGAGTTGTTGATTATCCTGCCTGTCCTGTTTTTCGCGTCGGCGATTATCCTGGCGTCGGTCGCGTCGCGTTTGGGCAGCGTGGCTCCAATTCCGGGAAGTATAGCGTCTTTCACCTCGGCGCCCGGGATAACCTCGCTGACGTTCAAGTCGGGATAAAGCTCATCGCCGAGCGAGAACGGCTCGCTCATTCTTTCGACCTGATCCGCGGCCTTGTTGACCGCCTTGTCAAGCCAGTTATTGGCGGTGACGTCGGAATAGCCGTCAACATAGTTGTTTTCCATATAGAATTGGCTCTTGTATGTCACGCCGTCAACCGTTTTGGCAAGCTTGTCAAAGTCATATATTCTCGGCTTCCTGTCCTCGCGGGTGCTGGGGCCGAAGCTGTAATAGTTGTTCGCGTAGTTGATCTTTGAGGGGTTGAGCACCTGATTGTGGGGCGAGGTAGGCTCGCCGCCGTAGGCCGAGTTGGTAACACCCCAGTTGTAGACCATGTTGTTCTGAATATCGGTCTTTTGCAGCACGCGGTCAAGTCTGGGCGAGCGGCTGTCGTGGTGGGCGAACAGATTGCGGTAGTAGGTCGCGTTCGTTCCGCCCAAAATTCCGCCGTAGCCGTGCGCGCCCTTAAAGTGGCCCGAAAGCCTCATGCTTTCCGCCGCAATCGTGTCCTGAACGGTGAGGCGCTGCCCCTGCTTGTAGGTGGCGTTCTCGGCGCTGCCCGCGTAGAGCGTCAGGCCCTCGTCCACAAACCAGCTTGTTGAGCAGTGGTCAATGATAACGTCCTGGTTCCACTGTCCGCCAATTCCGTCGGGCTCGCCGCCGTTCTTGTTGGTGGGGCGCACGCGCATATAACGGATCATAACATTCTTTCTGCCGTTGCCTATCCTAAGATCTCCGCCCGTCAGAGTAACGCCGTCACCGGGCGCGGTCTGGCCGAGCAGGGTGATGTTGTTTCGGTTGATATAAAGCGTGTCGGGCACCTCAATAATTCCGCCCACGTCAAACACGACGATCCTGCCGACTGTCTCGGAATCATCGCCTTCCTTAACGCTGTCGCCGACCGCGTCGGCTAAGCTGCCGGGACCGTCGGGATCAAGGTTCGTGACATGATAGACCTCAACCGTGCCGCCGCTGTCAAGCGCGCCTCTGGCGCCCTTGGTGTACTTTCCGCCGCCCTCGGCGCCCGGGAACGCGGGCAGGGGATCAGCGGACGCCGCGGCTTCCGCGGCGCTCAAATCGGGCTCACCCTCGGCGAAAGCCGAGCATATCGGCAAAGCCGAGAGCGTTACGCATAACGCTAAAATCAATGAGAAAAATTTTTTCATTTCTGTACCTCCCGTATATTAATGATACTTATTTTTTTCATTTTATCATATTCAGTCAAAAATTTCAACATGAAAAATAAAATTTATTGTAAGTCTTTGCGCTAAGTTTGGTCAATAAACGGTTGACAACAAAGACGCGTTATTTTATAATATTTCTGTGATTATTTTGATTTCGGATAATAATACTAAAATAAATACAGACGAGGAGCTTTTGTTATGAGCATTAAGAGATTATTCGTTGAAAAGAAAAAAGGCTTTGATATCGAGGCGCGCGCGCTTTGCGATGATTTTGTTCAAAATCTCGCGCTTGGCGGCCTTAAATCCGTCCGCGTGATCAACCGCTATGATATTGACGGCTTGAGCGACAGCGAGCTTGAGACCGTGCTTCCGGTCGTTTTTGCCGAGCCTCAGGTCGATAACGTGTATTTTGAGACGCTTGATATTCCCGCGGGCGATAAATATTTCGCGTCCGAGTATCTGCCCGGCCAGTTCGATCAGCGGGCGGACAGCGCGGCGCAGTGCGCCCAGATCTTGACGGGCGGCGAAAAGCCGATCGTAAGAACGGCTAAGATAGTTATCCTCTCGGGAGAGATAAGCGATGAGGAACTGCTTGCCGCGAGAAATTATTACATAAACCCTGTTGAGTCGCGTCCGGCTTCAATGGATAAGCCCGAGACCTTGAGCGACAGGCTCGAGGATCCCGCCGACGTTAAGACAATAGACGGATTTATCACAATGTCGGACGGAGAACTTGTCAATATGATAAGCGAGCTCGGCCTCGCGATGGATGAGGACGATATTAAGTTCTGCCGCGCGTATTTCCGCGATGATGAAAAGCGCGACCCGTCGCTGACCGAGATAAGGATGATCGACACCTATTGGTCGGATCATTGCCGCCATACCACGTTCGCGACCAAGCTTAACAACGTTAAGATCAAAAACGAGTTTATAAAGAGCGTGTACGGCGATTATCTCGAGTCGAGAAAATTCGTGTACGGCGAGAGGCTTGACAAAAAGAGCGTATGCCTTATGGACGTCGCCACGATCGCGGTCAAGGAGCTTAAAAAGCGCGGCGTGCTCACGGCTCTTGACGAGAGTGAGGAGATCAACGCCTGCTCGATCGAGGTCGAGGTAAAAATGACCGACGGCACGACCGAGGATTATTTGGTAATGTTTAAAAACGAGACCCATAACCACCCAACCGAGATCGAGCCGTTCGGCGGAGCGGCCACCTGTCTCGGCGGCGCTATCCGCGATCCGCTGTCCGGACGCTCGTATGTTTATCAGGCGATGCGCGTAACCGGAGCGGGCGACCCGAGAAAGACGCTCAGGGAGACGCTGCCCGGTAAGCTGTCGCAGCGCAAGCTGGTCCTCGGCGCGGCCGAGGGTTACAGCTCATACGGAAACCAGATAGGCCTCGCCACCGGCGTGGTCAACGAGATATATGACGAGGGCTATGTCGCAAAGCGCATGGAGATCGGTGCAGTTATCGCGGCTGCCCCTAAAAAGAACGTTATACGCGAGGTTCCGGAGCCCGGCGACGTGGTTATTCTGCTTGGCGGAATGACGGGCCGCGACGGCTGCGGAGGAGCGACGGGCTCGTCCAAAGCTCACGACAGCTCGTCTCTTGAAACCTGCGGCGCCGAGGTCCAGAAGGGTAATCCGCCGGTTGAGAGAAAGCTTCAGAGGCTGTTCCGCAAGAGCGAGGTGACGACCATGATCCGCCGCTGCAACGATTTCGGAGCGGGCGGCGTGTCGGTCGCGATCGGCGAGCTTGCCGACGGACTTGAGATCGACCTTGACAAGGTCCCCAAAAAGTATGAGGGCCTTGACGGAACCGAGCTCGCGATCTCGGAGTCACAGGAGCGCATGGCGGTCGTTGTGCGCGAAAAGGACGCGGAAAAATTCATTGCCGAGGCCGATAAGGAAAACCTTGACGCGGTCGTTGTGGCTGTTGTGACCGAGAGTCCGCGCCTTGTTATGAGCTGGCGCGGCAAGACGATATGCGACATTTCAAGGGCGTTTTTAAACACCAACGGAGCCGAGAAAAACGCCGACGTCACTGTTACTGCCGACGATTTCGGACTTGATAAATATGAGTTTAACGCAAAAGGAGATACATATAAAGAGAAGATCATGTCGCTTATGAGCGATCTTAACGTCTGCTCGCAGAAAGGCCTGGTAGAGCGTTTTGACAGCACTATCGGCGGTGGTTCGGTGTTTATGCCTTACGGCGGAAAATATCAGCTCACGCCCCAACAGAGCATGGTCGCGAAAATCCCTGTCCTCGGCGGAGGAAGAGAGAGCGAGACCGCCACGGTAATGGCCTACGGCTATGATCCGAAGGTTTCGGAGGCCAACCCGTTCGCGGGCGCGGTTTACGCCGTTGTCGAGTCGGTGACAAGGGCCGTGTGCGCGGGAGCCGATTATAAGGACATTTATCTTACGTTCCAGGAATATTTTGAGCGCCTCGGAACCGACCCGGAGCGCTGGGGCAAGCCGCTCGCGGCGCTGCTCGGCGGTTATTACGCGCAGGAGAAGCTGGGCCTCGCGGCTATCGGAGGCAAGGACTCGATGTCGGGCTCGTTCAACGATATTGACGTGCCGCCCACGCTCGTCTCGTTCGCGGTCGCGCCTCTTGACTCAAACAAGGCGGTGTCCTGCGAATTCAAAGGCGCGGGCAACATGGTCTTCCTCGTGCGCCCGAAATATGATGAAAACAACCTGCCCGATTTTGACAGCTTAAAGCAGCTTTACGGAATGCTTAACATAATGATCTCGGATCCAAGCAGCGTTATCAGAAGCGCGTATGCCGTGGGCTACGGCGGAGCAATGGAGGCCGTGATCAAGGCGGCTATGGGCAATAAGCTCGGCTTCGCGTTCACTCACTGCGGAAGCGGAGAGGATCTGTTCCGCGCGATGAGCGGAGGCATTATCCTTGAGGTCGAGGGCAACAACGCGACCGGCTATCTGGGCGACAGTGTTGACACGATAAAGCTCGGCAGGACCACCGACGACGGCGTTATCAGAATAGGCGGCGAGGAGATCAATATAGACGAGATAATAACGGCGTGGAAAAAGCCGCTTGAAGGCGTTTATCCCACCAAGGCGAAATATGACGACGTGGGCATGAAGGCGTTCTCGTGGGACAAAAGAAACACAAAGGCGCCCGCGATAAAGACGGCGAAGCCGAAGGTGTTTATCCCCGCGTTCCCCGGAACCAACTGCGAGTATGACTCCGCAAGAGTTTTCGAGCAGGCCGGTGCCGAGACCGACGTGCGGATATTCAGAAATCTGAAGCAGTCGCATGTTGAGGAGTCGATCGACAGATTTGTGAAGTCGGTCAACGAGGCGCAGATAATCATGATCCCCGGCGGTTTCAGCGGCGGCGACGAGCCCGACGGCTCCGGAAAGTTCATCAAGGCCGCATTTGAGAACGAGAAGCTGCGCGAGGCTGTCATGGAGCTTTTAAACAAGCGCGACGGACTTATCCTGGGCATATGCAACGGATTTCAGGCTTTGGTCAAGCTCGGCCTCGTGCCTTACGGTGAGATAAGAAAGGTTGACGACGCCTGCCCGACGCTTACCTATAACACGGTCGGCAGGCACGTTTCGCAGATCGTTTCGACGCGTATCTCATCGGTAAAATCGCCGTGGCTCGCGGGAGTGGAGCTCGGAGATATACATCAGGTGGCCGTGTCCCACGGCGAGGGCCGCTTTGTGGCGAGCCCCGAGGTAATCGCCGAAATGGAGAAGAACGGACAGATCGCCACTCAGTATGTTGATCTGTCGGGCGAGCCGACTTATGAGATGCCTTATAATCCCAACGGCTCGTATTACGCTATCGAGGGAATTACCAGCCCCGACGGCAGAGTTTTCGGAAAAATGGGCCATTCGGAGCGCATAGGCAAAAACGTGTTTAAAAACATCACAGGAAACATAGACCAGAAGATATTTGAAAGCGGAGTTAAGTATTTTTCATGATCGGCCTTCCAAAAACGCAATTTGGCCGTGCAAATAAGATGTGACTCCCTCTCAGTCAGCTGCGCTGACAGCTCTCCCCCTTAAAAGGAGGAGAGCCAAATATCAGCCTCTCCCTCCTTTAGGAGGGAGAGGTGGCACCGAAGGCGACGGAGAGGGAGGCGAGCATATTTGGGAAACAAAAAGGAGAATTATTATGTCATACACACAAGCTGCCGAATATGTAAATTCAAAAATTGACCGCGCGCCCGACGTCGCCGTGGTGCTCGGCACCGGTATGGGTGACCTTGCGGACGCTCTCGATAATAAAATCGTGATACCGTACGGCGAGATTCCGGGCTTTCCGCCGATCGACGGGAATTACCACAAATGCCGCATGGTCGTGGGTCGACTTGAGGGCGCAACGGTCGCGTTCATGCAGGGCAGGCTCCATTATTACGAGGGCTACACCATGGCCGAGACCGCGTTTATGATACATATGCTCAAGGCTATGGGGATCGACACGATAATCCTCACCAACGCCTCGGGCGCGCTCAACGATGAATACGCCCCGGGCGATATTGTGATAATACGAGACCACATCAAGCTTTGCGCCGAGTCTCCGCTTCGCGGCAGAAATCCCGACGAGCTCGGCGAGCGGTTCTTTGACATGACAAACGCGTATGACAAAGGATTGATCAGGCTCTGCGAAAAGTGCGCGGACGGGCTCGGCATGAGCCTGCCGAAGGGCGTGTACGCTTACATGGCCGGGCCGCAGTTTGAGACGCCCGCCGAGATACGCGCGCTTAAAATATTGGGAGCGGATCTGGTGGGCATGTCGACCGTGCCCGAGGTTATCGCGGCAGCTCACTGCGGAGTGCGGATTCTCGCCTTGTCCGGAGTTTCAAACATGGCCGCGGGAGTTGAGGGCGGAGGCTTTAACCGCGAGGCGATAGACAACGCCGAGCCCGTTATCCGTGAAAAACTGATCGGATTGTTAAAATGTTTGTTAAATAAGTTGTAAATGGAATTCAAATCAAGAAAACGAAACAGGCTTGAATATTATAGTTATTCTCAAAACGGTGCGTATTTTATAACTATATGCACAAAGGATAAAAAGTGTATTTTTGGCAAAGTGGTTGTAGGGGACGGCGCCCTCGACGTCCCTGAAATGAAGCCGTCTGCACTCGGAATAATTGTTGACGATGAAATAAAAAAATCCGCAGTGATTTATGAAAATATAAAAGTAGACAAATATATAATAATGCCTAACCATGTTCATATGATTTTGATTGTTGAAAACGATGACAAGAGCGGGACGTCGAGGGCGCCGTCCCCTACGAATGAGATAGTGCCGTCCTTTGTGTCAATGCTTAAAAGGTTTACGAATAAAAAGACGGGCAGATCATTGTGGCAGCGCTCATATCACGATCATGTGATACGCAATGAGAAAGATTATGAGAGGATATGGAATTATATAGATACCAATTTGTTTAAATGGGAACAGGATTGCTATTATATCAAAGAGGAGGGAGATTAAATGGAAAAAATCGCGAGTTTTACTGTTGACCACCGAAAAATAAGGCCTTGGGTCTATATATCCCGAATTGACGGCGACATAACGACCTATGACATACGCATGCGGAAACCGAACACGGGCCGCCTGCTCGATAACGCGACCATGCATTCTCTGGAGCACTTATTCGCCACCATGGCGCGGAACTCGGAACTTAAGGACGACGTTATTTACTTCGGCCCGATGGGCTGCCAGACAGGATTTTATCTGCTTATGCGGAACGCGGACAACAAAAAGGTCGTTGAGCTTATCAAAAAAATATTCAAGGATATTTCGGTCTATGACGGCGAAATGCCCGGCGCGAGTGAGGTCGAGTGCGGCAACTTCCGCAATCTAAGCGTGGAGCTTGCCAACTGGGAGGCGAGGGATTATTACGAAAAGATAAAAGAACTCACCGAGAACGATCTGGAATACGAAAAATAGCGCCGACAATATTATGGGAGAATAATTTATGAAAACTTTATTTGAAAACATAACGATCATAACCATGGACGACGATGCCGGCGTCATCAAAAACGGCTTTGTTCTGACCGACGGAAAGCTTATCGGATATGTCGGCAAAACGCGCCCCGAGGGCAGCTTTGACCGCGTGATAGACGGTGAAAACAAGGCGCTTCTGCCGGGGCTTATAAACGCCCACACGCACACGGCCATGACGCTGCTTCGGGGTTACGCGGACGACATGAATTTGCAGGACTGGCTGTATAACAAAATTTTTCCGTTTGAGGATAAGATGACGCCCGAAGATGTGCGCCGCGGCAGTGAGATCGCGATAGACGAAATGCTCGCGGGCGGAACCACATGCTTCAGCGACATGTATTTCTATCAAGTCGAGACAGGCAGAGCCGCTGCGGAAAAAGGAATACGCGCTGTCCTCAGCGACTGTGTGAATTTTGACGGCTATGACCGCAAGGTCAGACTGATGGAGGAAATGGCGGAGGAGTTCAAGGACAATGATCTTATAAGCTTCACTTTTTCGCCCCACGCGATATACACATGCTCGTTTGAGCTTTTGGAAAAGTGCGCCGCTTATGCGAAAGAGCACAACATGCCTATCCACACCCACCTTGCCGAGACGCGGACCGAGTTCTCGGACTGTGAGATCGAGCACAATATGACGCCGACCGCCTATATGGAGAGTACGGGACTGTTTGAGAACCCGACGATCGCGGCCCATTGCGTTGTTATGACGGACAAGGACCTTGAAATTTTAAAAAAGCACGGCGTTTCGGTAGCTCACAATTCCATAAGCAATTTAAAGCTTGCTTCGGGGATCGCGCCGGTTCCGAAAATGCTTGAGATTGGGATAAACGTCGCGATCGGCACGGACGGCGCGTCGAGCAACAACAGCCTCGACATGTTTGAAGAGATCAAGACCGCCGCGCTTATCCACAAGGGAGCGGGGCTTGATCCGACGGCTGTTCCCGCGGAGACAGCGCTTAAAATGGCGACTGTCAACGGAGCGAGGGCGCTCGGCTTTGACAACCTTGGAATGATAAAAGAGGGATTTCTCGCCGACATGATCGTGGTCGATTTTGACGCGCCGCACCTGAGACCGGTCAACAACCCGGTATCGAGCATTGTTTATTCCGCAAAATGCAGTGACGTCAAATACACAATGGTGAACGGAAAAATAGTTTATGAACGCTGAAAAAAGCCGCGGCTGCGACCGCGGCTTAATTTTTTTGAAAGTTAAAACTCATCCGAAACCTGATTTTGCGCCTCGGTTATCCTGTACTCATCCATGCGTTTTATGCAGCCGCGCGCGTCGGTCTTGCCGCTCAGCATATCGTGGAGCGCGGCAGCGACGTCGTCGGCGCTGTAGCCGTTAATTCTGGAAGCCGCGGTGGAAACGCGCTCATTTGCCGCGATCGACGCCGCGGCGTCAATAACGGGCTTTGACTGGATATTGGTAGTCTGACCCTTAAAGCAGTTGACTGTTGAGATTCCGTCAAATGCTTTGTTATAGTTTTCGGGATCGGCGCAAAAATCCAGAAAATCAAGAGACGCTTCAAGATTTTCACTGTTTTTGTTGACCATCATCATATTGAGGTTTCCGCCCTCGTAGGTGCCGCTGTCGGCGGTGTTCATAAACACCGGCATAACCGCGAAGTCGTCTTTGGAGTATTTGCCGCCGGGCTCAAAGTCGGTGTCGAACCATGTGTCCCAGATAAAGGTCATGACTGCCTCGCCCGAGGCGATCGCGGGGCTGATCTCCGACCAGCCGGTTTCAAGATAATCCGCGCCGAACCAGCCCTTATCGGCTGCATTCGAGATCCAGTTAACCATATTGTTGACCTCGGGAATATCGGCGTAGGACACTTCGTTTTTGTTAAGTCTTTCAAGCAGCGCCGGGTCGTCGGCGAAGATTGGATCAAGTCCGAACTGCGCCATCCACGAGCAGCCGTCGGCGGGCCAGCAGATCGGCGTGTAGCCCGTGTCGGCGAGGACCTGGCAGAGAACGTCAAACTCCGCCTGATTTGTCGCGGGCTTAAGGCCTAAGCCGTCGAGGATCGTCTTGTTGTAATAGCAGCCCGAAACCGAGTTTTCCCAGAAGGGCAGGCCGAGAAGGTTTCCGTCCTTGTCGCGGCAATAGGCTTCGGCGCCGTCGGTCAGGTCGTCGACCCATTTTTCGTCATTCAGAAAACAAAAGTTGTCAGCAACGTTAAATCGGTTCAGATCGGCATTGTGGAAATGCAGGAATATATCCGGAACATCGCCCTTCGCGAATTTACGGACTGCCGTGGTTTCATATTCGCTGTCCTCGAATGACATTATATCCAGCTTGTTTCCGGTGGATTTTTCATACAGGTCAAATATTTTGGTCATATAGCTTTTGTTCAGATCGCTTTCCTTGCCCATGACCGAAAGCGTGACCTTATCTGAATTTTTGTCGGGCGCAAGGCCCGAGCATGACGTCATAAGCACAGCCGCGGCTGCGGCCAGCAAAAGTATAAGGCATTTTTTCTTAAAAAATTTCATATCAATCACCGCCGTTTTCATTTTTGGGGCCGTCACCCGAATTGTTTTTGTTGTTTATAAGCTTCGCGACAAGCTCTTTGACGGCGGCCATGTCGATCGGCTTTGAAAGATGGCCGTCCATACCCGAATTGAGCGCGTCGCGCACGTCCTCGGCGAATGTGTTCGCGGTCATAGCCGCGATCGGAACGGTTTTCGCCGACGGATGCTCAAGCGAGCGGATCGCTCTCGTTGCGTCATAGCCGTTCATTATCGGCATTTGCACGTCCATAAGTATCATGTCGTAATATTCGGGAGCTGAATTTTCAAATATTTCGACCGCCTCTTTGCCGTTGACCGCGATCTCGCATTCCGCGCCCTCCATGCCGAGCAGCTCTTTAAGGATCTCGGCGTTAAGCTCGTTATCCTCGGCGACGAGGAAACGCAGGCCTTCCATAACCTTGTCATCCTCGGCTGTCCGCTCGGCCGCGGTTCCGTCTTTGTCCGTAAAAAGCGGTTCAAGCGTCTGTTTAAGCGTTGATACGAAGAACGGTTTGGGCATAAAGGCGTTTATGCCGGCCTTGCGGGCCTCTGTCTCGATATCTGTCCAGTCATATGACGTCAGAACCAAAATCGGCACGTCGGCGCCTATCTCCGCGCGGATTTCGCGCGCGGCCTCAACGCCGTCCATTCCGGGCATTTTCCAGTCAAGCAGAATAACGTTAAAGCCGCTGCCGCTTTTATGCGCTTTGACCGCCGCGCTGACGGCGGACGCGCCGTCGGTGGCAAAGGAAACGTCAACGCCCGTGCCGCGCATAAGCTCTTTTATGCTCAGGCATATGTCCTCCTCGTCGTCGGCCACGAGCATTCTCGGAATTTTTCGGCGCAGCCATGTTTCGGGCTCCTCAGCGTCGGGAACCGTGAACGTAAGCTCGACAGTGAACGTGCTGCCCTTGCCGGGAGCGCTCTCAACGTTGATTATGCCGCCCATAAGGTCAACGAGATTTTTGGTGATCGCCATGCCGAGGCCCGTTCCCTGGATTTTGTTTGTGACTGAGCTTATTTCCCTGCTGAACGGATTAAACACCTGTTCAAGAAATTCCTCGCTCATCCCAATTCCGTTGTCGCGGACGGTGAACCTTATTTTGGCGAACTGCGGCGTTGGGCTCGGAAGCTCGCTCACTATAAACTCTATCTCGCCGCCGTCGGGCGTGTATTTTATCGCGTTTGAAAGCAGATTGATCAGGATCTGGTTAAGGCGGAGCTTGTCGCCGACAAGCTGCTCGGGCGGGGCGCCCTTGACGATCGTCTTAAATGTTTGCTTTTTGGCCTTGGCCTGCGGCATGAGTATAATGCCGAGCTCCTCAAACAGCGCGGGGAGGCTGAAGCAGTCAACGTTAAGCGACGTTTTGCCGCTCTCGATCTTGCTCATGTCAAGCACGTCGTTGATAAGGCTCAGCAGATGGTGGCTTGAGGCGGTTATTTTACGCGTGTATTCGCGCACGAGGTCGGGGTCGTCAGCGTCCTTCTCAAGCAACACCGAGAAGCCGACAATGGCGTTCATCGGCGTCCGTATGTCGTGCGACATATTCGAGAGGAAGTTGCTCTTGGCCTCGTTCGCGCTTTTCGCCGCGTCCAGCGCCTCCTGCAGCTTCTGGTTCATAAGCTGGTCGCGCGTCCTGTCGGACAACACGATTATGTACTTTTTAACATCGGCGATGCTCATATGATAGACCGTCATTCTGTACCAGCGGCGCTCGCCTGTGCTCTGGTGCATGTACTCATAATCGCGGTGCTTGCTGCCGTTAAGCGGTATCGCCTCAAGCTCGTCGCGCGGGATAACAATGTCGCCGCCGAGCGCGCATTTTTCAAGAACTCTGATGTCGGCCTGCGCGTCCTTGAGCGGTATGCCGAGCAGCCGCTCTATGTTCGGGCTTATATAGTCAACGTTATGATTTGCGGAATCGAGCATGATGAATATATCATCAACGCTGTTTGAAAGCAAGTCAAACATGCGCTCGCGGTAACGAAGCTCGGTCTTATTGAGCCTTGAGAGTCTGCGACCGCGCAGAATAAGCAGCGCGATCACAGCCGCGCCGATGAGCAGGAATATAATTATCAGCACGTTCATCGTGACCTTCTGCACCGACAAAAATCCCGCACTTAACACGCTTTGCGGCACGGCGCTCAAAAGTATGTAATCCTGATAGCCCACGGGCTGATAGAGAATACAATAGTTCACGCCGCCGATCTTGCACTGAAGCAGGCCCGATCTTCCGTTTTGCCAATCGCCGCCGATTTGGCTGAGGACATCCGGCGAAATATCCGACGCGGCTTTGAGGTAAACAAGAAAGTTTTCAAACACGTTTCCGCCGGTCTGCGTGGAGAGCAGGACGCTGCCGTCGTTATGTACAACAAAGCATTTCGCCTTGCCCGAAAAAGCGTCTACGTTCAGCGAGCTCGCCATGTCGGCGTTGTTGTAGCTGACGGCGACGGCGTCATATTCAAATCCGTTATAGCTGCCGGGCGCGGCGGGCGCGGCGAACACGATAACGTCCCTGCCCGACTCCGGAGTGTCGCCCGCCATGATCGGCTCGCCCTGTTCGGTCAGGTTTGTTTTGGCATCTCCCAAATCCATTGTTCCGGCGGAGCCCGAGGCAGTCATATACGCCTCGCCGCCCGAGAGAAAGTAGAAGTCGGAAAATCCCCAGTATTCCTTTTCCTTCGCGATGAAATCCGAGACCGCGGCGGGATCCGGGTTTTCCTTCGCGAAATACTCGTCCCAGCTTTCAAGCAGGCCCCAGTTCCTGTCCACGAACGCGCCGAAAGAGCGGTTGACCTGATCGTAGATCTCGGAAAGATGATCCGTGCTGTCCTCATAGATCTTCTTTGAGATAAAATTGAAATATGCAATTCCGATCAGAAGCACCGCGGCTGCGAGCAGGCAAAGCAAAAGCGGCGTTATTATTTTGCCGAATTTGTTCTTCTTAAACATATTTACGCTCCTTACAATCATTTGCGTAATTCCGCCCATTATCATTCAACTTATTTTATCATAAGGGCTAATTAAAGTCAATTATAACTTAGCATTATTTTGGGTTATTTTACATAAAAATCAAAGGCCGTTTTTTATTAAAATATACGGCGGATTTGGTATTTTTAATGCTGTAATATGTTGACAAAACGCGTAACTTGATATACAATCAAATTAGCATAAAAAAGGAGGAAAACTAATGGCAAAAGTAGCAATCGTAATGGGAAGCAACTCTGATCTGCCTGTGGTGAAGGGCGCGATCGACGTGCTTAAATCGTTCGGCGTTGATTTTGAGGCGCATGTGATCTCGGCGCACAGGACCCCCGCAAAGGCCGAGGAGTTCGCGAAGAACGCCAAGGCAAGCGGAGTTAAGGTGATAATCGCGGCCGCGGGCAAGGCGGCTCATCTGGGCGGAGTTATCGCGGCGTATACCACGCTGCCGGTCATCGCGCTGCCGATCAAATCGTCGTTTATGGACGGGCTTGACTCGCTGCTCTCAATGGTTCAGATGCCGACGGGTATCCCGGTGGCGACGGTCGGAGTGAACGGCTCGGACAACGCGGGAATTCTGGCCGTGCAGATGCTGGCGCTCAGCGATGAGAAGCTTTCCGAGGCGCTTGAAAAGTTCAAGGCCGACATGGCGGCGGCCGTTGACGAAAAAGACAAAAAATTGCAAAAAGAGCTTTATGACAATATATAGGGAGGCGATGTAATGAGCGAAGCGTATAAAAACGCCGGAGTTGACGTTGAGGCGGGTTACAGATCGGTCGAGCTGATCAAGGAGCACGTCAAAAGAACAAACATACCCGGAGTTATTTCGGGAATAGGCGGCTTCGGAGGCCTGTTCGAGCTTGGCGGGGAATATAAAAATCCCGTCCTTGTCTCGGGAACCGACGGAGTCGGAACCAAACTTAAACTCGCGTTTATCATGGATAAGCACGACACGGTGGGTCAGGACTGCGTGGCGATGTGCGTCAATGACATTGTGTGCGGAGGCGCGAAGCCGCTGTTCTTTCTTGACTACATAGCGGTCGGAAAAAACACCCCCGAGAAGATCGCGGACATAGTAAAAGGAGTGGCCGACGGCTGCGTCAAGGCGGGCTGCGCTTTAGTCGGCGGCGAAACGGCCGAGATGCCCGGATTTTACGATCCGGACGAGTATGATCTGGCGGGATTTTCGGTCGGCATAGTCGATAAGGACAAGATCATTGACGGCGAGAGAATAGAAGTCGGCGATAAGATAATCGGTATCGCGTCCTCGGGCGTTCACAGCAACGGCTACTCTTTGGTCAGAAAGATATTTAATATTGACGACAGCGCGGAGTGCGCCGAGGCTCTTAAAAAATATGATGACGAGCTTGGCGCCTCGATCGGCGAAACGTTGCTTGAGCCGACAAAGATATATGTAAAGCCGATGCTGAGGGCGATTGAAACGGTTGACGTGAAAGCGGTCTCGCATATAACGGGCGGCGGATTTTACGAGAATATTCCGCGCATGCTCAAAGACGGCACAAGAGCCGAGATCGACAAGAGCGGCTTTGAGACTCCGCCGATATTCAAAAAACTGCAAAAGCTGGGCGGCGTTTCCGAGCATGATATGTTCAACACCTATAATATGGGTATCGGCATGATGTTTGTCGTGCCCGCCGATCAGGCGGACAAGGCCGTTGAGGTGATCGAAGCCGCGGGCGAGAAGGCTTATGTTGTCGGCAGAATAGTCGCCGGCGAGAAAGGCGTGGACATAATATGAAGAACATAGGAGTTTTGATTTCGGGCGGCGGTACAAATTTGCAGGCGCTTATTGACGCCGAGAAAAGCGGGATCATAAAGAGCGGCAGGATCGTGTGCGTCTGCTCAAACAGCGCGGGCGCGTACGGACTGACGAGAGCCGAAAAAGCCGGGATCCCGACAAAGGTCATCCGCAAGAACGCGGACTGCGGCGGCGATATTGATAAGTTCAGCGAAAAGATATGCGAATACATGAAGGAAATGAACGTCGATATTATCGTGCTTGCGGGATTTTTGGCGATATTCGGCGGAAAACTGCTCAAGGAATACGCGGGCAAAATCGTGAACATTCACCCGTCGCTGATACCGTCGTTCTGCGGCGAGGGCATGTACGGGCTCAAGGTGCACGAGGCGGCGCTTGATTACGGAGTCAAGGTGACCGGGGCCACCGCGCACCTTGTCAATGAGGTTGTTGACGGCGGAAAAATTCTGCTGCAAAAGGCGGTGGAAATTCAAGACGGCGACACTCCGGAAATTTTGCAAAGACGCGTTATGGAGCAGGCCGAATGGATAATCCTGCCCCGCGCCGTTGAGATGTTATGTAAGGAGGAATAATCATGAAAACAATAAATATCAGCGATGAGCTGAAAAACAACTCATACCCCGGACGGGGAATTATCGTCGGCAAATCGGCCGACGGAAACAGCGCGGTATGCGCATACTTTATCATGGGCAGAAGCACAAACAGCCGCAACCGCGTGTTTGTCGAGGACGGAGACGGCATTAGGACCAAAGCGTTTGATGAGTCAAAACTCGAGGATCCGTCGCTCATTATCTACGCGCCGGTTCGCGTTTTGGGCAACAAGACGATCGTCACCAACGGCGATCAGACCGACACAATATACGATCTGATGAACAAGCAGATGACGTTCGAGCAGTCGCTCCGCGGTCGCGAGTTCGAGCCCGATGCCCCGAACTACACGCCGAGAATTTCGGCGGTCATGAAGGTATCGGACGGAACCTACAACTACGCGATGTCGATATTAAAAAGCGCCGACGGCGATCCCGAGTCGTGCCGGAGATTTACGTTCGCGTATTCAAACCCGAAAAGCGGATACGGACATTTTATCCACACCTACAAGGGCGACGGCGATCCGCTGCCGAGCTTTGAGGGCGAGCCCAAGAAAGTTGAGATCCCGAACTCGATCGACGAGTTCACCGACACATTATGGACAAGCCTCAATGAGGACAACAAAGTTTCGCTGTTCGTCAGATACATAGACATAGCCACCGGCAAAACCGAGTCCAGAATAGTGAACAAGAACAAATAAGGAGGAATTGTTATGAATGAAATGGAATTAAAATACGGCTGCAATCCTAATCAGAAACCCTCGCGGGTGTATATGGAAAACGGCGGCGATCTGCCGATTACCGTGCTGTGCGGCAAACCCGGCTACATCAACCTTTTGGACGCGCTGAACGGCTGGCAGCTCGTTAAGGAACTCAAAAAGGCGACCGGCCTCCCCGCCGCTACCTCGTTCAAACATGTTTCGCCCGCCGGCGCCGCGGTCGGACTCGAGCTTTCGGACACGCTCAAAAAGATATACTTTATCGACGAGTCGATCGAACTCTCGCCTCTCGCCTCGGCCTACGCCAGAGCCAGAGGCGCGGACAGAATGTCGTCCTTCGGCGACTTCATTTCGCTGTCGGACGTGTGTGATGTTCCCACGGCGCAGCTCATCGCCAAAGAGGTCAGCGACGGCGTGATTGCTCCGGGCTATGAGGAAAAGGCGCTTGAAATATTAAAAGGCAAGCGCGGCGGAAACTATAACATAATCCAGATTGACGAAAACTACACCCCCGACCCGATCGAGCATAAGCAGGTGTTCGGCGTGACCTTCGAGCAGGGCAGAAACGAGCTTGATATCAACGAGGAGCTTTTGTCGAACGTCGTTACTCAAAACACCGAGATGACCGAGGCGCAGAAGCGCGATCTGATGATCTCGCTGATTACGCTCAAATACACCCAGTCAAACAGCGTGTGCTACGTCAAGGACGGTCAGGCGATAGGCATCGGCGCGGGCCAGCAATCCAGAATACACTGCACCCGCCTCGCGGGAAACAAGGCCGACATCTGGTGGCTCAGACAGTCGCCGCAGGTGCTGGCGCTCGAGTTTGTTGACGGCATACGCAGAGCCGACCGCGACAACGCCATAGACGTTTATATCTCTGACGAGTATATGGACGTGCTCAAAGAGGGCGAGTGGCAGAAGATATTTAAGACCAAGCCGCCCGTGTTCACCAAAGAGGAACAGAAGGAATGGCTCAAAAAGAACACTGACGTGGCTCTGGGCAGCGACGCGTTCTTCCCGTTCGGCGACAATATCGAGCGCGCCCACAAGTCGGGCGTGACCGTGATCGCCCAGCCCGGCGGCTCGATCAGGGACGACAACGTAATCGACGCCTGCAACAAGTACGGCATAGCGATGTCGTTCACCGGCATCCGCCTGTTCCACCATTAATCGGGAATAACGATACAGAAATAAAAGGCCGGGCGGAATTTCCGCCCGGTTTTTGAAATTAAGGCTTGCAAAAACCGAAAACCTGTGATATAATAATTTCTTGCGAATATGTGTCCGTAGCTCAGTTGGATAGAGTGTCAGACTCCGACTCTGAAGGTCGCGGGTTCAAATCCCGCCGGGCATACCACTCAAAACGCCGAAGATACGTTAGTTTTGAAAAAGAAAAGCCGCTCCGTAAAAGAGCGGTTTTGTGTTTTGGTGACTATTTGGCGACTGTTAAATAAATCACAAAGTTTTCATTTTGCCTGTAAAATATCTTCAAGAGCTGTGCTTGCCGTTTCATCAAGAGATTTTAAGGCGTGGGCGTATATGTTAAGTGTTGTGCTCGTCTGGGAGTGTCCGAGCCTTGCCGAGACTGTCTTAGGGTCAATGGATTTCGCTATAAGCAAAGTTGCCGATGTGTGCCTGAGCCCGTGGAGCGGTATATCAGGAAGGAGCAGCGATTGCTTTTGTTTTGGTTTAAAGCTTTTGTCTGCCTCTATCATTCGGTTATGCCGCCTGATTATCTTCTTAAACGCTTGATATGGCGTTGACACGTTCATAGGTTCGCCCCGCTCCGTGGTGAACAAATAATTTGTATTTTTCCAATAGGTTCCGAGCTCAAACTGTTTCTTTGCCTTTTCGAGCTTTAACTGCCGTATCAGATCTATAACGTGCTTTGAAACTACAATAACTCTGTTTGATGTTTGCGTTTTTCCTTAAAGCTCTTGCTGTCAAATCTGGTGCTTGTCACCCTCTTATAGCGTACCTTGTAGATGTCAGCTCTGATTTCGTCCGTGTCCCGGCTTATCATCTCGGCTTTGATTTCGTCTGCTATGCTCTCAGCTTCCTGTTTAAGCTCGTCGATCATTGCGGTAAGCTCCTTGTAGTCCTTAATCATTTTCGTCAATACGTTCTCACTCATTTTTTAAAACTCATTTAAGATTTATTTAGCCTTGGTTTCCCTTGACTATGGTTATATTATACTACTTGTACACCTATAAGTCAATATACAAATTGTACAAAGTTGTACAAGTATATTTGTGCAATTTTATACTTGTACAATATAAATTTATATGCTATAATAAAATCAATGAGTACAGACCAAAGGAAACATTGGCGGTTGCTTCCGCTCCGTGTACGTTGATAAAACGCGCATTAGGTGGTGAAGCTTATGGACTACATAGAAATGCTATTATTAGTGATTTTTATAATCGCTTTTGCAGAACTCGTGAAGAACATAAAGAAATAACCGCCCCCGTTTGGTAATCGCTGGGCGGTTATTACTTTTGTAAAATCGTTAGCGGAAACAACCAAAGATGTTTCCTCTGTACTCAAATTATAACACATAATATAATCTGTGTCAAGAGGTGATTTTTAATATGGCAGTTGGAAATTCCCAAACAAGAGCAAAAAACAAATACAATGCAAAGAATTATGATAGCTTGCGAATAGTGGTTAAAAAAGGACAAAAACAAGTTTTACAAGCTATAGCCGAACAGCAAGGCGACAGTCTAAACGGATATACAAAAAAGGCTTTACAAGCCAAAATTTTGACCGATACAGGCGAGAAAATTGAATTGTAATAAAAGGAGTTGGGAAGTATGCCGATATTATCAAGGTTTTACGGTATGGTTGTTAAAATGTATTTTTTACAGCGTGAACATAACCCGCCGCATATACACGCAATATATGAGAATGAGTATATAGGCGTAATGGAAATAAAAACTCAAAGGCTCATGGAAGGGGATTTACCGCCACGCGCTGAAAAAATACTTGCTGAATGGGTAAAACTACATGAAAATGAATTGTTAAAAATCTGGGAAACACAGGAATTTACAAAATTACCGCCGCTGAAATAAAAAGTAAAGGAGCTGATTTTGTGTTTATCAAGGTAAAAAGCGTGGAGCCGTTACACGATTTAATGCTCCGGATTAAATTTGAAAACGGGATAATTAAACTCTATGACGTAAAACCGCTTATAGAGCGAATGGAAGATTTTAAGCCTCTTGAGAATGATGTATTGTTTAACAGTGTAAGAACCGATCTGGGCGGCTATGGTATTTCGTGGAATGATTTTATTGATTTGGAATGTACCGAACTGTGGGATAATGGAGTTGCCGAGGCGGTATAATTATTTTGCGTTTTGTAACGGAGCGGAGCATATAAAAGCCGCTCCGTTTTTGATTTATCCGAGGATTGGAGCGGCAAGGTAAAATTATATTATTTCGTGTATAATCCGGCGAATATACCACGATTTTTAATTTTTGGCGACTACTCAAAATAGAAGTGACGTTATAGCGTTGATTTTAGGTGATTTCTTGGTGACTATTTGGCGACTACAGACGCCAAAAAGCCGATATTTTACCAAAGGCCACAAAAAGTAAAAACGCTGAAAACGCCGTGAAAACGTTGATTTCGGGGGATTATCAAAAATTACTGAAAGTGCTGATCGTCACTCCGACTCTGAAGGTCGCGGGTTCAAATCCCGCTGGGCATACCAGCGCCGAAGAAGGCGGTTTTTTACGAAGACCTTGCCTGCAAGGTCTTCTTTTTTGACTGCCTTCTTCGGCGCTTTTCCCACAAAGTCCTGCGGACTTTGCGGGAGCCCCGATGCGCCTTTTTGCGAACACCTTGCAAGCAAGGTGTTCTTTTTGTGGCGGTTGATTTTTCTTGATTATGATTACTTCATAAAACAGATATGCAAATTATACAATGTTATCAGGTTGTTTTTGTTAATATTATAAATTGATAACATTGTATGCTTATGATATAATAATATCAATGAGTGCAGATCAAAGGAACGGTGGCGACTGTTCCGACACTACCCGAAAGGGGGTGTGGGTATGGACGTAAACAATATTTTGCTGATAATAATCTTGGTTATTATCCTTGAGATTGTGAAGTACATAAAGAAATAGTCGCCCCATTTTGCGGATAGGGCGACTATAATAGTTTGTCATCTGCGGAACGGTCAAAGCCGTTCCCTCTGTACTCAGATTATAACACATAATTTAATCTGTGTCAAGGGGTGATTTTATGCCGTTGTCCGAGGCAAGAAAGAGAGCTAATGCTAAATATAATGCCAAAGCCTATGATCAAGTTCCTTTTAGAGTTAAAAAAGGTCAAAAAAAGGTTTTGCAAGCTATAGCCGAACAGCAAGGCTGCAGTCTTAACGGATATACAAAAAAGGCTTTGCAAGCTCAAATTTTAACCGATACAGGCGAGGAAATTGAGTTGTAATAACGGAGCCGAAACGGATATAAAAAAGGCAATATAATTATTTTGCATTTTGTAACGGAACGGGGAGCATTGACGGGCGGTCTTTTGTTGATATGGGATAAAAAACACAATCGTATAAAAATATGCTAAATTTTCGTTAATTTGTGTTATAAAAACACTTGAAATCATATTTGTTTTATGGCATAATATTATGCGTGTGAACGATAAGCATATTATACCCTCCCGAAAGGAAATTTCACAAGGTGAAATTTCCTTTCGGGGGGGGGTAATTTATTTTAGTTTTTAATTTACCATCTGTTTTCCATATGCGGAACAGTCGAATGTGAAACGCCGCGGCATTTGCACACCTGACCTACTGTAAATAATTTTTTCAAAAAAATCACTTCAAACTATTGACTTGTTCATGGGTGAACGTGTTATGATTATAATGCTTACAAAGAAAAATGTAAATATATAAAAGCTTTAGATATAATATTATAAAGGAGTTTGTTATGGGTAAGACACGCAACGGAATTTTAATCACGATCATTATGGCGTTTGTATGTGCCGTGACGCTTTTGTGCGGCACGGCCGCGGTCCGCGCCGAAGGCTCGAGAGACATTGTTTTGTCCTCGCAGGAAAACGCCGACGATGTGGCAAAAGCTGAAAATCCTTACGCTTCGCCGGTGCCAAAGTCTAACCAGGCGCGATGGAGCTTTATGGCGTATAAGAACCCGGGCCTTTTTATGGGCGTAAGTCAGCAGCAAAAAGTAAAATTTTATGCCTACGAGGGCGAGGTTGTATTTATTGCGTCAAATGAAATAGAAAGAACCGATGACGTTAAAATGACTCTTCCGGACGGTCAGGTTCAAAATATTGATTTGAGTGCCGACAAGGGCTATATTAGTTCATTGAAAAACGAAGCAGCCGGCCCCAAATCACCCGATGATAAACCTTTAACTCTTAAGAAGGAGGGTAATGAAGCTGATAAATATACTGCGTATCAGTACACGGCTCCGCAGTCGGGTATGTATGTTCTTGAATTTTATACCGATGTAAGTACTGCTACCAATTCTCAAGCCGGCGGCTCGTCTCCCGGTAACATGAAGCTTAATACAGATATAAACGGTGCTCATTCTCAAAATCATGTGCTGTCATGGGATGTTACCGTGACGCAGCCTCAAAGAGAAACGCCCGAGTCTGAAATTACGGGTTACAATGAAGTTAACGGAAGAGTATGGATGGATGCTATCGCCATGCAGAACAGCGGCGATGTCTACGGATATCTTCATGTTGTGACAAGAGACGGATATATATGGAAGTTCGGCCTTAACGGAATGCAGCCGAACACATTTTCAATGTATGCAAATTCACGCGGCAATATAGGCAGCGGTACCAACGCTTCGGCTTATCATTCCATTCACTTCCCGCTGTCAAACACAACAAGTTTTGCGTCGCTTAAAAATTTGACGGACAAAAACGGAAATCCGGACGGCGTTTACATTCTCGGCCCTGACAACGAGGTTACGGATGTTGACTCGCCTTATCACATGTTTGTGAATTATCCCGATAACACAATTTCGGACAGCATAGTCAAGGCAACGCCTCAGGAACCGGGAAACGTCAAGAGCATTAAGTTTGACGGCCAGCCCAGCGGCGAGACATCGGATGAAAATATAACTACCAATAATTCGGGCTATGTAGGCGCCGGCGGATATTTTGTTGTCGAAACCGACGCCGCGACGTCATACAGAGTTATTATTGACATGAGCAACATGTACGCGAAACACTACCATGGTGAGTCCGGTTATACTTCCAGTTATGATGACGCCGACAAAATACATAATGACGAAATATGCCTCAGCACTCCGGATGATATAAACTTTATATATAAATCGGGCGGCAAATGGTACGCCGTTATGGCTGTTGAACAAAAAGACGGAAAATATAACAGGCATCCCACGAACCTGGGAAACACAATCGGCGGAACAGGATCAAGCCAGGCGCTTGACAATTATGTAAAATATGAAGAAATAACGGCTGAGAACTATCAAGATTTATATGAGGGCCTTACGACCAACGAGCAGAAATTTCTTTCCGAAAATGGTTACAAATCCCTCGGCAAGGTAATGCTGGGCAACACCGCCGTGAACGGAAATCAACAGCCGAACAGGATAAAATGGGACGGCAGGGACCACTATGGACGCATACTGCCTATGGGAACTTATTTCGGAAACACACCGCGCGGTACGGTTACGGCCGAGATCAAGGCGGGTGAGGTACACTTCCCTTTGGGCGATGTGGAAAATATGAATCAAGGTATTTCCCTTTGGCTTGAGAACGCTCCGCAATGGATGGTTTTTGATGACGAAGGAAAACAGCTCGGACTTGACAAACAGATAGAGGCGCGCTCAAATGTATATTATAACAATTTGGACGAGGGACTCTTAAGGGATTATGCTATTGATACCTTTCCTTTCGCATATACAAGAAAGAAGAAAGGTAATAGTGGTACTGAAAGTGTAATTAGCGGGAACTACGGCATAGGAAATAATACTTGGTATTGGAACCTTTCAAAAAATCAATCTTGTACTAAGTCCGGTGAGAAGGTAATGGGAGCGGCAGCTTCATTTAACCCGAGTACAGCTGATGTAGAATATGGGTTTGTAAATGTTTCTAATCCTTATTTTCCAGAGGATAATGAAGCGGGCTCTCCCGCAGATATTCTTGCGGCCTTTAAATCACATACAATAGATGTTGTGAATGAGACGCTTAACGGAAAATGGAGAGCAACAGACGCAACATTTGAAGATATGAGCATTGACGGCATTGCCTCTTATGAATTTGGTTCGGGGGCAAGCGTGGACGCTCGAAAGCTTACCAAAAACGCGGCTGTATCCACAAGTGATGGCGCGTGTGACCACGGTATAGTGGATGTTTGGACATATGCGGCGGCTCGTCAGGCCAACAACAAGGTTATGACGGAAGCGATCAGCCTTGATAACTATGATAATCAGAAACTGCTGACAGGCTTTGTCTTTCTTGACACGTCCAGAACCGACAATACCGGTATTGGTGTTTATGACAAGGCGACAGATGACAGAGAACTGCCGCTTGCCACTATTGTAGCTTCTTACGGAAGCCGAAAAAACATCGAGGGTTCAGACCCCAATGAGCCGGTTACATATAAAGCTGTTACAAATACATACGGTTATTACAGCATACCCATAGATATGCGTGCTTTTGGCGAGGGAGCTAAAACCGTTACTTTGACAATAACTTATTCCGATCCTCTGGCGGGAAATGACGTTATCACGCACCGCGTAACAACAGTCGGCAAAAACGGTCAAGAATATGGTGAGAAACCCAATGTCTGTGTGCAGACGGTTAATTTGGCAACACGAAATGAAAATCAAAAAATTGTTTACGCCGCTAACGTCGGATATATAAGTAAGCCTACCGATAAAGCTTTGCGCATACACGCTATGTGGAAGCCTGAGGAACTGCGCGATGTTTCCATGAGCGCCGCGTTTGAAATATACGGCGTTCTTAAAAACAGCGCCGAGGGCAATGTGACATCGGATGATCCGGAAGTAAAGGCAATACTTGAAATTCTTGCGGGTGACGCTGACGGTAGCCAATATAATACCTTAACCGAGGAGCAAAAGAAAAAGCTGTATGACTTCTATAAGGAAAACGCGGCATATAAAAAGACCGGCATTTCGGTTGATGAAGCGCTGGGAGCGGTTGTCTCGTATGATGATTTGCCCCAATATACACTTAAGCTTGATAAAGCCAGTAACAATGTCGCTCCGGATCAATATTATGATTACAGGGTTTTCTATACCGGAAGCGCTTCGCTTAACAGTGTTCAGCTTAACAGAGGAGTATATGAAGAAAAATATGACAACTGGGAGTTTACTATTATAACTCAGCCTTCAAATCTTAAAGAGACGGTGTGGTATGACAAGAACCATAACGGAAAGAAGGATGAGGGCGAGCCGGGAATTGAGGGCGCGATAGTTCATATCGCGAAGCGAAACGCGCTGACCGGCGACACCGAAGGAGTGGAAGCCGACGGCAGATATCAAGATTCGTTTGACAAGGTTATTGAAAATCCTGCTTATGATGAAAATCTACCGGACAGTCACGAATATAATATAGATCTTACAGTTAATAAAACAACAACCGTATTTTTGACAAACAAAGACGGCGAACTTATTGATCTTGCTTATGCGTATGAACCGGGAAAAGGAACGAACCAAACCGGCGGCAAGGTTGGTAAGAGAATAAGTGAGGAAAAAGAAACTCCCGAATATACCGGCCTTCAGGGACTTATCCCGGGACATTACCGCGTGATAATTGAGCTGCCGGAGGGCTGCCCCTATAACTCGGTCGCGTACTCGAGCAACGGTGATAAGGACGGCGACGGCGTAATCGAGGCAAGCGCCGAAGAGACGACTATAACCCAGTACATAGATATTCACGCAAACGCAACCCAAGAGGCATACGCCGGATATTCGTACATGGGCGGTCTTTCGATACACAAAAGCGTTGAGCCTTACAATACAACGCAGGAAGCAATAGACAAATATATTAAGCATCAATATTTCGTTTATAAGCTCACTCTCGGAAATGTTACCGAGGCTGAACTTGATGAAACCGGAACAAAAATTATTCCGGTCGAGGACACCAAAACCAATTTAAGCACGGGCGTTGAAATTGACGGCGATCCGAATAAAGCTCTGGTGTTCAAAAAACGCGGCGCAGGAAACGAAGTCTCGGCGATATTCACCCTTGTCGCAGGCGAGCGTATCACTATTAATGATCTTCCTAACGGAACCGCTTATACAATTATGGAGCTTGATGACGTCAAGACACAAAAAGACAGTAAAGTTCCTGTTGATGAAAGTGATCCCGACACATATAAGCAGGATCCTTTCCTTGACGGATTATCGGATGCGGATGGTTATACTGACACGGTAAGCGGCGTTGTGTATGACGAGGGAGTTGTTGACCTTTCAACAAAATCCGGTCTTGACGAAAGCAATGAAAATCCGCGAAAGGCCAAGAACATGCCTAACGGATTTGAATTGTCACCCGCTTTGGGAAATCAAAAATCGCGTTCGAGCAGTATTTCGGATACGGCACGTACGGCTCTTGCAAGCTTTACAAATAAATACCAGCCGATCGCGGTAACTGCTTTCGGCATGAGCGAACCCGATGAAAGCAATGTCGAATATCTTGATGCATATAACTATAACTCGCTTGGCATTAAGGCCCGCGTTCTTCTTGACGGAAGAGAAATAAAGGAAAGTGACAAATTTAAGTTATCTCTGGAGCCGTCAACGTGGTTCTTGCAGTTGAACGGCAACGACGGTGAGGAACATGTACTTCAGCCGGGTCTTTCGCCGGATGTTAAAAACGCGGACGGAAGCATTAACACGGAAATACCTGTTGACACCAAAAATGGTGTTGATTCAGCAAAAGGCGAGGTATCGGTTACTCTTGACAATAAATACACGATGACTTTCACTCAGCCGGGAGTATATTCATATATTCTGCGCGAGATGAAGCCTTACACTACCGATAATATTGACCCGATCCCCGGTGTTAAATATGCCAATGAGAGATATAAGCTTTATATTGACGTAACGGACGACGCTTCGATTGTTGAAAACAAGGATAAGGACAAGGCGGGCACAGGTCACCTTGTGGTTGAAAACTTCTTCTGGCGCAGATCGCTTAAACCAGACGAGGAACAGCATACTAAAATTGATCCTTGGGATAATGATGATTGGTACAGCCTGCCTTACGGACAATTCAAAGATGAAAGTAATGTCGCGGGCAATATGAAACATAATCCCACATACGGAGATGATGCGGGAGAAAACAAAGGCAAGTCGATGCTGGAGTTTAATAACGTATATGATCTGACTGCGCCCGAGGTGGCGTTTGAGGGTACCAAGACTTTAAGCGGCAGAGATTTAAACGCCGGCGAGTTTGAGTTTAAGATCGAGGCTGCCGGCAAAAAACAGCTCAACAAAGGCACGGGAGAGTTTACTAATGATGAGTCAATGCCAACTCCGCACCCGACGGCGGAGCCTGCTTCGTCTGCGCCTGATTCGAGCCGCACCAAGAACACGGTCGATCCGGCGAACAATATTAAGTTTAACCCCATAACCTTTACCGAGGATAATGCAGGCGAGGACGAGGCAAACGCGATAATTTACCGCTATAAAATTACCGAGATCAAGCCGGAAGATGCAGCGGTTCCGGGCATAACATATGATGAAAATTCTCAGTATGTTTATGTGCGCGTTTATAAAGAGGTTGTAACTGCTGATGACAAGGGAACACCCGATGATACAGCAGACGACGAGTTCTATCAGATCGTTCACGCCGCGCAGTGTGATGAAAACGGCGAGCCGGCGAGCGGCTTCAGCTTCACCAACTCATACGCGCCCGAGGCCTTAAAGTTGTATTTGTCCGATGTTCCGGAAGGCGAAACCGCAAACAGCGCGCCCATGGGGCTTAGTGTCGACAAAATACTTCAAAGCACCGATGACGCCCGTATATTCAGGGACGGCGACAACTTCAGCTTTATATTGGAGCCTTCGAACGGCGCTCCCGCGGCGGAGAATAATACGGCCGAGCTTAAGGTCACAGGAAGTGACAGCGCTCTTAATTCGGATAACGGTAAAATTGATTCCGAGAAAACAACTATAAGCGGTATAAAGTTTGGCGAAAAATCCTTCATTAATATAGCCGCGCCGAGCGTTGTTAAAGACGCCGAGCCGGACGCGCCGCAATACTACGAGTATACCTTAAAAGAGATCAACCCTTACGGCACGGAGGGTAATCCGGCCATACCCGGAATTGTTTATGACGGTACCGTGTACACGATCCGCGTTTACGTTAAGGATGACACCGAAAACGGCAAGCTTGTGCTTGACGATGAAAGCAGCGCAAGCAAATCCGGCGTTGATATATTTAAAAACAATGAGTGCATAAATGCTGTTTCCGGAGAGGGGCCCGCGGAGCATAAAGCGGAATTTACAAATAAATATGACCCCAACAGCAGTACTGTTGAGATCAATGCCGCGAAGGAATTTGACGGCGATCTTACTAAGTTCGCGGGCAGCGAAAAAGGATTTAAGTTCACTCTGACCCCGGTCGAGGTTATTGATCTCGACGCGAAAACCGCGGCGAACTATACTTCCGGAACCAAAAGTTCCGATGAAACGGGGACGTTCACCGCGCAGGCAAATATGCCGATGCCGGGCGTCAGAAAGAATTTTGAAGGCGCAAATATGACGCTTTATAACGACGCGAGCGGAGTTATAGGCGTCGCAGGAAACGGCGCGGACGGTCGCGAGGCAATAACCGTTCCGGAGCTTACTTTTGAAGCGGCCGACGCGGGCAGCGGAAAAGCCTCCGCCAAGGTATACCATTACACATTGAAGGAGGAGAATGGCGGTAATTCCGGTGTTACATATGATGAGGCGGTGCACGACTATTACTTCAGCGTATATATGCTGTCGGGAGACGGCGACGGCACGGAGCAGTATGTAACTGTGGAGTTGCTTAATGACGCGACCAAGTCGGAGGTTGAAGGCATTTCCGGAGACAGAACATATAACTTTGACTACACATTTAAAAACACCTATGCCTCAAGCGGCACATTCGATTTTGATAAGCTTGCGAATATAGCCAAAAATCTCACGACCTCGGGCAAGATCAGCGCTCCGAGTATTGCTGCCGGCCAGTTCAGCATAAAGCTTGAGCCGTTTAACAGCAGCGTAAGTGAAATTCCGCCCGGATTTAATAATATGGATGGTTATGTTGAGTTTGAGGTAAAAGCGGCTGAAAACACCGAAGCGGCTTCATCGCTTGCATCAACATTTGACATGAGCAAGATCAAAGACAGATTTGGAACAGATGACAGCGTTTTAAAGGCAAATACCGAAGGAACAAATGTTGAACTTCATTTTTCCGCTCCCGGAACATATGAGTATTTGATCCGGGAGGTTACGCCCGCCGAGGACGGTATTCCGACCGAGATTGGTTATACATATGACAATTATCAGTACAAGCTGACGCTTGAGGTTACGGATAAATATGACGGCGCACTGGAAATTAAACCCTCGGTTTATTACAGAGACTCGCTGGGTTCCGAGTGGAAGGAAAGCTTTGAGGCCGAGTCGGAAGACGCGCACAAACCGGAGGGCGGCGGACCGCTAACGCTTGACGATATTAAGTTTATTAACACCTACACCGATCAGTATCTTCTGACCTACAACTCAAACGGCGCGCTCGCGGGCGACGAGAATTTGCCCGTGCCCGAAAATTATGAGGAAAATGAGGAAGTTACGGTTTATAAGGTTGAAAGCGATAAAAGCGATGAAGGCGGCAAGCTTACTCTTACCAGAAACAGCGGTGAAATGTTTATCGGCTGGAGTGAGTATATTGAAAAGACGGACGATGCGACCGGTGAAATAACCTATTATGACACCGAAAGAAGAAACGCCGCGCTGACTGCCGAGGATAAGGATTTTGCCGAAAAACTCAATATCTATTCTTTGAATAATGGCTGGAACAGCAAAGGAATATTAAAGAATATACAAGACAGCATAACCATGCCCAAGAGAAGCGTTACGCTTTACGCGGTATGGGCTGCCGACGCTAACGGCAACAACACACCCGACTTTGCCGAGGACGGCTACAGCGTTCGGTATTATATCGGCGACGCGCAGGTTGATCCGGACAATAGAACAGATGATTACAAAACCAATAAGCTTCTTTACACCTGCATGCACCACCATGTTGTGAACACCGAGGCGGACTTCCTGCCGCATAACGGCAACACGATCACGATAGGAGAAGAGGATGTAAATCTCAGCCTTAACGGTCATGAAAATGCCGTGTTTGTCGGCTGGAGCCTGAGTGAGGCATATAAAGATAATCCGATAGTGGATACATATCCCGGTATGGCAACATCGGATAATATTGAGGGCTTGCTTGAGTCGGTTAATTTGAGAACCGAAGAACTGATGAACAAATATGTTCATGACGGCGTTCTTACCGTTTACGCGGTATGGACCGAGGACTCGCGCGGCGGTCAGGTATTGCCTCCGTCCGAGCCCACGCTCGGCCCGGATGAAACGCCGAGGCCCACGGCTGATCCCGACACCACGCCGTCTCCCACGGCGACTCCCGGTCCGGAGACGGGCGACGGAATTCCTGATTATTTCCAGGTTGCGTATGACGGAAACACGCCGGAGGGAGCAGACGGCGAAGTTGTCGGCGTTCCGGTGGATCATAATCAATATGTGCCCGGAGAGTCGTATATAATGCTTGCTGCCGCTCCGACGCTTGACGGTTACACCTTCGTGGGATGGACAGATGTTAAGGAACCGACTGCCGAGACAAACCGCTATAACCCGGGAATGCCCTGGGGCCCCAAGACGGCAAAACTTGACATGTTCTACGCTCAATGGACGAAGAACGAGCAGTCGCTTATCATACAGGTGTTTGACGACGCGAATAATGACGGAACATACGGCGGAGAAGAAACTCTGCTGGGAATAAGCACAGACAGGATCACCCTCACGCCAAAGAATGGCGGCGACGCGATAGAAAGCGTTGAGCATACCGACGGCGGCGGAGTTCAGTTCACGAGCGATATGCTCAAGCCCGGCGATTACACTTTGACAATAACGATCGATGAGGATCAGTTTAACGCTTACGACAGATACACGGGCGTGAACTACGCGCTGGGCGCCGAGCAGGGAGATATTGATTCTAAGCTTGACGGAAGCACGCTGACGCTCACGCAGGATATCAATATACCCTATGACGGTTACGCGGGCGCGATCCGCTACGGCGTGACAAGGCCTTATGACGTGGTTTATAATATGAACGGCGCCCCGGTCGAGGTAGGTCTTAAGACAGACGCGGCGCCCGATAAGGATTACGCGTACTATAAAGGTGAAACATATTACACGGACTCCGAAGGACGCGTATACGACGGAAAGGTCTCGGTACTCGGCGCCGACTCTCTGAATGAGACTATAGACAGCAGTACCGGTAAGTATATATTCACCGACTCAGCCGGACTTACGCATGAGTTCCTCGGCTGGTCGGTCAATTCCGACGCGAGCGCTCCGGATACGGGTATGTCTGTATCAGAACTTGCCGAAGGCGGAGATTACAGAAATAATTCATTTAAGGAAATGCCCGCGGGCGATCTCACGCTTTACGCCGTTTGGGACAGAGGATTTAATAAGTACCCGCTGACGTTTGACGCAAACGGCGGTCAATATGAAAGCGGCGGCGAGGATGCTTTAAACGGAACTCTGATCGATACAAACAAGCGTTATGTTATCGTATCCGAAAAGGATGCTTCAATTCCGCTTGACGAAAATTCGGAAAACCGTCCCGGTTACAAAAACGCGGAAGGAAAAATCACGTTCCCGGAAATCAGCCGCGAGGACGCTGTGTTTATCGGCTGGTCGGCCACGGCGCTCGGAGTTGTCAGTGACTATAACACGGTTAAGGACAGCCTGCTCAGCTCAATTCAGATGCTGACCGCCAACACGGTTTACGCTGTTTGGGCCGAGGACACCCGCGGCAAGCTTGTTGACAGCGACGGCAGAAGCTGCGACAATCCGAACGCGTATTACGGAGACGCGCACAGCGGCTGCGTAGACAGTGACGGAAATCCCAAGCACGGCGAGCTGATAAAGCATGAAAGCGACGGAATTGCCGATTACCTGCAGGTGTTCTATGAGTTTAACGTTCCCTCGGACGCTGAATTCAGCGGAAGCCTCAATGTTGATCCGGTGACATACGGCGTTGACGGTAAATACACGCTTAATAAGAGTGTTCTTGAAACGTTCAAAAACACTGACGCTGACGCTATACGCCAAAAGGATTATGAAAATGCATCGGCAGACGTGATTTCGGATGATAACGCGGCAGCGTATATCAGATCGAGCAGCCTGGCGGTTGAGGGCTATGCCTTCGACGGCTGGAGCGTGAACGATCCAGCCGGCGCGAACGGCAAGGCGGAAAACGGCATGTTCTACGCGGGCCCCACAAACGGCCTCGGCAGGGCCTACAGCTTTGAAAAGAGCGCAGGCAGACCCGATGTGCTTTACGCAGTTTGGAGAAAGATCGTGCCCGCCGCTGTCAACGTCAGGGTTTACAACGACGTGAACAGAGACGGCTTGTGCGAGCCGGAAGAGGGCTTGGTAACAGGATTTACGATCGATAGCGTGTATGAGGTTATTACTCAATCGGACGGCGGCGATCTTGAAGAGGCGTTTGAAAAAGGCTTCCCGCTGACCGATAAAACCGATGATGCACGAACCGGAAGCGCGTTTATAAATTGGTTCGAGCCCGGAAAATATAAAATGACATTGACGCTTGACGATAATGTCAGCGGCAACACAAGCTTCGTTATAAGAACCGCAAAGGACGCTCACAGCTTTGTAAGCCTTGACGGAACCGTTAAGGCTAAAGACATGGAGCTTCAGATACTGGAGGTCAACAACAGAACGATAACATTCCAATACTCGCCGACCGAGGGCTTTGCGGGTGAGCTCAATATCGCGGCCACGCAGGGCTATACTTTGGATTACGACACAAACGGAGCGCCCGTTGATATGGTTGCCGCTCCGGAAAGCGTAAGCAACCTCTATTATGATAACGAGACAAATGTGGCCGAGCTGCCCAAAAAGGCGGACGGAACCGAGCTTGACAATGATGAAGACGGTTATTTCTACTCCGATGCGAACGGAGTCAAGCACTATTTCCTCGGCTGGAGCGAGAATAAGTATTCCGACACGCCCGAGTATTCGGCGGACGGAACCTCTCACAAGGTGACGGATAAGAAGATCACGATCAAGGGTGAGACCAAGCTGTACGCGATTTGGAGCGCGGATAAATACAGCGTGCTGTATTACTTTGACGATGTGCTTGACACCGACGAGACAAACAAAGTTGACAAAGCTTATCGAGACAGAACATATAATTATGATGAGACAGCCGCGCTGTGGATGCCCGCCGCGAGAGAGGAGCTTCCGGCTAAGGATAAGCTCGTGTTCGCGGGTTGGACAAAAAATCCCGAAACGGCCAAGACCGCTCTCGACAAAGTTCCGACGGCGGGAATGCTTATCACAAGCGTTGTTATGCCGAGTGACAATGTAAATGTTTATGCGGTATGGGCGGTTGACGAGGACGGAAATAAAGTTCCCGACTACGCCGACAATATGTATATTGTAAGCTATGCCGCGAACGGCGGATTTCCTGCCCCCGAACCGGATAGTATCTTCTTTGCCGATTACACAAAGTATTACTTAAACGGCCAAAAAGCAGAGCTTATCACGATCGAGGAAGGAAAGAAGCGAGTTTCCAGAGAGAACGCTGTTCTGGTCGGCTGGGGCAAGAGCGACAACGGCGGCAATCTCGTGTCAAACGCGGCGGAGCTTAAAACGCTCGAGGCAGGCGATGAGCACCTGACGTTTAGCGATAGCGACGTCACGGTTTACGCGCTGTGGGCCGCGGATCTTAACAACAACGACAAGCCCGATTACAGCGAGACGGAATACACGCTGACATATGACAAAAACGGCGGCGAGGGAACTGTTCCCGCTGCGCGTGAACATCTGCTTCCGGGTGACAGCGTTGAGCTTGAGAAAAATCCCGGTCTCACCATGACCGACGCGATGTTTATCGGTTGGAGCGCGGACAAAGCGGCAGTTCAAAACAATGGCGGCAGCGCGAAGATATTCACCGATGCCGCCCCGCAGGACGGTGTGCTTACAAGCACGGTTACGATCAATGATAAAGATGTTACCGTTTACGCGGTATGGGCGGCGGACATTAACCATAACGGCACGCCCGATTATAACGAGACGCCGCATACTTTGTCTTATGACGCTAACGGCGGTGAGGGAACAGTACCCGAGCCCGTGACGGTTCTGCCCGAGATCAAGATCACGCTTGACACCGAAAAGACATTCACCAAGCAGGGCGCGGTATTTATCGGCTGGAGCCTTAACCGGTACACTGAACTTGTGACGAGTGCGGAGCAGGAAAACTCCATCAGAATAGACGAATATACCATGGGTAATGAGGACGTTACCGTTTACGCGCTGTATGCCGCTGATAATAACGGAGACGGAACGCCGGATTACGGACGTTACACTTTGACATATGACAAAAACGGAGCGGATGAAGGTTCGGCGCCTGCCGACAATAACAAATACTCAACCGGAGCGGAAGTTACGCTTAAAGAACCCGACGCTTCAATGAAAAAGACGGACGCGGTATTTATCGGCTGGAGCGAGAAAAAGGATGAGGTCCAAAACGGTGACGGCAGCGCCAAGGTGTTTGACGCCGCCCCCGCGGAAGGCGTGATCACAAAAAGCGTTAAGATCGACGCGGACAACGTGACCGTTTACGCGGTATGGGCCGAGGACGGCAACAGAAACGGCAAGCCGGACTATGACGAGAGCTACAGCGTGACGTACAACTCAAACGGTGCGCCCGACACCGTTAAGCTGCCCGAAAACAAGGCGGGGCTTGACTATAACTCCGAGGTCACGATCGGCGATATCACCGAGGGCCTCTCGGATGACAACGACGGAAAAGGCAAATACTATACCGACGCTAACTACGTTAAGCATTATTTCCTCGGCTGGAGCGAGGATAAGCATGCCGATGCCGGAGACATCAAATACGCCCCGAATTCTTCGGTAAAACTCAACAGCGCCGACATTACGCTCTATGCGATCTGGAGCGCGGACAGATACAAGGTTCTCTACTACATAAACGGCGAGCTTGACACCGCCAAGGTTGATCAAGATTTCAGAGACAGAAGCTACACGTTCGGCGAGACAGCGGCATTGTGGATGCCCGTCAGCGAGGCGGAATATCCGCAGGGCGCTGACGCGACAGTCTTTGCGGGCTGGAGCGCGGATGAGAGCATGGACAATACTGTCCTGAACAAAATACCCGCCGCCGGAACGCTGGTTACAAGCGTCAGCATCCCGAACAAGGATGTTCCGGTTTACGCGGTATGGGCAGAGGACAAGAACAACGACAATATACCGGACTACGCCAATGATATGTTCCTCGTGAAGTACCATTCAAACGGCGGTTTCCCGGATCCCGAAGATCACATATTCTTTGCCGATTACACAAGGTTTTACTTAAAGGATCAGACAGCCGATCTCATAGGTCTTGACGAGGGCGCGAGACGCGTATCAAGAGACAGAGCGGTTCTGGTCGGCTGGGGCAAGGAGGCTCACAGTGAGCTTGTGAAATCGGATGAGGAGCTTAACATTTTGATCGCAGATGAAGCCAACCTTAAGTTCGCAGATCAGAACATCACGGTTTACGCGCTGTGGGCCGCGGACAAGAACGGCAATGACATACCGGATTACAGGGAAAATCCACGCACGCTGAAATATGACATAAACGGCGGAAGCGGCGAGGCTCCCGCTTCTGTGGGCGACCTTTTGGTCGGCGACAGCGTTGAGCTTGAAAAAGCTCCCGCCATAACACTGACCGACGCGGTATTCATAGGCTGGAGCAGACAGCAGAGCGTTGTCAGCGCGGAAGGCAAACCCGTGATCTTTAAATCCGCTCCGGGTGAGGGCGTGATCGCGGACAGCGTGACCGTCGCCGATGACGATGAGAACGAGATCACCGTTTACGCGGCATGGGCCGAGGATATTAACCATAACGGTGTTCCCGATTACAATGAGACGCCGCGCACTCTGACTTATAACGCTAACGGCGGCGAGGGAACAGTGCCCGCTTCCGTGACGGTTCTGCCGGGAATTAACATTGATCTTGAGGATAACGTTGAACTCACCAAAGAGAACGCGGTATTTGTCGGCTGGAGCCTGACAGAATACTCAAAGCTTATCACGAGCCTTGAGGAGGAGAACGCGCTCAGAATTGATGAGTACACAATGGGCGACCGGAACGTGACCGTTTACGCTCTTTACGCGGCCGATCTTGACGACAACGGCGAGGCCGACTACGGCAGATTTCAGGTTCTGTATGACAAGAACGGAGCCGAAAGCGGAGAGGCGCCGACCGACAATAATTGGTACTCGACGGGAACGGCGGTAACGCTTAAAACTCCCGACGCTGACATGACCTTGTCGGGCGCGATGTTCATCGGCTGGAGCTCGAACAAAAACGCCGTAAGCACGAGCGGCGGCAGACCGGTGATATTTACCGAGGCCCCCGCGGACGGAATTGTCGAGACCGAGGTTATGATTGGCAGCGCGAATGTGACGGTCTACGCGGTATGGGCCGCGGACACCAATAACAACGGCGTTCCGGACTATGACGAATTCTACACGGTCGACTATGACACAAACGGCGCTCCCGACAGCGTTAAAGCGCCGACCGCCCACACAGGACTTACGCACAACGGAATAATTCAAATAAAAGATATTTCCGAAGGACTTTCGACAGACGACGAGGGAAGATACTATACCGACGGAAACGGAGTTAAAGTATACTTCGAGGGCTGGAGCAGGGACGCTCGCGCAGAAAGCGCTGACGCGGATCTGGCGCCCGGAAAATATCTCAGCTTAAACAGCGCGAATGTTACGCTTCATGCCGTGTGGAGAGCCGACAGATTTAAGGTTCTCTACTACATAGGCGGCGCGCTTGATACCGAATATGTGAGCGATGACTTCCGCGGCAGAACATACGCTTACGGTGAGACGGCTGCTTTGTGGATGCCGCTAAGCGAGGCACAGCTCCCCGCGGGCGCCGCGGGAACCGTGTTCGCCGGCTGGACGGACAACAAAGAAACCGCCGAAAAGGTGCTCACTGAAGTTCCCGCCGCGGGAACGCTGATTACGAGCGTGAATATCCCGAACAGGGATGTTACGGTTTACGCGGTATGGGCCGAGGATAAGGACGGAGACAAAATTCCGGACTACGCCGACAGCATGTACCTTGTGAAATATCATTCAAACGGCGGCTTCCCCGATCCCGAGGATCATGTCTTCTTCGCCGACTATACAAGATATTACATCACAGGAGCCGTGGCTGAGCTTATTGATGTTGAGACCGAAGGCAGACAGCGCGTTTCGCTGGAAGGCGCGGTACTGGTCGGCTGGGGCAAGGAGGCACATAGCGCTTATGTGACCTCTGATGAGGAGCTTGCGGGACTGCTTGCGGACAATGCGTATCTCACGTTTGGCAGCGAAAACATCACGGTTTACGCGCTGTGGGCCGAGGATAAGAACGGCAACAATGTTCCGGACTACGATGAAAAGACTTACACTCTGACATATGACGGAAACGGCGGCGAGGGATCGGTTCCCGAACCCGTGACCGGCCTGCTTGACGGCGAAAGCGTTGCGCTTGAACAAAACGCGGAGCTTTCGATGGATAAGGCGGTATTCATAGGCTGGAGCGAAAGCGAGGAGGATGTTCGCGGCGCGGACGGAAAACCGATCGTGTTCGTTTCCGCTCCGCCCAAGGACGGCGTGATTGTTGACAGCGTTGAGATCAAGGCTTCGGATGCGGCGGTATACGCGGTATGGGCCGCTGACACTAACCATAACGGAACGCCCGACTATAACGAGAAGCCGCACACTCTTTATTATAACGCCAACGACGGCGAGGGAACGGTTCCCTCGGCGGTGCCCGGTCTGCTTCCCGGCACGGATGTCAGACTTGACATGGCGCCCGGACTTACCAAGAGCGGCGGAGTATTTGTAGGCTGGAGCCTGACAAAATATCCAAAGCTTATGACAAGCGCAGAGGAAGAGGCCGCGCTGAGAATTAAGAATGACACCTACACAATGGGCTTTGATGACGTCACGGTATTCGCGCTGTACGCCGCGGATTCAAACGGCGACAACATACCCGATTACGGACGCTATGCGGTGACGTATGACAAAAACGGAGCCGAGGGAAGCGCGCCCGTTGACACTAACAAATATTCGACCGGAAGCGTTATAAGGCTTGTTCAGCCGGGCGCCGACATGAGGCTTGCCGACGCTGTGTTCATTGGCTGGAGCGAAAATAAGGCGGCGGTTCAAGATGAGAACGGCGGAGCGAAAATTTTCGACGCCGCGCCCGAAAGCGGTATAATCACCGACAGCGTGACAATAACCACGAGTGATGTGACGGTTTACGCGGTATGGGTGGCGGATAAGAACAACAACGGAACGCCCGACTATAACGAGGGTTACACTGTTTCGTATAACGCGAACGGCGCGCCCGACAGCGTTAAGGTGCCCGAAGCGCAGACAGGCCTCGCTTACAACGCGTCCGTCAAGGCGGGCGACATAACCGAAGGCCTTGAGACCGATACAAACGGACGCTATTACACTGACGAGAGCGGAGTGAAGCATTACTTCCTCGGCTGGAGCGTGAGCGCGATTGGCGGAGATATTATAGAGGTCGGCGGCGAGGTTCGGATAAACAGCGCGAACGTGACGCTTTACGCGGTATGGAGCGCTGACAGGTACCATGTTGTGTATGACATGAACGGCGGAAGCGGAACGGTTCCCGACGAATACGCGGGCAGGACCTACGCCTTTGGTGAGAACGCCGCGCTTTATATCCCGCTCGCGGGTGAAAGACCGACAAAGGATGACGTTGTGTTTGTCGGCTGGAGCGAGACACCGGTAAATGACGCGCTGACCGCGCCTCCAGATTACGGAACGATCGTCACAAGCGTCACGCTGCAAAACGGCGACAAAACGGTTTACGCGGTATGGTCCGAGGATAAGAACAGCGACAATGTTCCCGACTACGCCGACAATATGTATCTTGTGAAGTACCATATAAACGGCGGAACCTTCCCGAAGACAACAGACAGCATATTCTTTGAGGATTACACCCGCTACAGACTCAGCGGTCAGACCGCGGAACTGATCTCGATCGATGAGGGCAGACAGCGCGTTATGCGCGACGGAGCCGTTTTGGTCGGCTGGGGCAAGGAGCCTCACGAAGAGCTTGTAACCTCGGCGGCTGAGCTTGCGGAACTTTCTGCGGACAACGCGTATCTCACGTTCGCGGACAGCGACATCACGGTTTACGCGCTGTGGGCCGCGGATGAGAACGGCAACAATGTGCCGGATTACGAGGAAAAGACTTACACTCTGACATATGACGGAAACGGCGGCGAGGGTTCTGTTCCCGAGCCTGTGACCGGTCTGCTTGACGGCGACGTTGTCACTCTTGACGGAGCGGCAAAGCCGACTATGCCGGGATGTGAGTTCCTCGGCTGGTGCGACGACAAGACCGCCGTCACCGATGAAAACGGCAGCCCGATGATTTTCACGGATGTTCCCGACGGCGTTGTCAAGGACAGCGTCACGATCGCGGGAGCGGATGTTACGGTCTACGCGGTGTGGAAGAAAATCCCCATTGCGGAATACGGAGTGGTTTATAATTCCAACGGCGGAAACGACAGCGTTCCGATTGACGAAAAGACCTATCCGATAGGCGGCGGCGTTCAGCTTATGGACAGAGGCGAAATGACGAGAGAGGGCGCGGTATTCCTCGGCTGGTCGAAGAACGCGCACGAGCAGATAATCATGACCCAGGATGAGCTTTCGGAGAGAATTTTGCCCGCGGGCGAGATAGTTCCGCTTGATCTTGGAGACAACAGCTCGGTTATGACGTTGTTCGCGGTTTGGGGAATTGATATAACCGACGGCACGCACACCGTGATTGAGGACGGAACGGCAGATTACTATCAGGTGTTCTACAATTCAAACGCGGGCCGCGAGGAGGTTTCGGGAATGCCCGAGGCTGACACCAACAGCTATATTGACGGAACCGATGTGGATATCAAGCCGGGAGAGCCCGTAAGAGAGGGTTACAACTTCCTCGGCTGGAGCCTCAACGATCCGGACGGCGATCCGATCGGCGAAAGCGCGTTCAGGAAGTCTGCCGGACCGGATGTGCTCTACGCGGTTTGGGAGGCGGTCGTTCCTCCCGACGAATACGGCGTGATCTATCGCGAGAACCACGCGACTTACGGCGTTGTTCCGTTTGACGATAACAAGTACGTTATTGACGGCACCGACAATGTTCCCGTCCTCGGCAACGACGGTGAGCCCGAGCTCGTCAAGGAAGGCGCGGCCTTCCTCGGCTGGAGCAAAAAGGCGAACAATGTGGTTGTCACGAGATTTGACGCAGAAAACGCGGGAATTTTGAAGGATCATACAAGGTTTGACAGCCCGCCCGCGAGCGGATATATGAATTTGTACGCGGTATGGGCGAAGGATGAGAACGGCGACGGCACAGCCGACTATGTTCAAGCGATATTCGATGACGGCGTTGACGACGGCGCGGCTGCAGCCGTGACGGATATGCCCGACGCGATCACCGGAGAGCGCGGCGAGGTATACGAAATACCCGCCCGCGAGCCCGCCCGCGAAGGCTATGTTTTCGACGGCTGGACGGCGAGAGGAACCGACGGCCCCGTTTACAGATACGGCGGTGCAAGCAGCAGCTTCACAATGCCCGACGACGGAATTGTGTTTGTGGCGCAGTGGTCGAAATATCAGCCTCAGCCGTCTCCCTCGCCGACGAGTGAGCCCACAGCGGAGCCGACAGATGCTCCCGCGACAAGCGAGCCCACCGCGGAGCCCACGGACGCTCCCGCTACAAGCGAGCCTACCGTAGAGCCTACGGACGCTCCCGCGACAGGCACGCCGGAGCCCGGAGCTTCGGAGTCCCCGTCTCCGTCCCCGACTAAAAAGCCGGGCGGCGGCAGCGGAGGCAGCGGAGGCGGCGGCGGTGGCGGAGGCTTTGGCACCGCTTCGGTTCGCGTAGTGAAAGAGTGGGATGATGACAACAACAGCCGAGGAGAGAGACCCTCGTCCATAACAATAAAACTCATGCAAAACGGCAACGCGGTTGACCAATGCGCGCTTTCGGCCGAAAATAATTGGCAGCACACATTCTCAAATCTGAAAACCGGTACCGAGTACACGGTTATAGAGGAAGCTGTCAACCATTACGCTCCAAAGTATGAGTCGACCTCCGGCGGTTACAAGGTTATTAACACCTATGACGAGAGCGTTGTTGTCAGCCCGCCGAACGGAGGCGGCGGTTCGGGCGGAAAGGCTCCCGATGATCTGCCGACTCTGAATTACGACGACCATTACGCGTATATCGTAGGATATGAGGACGGCACCGTTCAGCCAGAGGGAACGATCACAAGAGCCGAGGTCGCGACAATATTCTTCAGAATGCTGTCCGAGAGCTCGCGCGACAGATATATGACCAAGGGCAACAAGTTCAGCGACGTTTCGGTCGGAAACTGGTTCAACACCGCGGTTTCAACGATGGCGGCGGCCGATATTGTTCACGGCTATGAGGACGGAACCTTCCGCGGCGACGATCCGATTACCCGCGCCGAGTTCGCGGTGATCGCGGCCAACTTTGACTCATCCGCCTATGACGGCCCCGATAAGTTCAGCGACACCGGCGAGCATTGGGCAAGCGAGTATATTAACAGGGCTGCCGAGCGCGGCTGGATCAACGGCTATGAGGACGGAACATTCAAGCCCGATCAAAGTATCACAAGAGCCGAGGCTATGGCTCTTGTCAACAGAGTACTTGAAAGAAAGCCCTCGGCGGATCACATGCTTGACGATATGATAGTATGGCCCGACAACAGCGATAAGACCAAGTGGTATTACGCCGATGTCCAGGAGGCCACCAACTCGCACTACAGCGAGCGCGGCGACGGAGGCTATGAGGTTTGGACGTCTCTGCGTCCGGTTATGGATTGGGCGTCGCTTGAAATTTAAAAGCCGGGTTAATAAAAAAATACCACCGGATCAACCGGTGGTATTTTTTTATTATAATTTATTAAGCGATATTACTTTGAAGTCTTTTTCGCTGCCGGCTTCTTTGCCGCAGCCTTGGGAGCAGGCTTAGCGGCGGGCTTTGCCTCCGTCTTGGGCGCGCATTCCTTTTTTGCGCAAGCCTTTTTGGCGGCGGGTTTGGAAGCGGGCTTTTTGGCGGCGGGCTTCTTTACCGGAGCCTTTTTCGCGCAGCCGGCAAGAGCGAGAAACGCGTCGGGATTACCGGAAACAACAGAAATGTCGCCTCTGGCTATAGCGTTTGCGGCGCTGAGTTTGCCGGTCAGAACCTTGCTGAGGTCGCCGTAAACCAGTTCAACAGCCGCATCGCAGTCATAGTAATCATATCCCTGAACGTCAAGAACACCTGTCTTTGTCGAGATATACATGATACCCTTGCAGTCGCTGTTTGTAAACTGGATTTGAACCGCGACGTTACCGATTTTCTCCGCGCTGGCGTTTTCCATTATCGCCTGTACTCTGCCAACGGCCTGTTCAAAAGTCATTAATAATCACCTTTCCTTGATCAAAATTTGTTTTATTTTTAATACAAGTATAACCCAACGCATTTCATATGTCAATATTTTTGCTGATTTTTTTACAGATTTAACTAAAAAATTATCATTTATATATTCTTTATGTTGGAATTTATACTATGAGTTTTAACAATATTGATGAGCATTTGACAAAAAGGCACAATATCATTCCCACAAGGCACGGCGTTATGAATGATAAGCCGAGGATGCTCCGGCTTTTTGTCTCGTGATATATCGTCATGAGCGTTGTTGCGCAGGGCCAGTGGAAAAGCGTCAGCAGCATCATGTTAATCGCGGTGACTATCGTCCAGCCGTTTGCCTCAAAGACCTGACGCAGGGTTTCAAGGTTGCCCGCGTCGGCCATGCTGCCCGCAGCCGTGTAGCTCATGATAAGGATTGGCAGCGTGATCTCGTTTGCGGGAAGCGAGAGGATAAAGGCTAAAATGATAAATCCGTCAACGCCGAGGAATCTTCCGAACGGATCAAAAAAATGCGATATATGCGTGAGGATTGGCGCCCCTCCGAACGTGATATTTGCCAAAAGCCACACCGCCGCCCCGGTGGGAGCGGATACCAGAAGCGCGCGGCCTACGATCCTGAGCGTTCTGCTGACAAGCGAGACGCCCAGCGTTTTTATGATCTCGGGGCGGCGGTATTCGGGCAGCTCAAGCGCAAAGGTCTGCGTGTTGTCTTTGAACAATGTCTTTGTCAGAATTCCTGACACCGCCCACGTTGCCGCGGCCGAGAGACAGATAAGCGCAAGAACGCAGAGCATAGGCGCAAATCCGCCAGCGCCGCCGGGAATCGTTCCGCCCACAAAGATCGCGGAAAGCGAGATCAGGATAGCGAACCGACCGTTGCACGGCATAAAGCTGTTGGTAATGACCGCCACGGCCCGCTGCTTTTCCCCGGGCATTATTCTGCATCCGCACACGCCGACGGCGTTGCAGCCCAGACCCATGCACTGTGTCAGGCACTGTTTGCCGCTCATGCCGCAGCGCGCGTAGCACTTGTCAAGATTGAACGCTATCCTCGGCAGAAAGCCCGCGTCCTCGAGCAGGGTGAACAGCGGGAAGAATATTGCCATCGGAGGCAGCATGACCGATATGATCCACGTTACCGTGTCATAAACTCCGTCCATAACTATTCCCTCTATGAAGCGCGGCAGAGGAAGATAGTCAAACACCGCCGCGATATACGGTTTCAGAAATCCGAAAAGCCTTGAAAGCAGCTCCGAAGGATAGTTCGCGCCGCGGATCGTCAGCCAGAGTATAGCGCCGAGAAATATGATCATCACCGGAATTCCAACGGCTGCGGATGTCAGAATTTTGTCGATTTTCAACGCGGAGCCGCGCCTCTTATGTATCGGAGCGTTCACGCACTCCCCGGTGATTTTGTCGGCTTTTTTGAGTCTCGCGCCGGGCGACGTTATTTCTGTTTCGCCGGAAATGCCCGCCGCGATTTTGTCAAACTCGCCGTCTATCATCGCCTTAAGCCGTTTTATGTCCGCGCCGCGTTTGGCGGTAATGCCTATCACCGGAATGCCGAGCAGCGCGCTGAGCCTCCGAAAGTCGATCTCAATTCCTTTTTCGGCGGCAATGTCGCAAAAGTTTACGCACAGGACCGCGCCGCCGCGCGCCTCCTCGATAAATTCCAGGGCGAGAGCGACGCCGCGCTTGAGAGCCGAGGCGTCCGCTAATATCAGCGTCACTGAACCGCGCGCGGCGCTTTCCATTTCGCCGCTGACCACGCTTTCCTCGGAAAACTCGGACAGCACCGAATGTGTGCCGGGCAGATCCGTCAGAATATATTCGCTTCCGTTATATGTATATTTTCCCATGGCGGCGTCCACCGTCTTTCCCGACCAGTTGCCCGTGTGCTGCTTAAGTCCGGTCATGGCGTTAAAGACTGTGCTTTTGCCCACGTTTGGGTTGCCTAAAAGATAAAGTCGGCGAACCCGACGGCAGTCGGTTTTTTGTTTTAAGAGCTTAATTCCCATAACGTTCCTCCGTGACCAAAATATTTTCCGCCTCGGCATGCCTAAGAGCCACCGTGAAGCAGCCGCCCAAAAGATACGCCGTCGGATCCCCAGCGGGCGAGCTGAAAACAGGCGTCACGCACTCCCCGGGAACAAAGCCCATATTTATCAGAAGCTCCGCCTTGCCGCCGGCTTTTGCGGATATTCCGCATATTACGGCCTGCGCGTCGATCGGCAGTCTGTTCAGCGGAAACACGACGTTTTTTTGCTCTGTTTCCATAAAATCCCCCGTTTCTTATAACATACTATGCCTTATAAATTAAAATTGTCACCGAATAATTTTCAAAAGGGGCTTGAAATCATTGTGAAAGTTTGGTAAAATAATAACATCTCGTGTTGTGCCCGCGCGAAATGCGGGTGTATGCTTTTGAGTAAGGTGATGTGTTTTGGAGATAAATATCGCGAATAACATTAAAACCGTGGAGCTTCTTAAGGTCGAGCTCATGCAGAAAGTCACCGATCTTTTCGGCGACATAAGCGCCGAGACCGACAGCGAGACGCTGACGCGGCTGACGGGCGATACTGCCGCCCTGATCAATGTCGCCTGCCTGCTGGCCGCGAGGCTCGGGGTGGACTATGACAGCATTGGCGATTTTATGAAGTCGGAACTAAAGCGCGAAATCGAAGCCGGTCACCTTATCGAAAGGCGCTACGGCGATCTTTCGCGGCTTTACAAGAGCTTTTAGCGCGATTTATGCAAAGAGGGTTGTTAATATGAAAAATAGTAAAGCGGCGCCCGTGTGCGAGGGCGCGATCGTTACGGCGCTGACTGTGCTTCTGCTCACGATGGGAATGTATGTTCCGGTTCTGGGCTCGTTTTGCGGGCTTGTTTCGGGCATTCCGCTTTTGTGGCTGATGATAAGAAGAAGCACGGGCGTTTCGGTCGCGGCGCTTGTCGCCTCTCTTGCTCTGATTTTCGCTCTGACCGGGGATATAATTTCCGGCCCGCTCAGCGCGTTTATCCTGTTGCTCCCGTATATGACCGCGGGCTACTGCATCGGCAGGGACATCAAGTATTTTCCCACGCTCTGCGCGGTGACTGCCGCCGTTTTGTTCGGAAATATCATAGACATTATGCTGCTTAACGCAATGAGCGGCGGGAACGCGGTCAATCAGATGCTTGACGGGGCGGTCGAAACAATGAAAAACACCGTCGGTCAATACGCCGCCGCCGACGCGAGCGGACAGCTTATGAGCGCTGTTACCGACGCGCTTGACCGCACCAAGCAGACCGTTTTGAGCTATTTCCCGACGATAATGATCGTCGCCTCGGTGATTTTGGGATATATTCTGCTCTCGCTCGGCATATTCTTCGCGGCAAGACTCAGGATAAAAAAATATAACTATGTAAAATTCTGCATGATACGCCTGCCGAAAAGCACTGTGATAATAGCGATCATACTTATGCTTATAACGTTTTTCACAAATGATGACACGGTCTACACGCTGGCGCTTCGGAACATAACCGCGCTGCTTTCATTCGCCTTTGCGGTGGAAGGCTTGTCATACACGGACTTTAAGCTGAAGAATAAAATTAAAAGCGGTTACAAGCGGTTTTTGGTTTATCTGCTTGTCGCCGTTTTGGGCTACATATTTATTTCATTGATATTCTACGCGCTGATGCTTGTGGGAATGCTTGACGCCAATCTTGATCTGCGCGCGATAAGGAGAGCCGGTGGCAGCCATGAAGAATAACAAGACAAGCAACGCGAGGAAATTCGCGGTCAACGACGTTAAGTCGGGATTTGTCAGCAGCACGGCGTGCTGCGTTATTATCATGCTTTTCGGCGTTGCTTTGGTTTTCTTCGGCGGAAGACCCGGAGTCGATGTTCAGCTTTTGGGCTTCGCGGGGATAGCCGCGGGCGCTGTTATACTTATCTATGGCATATTCACAATGCATTTGAGAAATAAACGGGTGTTCAGATATATGCAGGAATACTCATTCTGCATGGACACTGTGACGAGGACCGCGCTTGAGAATTTTGTTCACCCGATGGCTGTTATCAACGATGAGGGCGAGATAATCTGGAGCAATAACCATTTTCTTAAAATGATCGACCGCGAGTCGCATTACGGCGAATATATCCAGGATATATTTCCCAATCTGCCGGTCGGGAAATATATTGAGAGCGCGTCCGAGGTCAAAGAGGATTTTGAATATAAGGATCGGAGCTATATCGTCCGCGGTCGAGCCATAGTCAACACTTCCGACTCGATAAAGCTCGCGGGACTGTATTTTGTCGATGTAACCGAGATGGCTGGCCTGCGGCAGACGGTTGAGGACAACCGCACGGTTGAGTGTATCGCGGTGGTTGACAACTATGACGAGGTAATAAAGGAAACCCCCAACTCGAACCACGGCGCGCTTATGGGCGAGATCGAGCGCTGCGTGAACGCGTGGGCCGCGCGCGGCAAGGGCACGATCCGCAAATACGAGCGCGAAAAGTTCCTGATATTTTTTAAGAATAAAGAATATACCGAGGTTATCGAAAAGGAAAAATATAAGGTTTTAAACGAAGTAAGGTCGATCAATCTTGAAAACAAGATACCGGTCACGCTCAGTATCGGAACGGGTATCGGCGGCGAAACGCTTGAGGATAATGACAAAATGGCTTCGCTCGCGCTTGAAATGGCGCTCGGCAGAGGCGGGGACCAGGTAGTCGTCAAATCGCCGTCGTCGTACAAATTCTACGGCGCAAAAAGCCGCGAGGTAGAAAAGAGCACCAAGGTAAAGGCCAGAGTTGTCGCCCACGCGATGCGCCAGCTTATTGACCAGTCGTCGAAGGTAATAATCATGGGCCACAGAGACAGCGACATGGACTGTTTCGGAGCGGCTATCGGTCTTTATCAGGCGATACGGAGCCGCGGCGTTGACGCGTATATCGCCGTGCGGCGCTCGTCGAGCAACGCGAAGATGCTGCTTAATATTTTCTCGGAAATTCCGGAATATTCAAATAATATTATTACGGGCGACAAGGCGGTGTCTATCGCCGACAAGCAGACGCTGCTGATAGTCGTTGACACGCACAGGCGGAGCATGGTCGAGTTTGAGGAGCTGCTTGGCAGCGTGAAATCAATTGTCCTGATTGACCACCACCGCCGCTCAGAGGACTTTATCGACAGCGCGGTCTTGACTTATCACGAGCCCTACGCCTCATCCGCGTGCGAGATGGTGACCGAAATTCTTCAGTATATTCAGGACAACCCCAAGATCGGCTTAAAAGAAGCCGAGGCCTTATACGCGGGAATTTATCTTGATACCAAGGGCTTTACTTTCAAAACGGGCGTGAGGACATTTGAGGCCGCGGCCTATCTGAGGCGGCTCGGCGTTGATCCGGTCAGCGTCCGCAGACTGTTCAAGAGCGATATAAAAGAGTCGATCAGACTGTCAAAGACAGTGAGCGGCGTCACGGTTTACCGCGATAATATCGCGATCGCCGCCTGCGGCGAAAACGGCAAGGATCAGCAGGTTATCGCGGCCAAGGCCGCTGATGAGCTGCTTAACATAGCGGGTATAGAGGCGTCCTTCGTTTTGGCGAGGGTTGGGCACAGGATCTCGATCAGCGCCCGCTCGCTTGAGTCTATCAACGTTCAGATAATTATGGAGAGGCTTGGCGGCGGCGGTCATATAACAATAGCCGGCGCACAGCTTGCCACCACCGATATTCAGGACGCGGAGGAACAGCTTAAAGCCGCGATCGATGAAATTTTAGATAATTCGTAATCATAAGGAGGATTTTAAATATGAAAGTTATTTTGACACAGGATGTAAAGGCGCAGGGCAAGAAAGGCGATCTTATCAACGTCAGCGACGGATACGCCAACAACTATCTGCTCAAGCGCGGCCTCGCGAAGCTCGCGACCAAGCAGGCTCTCAACGAGCTTGAGGGAAAGAAGGGCGCGGAGCAGTACAGGCGCAACCAGGAGGAGCTCAAGGCCTCCAACATTGCGGAGCGCATGAAGGATATGACGGTAAAGCTCACGGCCAAGGCGGGCCAGGGCGGAAAGCTGTTCGGCTCGATCACCTCAAAGGATGTGGCCGCGGCGCTTAAGGAGCAGTATAATATTGACATTGACAAAAGAAAGATAGATCTGCCCGACGGAATAAAGTCCTGCGGAATTCGCGACGTTAAGGTTTCGCTTTACGCGGGCATCTCGGGAACGTTTAAGGTTGAAGTTACCGAGCAGAAATAGTTAATATTTTTACTTAGGAGAAAGTTGAGAATGGAAGAATACACCAACGAGCCGCGCGAGCCCGAATTTGACAGCGAGATAAGCGGTCTGCGCGTTATGCCGTTCAGCGATGAGGCCGAGCAGTCCGTCATCGCGGGAATGTTATATAACCGTGAGCTTATCCCCGAGGTCATGTCGGCGGTAAACGGCGAGGATTTTTATAACGAGCGCAACAGACAAATCTTTGACACCATAATCGAGATGTTCAATATGGGATCTGTCATTGATGTTGTCTCGTTAAAAGACGCTCTCGGCAAAAAGGGAATACTTGATTCTGTCGGAGGCATGAATTATATTTTCCGCATGCTCGATTTTATTCCGTCCGCCGACGCCGCGAGTGTCCGCCATTACTCGAAAATAGTCAGCGAGAAGGCGAGCATACGCCGCCTGATAAATCTTTGCGAAAGCACGGCGACGCGCTGCTACGGCGGCGAGGGCGACTTTGAGGATATGATAGCCGCGGCCGAACAGGGAATATTAAATATCACCCGCGGCAAAAACGTCAAGGGCCTCACGCACATTTCGGCATTTTTGAACGAAAGCATTGAAAAAATCGAACAGCTTGCCGACGCCAAAGAGACAGTGACCGGCCTGACCACCGGCTTTGCCGATCTGGACCGCAGGACCGCGGGACTGCACCCCGCGGAGCTTATACTGATCGCCGGTCGTCCGGGCATGGGCAAGTCCGCGCTCGGCCTTAATATCGCGCAGAACGCGGCGATCAAGGACAACGCTTCCGTGGCGATCTTCAGTCTCGAAATGCCCGGCATTCAGATCGCGAACCGCATGCTCTCGGGTCAGGCCAAAGTGAGCAACGAGCGCATAAAGCGCGGCGACCTTAAGGACGAGGATTGGCCCAGGCTCGGCGAGGCTCTCTCGCTGCTGGTGGACACAAAAATTTATATTGACGACAATTCCGCGATCACCGTGGGAGAGATCGCCGCAAAGTGCCGCAAGCTCAAAATGGAAAAAGGCCTTGATCTGGTGGTTATCGACTACCTTCAGCTTATGACATCGGGCGTGAGGGCGGGCAACCGTCAGGAAGAGGTCTCAAATATTTCAAGAACACTCAAGGTTCTCGCGAACGACCTTGGCATACCTGTCATCGCCCTGTCACAGCTCAATCGCTCGGTGGAAAAGCGCGAGTCAAAGGAGCCGGTTCTCAGCGATCTCAGAGAGTCGGGCTCGATCGAACAGGACGCCGACATAGTTATTTTTCTCTACAGGGAAGGCTACTATGACGAGAACTGCGAGGAGCCAAACAAGACTAAAATTAAGTTTGAAAAGCACAGAAACGGCGAGGTTGGTTATGAATACCTGTCGTGGCTGGGCGAGTATGTAAAATTTGCGAATTGGAGCGGTATGCGTGAGTAATAATACGGACATTATCGAAACAGTCACACAAAAAGTCGTTGACACGATCGAAAAACGCGGTCTGCTTGAAAATTCCGCGACGGTTGTCGCCGCTCTCTCGGGCGGCGCGGACTCGGTGTGTCTGCTCCATGTTTTAAACCGCATAAAAAACGAGAAAAATTTTAAGCTTCTGGCGGCACATCTCAACCATATGATAAGGGGAGCCGAGGCTGACGACGATCAGAAATTCTGCGAAAGGCTCTGCGCCGATCTGGGAGTTGAGCTTGTCACGGAAAACGCCGATGTTCCCGCGCTTTCAAGGTCACTGGGAATATCGGAGGAGGAAGCGGGCAGGCGTGCGAGGTACGACTTTTTCAAAAGGGTTATTAAGGAGAGAAAGGCCGACGCCGCGGCCACCGCCCACAACATGAACGACCAGGCCGAAACGGTTCTGATGCGCGTTGTGCGCGGAACCGGGCTTTCGGGGCTGCGCGGGATAAGATACAAAAGAGACGACGGGATCATACGCCCGCTGCTCGACGTGAGCCGCGCCGAGATCGAGGAATACTGCGCCGCGGCGGGTCTTGAGTTCCGCACCGACAGCACGAACGGCGACACCCGCTACACCCGCAACAGCGTGAGGCTCGGACTCATTCCGTATATCGAAAAGGAGTTTAACCCAAATATAACCGCAGCGCTTGTAAATCTTGCGGACTCGGCGGGTGAGGACGCGGATTTTATGGAAGGCTACGCCGAAAGGCTCTACGCGAGGCTCCGCGTTCCGCTTCCGAATATAAGATACAAGGGCCTGCATATTGAAACGCTCAGAACGATCTCTCAGAAAAGCATAATAACGCGGCTTATTATTCTGTGCGCGAAGGACGCTATGGGCGAGGATTACAGCCTTGAAAAAAAGCATATCGAGCTTGTCTTTGACATAATCGACGGCCGCGGCTCCGCCGCGGAGCTTCCGAAGGGCCTGCGGGTCAGCGAGAGATACGGCTGGCTCGAGTTCTTAAGACCCGAGGAGGCTGAAAAGGTTTCCCAAACTTTACATTCTTGTAACAATATTGAATTTTGTGTTGAAGTCGGCACCGATAAGTTATATAATATAGAAAAAACGGGAGCTGAAATTTCGCTGACCGTCATTGACAAAAACGCTCTCGCAGCAAATAAGGGCGACATTCTGCTCGACGCCGACAAGCTCGGCATAACGGACTTGGCCGATCCGCGCTTCACTCTCCGCAGCAGGATCGCGGGCGACAGAATAGCGGTTTATAAAAACGGAAAGACCAAAAAGCTCAAAAATCTGTTTATCGACCGCAAGATACGCCGCGAAAACCGCGAGAGGATACCTGTTCTCTGTTATGGCGGCGAGATAATCGCGGTTCCGGGAGTCAGAGTCAGTGAGATCTACAAGCCGGATAAGCATACAAAAAATTACTTGGTGGTGCGTTATGAGGGGCATGACAATTAAAAAAATTATGTTCACCGAGCAGGAGCTCGGCGGCATAGTTTCGGAATTGGCGGACAAAATAAACAGTGACTTAAGCGGCGCCGAAAGCCTCACCGTGCTGTGCGTGTTGAAAGGGGCCGTTATGTTCACCGCCGACCTTGTGCGCCGCCTGAGCGTTCCCGATATAAGGATCGAGTTTATTCGCGCGTCAAGCTACGGCAAAAGCGACGTGAGCTCGGGCGAGGTATCGGTCGGCGAAGCGACCGGAGACATCCGCGGCAGAGACGTGCTGGTCGTCGAGGACATAATCGACACGGGCCGCACCTTAAACAGCCTCAAGGAAAGGCTGCTTAAAATGTGTCCGAAAAGCCTGCGGTTCTGCGGACTGTTTGACAAGCCCTCAAGAAGGATCACCGACTTTAAGGCGGACTATGTCGGAGCGGTCATTCCCGACGAGTTCATAGTGGGCTACGGCCTTGACTACGCCGAGTGTTACCGACACCTGCCGTATGTGGCGGTGATTGAACTGAACAGCTAATTATTTAAGAATTTTTATAGATTTGGAGGAATATTTATGAGACGTTTCGGAGAGTATGCCGACGAGGCGGCAAAATTCGCGTCACCCTACATCAAAAGAACCGGCGAGTTCTTTTCGGACGCGGGCGACAGCGCGAGAGAATGGTACAACGAGAAAAAGCGCGCCTATGAGCGCAGGCACAATCCCACGCTTTGGGACAGGCTTTGTGACGCTGTTCACGGCAGCATGCGCCTGATCATGGCGATCATCGGCCTTATCACCGCGATCGCGGCGGGAATTGTCGTAGCCCGCGCGGTTATCAAAAAGCTCTATTGCAGCAGCCACAAAATCGTTTCCTACGACGGCTCGGCGGCAGAAGAGCAGAATTCGGCGGAGGAAGAGGATGAATCCGCCGCTGACGAGGCGAAAGCCGAAGATTATGACGAAGGCGAGGCCGATGAGCCTTCGGATGAGATCAAAAAGGAAAAGGGCTATATAGTTTTATAATCTGTAATTATTAAATTGTGAGGTAAGTATAAAAATGGACATTCAAACAAAATTTTCTGACAAAGTAAAAGATCTTGAGGCCTCGGCTATCCGAGAGATATTTAAGCTGCTTGACAAGCCGGGGATCATTTCATTCGCGGGCGGCGCGCCCGATCCCGAGCTGTTCCCCTGCGAGCAGCTTGCGAAGGCGGCGAGCGACGTGCTGTTAAAGCAGGGCAAAGTCGCGCTTCAGTACGGCGTTACCGAGGGCTACACTCCGCTCAGAGACTGGGTAAAGGATCGTCTTATTTCCCAAGGAATAATCAAAGACGGCGATTTCAACGAGACGATAATAGTCAGCGGCGGCCAGCAGGGCATCGACCTCGCGGCCAAGTCGCTGCTCAATCCCGGCGACGGCGTAGTGTGCGAGCTTCCCAGCTTTATCGGCGGCCTCAACTGCTTCCGCTCATACAACGCGGAAATTTACGGCGTTACCGTTAAAAGCGACGGCATAGACATGAACGAGCTTGAGGAGCTGTGCAAGGCCCACCCGAACATCAAGGTTATATACACTATCTCGACGTTCCAGAACCCGTCGGGCATCACTATGTCGCTTGAGAACCGCAAAAAGCTGCTTGAGCTCGCCGAAAAATATGACTTCATTATATTTGAGGACAATCCCTACGGCGAGCTGCGCTTTGACGGCGAGGACGTCAGGACCATGAAATCAATGGACACAAGCGGCAGAGTGGTTTATCTCGGCTCTTTTTCGAAAATCCTCTCGCCCGGTCTCAGACTCGGCTTCACGTCATGCCATAAGGACCTTATGGAACGCATGATAATATGCAAGCAGGTGCAGGACGTTCACACCAACGTCTTCGCCCAGATGACCGCGTATGAGTACATAAAGAACAACTCGATCGACGAGCATATCGCCCGCCTGCGCAAGGTATACGGCGAGAAGTGCCGCTTCATGTGCGAGTGCATGGACAAGTACTTCCCCGCCTCGGTAACTCACACCACGCCGCAGGGCGGAATTTTCCTGTTCTGCGAGATGCCCGAGGGCCATGACAGCAAAGAGGTCATGGCAAAGGCGGTCGAGCGCGGAGTTGCGTTCGTGCCGGGCTCCACGACCATGATCGACGACAAGGCGGTTTACAGCACGTTCAGAATGAACTATTCGACCGCCTCGTTTGAGCAGATAGAAAAGGGAATTAAAATATTGGGAGACCTCTTAAAAGAGGAGGTTGGCGAGTAATGAGCGACACCAAAAAGCGTATTTTGAGCGGAATTCAGCCGTCGGGAGCGCTGACTCTCGGCAACTATCTCGGCGCGTTGCGCAACTGGGTCGAGCTCTCGCGCGGCGACGAGTATGAAGCATTTTTCATGCTTGCTGACATGCACACGATAACCGTGCGCCAGACTCCGAAGGACTTCCGCAAAAACGCCATGGATCTGCTCGCGCTGTTTATCGCGAGCGGACTCGACCCCGAAAAGAGCCCGATATTTTTCCAGTCCCATGTGCCCGCCCACTCGATGCTGGCCTGGGTGCTTATATGCAACACCTACATGGGAGAGCTTTCGCGCATGACGCAATATAAGGACAAGGCAAAAAAACACGCATCCAACCTAAACGCGGGTCTGTTCACATACCCGTCGCTGATGGCGGCGGACATTCTGCTGTATCAGGCCGACCTGGTTCCGGTCGGCAACGACCAGAACCAGCACCTTGAGCTGACGCGCGATCTTGCCAACCGGTTTAACAACGCGTACAGCGAGACCTTCAAGGTCCCCTCGGCCTATAACCCGAAGGTCGGCGCGAGGATAATGAGCCTTCAGGACCCGACACAGAAGATGTCAAAGTCGGACACCAACGAGAACGGATACATTCTGCTGCTTGATCCGCTTGACAGAGCCGCGAATAAGATAAAGCGCGCCGTCACTGACTCGGGCAGCGAGGTAAAGCGCGGCGAGGACAAGGCGGGCATCGAGAACCTTATGTCGATCTACGGCGCCTGCACGGGCAAATCGTTTGACGAAATCGAGACAGAGTTTGATGGCAAAGGTTACGGCGACTTTAAGAAAGCGGTGGCAGAGGCGGTCGTTGAGACCCTGCGCCCGATACAGGAGAAATACGCCGATCTTATGAAAAACAAGGACTATTTAAAACAGGTTTACAAGAGCGGCGCCGAGCGTGCGGCCCGCGTCGCCAATAAGACCCTGGCAAAGGTGTACCGCAAAGTGGGCTTTATCGAACCGTAATATTCTAATCGCTATTCACTAATCACTAATCACTACGTTGGGAGAACATTCTAATGATTTTCAGTAATGAGATTTATGTGCTGCTGGCTCTGGCCGTCGCGTTCCTGATTTCTTTTTCGGCGACGCCTATGGTCATCTCTCTGGCACACAAGGTTAACGCTATCGACGTGCCGAAGGAAGCGCGGCGCGTACATAAAAAACCGACGCCGCTCATGGGCGGGCTCGCGATATTCTACGGGTTTGTCGTCAGCGTAATATGCTTCGCTACGATCGACACCGAGGTCATGGGCATACTTATAGGCTGCGTGATCGTTGTCACCACCGGCATTATCGACGACATAACCGACATGAAGGCGATCGTAAAGCTGTTCTGCCAGATACTGGCGGCAGTTGTCGTCGTCGCGAGCGGAGTGAGGATCGAGCATTTCGGCAATCCTTTCTCGGCGTGGATCGGCGGTCCCTATATCGTGCTTGACAACTGGATGTCGTGCGCCGTCACCATTATCTGGATCGTGGGCATATGCAACGCGGTCAACCTGATCGACGGCCTTGACGGTCTGGCGGTCGGCGTCTCGTCCATCGCCTCGATCGCGCTTCTGACCCTGACGCTTATCAGCGAGAACTTAAACGTCGCGATAATCACCGCGGCAGTTGCGGGCGCGGGCTTCGGCTTTCTGCCGTATAACTTTAACCCGGCCAAGATCTTCATGGGCGACACGGGTGCGCTGTTCCTGGGCTTTATCCTGGCATGCATATCGGTCCAGGGCATGCTTAAAATGTCCGCCGTTATCACGTTCGCCGCGCCGATACTCATTCTCGGCCTGCCGATATTCGACACGATATTCGCGATTTTAAGACGCGTTCTCACGGGCCATTCACCCATGCAGCCCGACAGAGGGCATCTCCACCACAGGCTGCTTGACATGGGCTTTTCGCAGAGGCGCGTCGTCGCCATTCTTTACACGCTGACCGCGGTGCTCTGCATGACCGCCGTTGTCATCGCGATCAAGGGCTACACCCGCGGACTGATACTGATATGCTCGGTGCTTGTCATAATCCTTGTTTCGGTCAAGGTCATGAGCGAGCTCAAGGATCCGGGCGAATATATAAACTACAATGCCGACGAGCAGCTTACGGAGGAAAACAATGAGCGAAAAAATTAGAGTTATGACGATCTTCGGTACGCGTCCGGAGGCAATCAAAATGGCTCCGCTAGTCAAGGAGCTTGAAAAAAACAGCGACAGGATCGAATCGATAGTCTGCGTCACCGCGCAGCACAGGGAAATGCTTGACCAAGTGCTGAAAATTTTCGACATCACGCCCGACTATGACTTGAACATCATGCACGACCGCCAGACGCTTGTGGGGATCGCCACTCGCGCCCTCGAGGGTCTTGACGATGTGATCAAAAAGGTTGAGCCCGACATCGTTTTGGTTCACGGCGACACCTCGACGACATTCGCGGGCAGCCTCGCCGCATATTATAACCAGACGGCGGTCGGCCATGTCGAGGCGGGCCTCCGCACATATGACAAATATTTCCCGTTCCCCGAGGAGATCAACCGCCGCATAACCGGCGTTATCGCCGACATGCACTTCGCGCCCACGCAGCGGAACTACAATAATCTGGTGAGCGAGAACACAGACCCCGGCAAAATTTACATTACCGGAAACACGGTGATCGACGCGCTCAAGACCACAGTCAGAGACGATTATGTTTTCGCCGACGAAGGTCTCAAATCCCTCGATTGGGAAAACAAGCGGGTTATTGTCATGACGGCCCACCGCCGCGAAAATCTCGGCGAGCCGCTGCGCAATATCTGCCGCGCCGTCCTTCGGATAGTGAACGAGTTTGAGGACGTTCAGGTCGTCTATCCCGTCCACCTTAATCCCGCGGTGCGCGAAACGGTGTTTGAAATTCTCGGCGGCCATGACAGGATCAAGCTTATCGACCCGGTAAATGCCGACGAACTCCACAACTCGATCAAACGCGGCTATCTGGTTCTGACCGATTCGGGCGGCCTCCAGGAGGAAGCCCCGTCGCTCGGAAAGCCGGTGCTTGTCCTGCGCAACGAGACCGAGCGCCCCGAGGCGGTCGAGGCCGGAACGGTCAAGATCGCGGGCGTTGACGAGGAAAATATTTATAAAATGACCAAAGAGCTTCTGATCGACAGTGATGAATACTCCAAGATGGCGAGAGCCGTCAACCCCTACGGCGACGGCCACGCCTCCGAACGCATAGTAAAAGCGATCATAGAAAAGTTTTCATAAATTCAACGGCATACAATAATATCGGCAAGGAGGTGAACTTTATGCCTACTGATAGAGAAGCAGCGGAGATAAAGAAGGCTATGGCTTATGATTTAATTGATACAATTGAGTCTAACACCGAAAAAGATAATTATACACCAGCGGAAATTAAGGAAATTATCAAAGCATATATCACCGGTATTGTACAAAAGTAAATAAGTATAAAGTTAAGCGGCGTAAAGCATTTATGTTTGCGCCGCTTTTTTGATTAAATTTAATCAAAAAAAATATTACCAAGCTTTCGTTTGGCATGAAAATGGCGTAAAACATCGGATTTTTAAATTGCGGAGCTGCGAAAACGGCGTGAGCGCGTTGATTTGGAATGGTCGAAAAAATTGTGTATTTTTTTTAACAATTTTTTTAAAGTAATGCTTGCAGTTTTATTTTTTTTGTGATATAATAAGTTGGTTTTGAGTATAAACCCGAAATTTAATTAACATTATCATAAATTATCGAATTTGTATTAACAGGAGGTTTTGTAAATGGCAATCCCATTTAAGGGCACAAAGGAGCAGGAGGAGCAGCTTAAAGCGGTTATCGCTGCCCACAAAGGCGAGAAGGGAGCCACCATTCCGGTTCTGCACGAGGCGCAGGACATTTACGGTTATCTTCCCATTGAGGTTCAAAAAATGATCGCCGAGGGGCTCGGCGTGTCTCTTGCCGAGGTGTACGGAATTGTGACGTTTTACACGCAGTTTTCGCTCAACCCCAAGGGCGAGCATCCTATCGGTGTCTGTCTCGGAACCGCTTGCTATGTTAAGGGCAGCGGCGACATACTCGAAAAGCTCAAGAGCATTCTCAAGATCGACGTTGGCGAGTGCACCGACGACGGAAAGTTTTCGCTCGACGCGACGCGCTGCATAGGCGCCTGTGGTCTCGCGCCGGTCATGACTATCGGCGACGATGTTCACGGCAGACTTACCGTTGATCAGGTTGACGGAATTGTTAAGCAGTACAGTTAATTAAATCAGTATACAGTTTGGAGGTTAAATATGAATAGTTTGGAAGAGCTTAAATCAATTCGCGATAAAATGTTCGACACGGTCGATATGAGAAATGATGACAGCGAAAAAACCAATAACAGCGAATATAAGTATCAGGTGCTCGTCTGCGGCGGTACCGGATGCACCTCGTCGGGCAGCATGACGCTGATCGAGGAGTTTGAAAAGCAGATCGACGCAAACGGCCTGCACGACGACGTTAAGCTGGTAAAGACCGGCTGCTTCGGCCTGTGCGCGCTCGGCCCGGTCGTTATCGTATATCCCGAAGGCGCGTTTTACAGCATGGTCAAGGCCGAGGACGTGCACGAGATCGTCGAGCAGCACTTAAAGGGCGGCAAGGTCGTTACAAGACTGCTCTATGAGGAGTCCGTTCACGCTGGAACAGATGAGATCAAGTCGCTCAACGAGATCGACTTTTATAAGAAGCAGCACAGAGTCGCGCTCAGGAACTGCGGCGTTATAAACCCCGAGAACATCGAGGAATACATAGCGAGAGACGGCTACGCCGCGCTCGGCAAGGTGCTCGGCGAAATGACGCCTCAGCAGGTCATCGACACGATCAGCGCGTCGGGCCTCAGGGGCCGCGGCGGCGCGGGATTCCCCACCGGAACAAAGTGGCAGTTCGCAGCAAACTCAAAAGGCGACATAAAATATGTCTGCTGCAACGCCGACGAGGGCGACCCCGGAGCGTTCATGGACAGAAGTATCTTAGAGGGCGACCCCCACGCGGTGCTCGAGGCCATGACTATCGCGGGCTACGCTATCGGCGCGTGTCAGGGATATATTTACATCAGAGCCGAGTACCCGATCGCGGTTGAAAGGCTCAAGATCGCGATAAAGCAGGCCAGAGAATACGGAATGCTCGGAAAGAACATCTTTAATTCCGGCTTTGATTTTGACATTGACATCAGACTCGGCGCGGGCGCCTTTGTGTGCGGTGAGGAGACCGCGCTCATGACCTCGATAGAGGGCCACAGAGGCGAGCCGAGACCCCGTCCGCCGTTCCCGGCAGTTAAGGGCCTGTTCGGCGTTCCCACGATACTCAACAACGTTGAGACCTACGCGAACGTGCCCAGAATTATCTTAAACGGCGCGGAGTGGTTTGCCTCTACCGGAACCGAAAAGAGCAAGGGCACCAAGGTGTTCGCGCTCGGCGGCAAGATCCACAACACGGGCCTTGTTGAGGTTCCCATGGGTACTACCATGCGCGAGATCATCGAGGACATCGGCGGAGGCATCCCGAACGGCAAGAAGTTCAAGGCGGCTCAGACCGGCGGCCCCTCGGGCGGCTGCATCCCGGCTGAGCTTATTGACACGCCTATTGACTACGACTCGCTGACCGCTATCGGCTCTATGATGGGCTCGGGCGGACTCATCGTTATGGATGAGGACAACTGTATGGTCGATATTGCCAAATTCTTCCTTGAGTTCACGGTTGACGAGTCCTGCGGAAAGTGCACGCCCTGCCGCATCGGAACCAAGCGCCTGCTTGAGATACTGACAAAGATCACCGACGGCAACGGAACAATGGAGGACCTCGACCGTCTCGAGGAGCTGGCCAACGCTATCAAAGCGGGCTCGCTCTGCGGCCTCGGCCAGACTGCCCCGAACCCCGTTCTGTCGACGCTGAAATATTTCAGACACGAGTACGAGGCGCACATCAAGGACAAGACCTGTCCCGCGCATGTCTGCAAAGGCCTCGCCAAGTTCACGATCGATCCCGAGAAGTGCCGCGGCTGCAGCCTGTGCGCCAAGCAGTGTCCGGTCGGCGCGATTTCGGGTCAGGTCAAGAGTCCGTTCACCATTGACACAGATAAGTGCATAAAGTGCGGCGCTTGCATGGAGAAGTGCCCCTTTAAGGCTATCAGCAAGCAATAAGGAGGGAATAGAGATGTCTGATAAAGTTAATATGAAAATAAACGGAATAGAAATATCTGTTCCCGCTGATTATACCATTCTTGAAGCGGCAAGGGAAAACGGGATCGACATCCCGACCCTGTGCTATTTAAAGGACGTGAGCAAGACCGGCGCATGCAGAATGTGCATAGTTGAGATAAAAGGCGCGAGAGCTCTCCAGGCTTCATGCGTTTACCCCGTTTCGGAGGGGCTTGAGGTCTACACCAACACAAAGAAAGTAAGAGACCAGAGAAGAGTCACGCTTGAACTTCTGCTGTCAGACCATGACAGAAAGTGCCTGAGCTGCCCGCGCAACCAGAAGTGCGAGCTCCAGACGCTGGCGGATGAGCTCGGAGTCACCGACATTCCATTTGAGGGCGAGATGAATGAGTATGACATTGACGACGTTTCGCCGTCGATCGTCCGCGATAACAACAAGTGTGTTCTCTGCCGCCGCTGCGTGAATATGTGTAAAAACGTTCAGACCGTGTCGGTTATCGACACAATGGAGCGCGGATTTAAGACAAAGGTCGGCTCGGCCTTTGATATGAATTTGGCCGACACCGCATGCGTTAACTGCGGACAGTGCATCATCTCATGTCCCACAGGCGCGTTGAGAGAGAAAGACAACACCAAAGAGGTGTGGGACGCACTTGCCGACGAGAACAAGGTGGTTATCGTCCAGACCGCGCCGGCCGTAAGAGCGGCCCTCGGCGAGGAGTTTGGCTATCCCATGGGCACGGCTGTTACCGGAAAAATGGCGGCGGCGCTGCGCAGACTGGGGTTTGACAAGGTGTTTGACACCGACACGGGCGCCGACCTCACGATAATGGAGGAGGCGAACGAGCTTGTTGAGCGCATCCAAAACGGCGGCAAGCTGCCGATGATCACGTCGTGCAGCCCCGGCTGGGTAAAGTTCTGCGAGCACAACTTCCCCGACTTCCTCGACAATCTCTCAAGCTGCAAGTCTCCGCACGAGATGTTCGGCGCGATAATCAAGAGCTACTATGCCGAGAAGCACGGCATTGACCCGAAAAGCATATTCAACGTTTCGGTAATGCCCTGCGTCGCGAAAAAATTCGAGGCCGGCAGACCCGAAATGGAGAGCGAGGGCTTGAGAGACGTTGACGCGGTTATCTCGACCAGAGAGCTCGCCAACATGATCAGAGAAGCGGGAATTATGTTCAACAAGCTTCCCGACGAGGAATTCGATCAGCCTTTCGAGCGCGCGAGCGGCGCGGGCGTCATTTTCGGCGCGACTGGCGGCGTTATGGAGGCCGCGCTCAGAACAGCGGCTGACACTCTCGGCGGCAAATCGGTCGAGGAGATCGAGTATCACGGTGTTCGCGGCGTTGACGGCATTAAGGAAGCCACAGTCAACATGGGCGGCACGGATGTAAAGGTCGCGGTCGCTCACGGCCTCGGCAACGCGAGAAAGCTGCTTGAGAGCATAAGAGACGGCAAGGCCGACTATCACTTCATTGAGATCATGGCATGTCCCGGCGGCTGCGTAAACGGCGGCGGCCAGCCCATTGTAAGCGCAAAGGACAAGATGGATAAGGACGTTCGCGTAGAGCGCGCCAAGGCCATCTATTCCGAGGACAAGGCCAGCAAGATAAGAAAGAGCCACGAGAACCCGGATATGATAACCCTCTATAACGACTACCTCGAAAAACCCGGCTCACACAAGGCTCACAAGCTGCTCCACACAACCTATACCGACAGAGGATTATTTTAAGAAGGAAGTGTCAGAATGAAAAAGGATTTAGGATTGGTTCAAGCCGTATATCCGATGCCTGTGCTTATGGTTGCCGCGTATGACGCAAACGGGAAAGTCAACGTTATGAACGTCGCGTGGGGCCAGATCTGCGTCGAGGACAAGATCATCCTGTTTATCGGCGAGGGCAAGAAAACATGGCTGAATATTAAGGAAAGCAAGGCGTTTACCGTCGCGATCGCAGACGAGGCGCACATGGACGCAGCGGATTTCTTCGGCATCGCTTCGGGCAATAAGATCAGCGACAAATTCGAGCGCACCGGCTATCGCGCCGTTAAGAGCGATAAGGTCAACGCCCCGATCATCGAGGAATTTCCCGTCGTTATGGAGTGCGAGCTGCTTGAGTTCCTGCATACCGACCATGTTGACGGTATTGTCGGAAAGATAGTGAACGTCAAAGCGGAGGAAGAAGTTCTTTCGGAAAATGGGAAGGTCGATCCCGAAAAGCTCAATGCGTTAATGTTCGACCAGTTCCAAAACGGATACTACGCCACCGGCAAAAAAGTAGGCCAAGCCTGGAACGCCGGAACAGAACTTATGAAAAAATAAGAATTGTTACCAAACGCCTTGAGCGCACTGCCCGAGGCGTTTGTTTTTTAAAATACTTATTTGCAGAGATGTAATCGTTGACATTACATTTAAAATAATATATAATACAATCAAAGAGGTGTTAGGATGAAAATTACATCAAGATTTACTGTGGCAGTTCATACGCTGCTTGCGATTTATGTCCTCGGAAAGGAATACAAAATGACATCGGATTTTATCGCGTCGAGCGTCAATGTAAACCCGGTTGTGATAAGACGTACTCTTTCAAGCCTTAAATCAGCGGGAATAATCAGCGTTAAAGCCGGAAGCGGAGGAGCTATGCCCGTAAAGGACGCGGACGATGTTACTCTTTATGACCTTTACACGGCGGTTGACTGCGTGGAGGGCGACCTTTTTAATTTTCATGAAAACCCAAATCCGAAATGTCCTGTCGGAAAAAATATTCATGCTGTATTGGATTTGCATCTTTCAGCCGCTCAGACTGCATTGGAAAATGAGCTTAAAGGTGTGACCCTCGCCGATTTGATGAAGCAGTTAAATTTATTCATGTAAAATATTTATATTTTTTGTTGTAACTATTGACATTACAATAAATTTGTGTTAATATATAGTTGTAATCAAAATGGTTACAACTATATATTATTTTTGGAGGTTTTTATTATGGCAAACTATTGCAAGGTAAACGTAAGCGGTACGGACAGAGTTGAGCTGCACGATACGCTCGGGCTTACAGGCGCGGAAATAAGCGTAAATTTTATGCCCGCGGGCGCGGGTGTGCCGTTTGTGCACGCGCATAAGCAGAACGAGGAAATTTATATAATCCTCGAAGGCAAAGGCTGCATGGAAATTGACGGAGAAAAGGTCGCACTTGAGGCTAATGATTTTCTTCGCGTATCACCGAAAGCGAAAAGACAGCTTTCCGCGGATGATAATTCCTCACTCAAATACCTGTGTATTCAAGTAAAATCCGGCTCACTTGAAGAATATACGGCAAGTGACGCGGTTATGGCGTAATAATTGGGCGGAAAATACGCTGTATTTAACACATTAGTGGATTTTTCCTCTATTATGGGTGAGAATAGTGCCGTACAGGAATTGCCCGATGCTTACAATAAAGTTTTGGAGGAACAGAGAAAATGGCACAAATGATAGAAAATAACATATTGATTGCAGATGTTGATGCGAAAAGTATTATGACAAAATCAAGTCTGCCGGTAGGCGGATACTCCGTCAATCCCTATGTTGGCTGCACCCACGCCTGCAAGTATTGTTATGCCTCGTTTATGAAACGCTTTACCGGACATACGGAGGAATGGGGAACATTCCTTGATGTGAAACACTGGCCGGAAATCAAAAACCCGAAAAAATACGCCGGACAGCGCGTGGTTATAGGCTCGGTGACCGACGGCTACAATCCGCAGGAGGAAATATTCGGAGCGACCCGCAAGCTGCTCAAGCAGCTTCGCGGCAGCGGCGCGGATATTCTGATATGCACAAAATCCGATCTTGTCTTGAGGGACATCGACCTTTTGAAAGAGCTGGGGCAGGTGACAGTATCGTGGTCGATCAATACGCTGGATGAGGACTTCAAGAACGACATGGACAACGCCGTTAGCATTGAGCGGCGCATTGCCGCTATGAAACAGGTTTATGACGCCGGTATCCGTACGGTCTGCTTTGTATCGCCCGTCTTCCCGGAAATAACAGACTTTGAGGCGATCTTTGAGCGGGTCAAGGATCAGTGCGATCTGTTCTGGCTTGAAAATCTGAATTTGCGAGGCGGATTTAAAAAGACCATTATGGACTATATCGCAGAAAAATATCCCTCACTTTTACCGCTTTATCAAGAAATATATAACAGGCATGACCGCGGTTATTTTGAAATGCTTGAAAAGAGAGCGGAAGAAATGGCGGAAAAATACGACTGCCCGTTTGTGGATAACGAAATGCCTTACGGACGTGTTCCGCAAGGACATCCGGTTATTGTGGACTATTTTTACCACGAGGAAATCAGAAAGTCTGAGAATACAGGAAAACGAAACAAAGAAGCACGATAACACATAACACAAGTTAAAAACAGATTTATTCAATCAAGCTGTTTTATATTTTCATTCGTTCCGAGTTTTTTTAAAATTCGGTGTTGACAAAGGTTAGCATTTGTGATATTATAAATATCGTAATAATAAACCGATGAGGCAGAAAAAAATCGCTGCGGGCAATTTGAGCGAGCGGATTACGGTGTGAGTTCCGTATTGCCGGGCGAATAATATGGACTGCCGAGGGCGGCGTCAAATGCGCCGACGTCAGGCTCACGTCAGAAGCCGGGGATATGCGCGTATCCCGCAGAGGAGCCTTTGGCTTGAAGCAAGGTGGCACCGCGGAGTTTTTGAAATTTCGCCCTTGATTTGCATGTTTTATGCGGATCAAGGGCTTTTTATTTTGAAAAATAATAAAATTTATATATATGAAAGGAGACATGGAAAATGTCAAAAATCCCATACAAAATCTATCTGGAAGAAAACGAGATCCCCACTCAATGGTACAACGTGAGGGCCGACATGAAAAACAAGCCCGCGCCGCTGCTTAACCCCGGCACACTTCAGCCGATGACGGCAGAGGAGCTTGAGGGCGTTTTCTGCGCCGATCTGGTCGCTCAGGAGCTTGACAACGACACGCCCTACATCGACATTCCCCAAGAGATCTTAGACTTCTATAAAATGTACCGTCCGTCGCCGCTGGTTCGCGCTTACTGCCTTGAAAAGAAGCTCGACACGCCCGCGAAGATCTATTATAAGTTCGAGGGCAACAACACAAGCGGCAGCCATAAGCTGAACTCGGCGATCGCTCAGGCGTATTACGCCAAGAAGCAGGGGCTCAAGGGCGTTACCACCGAGACCGGAGCGGGCCAGTGGGGCACGGCTCTCTCGATGGCCTGCGCGTACTTTGACCTCGACTGCAAGGTATACATGGTTAAGGTTTCATATGAGCAAAAGCCCTTCCGTCGCGAGGTAATGCGCACCTACGGCGCCTCGGTAACACCCTCGCCCTCAACGGAGACAGAGGTCGGCAAGAAGATACTGGCGGAGCACCCCGGAACCACGGGCAGCCTCGGCTGCGCGATCTCCGAGGCGGTTGAGAAGGCCGTTTCGACCGAGGGTTACAGATATGTTCTGGGCAGCGTTTTAAATCAGGTATTGCTGCACCAGTCGATAATCGGCCTTGAGACCAAGACCGCGCTTGACAAGATCGGCGAGAAGCCTGACATTATCATCGGCTGCGCGGGCGGCGGTTCTAACCTCGGCGGACTTGTGTCGCCTTTCATGGGCGAAAAGCTCCGCGGCGAGAGCGACTACCGCATAATCGCGATCGAGCCTTCGTCCTGCCCCAGCTTTACGAGAGGCAAGTTCGCCTATGACTTCTGCGACACAGGCATGGTTTGCCCGCTCGCGAAGATGTATACGCTGGGCAGCGGCTTTATCCCGGCTCCCAACCACGCGGGCGGTCTGCGCTATCACGGCATGAGCTCGATCTTGTCGCAGCTTTATCATGACGGCCTTATGGAAGCCAGGTCCTACAAGCAGACAGAGGTATTTGAGGCGGCCGAGCTGTTCGCGCGCTCGGAGGGCATCCTGCCCGCTCCCGAGAGCAGCCACGCTATCAAGGGCGCGATCGACGAGGCTCTCAAGTGCAAGGAAAGCGGCGAGGAAAAGACAATCGTGTTCGGCCTCACCGGAACAGGCTACTTCGACATGGTGGCTTACGAGAAGTTCCACGACGGCGAAATGAGCGACTACGTTCCCACCGACGAGGAAATTCAGGCCTACCTCGAAAAGCTCCCCAAAACCGAGTAATTCACCAAAAATAAAACCGCCCTACGTTGGCATGACATAAAACAATGACATGCCGTCTGAACGGGATCATAAAAGAGCGTATCCACGAAAAGGATACGCTCTTTTGCTGTTTGCATATTGCGTTTATTTAGTGAAATCATAGAGCCGAGAAACAGGAAATAAAAACGTCATTTGCGGGAAATTATTGATTTACCAAGAAATTTATGCTATAATTATGTAACAATAAAAGGAGATGTATGAAAATGATAAGAAATATTATTGAATCGGAAATAGATGAATGTGCTGCGGTTATACGCGCAAGTCACGCGACGGTGGCAAATAACTTTGGTCTGACTAAAGAGAATTGCCCGACGCACACGAGCTTTATTCAGCCGGAAAAACTGAAAATGCAGTTTGATCACGGTTGCCCTATGTTCGTTTATATTGAAGATAGCAAAATTGTAGGATATTTTTCAATGATACCTCAAAAAGACGGTGGATTGGAATTGGACAATCTTTCGGTTTTACCGCAGTACAGGCACAAGGGATACGGAGCGGAAATGATTAAATACGCTGTCAACACCGCAAAATCCATGAATGTCGATGCGCTTAAGATAGGCATAATTGAAGAAAATACGATACTTAAAAATTGGTATCTGCGAAACGGCTTTGTACATATTGGAACACGCAAGTTTGAACATCTGCCGTTTACTGTGGGATTTATGGAGTACAAGATAAAATAGGGAGAGCAGTAAATGGAAGGGAATAATTTAGAAATAGCAAAAAACATTTGCGTGCAATTTGAAAAAAAGCGGGAAGTTAATTTTTGTAAGATTTACGGCAGTCTGAGTCGCGGAGATTATGACGAATATTCAGATATAGATATTGAAGTTGATGTTTCCGGCTATGATAATGGTAGATTTTTAAAACGTGTGCCTGTAATACTAAATGAAATTTATCCTGTCGTTTTCAGCGACTATGCACCCAGTTTACTGCCGAATGAATATGTGGTGTCTTGCGCAATTTCCGAAGATAATCCGTTTCTGATTGTTGATATTAAATGCAGCGCCGCGCCGCATATTATGAGCATTACAAAACGCGACATTGTGAATGATAAAAATACGCATATTTTAAAGCTGTGGGTCGCAAACGCGAAGCACTATTTACGCGGTATAGATTGTGAAAGCGACATAAACAGAATGTATAAAAAGGTATTCGGTCATTCCGGTAAGACTACCAAAGATATGTTGCTTGACACTCTCGAATATCTTAAAGAAAATTTCAATCCGGCGTTATATGAATATATTGCTTCATGCGAGAAGTACGCAAAAAGAAATTTAAATTATTGACCGAAAGAAAGTAACAGAAAGAGAAAATCACGGAGTCAACGGAAGGAGCAGCATTATGGAAGTCTGGGACGCATATGACAAAAATGAAAATAAATTAGGATTTGACCTTTACCGTGGCGAGCCTATTCCCGAAAATGTGTATCATCTTGTGGTTGAGAATTATGTTTTTTCAAAAACGGGCAAGATTCTTGTCACAAAACGCGCGAAAAACAAACCGTGGGCTCTTCTTTGGGAAAACCAAGGCGGCTCCGCCTTAAAGAGTGAAACGCCTGTACAGGCAGCAATTCGCGAACTTCGTGAAGAAACCGGTATTACAGTCGATGAATCGCAGCTTTACTTTGCATACAAAGAAATCCGAAAACCGAGTATATATAAATGCTTTGTGGTACTTGTTGACGGCAATGAAAAAATTTTGTTGCAGGAGGGCGAAACAATTGACTATATGTGGCTGACTTATGAAGAATATCTGGAGCTTATTAAAACGGATAAATTTATTTGTAAAGCAGCACACAGCGTAATGGAACATATTGACGATATAGAGAGATGTTTGCGGAAAGTCCCCTGCTGAAAAAAATAAGATGTCACCCACCTATGGATGTGACACCACGCTGTGCTTGCACATTTGCTTGTGCTTGCTATTCTCTCAAAATGACAGTAACAGTAGGTATGTTTCCGCTGTCATTATTACAAAAAGACGAAGCAACGGCATAGCCTAAACTATACCGTTGCCAAAATTTTACTGTTTTATGGGAACGCGTCGCGACGGCGGTTTTTTATATCTTAATTTCTATGCCGAGGGCGCAGCGGCGAATCAGGTCGAGGGCGTGGAGTGAGACGCGCTCGCGAATGTTTTCCCTGCTGCCGTTTAAATTGAGCTTAAACGCCTTGTGGAGCCCTTTGGCGCATATCGAGATATAGACGAGGCCGACCGGCTTATCGGGCGTGCCGCCGCCCGGGCCCGCTATGCCGGTGACAGCCACGGCGATGTCCGCGCCCGAGCGTCCGCGGGCCCCGCGCGACATTTCAAGCGCGGTCTGCTCGGACACAGCGCCGTATTTTTTCAGCGTTTCGGTGCTGACGCCGAGCATATCAGCCTTCTGAACATTTGAGTACGTCACATATCCGCAATCGAAGCAGTCTGACGAGCCGGGGATCCGCGTTATCTTCTCGGCGATAAGTCCGCCGGTGCAGCTCTCGGCGCAGGTCGCCTTGAGCTTCTTATCGCGCAGGATACCGACAACGACGTTTTCCATTGAATTGTCTATCCCTGTTCCGTAAACCCTGTCGCCGAGGACCGACTCGATTTGCTCGCGCACGGGTTCAAGCATCGCCTTTGCCTTATCGACCGTGTCGGCCTTGGCGGTTATTCTCAGCTCCACCTGGCCGGTTTTCGCGTACGGCGCGACAGTCGGATTTGTCGAGTTATTTATAAGGTCGCCGAGCATTTCATCAACCGCCGACTCGCCGAGGCCGAAGACTCTGATCGACTTTGAGCGTATCACTCCGTCGGAGAATTGCTCAAGATAGGGGATGACAAGATCGTCAAACATCGGCTTCATCTCGCTCGGGGGGCCGGGCAGCATTATAAATTTGCAGTTTTCGCTCTCAACGATCGCGCCCGGCGCGGTTCCGTTGTCGTTTTGAAGGATAATGCACCCCTCGGGCATTTCGGCCTGCTTGAAGTTGCTCTCGGGCATATACATATGGCCGCGGCTGAAGCGCTCGATTATCCGCCGCTTGCTCTCCTCGTCCATAACACACTTGAGCCCGCAGTAATCCGCTATCGTCTCTTTGGTAAGGTCGTCGCCGGTGGGGCCGAGGCCGCCTGTGGTTATTACTGCGTCGGCCCTGCCCGCCGCGATCTCAAGCGCCGCCTTGAGGCGTTCGGGATTATCGCCCACGACCGTCGTGTAATAGACGTTGAAGCCGAGCTCGCTGAGCCTGCGGCTTAAATACTGCGCGTTTGTGTTCACGATCGATCCGAGCAGCAGCTCGGTTCCCACCGATAAAAGTTCAAAAGTCATATCTATTCTCCTCTGTAAAAATATTCCGTTACTTATTTTAGCACAAATCCGAAAATTTATCAATAAAAACGCGGACATTTCCGCCCGCGCTTTCGGTTTATTTTATGTTTATGATCTCCGCGCCCTCGATCGCTTTTTCGATCATGGTTTCAATGTCGGTAAGCGACTTTTCGGCCTCGATTATCTCATCAAGGCGAGGCTTGGTTTTGGGGTGCTTGGGCACAAATATCGTGCAGCAGTCCTCATAAGGCTGTATCGAAGTCTCATACGCGCCGATCTTTTTTGAGATCGCGGTGATCTCTTCCTTATCCATGCCGATGCAGGGACGGAACACGGGCATGCCTGCTGCCGCGTCCGTGCAGTAAAGCGCCTCCATTGTCTGGCTGGCGACCTGGCCTATGCTCTCGCCGGTGACAAGCGCCATGTCGCCGTTCTTCACCGCGATCTTTTCCGCGATCCGCATCATGATCCTCCGCATAATGATCGTAAGCATATTTTTAGGGCAGTTGTCGATTATATCAAGCTGAATGTCGGTGAAAGGAACCGAATACAGGCGAATTCCGCGGGTGTATGACGAGAGTATCTTCGCGAGATCGACCACCTTGTCCTTTGCGCGCTCGCTTGTGTAGGGCGGGCTGTGGAAGTAGACCGCGTCAAGCGTCACGCCGCGCTTGGCGATCATCCAGCCCGCCACCGGGCTGTCAATTCCGCCGCTTAGCAGCAGGGCGGCACGTCCGCCGCTGCCAATGGGCATTCCGCCCGCGCCGCTGATTATGTCGGCCACGATGTAGGCGCTGTCGCGTATCTCGACCTGAACCAAAATATCCGGGTCATGCACGTCCACCTTGATTTTTCCGCCCGCCTTGTTGACCGCGCGGAGGACGGCTCCGCCGACCTCGCGGGAAATCTCCGGTGACTTCAACGGGAACCGTTTGTCTTCGCGCTTTGTCTCGACCTTAAAGCTTTTGCCCTCATAATCCATGCCGAGCACGCACCGCGCCGCGGTCTCTTTTATGCTGTCCATTCCCTTCTCGCAGCGCGTGGCGGGGCAGATGTTCACAATGCCGAACACCTTTTTGAGCCGCTCCACGGTCTCTATGCCGTCAATATCCTCATCAAGCGCCTCGACATATATCGTTGACTGCGCCTTTTTTACGCTGAATTTGCCCAGCGGCGCCAGAGCCGAATTTACGTTGTCGATCAATTTCTGCTCAAATTTCGGACGGTTAAGGCCCTTTAAAGCGATCTCTCCGTATTTTAATAAATATAAGTCTGTCTTTTGCATTTCTCTCTCCTGTTTATCTTTTGAATTTTTAATTATCTCATGTTGAGCCGTCTCAGGCGCGGCACGATCTTGTTGACAGCCTGTATCGTCTCATCAATCTGTTCGGCCGTGGTGAACTCGGACAGGCTGAAACGTATGCTGCCGTCAATCATTTTTCTCGGCACTCCGATCTCGGTCAGCACATAGCTCGGCTCCTTTTTGTGGCTGCTGCACGCGCTTCCACTTGACACGAAAATTTTCTGCATCTCAAGCGAGTGGAGCAGCACCTCGGACCTGACGCCGCCGAACGACACGTTGAGAATATGCGGCGCGCAGTTTTCGGGCGTGTTCACTCTTATATTATCAAGCTGGCGCACTCCGTTCTCAAGCCGCTTTCTGAGCGTCGCCATGCGCTCCGCCTTTTTTTCAAGATCCTGCGAGGCAAGCTTTGCCGCCGCGCCGAAGCCGACTATCCCGGGAACGTTCTCGGTGCCGGAGCGAATATTGCCCTGCTGGCCGCCGCCGTGTATGATCGGTTTTATTCCCGTGCCCTTTCTGATATAGAGCGCGCCCATTCCCTTGGGGCCGTGTATCTTGTGCGAGCTTATCGAGATCATGTCGATCGGCGTTTTGCGCACGTCGATCGGCACCTTGCCGAAGCCCTGCACCGCGTCGGTGTGGAAAAGCGCTCTCGGGTTTTTCCGCTTGAGGATCGACGCCATCTCCGCGACGGGCTCCACGGTTCCTATTTCGTTGTTGACCAGCATAGCGGACACTAAAAACGTGTCGGGCCTTATCATCTTTTCATAAGCGTCAAGCTTCACGCAGCCGTTCTCGTCAACAGGCGCGAAGTCTATCTTGTAGCCCTTCGCGCGGAGCTCGGGCAGAACGCTCATGATCGCGGGGTGCTCAAGAGGCGTCGTGATCATATGCCTGCCGCGGCTCGCGGCGGCCGCTCCGAGCAGCGCCAGATTGTCCGACTCGGTTCCGCCCGAGGTAAATATTATCTCGCCCGGAGCCGCCTTGATCGCGGACGCGACCTGCTCTTTGGCGGTTTTGACCGCGCGTTCCGCCTCGATCCCCAGCGAGTGGAGCGAGGACGGGTTCCCGTAGTTTCCGCTCATAGTGTCAAACACAGCGGCGCAAACCTCGCCGTAAGGCTTGGTTGTGGCGCTGTTGTCTAAATATACTTCCATACTAACTCCTCCATAGCCGCATGCGCGGCTTTTATATATTCTAACACATAAATCGGAAGTTTTCAACCGTCAATTTAAAAACTCCCGCAGTACAGTATATTCGACATCTTTCGATTTGTGAAAAATATCTGCGCATTTGCGGCTCGGGCACAAATAGCACTTGATTATTCGGCGAAAATGTGTGATAATATTTATATGAAAAAGTTTACCGTATCACAAAGCGACAACGGAATAAGGCTCGACAGGTTTTTGTTTAAGACGATGCCCGCCGCTCCCGCGGGCGCGGTCTTTAAAGCGTTGCGCAAAAAACGCGTCAAGGTCGGCGGAAGGCGCGTGACCGACGGCGCGGCCCGTCTTAAAACCGGCGACGAGCTTGAGCTTTATATTAACGACGAGTTTTTTGAGAACGGACCCGCGAGCGAGCCCGACTGGATGCGCTCTGAGATAATCCCCGAGATCGTCTATGAGGATGATAACATAGCGGTCATGTTCAAGCCCTCGGGGCTGCCCTCGCAGGATCCGCCTGATTTGCCCGCGCTCTCGCTTGAGAGCGGGTTCCGGAAGCTGCTCAGCGGGCGCGGCGCTCTTGACCCGGGAGCGGCGTATATTCCGTCGCTGTGCCACAGGATCGACCGCAACACCTCGGGCCTTGTGATCGGCGCGAAAAACCTTGAGGCGCACCGGATTATAACCGAAAAAATCGCGAAAAAAGAAATAAGAAAATTTTACGTCTGCCTCGCCGAGGGTAGGCTTGAGCCGAAGCGCGGCGAGATCAGCGGATATATAGAAAAGATCGGGCCCGACAGAGTGCGCTTCAATAAAGAGAAGAGGGGGAAGCCCGCCGCGCTCAAATATAACGTTACAAAATACGAAAACGGAATGAGCGAGGTCGAGATCGAGCTGCTCACGGGCAGAACGCACCAGATACGGGCGATGCTCGGCGCTCTCGGCCACCCGATCGCGGGTGATATAAAATACGGCGCTAAAACCCGCAGAGACGGCTATCAGGAGCTTACCGCAAACAGGATAGTATTTGACTTTAAGACCGACGCGGGCATACTCAATTATTTAAGCGGAAAGACAATAGAGATATAAAACCACGGAAAGGAGGAGGACATGGCGAACGTTGAGCTGCGCGGCATTGTGACCCGCGAAATAAAATACGGTGAAAATAGCCGCATCTTAACAGTGCTTGCCAAGGATCACGGCAAGGTCTCGATCCTCGCGAGCCGCGCGCGCTCGAACCGTTCGGGCGTGCTGACGGCCACGCAGCTTTTCGCCTATTCGGATTTTGAAGTGTTCATGGGCAGGGAAGGCAGCCTTCTGCGCCTTAACGAGGCCGAGGTCATCGAGCCGTTCGGCGGACTTAGGATTTCTCTTGAAAAAATGGCTTATGCCTCATATTTCTGCGACCTCGCCAACCATTTATGCTATGAGGGAACCGAGCAGAACGAGTTGCTGCGCCTGCTTTTGAACACTCTTAGCGGCCTTGACAAGGGAAATGACGATGACGCGGAGCGGCTTGAATGCGTGTTCCTGTTCCGCGCGTTAAAAGAGGCCGGAGTCGCGCCCGACTGCGGCGGCTGCGCTTGCGGAGAGGAAGAGGATATAAGCATGCTCTGTCCCGCCGAGGGCGTTTTCCGCTGCAAAAAATGCAAAGAAGGCCATATGGGGCTTGAGGTTAACGACAGGCTGTTTAAGGTGATCGCCTATATTATTGGCTCAAACCTCGCGTCGGCCTTTTCGTTTAAGCTCGGCAGAAGCAGCGCGGAATATCTGGCCTATATCGCCGAGGAATACATGCGCTGCCACCTTGAAAAGGACCTTAAAACCCTTGATTACCTGCGAAACGTCCGCGCCCTGTAAAGAGATACGGTGTTTATTATAACAAACACCGCAAGCATATTATTATTTTGTTTTATAGGTCATAATATAATCATCCATAACATAGCCGTGGCCGATGTCGGTGACAGCGGTGGAGGATGTCTTAAATCCGAACTTGGTGTAAGCCGCTATCGCCTTTTCGTTGTGCTTGTTGACCGTAAGGTAAAACTCGTCGTATTCGCCGCCGAAATCCCGCTTTACGCGCTCGAACAGCTCGGAGGCTATCCCGCGCCGCTGGAACTTTGGCAGGACGTATATCTTGCTGACAAAAAGCCTGTCCGCCTCGCGTTTGACGCCGCAGAAGCCCGCGGCCTCGCCGTCCAGAAAATACAAATAATAGGTGTAGCCGTTATTTTTTATGTCGTTTTTGATAACATCAAAGCTCTGGTATTTCCCGAGCATATATTCCACCTGCCCGTCCGGAAGCAGAGGATCATACGCGTCGTGCCATGTTATTTCCGCGCATTTTTCGATCATTCTTATCTCGTCGTCGGTTTCAGCTTTCTTAATTAATTTGCTCATGATCACATCTCCGTTCTTGAATTTAAAGCTCTGCCGAGGGTTATTTCATCGGCGAACTCAAGCTCTCCGCCCACGGGCACACCGTGGGCAATTTTTGTTATTTTAACGCCAAACGGCTTTAAAAGCTTTGAAATATACATGGCCGTTGCCTCGCCCTCGAGGTTGGGGTTGGTCGCCATTATCACCTCTGTGATGCCGCCTTCCGAGACGCGGGCCACGAGCTCCTTGATCTTAATATCGTCGGGCGAAATGTTGTCCATCGGCGAGATCGCGCCGTGCAGCACATGGTAAACGCCCTTAAACTCGTTTGTTCTCTCCATCTGCATAACGTCACGCGGGCTTTCCATAACGCAGATAACGCTGTGGTCGCGGTTGGGAGCGGCGCAGATATTGCAGAGCTTAGACGCCGAAAGGTTCTGGCAGACCTCGCAGTACCTTATCTCGCGCTTGGCGTTTAATATCGCGTTCGCGAGCTTCTCGGATTTTTCCGCCGGCAGGTTTATAACGTGAAACGCCAGCCGCTGCGCGGTCTTTATGCCAATTCCCGGCAGCTTGTTAAATTCCTCGATCAAATCCCTCAGCGGGGCGGCATATTGTTCCATAAATCATCTATCCTTTCTGAATTGATCAGAATATCCTGAGCTTATCCTTAAGCCCCGAAAATCTGCTCTGAACATTGTCGTTTTTAACATAAAAATTCATGACTTCCTCAAGGCCAACAAGCACCACAAGCGACTTTGCCCTTGTGATAGCGGTGTAAAGCAAGTTCCTTGTCATAAGCAGACGGTGCGCGGGGAACATTGGAATGACCACGGCGTCAAACTCGCTGCCCTGGCTCTTGTGCACGGTGACGGCATAGGCAAGCTCGATCTCGTCAAGCTGCAAAAAGTCGTAGTCCACATATCTGTCATCGAATAAAACCTCGAGTTTACCGCGTTTTTTGTCAATTTTTGTGACAAATCCGCAGTCGCCGTTAAAAATTCCGTGCCCTTTTTCGGAGCCTCTGCGCCATTCGAGCTGATAGTTGTTTTTGGTCTGCATCACCTTATCGCCCTCGCGGAACACGCAGCGGCGTGTAAAGTGTTCAGCCTTGTCAGGCGAGGAGGGGTTAAGACATCTTTGTAGTATTGTGTTAAGGCTCGTGACGCCGATCGATGACTTTCTTGTCGGGGTCAGCACCTGGATCTGGGACATGCTGTCAAAGCCGTAATAATCGGGCAGGCGCCGCAGGCACAGATCAGCGATCGTGTTCGGAAGCTGTTCCGGATCGTCGCGGTGGATGAAGAAGAAGTCGCCGTCATTGTCGTTAAGGTGCGGCTCCATGCCGTGGTTGACTCTGTGCGCGTTGACTACGATCATGCTTTCCTCGGCCTGTCTGAATATCTCGGTCAGCTTTATGCACTCGATCGTGCCGCTGTCGATTATGTCCTTGAGCACGTTTCCGGGCCCGACCGAAGGAAGCTGGTCGCTGTCGCCCACCATTATAAGCCTTGTGCCGCGCGCGACCGCGTCGAGCAGGCTGCACATCAGCATTATGTCGACCATAGACATCTCGTCAATGATAAGCACGTCGCACTCGAGCGGATTGTCGGCGTTCCGCGCAAAGCTGCTTCCGACCTCGTCAGCGCCGGGCACGATCTCAAGCAGTCGGTGGATAGTCTTTGACTCAAAGCCGCAGACCTCTGTCATGCGCTTTGCCGCCCTGCCCGTGGGAGCGGCCAGCATCACCTTTTGATCGTCGCTCTCCATGGCGCGGATTATCGTGTTTATAATAGTCGTTTTTCCGGTTCCCGGGCCTCCGGTTATCACCATCACGGAGTTGCGGAACGCGCAATGAATCGCTTCGCGCTGGCTGTCCGAAAGCTCGATGCCGTCGCTGCCGCCGTCGATCAGCCTGTCAATGTATCCCGCGTCCACGTCAAAGATCACGCCCGACATTTCAATAAGCTTTTGCGCCACGGCTTTTTCGGCGTCATAGTACATTTTAAGGTAAATCGCCTCGTAATCTCCGTGATCCTCGCTTATAAGCTCGCCGTTTAGCAGCAGCTCCGAAACCGCGTCCTCGACCGGGCCCTGCTCAACGTCAAGCATGGCGCAGGCGCGGGCCGTTATCATCGGCCTCGGCGCGAAAGTGTGGCCGTTAAAGAACGATATCTGTTTCATAGCCGCCTTAACTCCGGCGCAGACTCTCATGCGCGAGGTTTGAGGAAACCCGAGCGACATCGCGATCTCGTCAGACTTTTCAAAGCTTATGCCGTCGATCTGTTCCGCCAGAATATACGGATTGGTCTGAACGAGCGCCAGAGTGCCGCTGCCCAGCGCCTTGTAGGACTTGACAGCGTAAGAGGGGGATATGTTATATTGCTGAAAGAAAATCACGATCTGCCTTACTCCGACCTGCTCCAAAAACGTTTTGTATATCGCCTCGACCTTGGCAGAGGTCAGGCCTTTGATCTCAAGCAGGCGCTCGTGCTCGTTTTCAATAACCTCAAGAGCCTTGGCTCCGAAAGCCTTGACGATGCGCCGCGCGGTCGTTTTGCCGACATACGGAATAATCCCCGAGGCGAGATATTTTTCGATCTCGTCCTCGGTAGAGGGCATGACGCGCTCCACAAACTCGGCCTTAAACTGGTCGCCGTACTCGGCGTGTGTCGTCCACGAGCCCGAGGCTATGATATTTTCGCCCTCGGCGATATTCGGCATTGTTCCGGTCACGGTCACAAGCTCGCCCATGGATGACAGATCGCAGACGGCGTAGCCGTTTTCACGGTTATAATAAATGACCGTCTCAACTGTGCCTTGAATTTTTATCATAACCGGGAGCTCCTTTCGGTAAAATATTTTCGCCTATGCTTAATTATATAATAACAAAATTTGAATATCAATATTATAACCGCCTTAATTTTGATTTGTAACCAACATTTAACATAATTGCTCTGGAAATTTAACACAAAAGAGGGTATAATAAAAATATATATCATTGCACAAAATAAAAATTTTGTGCAATGTTGAAGAAGGAGCTGCGGGTATGGAAAGCATTAAATACGCGCCCGAGCCGATGCGCTCGTTTTTGATATATCTTGAGAGTATTCAGGGAAAGTCCCGCAAAACCGCGCTTGAATACTTTTATGATCTGCGCTGCTTTTACAGGTTTCTGAATTTGCAGGCCGGAGTTTCGGACCGCGATTTTAATTTGATCGAAATCGACAATATTACTATTGACAATTTGCGCGCTGTTGATTTAAACTTAATATATGAATACGCGAATTTTCTGAACCACGATCTGGGCAACAGTCCGCGCACCCGCGCGCGCAAGCTGTCGGCGCTCAAGTCGTACTTCAAATATCTGCACACCAAGGTCAAGCTGCTCGACGAAAATCCCGCCGCCGATCTTGACACGATAAAAATCGAAAAACAGCTCCCGAAGCATTTCACGCTTGAGGACAGCATACATTTGCTCGACTCGGTCGATAAACGAAATTACGAACGGGATTACTGTATATTAACGTTATTTCTCAATTGCGGCATGAGGCTCGCGGAGCTTGTGAGCATAAACCTCACCGACATACACGGCGACAGCCTCGTGGTTATGGGCAAGGGCGGCAAAGAACGGACGATATACTTAAACCGGGCCTGCATTGACGCGCTCGAGGCTTATCTGCCCGTAAGGCGCAAAATGAGCCCCGGATTTAAAGACAGAAACGCCCTGTTCCTGTCCGAGCGCTGCGCGAGGATAAGCCGCAGGACCGTTCAGTACACAGTCGAAAAATACGTTAAAAAACTGGGCCTTGACTCACACAAATACACCACGCACAAGCTTCGGCACACAGCCGCGACGCTTATGCACCAGTCGGGCGTTGACATCCGCGTGCTGCAGGAAATTCTCGGCCACAAGCAGCTAAGCACGACCGAGATCTACACGCACATTGACAACAACGAGCTGCGGAGCGCCGTAGCGAAAAATCCGCTTAACACCAAAAATAAAAGCTAAATTTATTATACATCAAAGGAGAAACCACATGAAAACACTGCATTTTGACTGCGCGATGGGTGCCGCGGGAGATATGCTGATGTCGTCTCTGATCGAGCTTCATCCAAATCCCGAAGATTTTTTGAGCCGAATGAACAGCATGGGCCTTGACGGCGTTACCATAAAATGTGAAAAAAGAAAAAGCTCCGGCATATCCGGCACGCATACCAAGGTTTATATCGACGGAATGACCGAGGGCGGTTCGCATCACCACCACCATCACGAGCATTCGTCCGAGCATCACCATGAACATCACCACGAGCACTCGCATGAACACTCGCACGAGCACCATTCCTCATACTACGGCCACCACCATCATCACAGGAGCCTCGCGGAGATCGACAAGATAATCAGAAGCCTTAAGATCCCCGAGAGCGTCAAAAACGACGCGATAACGGTTTATCGGGTCATAGCCGCGGCCGAGAGCGAGGTTCACGGCGAGAGCGTTGTTGACATACATTTTCACGAGGTCGGAAGGCGCGACGCGATCGCCGACATCGTGGGCGTGTGCATGCTTATCAACGACTTAAAGCCCGATTTGATAACTGCGTCGCCGATATGCGTGGGCTTCGGCACGGTGACGGCAGCCCACGGCATTCTGCCGGTCCCGGCGCCCGCCACGGCTCTTATTTTAAACAATGTGCCGATTTACAGCGGTTCGATCGAGGGCGAGCTTTGCACGCCCACGGGAGCGGCGCTTATAAAGCACTTTGCCAAAGAATATATCCAGATGCCGCCGATAAAGATCGAAAAAATCGGCTACGGCATTGGCAGCAAGCAATTCAGCGGCGCGCCCAACTGTGTCCGCGCGATCTTCGGCGAGACCGACGGGGCCGAGCTCGGGATAATTGAGCTGTGCTGCAACCTTGACGACATGACCCCCGAGGAGATCGCGTTCGCGTCGCAAAAGCTGCTTGCCGAGGGCGCGCTCGACGCGTTCACCATGGCGATCGGCATGAAAAAAAGCCGCCCGGGAACGCTGCTTTCCTGCCTGTGCAGGGCTCAGGACCGCGACAAAATGCTCAGAGTGATCTTCAAGCACACCTCGACTATCGGAATACGCGAATACTCCTGCAAGCGCTACGTTCTGGCGCGCAAGGAACGGCAGGTCGAAACAAAATACGGCACCGTCCGTCAAAAGACCTCAACGGGCTACGGCGTGACAAAAACCAAGACCGAGTATGACGATCTTGCCGAGATCGCGGAGAAAAACGATATTTCAATCTCCGACGCAAAGAATTCATTATAATATCAAAGGCCGTCTCGCGAAGACGGCCTTTTTTGTGTTTTAATTCTCAAGTGTTTTCCAATCTTTATCGGGGCGCAGGAACGTCCAAGTCTCATAGCCGTCGTCCGCGCGCTCGCAGTAGTGCGAGTTGGTCGCCTCTTGAATATCGGCGTAATACCACTCGGTTCTGTCGCGGTTGTCGGGCCAGACCGTCATTTCGTCAAGCATTCGCGCGGCTGAGGGCTTCCTTCCGAGGACCCTGTTTACAAGAGCCATGGCCTCAGCCCTTGTTATGTTTTGATCGGGCCTGAAGCTCCTGTCCTCATAGCCGTTTATCCAGCCGCGGTCCGCGGCGCGGTTAATATACTCTCTCGCCCAGTGACCGCCGATGTCGCCGAACTTATCCGCGCCGCCGTATGTCGCAGAGTCAAAGTTGGCCGCGATCACCGCGAACTCGGCGCGGGTAATTGGGTCGTCGCCGCGGAATGTTCCGTCCTCATAGCCGTGAATGACGTCGGCGCCGGCCATGGTTGAAACCGCCGTGTTGAACCAATCACCCTGCGAAACGTCACCGAAGCTGTTAGTCTTTGAAAAGTACTTGCCGCGCGAGTCGTCGGACAGCATTCTGAAAAATATCGTCGCGACCTCGGCCCTTGTGATTGTTCCGTCGGGGCGGACGGTTCCGTCCTCATAACCGACGATATAGGCGAAATGATCGTCGTAATTCAGTGTCGGCGTATCCGAAGGCCGATCGTTGTTCTGGTCGGCAGCCGCGCTCTCGTCATAGCGGTTAATAATTCTGTAGCCGCCGAATGACGATATGTATTGTGCGGAGTAATGGTTCACTTCCTCTTCTGCCACCGTGTATTCATTTTCGGAGCGCAGACTTGTGAATGTGTGCTGCCAATTATTTTCAGCTGAAAGCACACATTGGTCGACTGCGGTGCCGTTTTGCAAAAGCCTTACTGTTACCGACTCCGGCCTCTCGCCGCGGCTGTTGTCGTCGTCCTCCCACTCCTTCACGACTCGTACCGTTGTGGTTGTGCCGCCTGTGCCAAAGCTGCCGCCTCCACCGCCTCCTCCGGCAAAGCCGCCGGGCTTTTTAGTGGGTGACGGAGCCGGCGGATTTGTTGGCTGCTGAGGCGCGCTTGTCGCGGGTGGGTTTGTAGGCTGCTGAGGCGCGCTTGTCGCCGGTGGGTTTGTAGGCTGCTGAGGCGCGCTTGTCGCCGGCGGATTTGTTGGCTCCTGAGGCGCGCCTGTCGCGGGTGGGTTTGTAGGTTGTTGAGGCGCGCTTGTCGCGGGTGGGTTTGTAGGTTGTTGAGGCGCGCTTGTCGCGGGTGGGTTTGTGGGCCGCGGCGGTTCGGTGGGTTCAGCAGGTGCCGGCTGCATGGTGGGAACAGTACCCGGGTTTATTGTAGGAGGCGGAGTCGGTTCCGCGGTTGGCTCTGTGCCGGGATTTATTGTCGGTGACGGAGTCGGTTCTGTTCCGGGCGTACCTTGATTTTCTGACCACTGCGCCACAAACACGATCCCGGCATCAGGCATAACGAAAACGGAGTTTGCTCCGCCGTGCCTGTAAACAGGGCCGTCGGTCCCGTTGATTATCCATCCTTCAAATGTGTAACCTTCGCGCGCGGGTTCGCGCGCGGGTATTTCATATATTTCGCCGGGACGGCCTTCAATGGCGTCGGGCATATTCGTCACGCTTTCGGCCATGTCGTCATCAAATAATGCCCAAACAGCGGGTCCCGCGCTTTCCGCACTGATCGCCGCTTTACCGCCCGGAAATACCGCCGCGCACACCAGTGCGGCAATAATCATGATAATGCCGTATTTTTTTCCCATAATAATCTCCTCCGCTTGAAAATCCTATAAATAATCACATTTTTAATTATATCACATATTTAATTGGATTTCAAGTGTATTCATAATAAAATCAAAATAAAATCGAATTGCAGCCGCAAACGCCAAAAATACGACAAAAAATACAAAATTATATGGACAAAATTACGCGAATGAGGTATTATATATGTCAGAAAATAAACATTTTTGTATCAGAGGTAAAACAATGATTTCAAAAGAAAGATGCGCCGCTGCGGGATGCGCCGAAGCGGGCGCTCTCGGCGCGGCAAAGGACGCGGTTGTCCCCGCGAATTACTCGATCAACAACACAAAGAGCGGTCACGGTATTATGGCCGAGGAAGCTCAGACGATAATTGATCGTCTGCATGGAAAGACTGCCGAGGTCGTGGGGCGCGACAACGCCAAAAACGGCGCCGACCGTCTTGTTGACGGCGTTTATATCCAGACCAAATTTTATAACTCCGGCAAGGGCTGCGCTGCGGCCTGCTTTGACAGCGAAAACGGCGGGATGTATAAATATATCGGCCCGGACGGGCAGCCGATGCCGGTCGAGGTCCCGAAGGATTTCCGCGATGCAGCCGTCAGCGAAATGAGGCGCAGAATAGCAGGAGGCAAGGTCCCGGGCGTGAGCGACGAGAACCGCGCCGATGACCTGGTTCGCGCGAGCGATCTGACATACGAGCAGTCGGTCAGGCTATGCACACCGCTTACGCGCGAGTCGCTGCTTTACGACTGCGCCGCGGGGTTTGCGCGCTGCGCGGTCCTGTTTGTCGTCAGTGCTGCGGCGGCCTTGATAATCGGGCTCCGCGGAGGCAAAGGCAAAAAGCAGGCGTTTAAAAACGCGGCCAAGTCGGGCGGCTTCGTGTTCGCCCTCTCTTACATAACACACATAATCTGCTCACAGTTCGCGAGAACCGCGCTGTTTAAGGCGCTGCCATTCCCCTCGGTCGACAAAGAAAGCGCGCTCGGCCAAATAGCGTCAAAGATCGACGTGTGTATGCAAACGGGCGCGGGCGGCGGTTACTCGTCGCTCGCCGGAGCCACGGGACGGTTCCCGAAAATGCTGAAGATTTATCTGCTCGCCTCGGTCATTAGCTTTCTCGTGTTCGGGTTGACGGAGCTTGCGCGGTTTATATTGAGGAAAATAAGCGGGCGCGAATTCGGGCTTAGAATATCGTCGATCGCGCTGTCAAAGCTCGGCGCGCTGCTGTTTTATTTTATTGCTGCCGCGCTTCTGGCATACTACGCGCTCCTGCCATACGCGCTTAACATAGCGCTGTGCGCCGCTGCCGCCACAATAGGCGCGCTTCTCGCCCGCAGAATTATAATTAAGTAGAAGAGATAAATAAGAGCGGGCGGATAATATCCGCCCCTACAGGCGCCTATGATATTCGGATTGCCGCGACCGTACAAACTCCGCAAACCCGTAGGGGCGGCAACCTGCCGCCCGATAAATTATATTTCCATAGACTTTATACAAAACTAAAAAGCCCCGGAATTTTTCCGAGGCTTTTTTGGCTCCTCCAGCCCAACTCGAACCAACGACCCTGCGGTTAACAGCCGCATGCTCTACCAACGTAGTGATTAGGGATTAGCGAATAGAGAATACGCGGAATTAATTAACCAAAAATATTTATATACCGCCCGCGCTCGCTCGTTTTAGAGAAAAGTAAAAAGCCCCGGAATTTTTCCGAGGCTTTTTTGGCTCCTCCAGTTGGACTCGAACCAACGACCCTGCGGTTAACAGCCGCATGCTCTGCCATACGTCAACAAAACAACCCATAAATTCGCGCATGAATTTTCGCACTTTTCCATGGATTGTTCTATATTGCTGTTGTTTCCTCCGTTACGTTTGCCGCTAAATTATTACATTTCGGAATATAGCGGCAGTTTTCGCTGAAGAATTGTCTGTAGCTTATATTAAACTTAATTTCTATCTTGTACCCTCTGCCCACCTTTACATAGTCTATCAACCCGCAAATTATCATCTTCTTCCGCTCGTTTGAAGCGTTTTTAAATTCGTCCGCCCATGTCACAAACTGCTGATAGTAATAGTCGAGTTTATTGAAAATTTTTGTCTTTTCCGAGAGCACTGTATCACATTCCGTTAATTTATCCGCTGTTGATTTAAGCTCTTTCTTTGTTGAGTCAATAGACAGCGACAGCACATCTATTGTAAACACGCTTTCGCCGCTCAAACATTTACCGATCTCTGCGGCAAGTTCGTTCAGGCGATTTTCAAGTTTAAACTTCTGCCTTGCAAGCTCGGCTTTAAGTTTTTTCTTTTCGTCTATTTCTCGGCTGTAGCGCAGCTCAAGAGCTTTATCTCTCGGCGTTTGCTTGATCGCGGATAAATAATGCTCTACGATTTCAAGAATAACATTGTCGATTTTATTTGCCATATATACGGATTGTCCATCGCACTCATTTAATTTTCGGGCTTTATGATAGCAAATATATCTTATAGTCTGATGTGAACATACCGTTCCGTCTTTTCTCTTATGGCTTTCGATTTTATTTGAAGCGTTAAGCGCTCCGCCGCAATGCGCACAATAAATATTTCCAGAAAGCAGCGTTTTGCCCTTTGTTGTTCTGGCTATATGCTGTTTTTCATCATTTATGCCCGAACGCTGTTTTAAGATATGCTGAACGCTGTCAAATACATTGTCGTCTATAACCGCAAGGTGTTCAAGCTTTGGAGAGATCGTATCACCCGCGGCATAGTAGCCGCAGTACAGCCTATTCTTTAATATTCTGTTGATCGTATTGCATTGAAAGCAGCTGCCGTTATGAGTTTTTATGCCGAGGCTGTTTATATATTCCGCTAATCTGTATGAGCCGTAGCCTTCGTTCAGAGTCTTATTAAATATGGTCTTTACAATTTCGGCTTCGCCCGGATCAAGTTCAAGGTCTTTTACCGGCTGACCCTTCTTATTCTTCCTTCCTTTGTTTACGGCTCTGTAGCCAAACGGAACCACTCCTCCATGATATGTTCCCTCGGCTGTAAGTTGTGCCATCCTTGTTTTTAGACGCATTGATGTTTTAACACTTTCTCCGTTTGCCTGCCAATATCTGATATAGTTCATAAGTTTATCGCCCTGAGTTTCAAGCTTTTGCTGCCCCTCCTGTGTGCTCCATACTTCTATGCCCTGAGATATAAACCACTCAACGACAAACGGCGTTTCGCTGTCGATTCGTCCGAGCCTGTCAAACATATATACAAGCAGTACCTCAAACTCATGTTTTTGAGCCGCCGTTTTTAAATCCTGTATGGCATCTCTGTCATTTGCAGATACTTTAAAGCCCGATACGCCTTTCTCATAAAACTCTTTTGTAATTATCCAGCCGTTTTGCTCGGCAAACTCATGACAGGCTAATTTTTGCATAGGTATATCGTCTTTTTGGACATCAACCTGCTTTTTGGTTGACACTCTGTATAAGCAATATGCTTTTTTCATGGTTTTGTCACCCCACATAATTTAATTATGCAAAGTCATTATTCATATTAACTTTTCAAACATCTTATATTAAAATACTACTATACCAAATATATTTATGTCAATTTTGCCTCTGCATAAAAAAACAGCGCCTGTTATCAGACGCTGCTCGCTACTTCTTTACCTAAACGGTTTTCATAAGAAATCAATAAATTTTCCAGTATCGAGTTTTCAACTTCTTTGTTATCGGCTTCGTTAAAGATCAATATGATCGGCTCATATTTTTCTTTTTCTATAACAAACTCGGTTTCGGAAATTCTTTGGACTTTTTCGTTCAATAACACATCCCTGCCTATCCTATGAATTTTCAATATCAACAACAAAATCAGCATAGGATCAATGCTATTTTTGTTGTTGATATTTATTTAAGCCCGACAAACAGCGGTTTGCAAGACCGCTCATTGGAGTTTCACCTTCCCGGCATCCGCCCGGACTATCCTCATTGCGTGCGACGGCGTCGCAATTCGCTTTACGGGCTCGCATTTGCTTTAAAAGCAAACACTTCGCTTTAAAAGCGATTGCTCCTTTTCCCACAAAGCACATGGCTTTGCGGGAGCCCTGAATTGCTATCCGCTCATGCTGTGACTGAATAGAAGTATCCCCCGATACAGAGTCATCGCCGTTTAAGCTGCGGCTTAATTCGGGATAATATGTTTCTCGCTCACCGAAACCGGGTCATGGCGCATTTATCCGCAGGCTCGTCCGTACCGGAACGTATTTGTCAGCTCTTTATTATGCAGCGGCATTATCCTCCGCGCTTTCTTTGTATCGGTTTTATCAACCGAAAATCATTATATATCCTATACTCCGCAGTTTTTTCGGAGTATTTAAAAATTTTTTAAAAAATTTTTTGACGGTCAAATTTGTCTTTAATTTGAGCACATGTTATAATATTAATATCAAAATTTAAGGAGGTTTCATTATGAAAAAATTATTTACACTGAGTTTAACGGTCATTTTATCGGTTATGCTTTCAACAACATCGATCGCTGCGGATATTCCGAGGGAAGCCGCACCTCTTGACGCATCCGAGCAGGCAATTCAAACCACAGAAAAAATTATTGGCGGCATATTGGACGAAGTATTTAACGGCTTGGGCTACGGCCCCGCAAGCGGACGAGCTAATACTCTCATACGTCATGCGGTGGCAAAAGGCGAAACAAACGGCTGCGGCTACGCCGAGCTTTCGGCAATATCTCAAAACTCTATACGGACAATAATTGACATTATGCAGCGTCCCAATGTGTATCAGACGGCAGAAACTATGTTGAGACCTCTGCTCTCCGAGCAGATTGCAGCAATTAAAAATGGTAAAGATTATTCCGAAGCGGTCCTTGAGGCCTATATCGTTATATATCCCGAATATTTTTCAACTTTACAAATGTTCGTTGATCAATGTTATTGGGAAAACACACCGATTGATCCGGCAATCCTAGCCACGGCAAGAAAAATATTGCATGACGCAAAATAATCATACTATCATAAAAGACGCAGTCCTATTTCAATCGACTGCGTCTTTATTTATTTAAACACATAATGCTGTATATAAACTCGCACTCGTGTTTTTTTAGTACTGTTTTGCTACAATGACTTGTAAAATTTCAGCAAATAATTATTGAGAGTCATAAACAGGATATACTTTAGCTTATATTAACTTACCAGCAAAATGTCCTCACGTTTTGCGGCCAGTTCTTCCAATTCAGGTGTAAATCCGCTTACACTGAATAAAACATACCAAACTTTCCTCGTATTTCTGTGCCAATCAACATCTTTTGTTTTCTCTTCCAAATCGCGCAGAACATTTAACCCTACAGGTTCGTTCCAATATTTACATTCTCCAAGTATAATATTCGCGTCATCCGGATCTATTGCGGCTATGTCAATTTCAGTGTTTCCCGACCAATATCGTCCGACTCTCGAGAACAGGAACGGCCAAGCGCCGGAGGTATTTAGCTCCCACATCCTCTCGCGACATATATCCTCATACACGAACGCGGTTTGACGACTGACGAGCCCATCGCGTATTTTCCCCGCTGCAATTTCTGCATGACCGCTTTCTATGAAACTCATATTTGGATAGACAAACGCAAACCAAAATCTGATATAGTTATCCTTTATTTTATACAAGCCCTTCTTACTTTTTTGGGGATTATCTTCCGTCACCGGGACTTCCCGCTCAAGAATATCCAAGTCAATAAGAGTTTTCAGATATTTCGTAAGGCTCGTGGATTTAACCTCGAGCAGCGACGCTATGGCTGACAACTTACTGTTTCCGGCGGCTATGGCTCGTATCACGGAAAAATAGCTGCCTATTTCCGATACCTCCTGCTGTAAGAGGAAATGCGGCTCATCATACAGATAGCTCATAGGGTTCAGAACGCTTTTTTTTATTGCGGTGTAAATATCATCACATTCCGCAAGTGCCTCAATATATTTCGGAACTCCTCCGGTTACGGAATACAACTCAATAAGTTGCCTTTCGCTTTTTTGAGGAAAGAATTGCTTATAATACCGAAACGGAATTTGTTTAAGCCTGATTTGAGCGGTACGCCGACCATATAAAGGGCTGTTATAGGCAAGCGTCTGTGACTCCATCATAGAAATCAGTGAGCCGCATAAAATCACCATAACGGAGCGATCCTTGAGTGTTTCTTCCCATATACGCTGAAAAACGGACGGGAATGCCGGATTTGACTTTCCGAGATATTGGAACTCATCTATAACTATAATAGGTTTTTTTGCAAACGGCGTGTTCATAATCGCCTTAAATATAATATTCCAGTCCTGCACCGAAGCTCCGCGCAGCAAATCATTGTCAATAAATTCAGCGGCTTTGTTCTTGAAATCCGCTCTGTTTTGCACCTCGCTTTCCTCGCTTACAAGGAAAAACAGCGCCGATTTATCTTTTATAAATTCCGAAATCAATGTAGTTTTTCCCACGCGCCTACGACCGTAAAGTATAACAAGGGAAGAACCGTTCCTGTCATATTCATTTTGCAGGATTTCCATTTCGCTGTCTCTGTCTATAAATTTATTCATGTTTGTCACCTCTTTATATTTTATTGAGTCATTATAATTATTATACCACAAATTATTATAATTGCAAGTATATTTTGACGATTACACTTAAGAAATAAAGGATAACTTAGAATTATGTATATAAAATCACAAAGGGAATGTTAATATGAAAGCTTTAAATTATTATCCCCATGAAGAAAAGATGAATAATCTTATTGATTATTTTTTTTATGATAATTCAATATTTTATATTACCGGAAATTCTGGTTGTGGAAAAAGTTATACATTAAAAAAGTATTTATCTAACCATCAAGATTATCTATTTTTATATTTTTCCGGCGATTATTTACATGACGATAAAGACTATTATCCGTTTTTAACAGGTCTTGACTCTTTGGCATACACAAACAAAGAGGAATTATTGAAGAATGGTGTTATTGAGCTAACAAAAGATATTCCTCATATATCAAATATATCCAACTATATTGCGAATAATCTCATCAACAATAAAAAAGAACTTGTACTAAACCCGATTGAGCAAGAAATATTTAGTAAAATTCAATTTTTGATTAACAATCATAAAACAGTACTTTTTTTTGATGATTTACATTGGTGGGATAAACGCTCTATACAACTTTTAGATATAATTATCAAACGTATCGAATTTGAAAAAGTAGAGAGTAATATAAAAATCTTTTTTACTATTACTCCCAATCAAACTTGTGTACATAGGCAATATATAGATGAGATTATATCAAAAACCAACGCTAAACACTTAGAATTTCCCGTTTTAGAATATAACGAATTTAAAGCGCTTATAGAACAGCGTTTGCAAACTTATGATACTTCTGATGCGCAGCTGCATATCTTGTTTAATTTAATAAATAATCATATGAAAGTTATGACGGAAATTTTACGAGAATTAGAAAAAGGAAAAAGTTTATTAGATTTCCAAAATGTAGATGGCAAAGATTATCTAAACGAACTTTTAGAAAGGCGTTTAAAAGAGTTTGGAGCTACAGGGGAGTTAATTTCTAAGGTGCTTGAATATGCTTCTATTATTGGAATATCTTTTTCGTATTATGAATTAGAAAAAGTTACTCGAATTAATTCGCATGTGTTTAAAGAAATCATTTCGCATGCAACAGAAATGGAATTAATACAGGAAACATCCGAAAAAAATATTGCTACCTTTGCGCATCAAATTGTTCATGAGTTATTTGCGGAAAGAATTAAGGAAAGCAATCATGAATATTCCTATTATTTAACAATTGAACAATGTCTTTCCCAGATTAAGCCAGCTGAGTATTTGAGGAGAGCAAGATATTTATTAAAGGCTGGAGAATTGGATAAGGCAGCTCTTCTTTATTTATTGGATTTTTTGAGACAAATCCGAAACTACGGAGAAGTTTCTTCAGAAACAAAAAATGAGGCAATGCCTATTTTTTCAGATGATTTGAAATTCTATTTAGAGCTAATGGAAAAAGCGTATGATTTTCATAGCAAAAAAAACTATGAAGAAGCATTAAATGAACTTGATTTAATTGAAGAGTTTTATCCTGCAGTATTAGTAGCAGAAAAGCGCATATTGCAGTCCTTTTGCTATACAAAATCGCTCGATAAAGAAATGCGTTTAAAATCTTTTGAGTGTTTAGAAAGTTTTGAAGTAATTGATGCTGTTGATGGAGAAATTGAAATATATGAACGTATTCAGAATAGATTAATGTCTGTATATGCACATTTAGGAATGATTAAAGAATCGTCAGAAGCAGAGTATCGTTTGATGCAAAATTTACGTCCTCGCTATAAATATGATGAAAATGCGGGAATTCGTTTGAACATTGTACGCCGAACATATAATATTGTGCACGGCTGTAAAACTTCAATGGTCTTTATGAAGAAAGCAGTTGATTATTTTGGACCGAAAGATGAATTTCTGGTTCCGGACTATCTTAAACACTATTATATTGCATTAGTAAATTATTCATCAATTTTAACATTGAATGGTATGTTTGCCGATGGATATGAATACATGGAAAAAGCATTAAAGTTAGAAAAGGACTTTTTTAATTTTGCCTTTCCACGTCAACAAATTTTATACAACAATTATATAATTAATGCATATTTATGCAAAAAAATGAAAATATCAGAATGTATAAAATCTTTAGAAAATATCATAAGAAACTTACCTATTATTGCAGAACGATTAACTTACACATCTAATTTAAGTGTTTTTTATGCTCTTAACAATAATATAGAAAAAGCATATAAAACTTTATTAGATGAAATAAAAGAACAGAATGTTGAAAACGATATAGAGGGTTTTTATAAGTTTAGAAGTTACACTAATTTATCAATATATTTGTATTTATTAGGAAATAAAAAAGAGGCTATTAAATATCTAGACGATGTTGCTAGTATAATTCCTAATTTAAACAACCATGTTTATTATCAAGAACACCATAATATTATTTATGAACTTATTAATAGTCAAACAAAAACACAACCAAAAGAATGGTGGAATTGTGTTCATGCTTATAAACCAAAATTTAAGTCAAAGTCATGGGACTTCTTTGGAATAGGATATGTTCTCGCATCTCTTTCAAATTGGGATACTGATAATTAATCAAACAGGGTTCCTATGTATACAAGTGTTTGATTTTCAACAATCACCATTTTATTGTGAGAATAATAATCAAATATTGCATCTAATTTCTGAATAAATGAATAATATTCGTTGCTATTCTTAAGTGGAGAAAAAGATGATGAAAGCCATCTTTTACGAAATTTATTTTTATCATAAAAAAGATTATGGTTATATGTTAATCTTTTTGCAGTTGGAATGCAATAATGGATTTTCTCTAGTTGAATGCCACCATTAAAACTATGAAAATCATTATTAAAAGACTTCATGCATTTTTTAATATCTTGCATAATCGGTGTGTTTTCGTTAATCACGTTCCACGTAATGAGTATTTTCCCATCTTTCTTTAAAATACGGTTACATTCTTTCTTAAATTTATACGGTGTGAACCAGTGAAATGATTGTGCTGCAGTTATTAGATCCACACTTTTATCTGAAAGCGATGTATCTTCCGCGCAAGTGTTAATTACAATTGATTTAGAATATTTTTTTAATTCTTCTTTTAATTCGATAAGCATATGTTTATTTGGTTCTATAGAATATACATAATATCCTCTTTCCAACAGCATTTTTGAGAAAACACCAGTTCCTGCACCAATATCTGCAACAATAGACATATCACTCAGATGTAAAGAATCAAAAATCTCGTGTATTTCATCAGAATAGCTTGGCCTCGACGCTTTATAGAACTCCGCTCTTTCAGAAAAACGATTTTGTGGTGATATTCTATAATTATTCATACATATACCTCTCAATTTCTTCTAAACATTCTTCTAGATCATAGTTATATACCTTTTTGTCCGCATGTTTTTCAATATTGTCAAAATATTCTATCTCTCCGCTCATTCTTATAGATATGTTTTCTATAGAATCGTTTCTATGAATCATTCTTTCATATCTAGTTTTTTCCGATGTCATAACATAAATCAACTTAATTTCCCGATAAAGAAGAGATTTCTTTTCACCTAAATCATGGAACGCATTTGGCGGTAGTCCAAGTATATCCGCATTCAAAATTTGATCACGCGTTATACAATACCTATAATTTAGAAACGAAAATTCTAAAAATTTGTTTTGTATACAGTCAAACTCATCATCTGAAACGAAAATATGGCTATTTTCAGAAGAAGTTCTTTTTGGTCTTGTTGTATATGATGTAAGTGTTTTCAAATTGTTCCGTAAACACAGGTTTTTAATCAAAGTTGTTTTCCCAACCCCGGATTTGCCGCAGATAATATAAATCGGTTTATTCATGCAAGTATTCCTCCAATTTGGAATATGGCAAATACATACCCGAGCCTTTTCCATTTTTTTCTCGTACAAGAAAGCCAAAATTCTCATAAAACGTTTCTGTTCCTATATGCGAAAAAAGACCAATAGTCGCATCCTTTTCTCCATGTTTTTTTATATAGGTCAATAAATGCTTCAAGATCAAAGTTCCTATATGCTTATGTCTATAAGTATCAACAACAATTATATCTTGAATATAAAAACTTATAATTCCATCTCCTGTGATTCTTCCCATACCTACAATTTTTTTATTATCATAGACGCAAACTCCAAAAATGGATTTTTTTGCTGCTACCATGAATACATCTTTCGAAAATATTTTCCAATCTGTGAATCTTCTTAAATACTGCCATTCAGCAGGAGATGGTAATTTGTATTCCATTTTATATCTCATCAATATTATTCTCCTTATATTTTTGGATAATTGCACCTACCAAAATTAATAGCAATTGATTATAATCAAATCCGAGTGTAGAAAAAGCAAATCGCACTGATGTGATTTCTGTATATCCAGGATTTGTTGCAATATCGGTCACATAATATTCGTTGTTATCTGTAATCCTAAAATCTATCCTACATAATCCATCTAAGTTTAATGAGTCAATAACTTTTTTAGAGCATTCTAACAATAAACTACTTATTTCATTATTAATTTGACGATAATCATAAAAATGATATTCTCTATTCTTACGCAATTCATAAGTTAAAAAATCTGTTCCCATTTTACCATCAGTATTAAATGCTACTGATACAGGCAAAGTTGCTAAAGATTGGTTTGTTTTAATAAATGGAAATTCTATTTCATAACCATCTATAAATTCTTGTACTATTATGGATTGCTTATATTTTTGAGCTAAGCTATATATAAAGTCATCTTTCTCTGATTTATATATAAAGCAGTTTTCTTCGGTTAAGCCAATGCTAGAAGCTTCATAATTTAATTTAGCTATAACCTTAGATCCACATGGTGGTTTTTGCCCCAATAGCCATCCTGTTTTATTATTGTAAAGATAACTTTTTGCACAGGATATACCCAAATTTTCTAATAAGCAACTTGATTTGAATTTATCTCGTGCTAAGCTACATATATACGGATTGCTCCCTGCATACCAAAAATTAAACAAATCACAAAATGACGGAATAAGAGATTTACGTCCAATCAATGTTCCTTTTTGAGCAGAATTTATAACAACAATTTGCTTAGCGGAAGTTTTAAAATAATCATGTTTAGCACAATCAGTAATAAAGTCTTCTTCATCATAATAGCATTTTACACAAAACCCCTGATTTTTTAAGGAATTTACGATCCTGTTATAATTTTCTTCCGAAAGAAATTCTGCATCAACAGAAGAATCTGAATAATCTGAATAATTTTGTGTTTTATTCTTTATATTTGCGATGAAAAAAATATCAATTTTATACTTATAATTTTGTGCTAATGAAATCAAATCAATAAAAGCTTTATGCATTTTTACACACTCCCCAAATATATATTGATTGAAAAATAAATAAATTTTATATACATAATTCTAAGTTATCCTTTATTTATCGACCATATTTATATTACCATATTTTTGTAGGAAAGTCAAGGTAAAATTGGCATTATTACACTAATTTTAACCTATTTTTTATTATTCTCTTCATATGTCGACATATGTGAATTTATGTTATATAATTATTTCAATTTACTTACAAGGAGATAGTTATATGTTTGATTTACGCTATGAAATTATGGAATACTTAAAGTACTGTGAAAAACAGAAAAAGCTCAGTTCTCATACGCTTAAAGCATATAAAATTGATTTGAGACAATACTGCGAGTTTAAAAACGGTATAGGTATTGAAAAGGGTGATATTGCGGAATATGTTCAGCATTTACATGAATGCTATAAACCCAAAACTGTCCGGCGTAAGATTGCAGCCCTTAAGGCGTTTGTACGCTATTTGTATTACTATGATATCATTGATTATAACCCATTTGATAAAGTTGACACCGCTTTCAGAGAGCCTTTAACGCTGCCCCGGACTATTCCCGAAAAAACTATTAAAAATCTAATTGTTACATCATATGATAACATCGAGAACGCTAAAACAGAGTATCAAAAACAGATCGAGATACGCAACACGGCAATATTTGAGCTTTTGTTTGCCACAGGTGCGCGAATCTCGGAAATATGTTCCCTCAAAACTTACAATATCAATCTTGTAACTCAAACCGTGCGTATTTTCGGAAAAGGATCAAAGGAGCGAATTATACAAATCGAGAACGAGGAAGTCTTAGCTATACTTAAACTATATAAATCCACTTTCGGAGAATATATACAGCCGGACGGCTTTTTCTTTTTGAACAACCGAAAGCAACGTTTTTCCGAGCAGTCGGTCAGAATTGTATTACTGCGTCTGGAAAAGCAAATCGGCTCCGAAATCCATATAACGCCGCATATGTTCCGCCACTCTGTGGCAACGATGCTTCTTGAGGAAGATGTCGATATCAGATATATACAGAAAATATTAGGACACAGCTCGATAACGACCACGCAAATATACACTCATGTAACATCTTCTAAGCAAAAAGAAATACTTCGCACCAAACATCCACGGAATAAATTTCATATATAAACTACAAAAGGACGCATAAACGGCAATGCGTCCTTCTGTGTATTGTGATAAGGGGGGTTATATCAATGAACCGTTTACGATATATTCTTACGGTTTTGCGAATTTATATATGATTCGCATCAAAATCAGCTTATCTTTTTCTGAGGCTTTGCGTTGATATCTGATAAGCAAATCTGCCTCGTCTTGGCTTAAATATTTATGTATTATTTCAGTATATGTGTTTAAAATTTCAACACCTCCGGCACAGCCTCTTAAAATATTAATTGGCAGATACCTCGTCAGAATTATTAAGTCGCGATCAATTGTATCATCCGAAACGCTGAATACTTCGGCAAGCTCCCGCCTTGTTATTCTGCGTCTATTTATAAGCATAAACAGCATTTCCATCCGCCTGTCAAACGGCAGCAGCTTGTCCCGCATCGACCGCACCTCCTTTCATGACCATTATAAAACGTAATCTCCGCAGTTTTTTCGGAGTATTAAAAAATAATTCAAATTTTTTCATGAAAACAATTCCTTTCATATGATTTTGAAAGGAAATATGCGGCGGACTGCGAGCGTCCAATGCAGACAGTATAAAAGCATGACTGCCGATATATACAGTCATGCTTTTAATATTCGTAAAATATAGAATTATAAGTTCAGGTGATGAGCAAATTGCTATCGTTAATACATCATCAATTTTTTTAATAAATACTTAAAAATGAATGGCAACAAAAAACACTTCCATCAAAACGGTCGGAAGCGGTTTTTTGTACACTAACAGACCCCGCCAAATACCGTTTTTTTGAAAGGGTTATTAATTATACAGAATTTATCATTCAGTATAATATGAATTATCTAATCGTGTTAAAATATACAGAAAAATGTAAACTTATAGGTATGGAGGTGAACTTATACTGCTATGAAACACGATATTTTAGGTAAAACTATTAAACAGGCGCGCATTAACCATAATCTTTCACAGGAACAATTCGCCGAGATCATCAATTGCAGTCCGCGTCATCTGATAGCAATCGAAAACGAATACAAGAAACCCGGCTATTGGCTGCTGTATAAAATCATCAGGGAATTAGAAATATCGCCTAACGAAATATTCTATCCCGAAACCGCCGACAATCGAAGCGAAAAGGATGAATTGATTGATTTGATCAAACTCTGTGATAATCATACAATCAAGATAATTTCGGCTGCTGTAAAAGAATCACTCAAATCAAAAGATTAAATAACGCCTAATTTTTTGAGTAGTTTTACGCAATCTATAGCACCCTGTACATACAGATACGAACAATCTTTATCAGCGAGAGCGGAAGTTTTGGTAATATATTTGTCAATTACTTCCGCTTCCGGCTCGGTAAGCCGAGATATAATCTCATCCAATCTTTTGCGCAAAGTTATAATTTCCGAATTAAGCTGTGCATAATCCTCGCGATTCTGTTCACGATATGTTGAAAGGTGGAATTCTTTTATCTCATCGAGCACTACTTTGTAAAGCTCTTGCTCCATCATTAGATCGACTCCTAATTTTGTATAATTATTTTTCTTTTATTAATATAATCTTCGCGCAATCGTTAACGGGCAACGCTAAAACATATATTTATAATTATGTAATATTTTGTTATGGATCTGTAAAAATCAAAATACATAAAGCACTCGACAATGCCGTATTACTGCATTGCCGAATATATAATATATTAATTTATATTGACATTGACATTGACTGTATTAATTTGAGCAACACTTGCTCCAGTATTTGTCCGCTTGGCTTTAGTTTTTATAAAATTACCTTTATTAACATCACAATAATATTTATAATCATTTTCAAAAAATTAATACGGACATTATATTTTTATAGAATTGTTGTTAATTAAATTACGGAATTGCTTTAATGTACATTATCTTTCTCATAATTAATAATATTATTACTCGGTACGGCGAGGATTTTTCGCGCCGTACCGAGTTTCAAAACTTATTCCGTGGTGATTATCGCGGTGTTGGTTTCTTCGTCCCACTCGACGTTATAGCCCAAATTTTCCGAGAGGAAGCGCAGGGGCACGAAGGTTTGGTCGTTGATGAGGCGAGCCGGAACGTCCATTGTTACGGTCTGACCGTTTACAGTAGAATTTATGTTATCAATTGAGAATGTAACACTTTTCTCTGTCTCCATACCAAATGTGCGAATTTGCTGTTCAGCGCTTATCGGAACAGTAGCCGTTGCGGTTTGCATGCTGTCATTCCAGTTCACATTTGCACCCATCTGCTCAAACAAAAACCGCATGGGCACAAGTATTCTGTCGCTTTCCATAACCGGCGGATTTTTAAATTGCAATATTTTATCATTCAAAATGACTAATATATTTGTTTTTAATTCATTAGTATTTATCCTATAATAATTGTCATTTGTGCTAATATAAATATATTCATCCGCATACCATATTATTGAGTTTTCAAAATCGCTGCTTACAGGCAGCGTCACACCATATAATCCGTCTTTTGATATAAATTTATAACCACTCTTTTTTTCTCCGTTTTCATACTCGGTTTGTGTGATATAGAATATTTTGTTTCCCTCAATTGGATTTACTTCATTTTTTGAATAATCCGATAATACAGCAAGAGAATTTCCATTTTGTTTATTTATTAAATTTTCTTGGATAATGCCGGTTTCGCTCTTTGTCCTTAAGTCGTAATAATACGAAAATGTCGAATTCTTTTTTAGATCGGCTTCAGCATATTCAAGCGGAGTTGAACTTTCAAATTCAGTTCCGTTCACGGTTTTTATATAATCAGTTTCGTCGTTTTCTATATTCATGGTTTTTATATAAAAAATGCCATCATAGAATTTAATTCCATCAATATATTTATGTAAATCAATACTATTGATTACATTGTATTCATCATCTAAAACATATATGGGCAGCAAATAATATACTCGAAGCGGATTATAAATATATATTAAATCCGGTAAAATATTGTAGCATAATTTAATTGAATTACCACTGACTATATCCAAAGATGTTGACAAATGCAGTGTCTCACCATTGAGGTCATTCAAGTTTTTTTGTGAAAAGTGAATCCTGTCGCTTGAATAATGGAGCTGTTTATCTTTTGTAAAGAACACAAAATTATCGCCATCCCATATAATATCATTTTCGGTAATCGGCGTGTCATCATCCTTTACATTCAAATGTTCCAAATCTATTGTTTTTATGATTTTTTCAATACACGGTAAGTCACTCCCTAACAGTTCAATCGCATTTTCGCTGATTTTGTTATAATTATCTTCAAACTGCACCCATCTGTTCCCATCCAAATAATACTTAGTATCATTACAATATTTTTCATTATTGGAAATGGTCAGCGATGTCATCGGTCTAGGAACAATTTCATTGTTATCGGTTTCTCTGTTGCCAAATAAAGTAAGCTGATATGGTCGTTCCAAAATCAAGCTTTGATCGCTGTTATCCGATATATCAAAAAAGGTTACTTCTATTCTATTATCTCGGTTTCCTTCTCGGTATATTGCGTAATGTTTCTGAAATACCATGGGTAAATCAGGTATATAAGTTAATTCATCAGCCAATACGCAAATTGTACTTTCCACTATTAATAAAATACATATTATAATTATTGCAATTTTTTTCATAAATTATAATTCCTTTCTATTACTGTAAGTTTTCTGTATATAACATATTATAGAATCCGCCATGTCCAACATTAGGTACAACAACTTCAAAGTGTACATCTATTTTTCCGGGTTGACCATTGTTTTGTGCAGGAACTGTCACATTAAAGATATCATAAATATTAGTAAAGTACTCCAAGACTATATCTTCACCGTTCATATCTTTTTTTATGATCGGCTCTTGATTCTCATTTAAAATGATGTTCCCATTTTCATCTCTTTCATAATCATAAATCTTTGTACTTGCTGTAGTTTCACATTTTATACTATTAATATAATCGTTTTGTCCGACTTTATATCTGAAATACAATGCCGAATCTGTACCTACTCGATATGATACTCTTTGTGTAGAATCAGTATAATTATTTAATGTCAAATTATATTCCTCAATAATACTAAAATTTCCCATAGATCCAGCTGAGTCCAAATAATTTTTCCCACCATCATTAATACTCTGCGTAGTAATTATTTTATTACCATGCTCTGCATCCTCATGATGGGTATCAAATAACCATGTTTTTATTCCGTCATCGTATATAAATCCTAGCATATCTGAATCTGCTCCTCTTATAGAATTATAAGAATCATTTGCAGGATTAATATGAGTCATCCATACATCGCCCTCAATAGCATTAACTTGATCCCGTTCTAAAACAGTATTACTAATCGGATTCAAGTTAAACTTACCATTTGTTTTACTTATTTGAATTCCATTTGGTTTTATCAAGTTAAAAACCGTAGGTTTATAATATGAATCGGTTTTTAAAATATTCCAACTTACACTATTTGACACTTTTGCTAAAGAACTTGCTACGCCTTTATATTTTGTTCCAATTTCATTTTTTTCGCCAGGCGAACCATCGTACTTATTTACAGCATCCTTGCTATAATCTCTTTCTGATTTAGAAGTATAAATTTTTCCATTAAGTGGATGTGAATTGATTGCATCTTGATTTAGGAACATCATCGTCTCAATCTTTGCCTCTCCTATAATATTTAATCTCATGAGGGAGCAAAACGAGTAACCATAATCTCTATAGATTGGCAATTTAGGTCGATAATCATTTGTAAAAACCCATCTACTTTCTCCTTTCGGAATTTTAATTAAGTGTTTTTCTGAATTTAATGTATCTGCAAGGTTTCCACTAAAGGGTTTGTTGTGTTCATATTCTGAATTATTATGCATATAATTATGAAATAGATTATTATAATTAGCAACGTAATTCTCCGAATTTAATAAATCAATCTGTTTTAAATCAGCCCATGCTTGCAAACCAGCACTTGAAAAATGTGTAAGATCGCTTACGGGGCCATATTGACCTGCGGCCTGTATACCAACTCCCTCAACTATAACCGTCAAATCTTGAGTTCCTGTATTTGTAATACGGCAATCATAATAGACTCTTTCAGTATTTATTTTGTCATTATCTAATACGCTTTTTGTGTTGAACATATCTGGATTTAATGTCCCCTGTCTAATTAAATGAGATGTTACTATATCAACCATACCAGACAAATTGTTGTTTGAAGTCAATGTCGAGTTACCAAATCCATCTGCGATTCTGTCATCTGCAAGATCCTCTTGTAATATATATTCCGGATGATTATCATAAATAAACGTGCCCGATCTGTCAGGAGCAAAAACAAGTTCATCATCATTTGGCACTGATATATCAAAAGAATAATCTTTTGATGTTTTGTTAACTTTTATATATGCAACTTCACCTTTAAGAATATTATATCTTGCGCCATATGTTTTCTGATCAGAAGAATTATAAGCATCCAAACCTGTTATCTCACGCTTATGCATATCGCTGATTGTAACTGAGCAATTAGTCATGTTATTAATATAATAATATCCGGTTTTTGGCGCGACAAAGTAGAATTCGCCTGAATGGTTTTCGTCATTAGTATTATCAATACGCAATTTACTATTTCTTAGAAAATCAATAAAATTACTATCTTTACCTTCCGTTGATAGTTTTGCGTTCTCCAGTCCTTCATCCAAAACATATCTACATTTTATTAACATTTTCACTGCTTCTGCACGAGTAATATTTTCTTCGGAGTTCACGCATCCAAACTGATCCCCTTCCAATACTTGGTTTAAATATAATTGTTGTATCTCATCTTTACAATATCTTATTGAACTTTGATCAACAAATGCTTTACCGGAGTTCCATAATGTGTTTCTATCACATGATATTGAGGTATTATACTTATATAAATTAGACGGTATTTGCACATCAAGTTTGTTTGTATCATCTATATATAACCTATTAATCATATACGCAGCATCGCACCGTAACACATTGGAATCAGGGGAGTTATTACCTTTAATATTAAAAATACTTATAATATTTTTATCAATTGCATAGCAAAGATATTTTTTCGCCCAATGACCTATTATTCCATCCGTCATTTCGGGGTTATTTTCCTGATTGGTAACAGACGTCTGTATATCTTTATCAGGTATATCTGCTGACTCAATAAGCATCTTTAAGAATTCGCCATATGTAACATTTCTCTCAGGATTAAAGAAAATTTTTGAACCATTTTCATTGGGAATTCCAGTATATGAATCTGTATCACCGCCGACCATTCCAATATTTGTTGCTTTTATCAAAGAAGGATAGTACCAAGGTTCAGCATTAGTATTAACCACTTGTAAGTCATCATACTTCTTAACATTGTACATTCTCGTTGTATAAAGAGTATTTGGCAAACAATTTTCATATGTTGTCTTGATTCCACATAAGATAATATCATCAGCATTTAAATCGCTTATCTTATAAAACGGTTTTTGTACTACCTTATCATTTTCTGACTTTACATTCTTTGTTTGAATTGTTATATTTTTTTGCGGATAACCTTTAGAACTATCATATAAAATAGCTCTTGTATTATCGTTTACATCATCTTCATCAACTTCTAAATCATCCGTATAGTCTTTAGACAAATAATCATCCGGACAGGTGTAATAAATATTCTCGTAAAATTTCTCGCTGCCATCACTAAAATCATTAATGACGGTAACCGTTTTACTTTCAGATGTAGCAAGTAAGTATTGATATGTATCAAATACTGCGGATACACCAGATATATTAGATAAATCACTAAAATTATTATTAATATATCCTTTATAAACTCCGTTATCAACTTGAGTGATCAGGCACACATCACTATTATTTTTAGCAATTACAGGAAACCGAAATTTTAAATTACGTCTAATGACATAATCAACGTCATCATTTTTAACATAAGCACTTTTATTATCCATACTGATTAAATCTGAATAAAATGACGATATGGTATTTGCTGATGATGCTGATACATTTGTCAAATAACCAATAGCTATATTGTTTATATCATCAGCAAGCGGTGTAGCATTAGGTGTAGGTTCAAATAGGTTATATTCATCTGTAAAAGCCGGTAAACAACTATACATACCTAATATAGAAGCAATATATGCTCCAGTTATATTATTCTTATCATTTACATTCATTTCATGTTTGCCAACTCTGAAATCACTCAAATATGTTATATAGTCCACTGCCACATCTACATTATTCGCCATTGTCATTATCTCAGACTCGTTTGTAAATATATCATACAGTTCCGTCACATTCAAACGCAGTTTCAGCGGACTGTCGCTTGTTTTTACTTGTTCTATATTGCTGTTTTCGCTCGACAGCAGCATTATATATACCGATATGCCTTTATTTTCCAGTTCATTAATCTTTGCTTTAAGGCTGTCTTTATCCTTTATATATTGGACGAAAATTACAGCAGTTTTGTTCCCGCTTTGAGGGATATTTTCCGCATCACAAAGCGCCTTGTCACATCTTTCAAGCAGCGACAAAGCATCTGTCTCGCCGGCATAGTCTGATTCGGTCATTAAGGCAAGAGAGTTCTTGGCGCTCTCCACATCTTTAGTATAACCGAAGTTTTCCTTGCTGACAAGTACTATATTTGAATTATCTCCCGCCGATTCTATCAATCCCTCAATCGAGCTTAAATGGCTCTTTGTGTTTCCCGGATCGAAGTTCAGCATATTTACAGATGTATCTATACCTATCGCTATGTTATTGGCATAGTCATTCTCTATGGGCATAGCTTCCACTTCTTCGTTCGCGGCGCTCGCCTCACCCACGCTGTCGATTATTACCGCTTTTCGGTCAATATATCCGAGCCTGTCGCCTATGCCCACAACTACCTTGACTGACTTACCAAGCGCGTCGGGGTCTACCGTGAATCTTACGCTTCTGTAATCGTTATATCCTTCAACCGGCAGAAAAGTGCCCTGTCTTGCGCTCCAGAAAAAGAACGGATTTCCGCTGCTTGAACATGAATACTGATCGTCGCGTATAGTAAGCTCGTACACCCCATTTGCCTCATCGATCACACTCATTGATACAGCATTGATCTCGGGATATACGTCGGGCGCAGAGTCGGGATAAATTTGGTCATACTCCATACCTATGCTTCGGATCGGTATATCTGTTGACGGCTTTACAGAGGGATCTTGCGCAATTTCAATATCATAAATCGACTTAACACTTTCGTTTCCGTTTGTTGCAGTTGCCGTGAATCTTACAGAAGTATCGCTGCCATAGGCATCCGGACGGCTCACTAAGGAGCCGTCGTTTCCTATGTAATATGTGTTGCCGCTTGCCCAAGTGATTGTACTTCCATTAGGTGCAGTTGTTGGCAAAGAAATGCTTTCGGTTATTGGCTGAGAGATTTTGTTCATTTCTTCTCTAAGCCATTTAAGGTCGCTAATAAGCGGTGACCACACGTTGATTGCCTTATCAGAATTATCACCAAGCTGACCATACTGGTTCAAACCAAATGTATAAAGTGTGCCATCTTGGCTCAGAGCCAGCGAATAATCAAATCCACCTGCAACGCTAGTAATTTTTTTACCGCTTAATGCGCCTACTCCGGATGGTGCTGATACATTTTTAGCTGAGTAATAACCCAAGCGCTCATCTCTATAACCCCAACTATATACATAGTTGTTCTTACTAACTATAAGGGCGTGAAGCTTTCCGCCGCCTATGGCAGCAACATTCGAGACACGTGTTACTTTTACCGGACCAAGAATCTGTTCTACACCGCCAATACCAAGCTGACCGCTTCCATTATCTCCCCAAGTGTACAGATTGCCTTTATCTGTAAGAGCCATACAATAATTTATTGTAGCCTTAATATCAACTACTGTTTCATCAGCATCTAGATCAAGAGTGATTTTTTGCGGTGTTGTTCTGCCTGTTTTGGTTCCGGTACCCAGCTGACCGAGGCTATTGCCTCCCCAACTATATATACCATCGCTCGCCAATGCAACAACATAGTTTTCTCCAACCGTTACTTTCTTAAAGTTATTTTTTGTTGTTATCTGCACAGGCGTTCCGGCTCTTGTGTAATTACCCTGACCGAGCTGACCGGAGCTGTTTACGCCTACTCCCCACAGAGTACCGTCTTTCTTCAAGAATATACTGAACTCTGTTCCTCCGGCTATCTGCTGAACATTGCTTATGCCGCTTAACTTAGTTGCAGTCTTGACCTTTCCTCCGAGATTGCTGCCCATAGGATAGTTGGTATTGCTGCCCCAACCCCATACATTTCCATCCGCGTCAAGTACAAGGTTGTGGTTTTTGCCGCGGCTTACCTGTATAGGATTGCTTATACCGTTGATTACCGTGGGATACCTGTTTATCTTCATTTGGTCAGAGCCGTCCGCATAGTAACCTTCGCCCCAAGCAACTACTTGATTTAACTCATTAATCGCCAGCGACTGATTTCTGAAAGCATCCATCGATAGTATTGCATACGGATAATGAATTTTATTAACCGGTGAAATTATACCGTTTTCATATGTATATCTTGATATATCTGTTGACATCTTTCCCCAACGCCATGCATGATTTGATGAATCGACTGCTATGGTGTATTTATCATTTAATGCAAGCTGGCGAATATTCTGTGCATCTGCAAGTTTCGTAAATGTCTTTGTATTCTTGTAGTACTGCTTGCCGGTCTGATATGCAACTCCGCTTCTTAGATATATCGAAGTATTACCTGCGGCGTATATGCTGTCAGCCCTTAATCCCGTTGCTTGAATTTCTTCAGTATAAGTAACTCCGTTTGCCAATGTAACGCCAAGCTGTCCGTCCGAATTATCCCCGCAGGTATGCACATACTGCGATGTGTCACGAATTACCGTATGATTAGCGCCGCCGACAACATCTAAAACAGGTCTCATTATTGTCGCACCGAAATATGTATGATTATATGTACCTGACAACCCAAGCTGACCCTTGTCATTTTTACCAACGCCATGCAGATTTGATGACGTGTCAATAACAAAAGTCTGATAATCACCCACACCTATTTTCCGTGCAGTTGAATAAATCTTTACAGGTGTATCGTAATAACCGGATGATTTGCCTAACTGTCCATATGTGCTGTCTCCCCAGCCATATACATCACCATTTGTTTTTATTGCAACAGCATGTTCTTTTCCGGCTAACACATCATTTACGTCCGTAGCAATCTGAACCGGAGATAAAGCATTCTTGTGTTCAACATCTCCTACCTGTCTTGAGTCATCCTGTCCCCAAGCGTAAAGAACTCTGTCTTCCGTTATTGCATATGATGTATTGTATCTTGTCTCGACTTTAACAATCTTTTTGTCGTCCCATGGACCGATGACCTCTTTGAAATCTTCTTGCATGGTTGTATTACCCAAGCCAAGCTGTCCATAGGTGTTTTTACCTTTGGCATATAATTTCCCGCTCTCATCAATATACAATATATGGTCTTCGCCTATTGCAATTTTTCGTGAAATTATGCTTCCGTTTTTTTCAGTTGTTGGCTTGAATGATGCAATTGTTTTGCCATTTCCATATTGACCATAAGCATTACCTCCCCAATACCACAGGACATTTTCATCATCCAAAGCAATACTGTGGATTGAACCTGCCGCAATATCATAAATAGGCGTTGAAATCGGCACCTTATATGGTGTATAACATCTTTTATCGCTGTTATCACCAATTTGCCCGTCATTATTGTATCCCCATGTCATTACAGTGCCGTCACGAAGCAACACCATCGTAAAGTCATATCCGCATTTAACATCTATGGCATTCTTAACACCTAAAAGTATATTCCCATTTTCTCCGGTTCCACACTGACCATAATCGTTTGCTCCCCAAGAATGTACTGTTCCCGAACTATCTATGGTTATTACGTGGTTTCGACCCGTATCTACATTTGCTGCTTCGGTTATTTCTACCGGATATATTTGTGTTCCAAGAGCTGTTGATCCAAGAATGTAATGATTGTTACTGCCCGAACCCCATAAAACTCCGTCCTTTATGAACAGCATATGCTCCCCATATGACTTTACAATACTTGCATATTGAGATCCTTGAACTAACGTAGGTGTTGATGTTGTGTTACGTGTACCAACACCAAGCTGACCATAGTTGTTAGCTCCATTTGCATATATACCTTTGCGTTTTTGTATAACAAAAGTAGTATTCGTACCCGCTTCAACATACTCAATGTTTGATATAGGATGTATTACAGGGGTATATATAGCTGTGCCGGTCGAAGAAGAAACCTCATGATATGTATTGCTGCCCCAAACATATGCATTTCCGCGACTGTCGAGAGCAATACAATGAGTGTCTCCAACTGCTACCTGCACTACATCTGAGACACCTACAACCTGTATTGGCGTTGCTGAATATTTTAAGGAATACGTGCTGACACCTAACTGACCATAAGTATTACTTCCCGCCATCCACAATGTACCATCGCTCTTAATAAATGCGGTATTACTTCCACCTGCTTCGACATCTACGGTTTCTATGGAATGAAAAAGTTCCCAGTCCTCTGTAGGTGTACGAACCTCTTGATTTACATCAAAGTCATCTTCCGGATATATTTCGACAACATCCGTATTTGATATTCTATACACCAAATTGCTATAGCACAGTTTCTTGCCGGCGCACACTTTACCCTGTAGGTTAGAAAGCGACCACGCAGTACTCAATATTGATTCTTTTATATTTTCTTCACCTATAGATTTTGCCATACCGGCCGCCGCAGTTACATATGCAGCTGCCATTGATGTTCCGCTTTGCTCTCCATAATCTCCATCCGGAAGAGTATTATATACATTTCTGCCATACATTGCAATATCAACGTTTTCACCATAATTAGAATAATAGCTGAAACCCATGTCTTGATTGAGCGATGTAACGCTGATAACATTATCAATATCAAATGATGCAGGATAAATCGGTGTTTCGTCAACACTAACTCTGTTATTGCCAGCCGCGCATACGAAAAGCATATTGCTGTTTTCCATTGCTTCTTTCAAAGCCGGATTATCGTTTGTACTGCCAAAGCTGCAATTTACAATCTCAGCGCCCTGTTCTCTTGCGTATTCAATTGCTTTAATTATATCGCTGGTATATGCTTGTCCGCCATTAAATGCAGCAATAGGTATTATTTCAGCTTCCGGTACTGTTGATGCAATTATACCAGTCACATGGGTACCGTGCATATATTCAGACGAAATCTCAGGATTATATGTAAGTTCGGTATCATTGACTACATCATACGCGTTCACAATCTGAGATGAAAAATCAGGATGTGTCGCATCAATCTTATCGTCAATAACTGCAATTCTGGCACCGGCTCCCTTTGTGATCTGCCATGCTGCCTGTATATCATCCTGCAAATTATTCAACGTATCTATACCAGGTAAAAGCGTTGGCAACGGTGATGTGGTTACCTCAATTTCTTCAACGAATTCATTTGCTTCGTTCTCATCTCCGATAGGTTCAGCTGTTGCATCTAATATTTCATCGGGGATAACAGTCTCGGGTTTGTCCTCAAAAGGCACTGTTTCACTAACACTTTCGTCTGTATTATCGGATTGGATAATCTCGGATTCATTAATATCTGTATCCTGATTTTCATCGGAAGTATCCTCTTCCACACTTTCATCGGGTTCGATTTTCCCATCTTCAAAGTCTGACACTTCCAAAACATAATCTGGCTGAACATATTCAGCGTGCCTACCCAATTCATCAGATAATTTGTCTACAAATACTGTCGGATCTACTATCTCCGGTAACACTATTATTTTCTGATCTTCCGTGATAAAAAACTGTTCAGCAACATTGTCTGATATTGACGAATCGTTTGATGTATTTATTAAATTACGAGCGGCATCTGATATTGCAATTTCGTCTTCTTCACATATTTCATCCAAATTTAATTTTAAGAAGCTGTTTTCATCCGACAGTCTTATTGCCTCAACAGCCTCGGTCTTGCTTTCTTTAGCTGCCGTGTATGCCTTATTAATATCTTTATCGGATATATCTTCATCAGTTTTAACAATAAATCTTGAGGTATAGCTTGCAGCTAAGTTTTCAACATCAAGACTTAACACTTGTTCATTTTCACTGATAGGCTCGAAATCTTCAGCAACAAAATCCGTTGCATCCTCCACCTGCTCCTGCATTTCACTTTCAGTAGTTATATTTTCTTCATTTTCTTCAGCATTAACATATATAACACCTGAAAATACCATTGATACCATCATCGCTAATACCAATATTATGCTAGTTACTCGTTTCATAGCTTTCCCTCCGTTAATTGATTTGTCGATTTATGTTTTGCTTTTTACTACATATAGCGTGTTAAAATTAATAATATACTATATCACTATATCCAATATATTCTTCCAACCACACCCAATTACTATTATAAGCACAATATGTCGTTTTTAACTGATAATTATATCCATGTTCTGGATAGTAATATTCATCAATATTTACAAAGTCTTTCTGTGCAAGCGACCAGGTTTTCACCGTATTCCAACCATTGTTATATTGTTGTAACTCAATAGTAACTCCAGCTATGTTATTGTACGTTACATACGTTCCACCAATTGCTCGCAACCCACCAGCTTCATAGCTTAAACTAGTATAAGCGTCATAGATAGCTATCGTAACAGGCGATATATCCGAGTCTTTGACGCTTATTTCGTTTATTTCCGCAGATGCACACGAAATGCCATTGCAACACATTATCATTGCAAATATCAATACTAATGTTACTCGTTTCTTAAAAAATGATTTGTTCATAAAAAAATCCTCCTTAAAACTGCTTATACTAATGAAACAGTTTTTAAGGAGGCAAAGGGCAAGATTTTACAAAAAAATTATTTTATTTCCAAATTTTGTGCAATTTTAACAAGTTCTTCTTTTAAAATTGATCCATTTATTATGCATAAATAATCATCATAATAAAGCACCAACATATTACCCTTATTATTGCTTATATAATATCCGTCTATTCCATTTATCGTTACATGCTCAATATCTGAATTTTCTGTATCTAGTATGTTATCGTCACCATACAATCGCACTACAACAACAAATCTATCATTATTGTTAATAAACTCTGATCTTGTCAAATTATCTGCTTCAAATGCATCATTAATGACAAATCCGTTTGGCAAGTAGTTTAGAACAAATTTATCAGTTTCGTATGACTCATTATAATTTGTCGAATTTGTGCTTCTTGTAAAAATGTTATTATATTCAAAAATAAACTCCATTATCCTACTTCGAACAGCTCCCACGCTCATAACTGTTATGCAAAAGAGCAACACTAATATAGCGGCGCATATTGCTATGCGCTTGATACTAATGCGAAATACCGACTTTCTTTTTTCAGCCTTTGCCCGCTCGAAAATTTGATCTATTTTCTTGTTATGCTCATCCGAAAACTTCACAGACGCATCATCGGGCAAATTCGGATTAGGAGTTCCCGCCATTTTAACGAGCGCTTCATCAAGCACATTATCGAACATTTTTTCAAACAGTTCTTTATTATCATGTTGATTGTTATTGCTCATTTTTATCATCCTTTTTGAGTTTCGCCTTCAGCTTTTCCGTTCCGCGTTTTATCCTATGCTTGATCGTGCGTTCCGGAACTCCCAATATTTCCGAAATTTCTTTGACAGTATATTTGTAAAGTCTATGCATCATCAATGGTTCACTGTACTTTTCACCCAATCTTTTTAATTCATCGATTATAATATCGACACTTTCATTTGTTATAACATATTCATCAGGATTAGATGATACCGAAACATCGGAACATTCTTTGCTATCCACGAAACTCTCAATAATTATCTTGTTATGTTTATTATATGAATTAATTGCTGTGTTTCTTGCAATTGCTGCAATATAATTTCTTTCTTCGTCACTATTGAACGCTTTCACTCTGTCACAATACTTCATAATTTTATAAGCAGTCTCTTGTGTTGCATCTTCGGCAAGGTGCTTATCACGCAAAATATCCAAAGCAATCTTAAATATCATATTTTCATACTTGTAATATAATTGTTCAGTAAATATTCTGTTTTTATGTGTTTTAGTTTTTTTAAACATAACAAATTGACCTCATAATTTCTATCTGCAAGAATATTATACTATATAATTTAACATTTTTCAACATAAATTTATAATTATTAAGCATTCCTTTGAATTTCCTTTGAATTATAATATCAATGATAGAATAAAATTATTTCAATGAATGGTCTATAAATAAATGTAGTTATTATTTATTTTCTGTTATCTTCCTGTATTTTTCACTAGAGAGTGTTTCTGCGAGATAATATAAAAAAATGTCTCGTATTTCATTTTCTGTCATATTGTTTTTGAGCATAAAATCAATAGCTTCCTTCAAATCTTTTTCATATTCTTTAGAATCATTATACATAATGGTCCTCCTTTTTGACGGATAATTATTTCCATAAATTAGTTGTTGTATAATATTTTACTTTAAGACATATAGTTATTTACTACTAAACCTCATGTGGATAATAAAATCTATGACTACAATTTTGACGGACATTCAAATAAAGTCGCCAGTTTATTCATTTCATTGCGCTTGTGTTCAGGAAGCGAATGAGCATATAGGTTAAGTGTAATAGTTACATTAGAGTGGCCTAAAATCTCACTCAGAGTTTTTGGATCAAATCCTAACTCCAGAGCTCTTGTTGAAAAAGTATGCCTCAGGGTATGAAAATTTATTTCATTAATGCCGGCTTCTTTTAATAGCTTCTTGAATCGTCTGCAAATATTTCTCGTATCTGTAAATTTTCCGTTATCCCGTAATATGAAGCCGGAATTTCTTTTATACTTACTAAGTTCATCTATAAGAAATTTAGGAATCGGTATCGTTCTTATAGACGAAATACTTTTGGGACTGTCAAAATGTATTTTTGTCCTTGTTTTATTATCTGTATCCTTGATTCGCTGAACCGTCTGTGTTATGCTTATTGTCACATTTTTAAAATCTATATTTTCCCATTTCAGGGCACATAGTTCACCAATCCTAATACCCGTGTACAAACATATTAAAATACCTATATCATATCTGTTGCTGCTTGAAAGTATTGCTTTTTCAAGCCTTTGTTGCTCATCTCTGCTTAATACACGAACAGGTTTTTGCTTTACTTTCGGCATACGAATATCTGAGCAAATGTCGGGTATATATTTCCTGCGTTTAGCCTCCGCAAGAGATAAGCGAAGCATCGAATATATTGAATGAACTGTTTTAGCGGCATATACCTCAGATAAGTCATCGACAAACTTTTGAATAATATCTTCATTAAGTTTTTTTAATTTTATCAAGCCTATATCGGCTGAAATGTGATTCTTGTAATGTGATTGATACATCATTTTAGTTGTCGGTTTAACTTGCCTTTGTGTATCAATCCATTTTTCAATCCATTCGTTTAGTGTCATATCAGAAGAAGCTATAGCTGTGTTAATACTGTTGTTTGCTTTACACAACGTCAATTTTTCTTTTGTTTCAGAATAAGTTCTTCCGTATACATAACCTAGAACGGGTTTTCCGTTTATATTATATGATTTTATATATCTTCCTTCATATCTGCCATCTTTACGTTTATATATGTTTTCACCTTTACGTGCCATAATATTTTCACTCCTCGTTTTATTTAAGTTTTGACAGTTATTTTGACGGTAAAATAATATTATAATAAAAAAAATATGTCTTAAAGTCTTGTAATTTATAAAACTATATGATAGAATATTTTATCATAATTAGCAAAATTTTTTATCTTAAAATCAGTAAAAACGCGGTTTTATACCATATCCTTAGTATGTCATATAATAAAATATTATCTGATAATCGGGAGATGTATCTACACCTCCCGATTATGTATTTTAATAACATCTTGGTCTGGCGGCGAAGCCGAAGCCGCTGTTTGTGGTTATCACCACATTGTTGCTGCCACTTGAGCAATGGATAACAAGCACGCTGCCGGCGGCGTCTCGCCCCGCTACAATTCCGACATGGGACAGATCCGAGTAAAACGCAAGATCTCCGGGCTGTGCGTCCCGCCACAATACGCGGCTGCAATTGGCGTTCTGTGACACCGTGCCGTGTCCGATAGACGATGAGGATATTCCGCTGTTTACAAAAGCCCATGTCACAAATCCCGAGCAATCCAGCCCGAACGGGCGAGTGGTTCCGCTTGATGAGCTGCCTGCGGCTGTCACTCTGCGCATTTTGCCCCACTCGGGATCCCAGCCGAGGACTTCCGATTTCCCGCCCCAGAAGTAGTTTACCTTACCGACAAGGGAACACGCGGCTTTTACTACATTTTTACGCTGAATCGGCAGATCATTCGGCAGAGCGCGAATGACCTCGGCCACGCTTGCGTCGCTTATCGCAAGACTTCGTGTGACACCTGAAAACGCCTCTCGGTTTTCAAGCAGAGCATCGAGCATTTCCCGCTGCTTGTCACTGAATTCGTATTCGTCAGCCATTTCCGCCGCTGTTTTTGACTTGATTTCCATAAGCAGCTTTTTCTCAACTGTCGGCGGCGCGTCAGGCACTCCCGACGGTGTTGTAACTGTTTCAATGGTATATTCGACATAGTTCATATCCCAAAAGACTTCCATGATCAAAGACTTCTTATGCTCATCTATTATCACAACATCCATGAAATCATCGCTGTCTATATCAGCATATTCTACCGCAAAAACCGCCAGAACTTCCGTCCAATCGGCTTGCTCGCCCGTTATTTCTACCTGCGAGTAGGTATCGGCGTGTTCAAGCTCGTCAAGCAATTCCGAAAACTCGTTGTTTGCCTCCGCTATTATAGAAGAAACAGCGATATTTTCGGGATCGTCAACCTCACCGGAGATATATATTCCGAACGGGCTGCTTGCAACCGCCGCGATGATTATTATTACAGCCAGCGCTATTATCAAAGCTATACCGCCGCCCGCAGCCGACAACAAAGAGATCAAAGCCTTTGCCGTGTTCGCGACTGCTTTTCCTGCTTTTGCGGTAATTTTTGAGGCGGTTTTCGCTGTTGTTCTAACGGTCTTGACAGAGCTGCTCACTGTTTGCACGCTTTCTTTCGCATCCTTAGCCGAACGCTGCGCCGCTTTTTTCTGTGCGCGTCTTTTAAATACATTCTTCGCCTTATCGTTTACTGCTGAGCTTGCATCGTATTTTTGGTGTATAAAACTTTTGCTTTTAAAATTTTTCGCCTGTTCCGCGGTCTTGGGCTGAGATATGCTTAACTTTTCAGCATACTCGCGCGAATGATAGATGATATGAGGATTTTGCTTAGGCGCTTTTATACCCGTATCGGATGTTTTCTTTATGTTTCCTCCTTTGGCGCTGTGCTCATTTAAATAATTCTCTTTGGTTTTGATCCTAACGGCAGGTTTTTCCGTCTCGGCAAGTTTTTCACCCATGACTGTTTCGGAATATCCGTATGTGTCATCCTCCGCCTTTATCGAACTATGGTCTTTGGCGTCGCCTAAAGCAAATTTATCGGACTTGGCGCTATACTCATCCGCGTTCTTTTTTGCTTCAAGCTCCGTATTTATATAACACCCTCGATCGGCGGCTTTAGGATCATCAACATATACCGATGAATTTTCCGGCTTTTTAGCTTTGTCACGAAAATATTTCTGCCGTATTTTTAATTTTGCCGTTCCGCTTTGCTCCGCCGCCTGAACCGCCGAATTGTTTTTACGAAAATACTCGGCTTGTGTTTTTGGAACTATAGCAACACTTTTTATTTCTCCTACATCACCGTGAATGCTAAGATAATTATCCTTGGTCTTTATGTATTTACCTTGTACAGATTCGGTCTTTATCGGATTTTGCTCTGCTTTCGGCGCTTGTTCTTTAAAAACCATATCGTTTTGAACATCGGTATAAACAAGAGACTGTGTTTCAGTAGTTTCCGCAAGACTTTCATCCGATTGTCCTCGGCGCAGTAAATCCGATTTTGCTTTTACAGCCGCTTTCCGCCTCATCAGCATATTTGCAGTATCGGCTTTTTTGTTGTCGGTTCGGCTGTTTTTTGAGAGGAACGCGGCTTTTGTCTTAACATCCCTGACCAGCTTTCCGCCAACGGATTTATTTGTCAATTGCTTTGTTTTGGGCGCGGCAATCCCTTCGCGGTAATTCTCGGCGGTTTTTATATTATTTTTAGCCGCGGCATTGGATGTATTTGCCCTGTTCCGTATCTCGACTTTTCCCCGCGCGGAATTCATTTGAGCCGCTTTAGTCCGAACCGATCTTTGAAACGTCGGAGTGTTTGGTTTGTCCTCTGTTTTGCTGCCGCGATAGTTTTCAGCGGTTTTGATACCTTTCGCCGCATTTTTATTGTCAGCTTCGACGGTCTTAGGCTTATTAATATCTTTAGCCGCCGTTTTGACGCGGCTTACGCGGTTATCATTGCGCTGTTTTCTGTGCTCGCTTGCTTTATGTATAACCGTTTCCGCATCACGATAGACGGTTTCAGCGGAACGCCGCGCGGATGTTTCAACTGTATCGGCGGCATAGTTTTCGGGTTCGCATTCTTCCTGCTCCGACTGCTGCGCCTGCTGCTTTGCTTCCGCTTTTTTCTTTATATACTGTCTTTTAAGCTCCGCTTTGCCGTCTGCGAACTTTTCGGACTTTGCCGATACGGTCTTTGACTTGGGTGCTTTTCTATCGGATACGCTTTTTATTTTTTTCTCCGTCTTTGCCGACTTGGTTGATTTTACCGCTGTTTTTGGGCTATCTGATTTTTTGCGGTCTTTATCGGTCTTTTCTTTTTTCAAATTATCACATCCATTCAAAGAAAAAGCACCCATTTACAAAAAATGAGTGCTTTTTCCGTATATGATTATTCCTCACCCGGCTTAGTGCTCATCAGCTTATACAACTGAGTATTAATCGGGAACTCGTTTATGAACGGAACGATCGATCCGCCGACTTTTATAAGTCCGCGGCCCGCGCCCGCGTCGGTTATATGTTCCATCTGCGCTGCGGAAATACTCAAAAGCCGCGCAAGCTCCACACGATCCGACGGCGCCTGATTGAGCATCAGCAGGAACTCGCTGTTTGCAAGCATACCGCGCGCGGTGTCATTTTTCAAACAATCCTCGATGTTTTGGGTTATGCCTGTCAGCAGTCCGCCGTACTTTCTGAAGCGCTTCCATGCTTTGAGCAGGAACTCGGCGCTGTACGGATTTTTAAAGAACAAGTGCGCCTCGTCAATATACACGCGGGTATATCTGCCTCGTTTTCTGTTCGCCATAACTCTGTTCATTATATTATCCAGCATGATCAGCAAGCCGATGGGCTTCATGTGGTCGCCGAGCTCCAAAATATCATAGCATATTATCCGATTATTTATATTCACATTGCTCTGATGCGCGAACGTGTCTAAACTTCCCGTTGCAAACATTTCAAGCGACAGCGCCAAATCATGCGCTTCCTGTTCCGGCTGGTGCAGCAGCTCTTCGCGAAAATCAGTTAATGTCGGCATCTCTCCGCCTCTGTGCTCAAATGCCTCATACACCCTTATTGTGCAGCGATCGATTATCGAGCGGTCTTTTGGACCTACACCGCCGCCCCATCTGGTATCTCCGTTTTTGAGAAGCTGGTCAAACAGAGAAATCAAAAACTCCGACTTGATCGACACGGGATTATCTCCGTCAAGCGTATCGTTATTTATATCCATTGCGTTTATATGGTGCGGCGATGCTGCCGACAGCTTTATGACCTCGCCGCCGAGCTTGGAAACAAGCGGCGCGTACTCTCGCTCCGGGTCAACACAGATTATATCATCGTTTGTGAACAATCCCGCCATTGCTATTTCCATTTTTGACGCAAACGACTTTCCCGAACCCGAAACGCCGAGAATAAAACCATTGCCGTTTAGCAGCAGTTTTCTGTTGCACATGAGCAGATTATGGGAGATGGCATTTATGCCATAATACAGACCTTCATCGTCCATGATCTCCTGCGTTTTGTATGGGATAAGGGTAGCGGCGCTTTCGGTCGTAAACGTGCGGGTCGCGTGGATATTCATTAGTCCATAGGGCAGCACAGTATTAAGTCCGTCCTCCTGCTGAAACTTCAGCACCGACATATCGCACAAGAGCTTGCGGCTGGTGGCAAGCAGGGTCTCTGTATCGTTTTCAAGCTGCTCAAGGGTATCCGCCACATGAACGAGCGTCATGGTCGTGAACATTATTCTCTGATCACGAGTGGTTATATCATTCATGTACTCTTTGATCTCGCTGCGAAGCTGCTCCTTTTCATAAGGTATCATCGCGGAAAAGTTGTTGTTCATGTTCTGCTTTTGCTGCCACTTGGTTATATCGGTTTCAATCGCAAGCAGCTTTTTCTGTATTTCCTTAACGGCAACATCTGTAGGTATCGGATACACATCGAACGAGATCATCATCGTTCTTGAAATATCCGTGAGATCGGAAATCAGCTCATCCTTTAGGAACGAGGGATATTCTTTCAGGAACATTACCCGCGCATACATGTCTCCGAGCCTTATATAGTCCCTTTTGAACTCTACATAGTCGGGGCAGATATAGTCTTTAAAATCGGCTCCGACTGCCATTGCGTGCTTGAGGCTGAAACTGAGCTCGTTTTTCTCGTCACAGCGGAAAAAATCGTAAAAAATACGGAGCCGCTCACTGCATCCGAGCGGCGATATGTGGGATGAAATTTTTGAAAAATCAGAAGCGAGATCGCTGCCGACTCTTGCAAAATACGTCCGCGCATCCTGAATACTCTTACGCTCCGACGAGATTGTTATATACTTGTCATGGATAATATTATTGGATTCCTCCATCTTATCTTTGAGCAGGGCGTTAAGCTCCATAACATAATCCACATACGCCAAATTATCATTTTCGGGGATCAAGTGTTCAAACACCGTCTGCTTTATCCTTCTGTTAAAGATGGTTATTTTAGCCGAACCGTCTATGGGCAGGCCGTTCAAGATCGAGCTGTGGGCTCTGAACATATCCTCTTGATCGGCGTCGGACGCCACTTTATAGTTAATATCCGAAAACCGCCACGTCTTTGAATATTTTTTCCCGCTTCGCATGATTCCGTCTTTATACACAGCGTCAATGGGGATTGACTGCTGCACGGTTTTAGGAACCTTTCTTTTTTCCCGTTTGTTTGGGCTTTTCAGCATTTTGATCCACCTCCTTCAACATATTGTATAAATAGTTCTCCGATCTGAACAAACGCAGACCGGAGTATATGAACTCACTGCGGATGATAGCAGCGACAAACTGTTCAAATGTCATGCCGTTATAGTTGAAAAAACCGGCAGCCGCGAACGGGGCGGCGCAGACAATGCACAACCATGAGACGGTTTCTTTGCCGAGTATATTTTTGAGTCCGAAATACACTCCGAGCGCGGCACCGACGGCGATGACCGAACACAGGAACTGCCTCAGCGTCAAGCCGAAGAATATACTCTCGCGGTAGTCCTTTATTTCTTTATTGATTCGTATCTCCATAGCGGCAATTACCTCTCGGGCGCGTTTCTTTTGGGCATTTTCGGCTGAAGATCGGTCGGCTTTCTTCCATCCACGGGCTTTACGAACCCTATCTTATCGGCCGCGGCAAACGCTTTGGGGTCAAGTTTCCTCTGCCAAGCCTTTGCCGACGGAGCCCACCTAAAGCCGTTCTGCTTCAGTACGGTCAGCGCGTCCTGTTCCGGCTTTTCGTTAAAAAGAAGCTGAAGGCGGTTATTGGCAAGATTAACAACCGCTTCGCCGCCGCGGAACTGCCAGCCTTTAAATATTGTTTCGGGATTATCGGTCAGACGTTCTATGTTTCCTTTAAGTCTGCGGATATTTGCCGCATTATCCGTGAAAAACTTTCCCGGATACGGAGTTTTCTGTTCCCCGCTTACCCTCGCGTCAAGCTCCCGCGCCGTATTGTCGTCAATTCCCGGACAGCCCTCCACAGTGCCGTTTTGGGCATAGTAGTCATTTACCGTCTGCATATATTCATTTCTGCCCTCGATGCTTTCTATGTTTTCCGTCAGTTTCCGAACAGCCTCGGGATCGCCGCTTTTTATTATCGTGTTGTAACTCATAATCTTTCCTTTCCGGCGTTATACGCCTAACATTTCTTTTACTATCCTGTCCGCGCCTTTGATAAGTCCGACAAGGACAAGCATATTGAATATTGTCTCACCTATATATTTCCACACCATTGTCACCGTTGTTATGCCTGTATCGGGACTTGGTGTGTATGATGACGCAAAAGCAGAGAATATTATACAGGCAAGAATAACGATCGCGCCTTCAAGGCACACACCCACATAGGATTTAACAAAAGTCAGTCCCATTTGAGATGTGCCCTCACCACCGAAAGACGACAAAGGAACGGGAGCGAGCGCTGTGTACAAATAGATTTTAAAAAACCTGCCGTAAACCGTCATTATCATAATGAACGCCATGACCGTTATGAACAGGCTGCCGAGAATAGTCACGAGCCAAAGCGGTATGCTCGCCCAAAATCCGGCTTCATCAATGGCGGTTTCGATCGCTCCGGGCAATGTTACGGTCGCGCCTCCTATTCCGCCGAGGCTTCCCGCGATTTCTTCAACAACCCCGGCGCAAATTTTGTATATAACTACCATAATGTCAAGAGCATACGTTATCGCCGCTTTTGCCGCGACAAAGCGTATAAAATGCTTGAGCGCGTATTCGGGTCTCTGAAAATCCCTGAAGCTTGCCGTACTGCGGAATATCCCCATCGCGAAAAACAAAATGAGCAGCGCATAGCCTATTGCCTGAAGTCCGCCGTTTATATTTTCAACAATATGCCAGATCGCGCCGTCACGGAATTCCTGCGGCGACGTGGTGACAAGCGCCCATATCTCCGTCAGTTTATCGTTCCACGTCTCAAACGCGTTTTGCAGATTTGCCACGATCCAGTTATCGCTCATTAAATCACCTCCTGAGCTTCAGCGGTAAAGCCGCCGCTCACAGAACGGCGGCTGTATTCCGCATTAATTTACATGATCATATCTAAAATATCCTTGGCAAAGGCTATTACAATGCCGCCGAAGAATGTCAGGAATCCGTTGGCTCTCTGCTGGGCGTCGTGGGATTTAAGCGACAGACCGATCTGAACTATACCAAATCCGAGCAATATCAGTCCTATGGCTTTTATTGCCGAAAAGATAAAGTCAGACAGGTTGTTGATGGACGCAAGCGGATCCGCCGCAAACACCGGCGTAGAAAAAAGCGTCAGCAGCACCGCGATAACCGTGAGTGTCAGCTTTGTCTTTTTCAAACAGCTTTTGATTTTGCTGATTTTATTCATTTAATTTCCTCCATTCATTAAAAAATCTCGGTATTTTCTTCAATAAATTTGACGTTCGATAAGTCCTCATTCACTGTGAAAGACAAATCATCGCGTGTGATGTCTGTATTTTTACTGTGTTTATATGGCTCTACACCTCCGTCCTCAGTGAATTTGATATTGGGATGCGACAGTATATCAAACTTTTTATCCATTATCGGCTTTTCACCGCGGATAAAAATCAGGGCATTTGAATTATCCAGCAGCCGAACCTCATCAAGCGTTAAAAGTTCGCGTCCCGCGTTTTGATAATTTGTCGAACTGCTGCCGTGCTGTCCTTTGGTTATACCTCTTGTACGGGTATCTATAGTTTCCTTGCCGAGCATTTTTGAGATATATTCATGAGTGGCCTGCTCATTTCCGCCGAGATACAAAAAAGTATCGCAGTTGCCCACGATACTTTCCCATGAATCTTTGAACAAGGCTTTGAGCTGCGCCATATTCTGAATAATTATTGTGACCGAAATACGCCGCGAACGCATGGTCGCGAGCACTCTCTCGAAGTTATCGGGCAGCGCGACATTGGCGAACTCGTCCATTACGAAGTGAACGGGTACAGGCAGCTCTCCGCCGTGCTTATGATCCGCTCTGTAGTAAAGCTCTTGAAACGCCTGAGTGTACAGCATACCCACAAGATAATTAAAAGAGTTATCATTGTCGGGTATAACGCAAAATATAGCTTTTTTCTTCTCGCCGAGGCTCCCTAAATCAAGATTATCATAAGATGTCATTTTGGCTATTTCGGGCAAATTAAAAGCGGCCAGTCTTACTGCCGCCGAAATCAATATTGACTTTGCTGTTTTTCCCGATGCCTGTTTAAACACCTTATATTGCTTGACCGCAATATGCTCGGGCGATCTTTCCTCCAGCAGATCAAACAGAATATCCACAGGAGATTTATACTCGCTGTCATCTTCCATAGCCGCCGCGTTCTCGATAAGGAACATGAGCGTTTCAAAGTTTTGTTCCTCGGGCGGCGCTTCGTGAAGCAGATACAGCATGAGAGCGGTGTCAAGGGCTATCTCCGATTTTTCCCAGAACGGGTCTTGATTGCCCGCGTTCTTCGGCGTTGTGTTCTGTATCAGATTGGTGATCAATTTAATAACATCCTCATCGTTCCTGATGTATGTAAACGGGTTATATCCGTCCGAGTCTTTTGGATTGATCAAATTGAAAACCTTAACGTCATATCCCTGCTCAATAAGCAGCGGCGCGGTAGACCGCAGCATCTCGCCTTTCGGATCGGCAATAACAAATGAAGTATTGCACTGCATAATGTTGGGCTTGGCATAAAACCTCGTCTTGCCCGCACCGGAACCGCCTACCACAAGCACATTGAGATTGCGTCTGTGGCTCTTGGCGTTTAGACTGAGGCGCAGCCTTTTTGACAGAATTAAGTTGTTCATACTTTCTTTCTTGTCGGTATATTTCTGAGCTGCCGCGGAAATCGAACCCCATGCCGCCGAGCCGTGTTCCTCACCCGGTCTGCTGTTTGTTATTGAAGTAAAGTACAGCCCGATCGCCATAGCATATGCGAAAAGCGCGAAGAAAACAAACTTTAAACTGTATTGATTTATATATATTTTTGTCGGCGAATTAACGCTCAGCGTCACTCGCTCCAGTAAATCAAACAGCTTCAGTCCGTCCTCATAGCACTCCGCAACAATTAAAGCGAACCAAATCACTAAAGGCGACAGCAGCGCAAACATTATACCTGCGTTTCTGTTATTCTCCTGCCTGTTCAACTGCTGTCATCCCACTTCCGATAGAATTTTTTCATCGGCATCACACTCCTTTAAAAATAAGACTGCTTTCTCGAATGTTTTTTATTTTACCCACATTTCGGAATTGTTTATCACAGCCGCGGTGTGCGTTGTAGCGGCTTCCAAAATCTCATAGAAGGCCCAATAGGCTTTGTCTTTGAGGTCGGAGAACTTGTTTACCGCCGTAATGTTTTTGTCGATGTAGGCGCTGTCGGGGTGTCTGTCGGTCATGCGGTTGACTATCGTCACAACTTCGGCGCGGGTGATGTTGCTGTTCGGCATAAATGTTCCGTCTGTGTAGCCTTTTATCCAGCCCATTGTTGTGGCGGTGTTTATATAGCCCAAAGCCCAATGGCTCGGCTTCACGTCGGTGAACAGATTGTCCGCCGATGTCTCGGTCTTGTCGAACAACTCATAAAACCTAACCGACATCGCCACAAACTCGGCGCGGGTTATGCGGTTCTGAGGCAAAAATGTTTTGTTCTCATACCCGGTTATTATGTTGTACTTTTCAAGATACGCAACATACGGCGCGAACCATTCGTCATTCTCTATATCCCAAAATGAGCTTTTACCCTCCTTTATTACTTCGCCCTTGCGCTCCGATATATTTCTCGCGAATATCGCAGACGCCTCGGCTCGGGTCATGTTTCCATCTGGGTCAAATATACCGCCCGGATAACCGGTGATGTATGACTTATGTTCAACAGCGGGAAGAACCACCTGACCGTTTGTGTCGGTAACACCGCTGCTTGAGCTGCCGTATATATCTTTTAATGTTACAGTCATGTCCGATTTTTTCACTCCGTTTCTATCGGTAACGGTTATTGTGTAGTAGTTGCCTCCGTCAAGTTTTATGTTGTTCGGCAGGGTGACGTCAATATTGTTGCCGCTGAATGATGTTGATACATTAACAGTCTTGCCGTCCTTGTCAACTACCGTGACGGTGTAGGAATTAGACGTAGTAAATCCGCCGTATCCGCCGCCTGAGCCGGAGCCGGAACCGCCGCCTCCGCCACCGGAAGTTTTAACGGGCACGGTTATTTGACCTTTACTGTCGGTATTCTTTGCGACTATGGCGCTGTTCTTGTCCGTAACTGTTACGGAAACATCCTTGACCGGCTCACCCTCGGAATTTGTGACCGTCACCGTGGTCTGATTTGAGGCGGTCAGCGTATATTTATCGGGAAGTTTAACGGATATTTTTCCGTCATTGACCGTTACATAAGCATCCTCAATCATCCCGCTGCGGTTTTCAACAGTTACGTTCCAATCATTAACATACGCCTGACCGTCCGCGTCGGTATAGTCCTCGTTAAGCGGAGGGATAACAACCTTTCCCTCGGCGTCCGTCACGCCCGACATTGATTTTTCGAGTATATCCGAAATCGTGACATTCATATCAGGCACGGGCTTTTCCCCTTCAAGCACCGTTATGGTAATTCGGTTGTCATAGTTGATATATTTTTCTTCGGGAAGTTTTACGGATATTTTTTCTTCCGCATATTCAACATACGCGTCCTCGATAAACTCCGTCTCGTCATTGACGATAACCGTATAGCCGTGAACTCTTGCCGTTCCGCCCTCGTCTGTGTAGTCCTCATCAAGTGGCGGCACAATCACCTGACCGTTTTCGTCCGTATAGCCCTTTTCGCTCGCCTCGGATATATCCGTTACGACAACAGCCTTGTTTACAACAGGCTCATCGCCTCTAAGTACCGTAACTATGATATGGTTATCGGAGTTTATCTCATGCGTAGCGGGCAATGCTACTGTTATCTCGTCTAAGCCGTGGCATACCAGCGCATCCTTTATTCTCGCGGTTTCGTCCTCCACAATAACGGTCATACCGTCAACTGCCGCTTCACCGTTTTCGTCGGTGTAATCCTCGCTCCACGGCGGAACAGTCACTTTGCCCTCGGAATTGGTTAATCCGCTGCGGCTTCTGCCGGAATAGTCCGAAACCGTAACATTGGTGTTTTCTACCGATGTGCCGTCCTTCATCAGCACGGTAACGGTGGTTCGGTTTTTGTAGTCTATGTATTTGCCCTCCGGCAGCTCAACTTTTATCTGTTCCTGCTCGCTGAATGTTACATACGCGTCACGGATATATCCGGTTTCATCTTCTACAATAATCATAAACGCGTTCACATTAACAAACCCCTTTTCATCCGTGTATCCGCTGTTGCCGTTGGGAACGGTCAGTATGCCGTAGGCGTTTGTGGTTCCGCTCTCGGTCTTGCCGTTTTCATCGGATATAGTTACATTTACGCCCCGAATACCTACTCCCGACTGATTTTTGACCGTTACGGTCACACGGTTGTCAAAATCCATTAAAGCGCCGGCGGGAAGCTGTACGAATATACCGCCGTTTTCATCAACGAAAATATTGCAGTCGGCGATCAGTTTGTTGCTCTTATCGGTGACGGTGACAACATAGGTGAACTTGCTGTCCTCGTTCTCACCGCCTACCGTGCCGTTGCTGTCGCCCGTTGAACTGCTGTTGTTCGGCACTTTAAGCTGTCCGTTCTCGTCAGTCGTTCCTCTTGCGACATTGCTGTTTTCATCGGTCACAATAATATTAAGATTTTCCGCCGGTTCCTTGCTGTCGGTGTATGTAACGGTTATCGTGGTTATATCCTCATAGTCAAGAAGCCTGCCGCTCGGAAGATTTATCGATATATTGTCCTCGGCATCTATGGTGATCTCGCTGTTGAAGATAGGCTTGCTGTTCTTGTCGATCAGGATTATGGTGTACTTTCCGACTTTTGAATAGCCATCCTCGTCTGAATTGTCCTTATCGGTCAGCTTCGGGATAACCGCGCTGTCTAAAACTTCGCCGCATACGGAACACTCAATATGCTTGCTGCCGTCATGGTCGATTGTGGCGGGCTCGTCGATTATCCAGCCCGTGGGAGTGTGCCCGGGAGGCTCAACATATTCGCCGTCAAAGGTATATCCGCAATCGGCGCAGGTGTATGTCGTGAATCCCAAATCCTTACAGGTCGGCTCTGTTACTGTCTTGCTGTAGTTATGCGGAATTGTCGCCGTTTCGTTGCCTCGGTGCGTCTCACCGCAGACTGTACAGGTATATTCGGTATAGCCAAGCTCCGTGCAGGTTGCGCCGACATCAATCTCCTCATACTTGTGGCCTGTGGGATCGGTGTAGTCGGTCTTAAAGCTGTCGCCGCATATCCTACAGGCTTTGGTTGTATATCCCATATGAACACAGGTCGGGTCTGTGATCGTTTCGTCATATCTGTGTCCCGACGGGTCTTTGTAGTCGCCGGTGTAGGTATATCCGCAGTCTTTACAGGTATATACGGTATAGCCCATTTCCTTGCAGGTTGGTTTTTTGACAGTCTTGTTAAACTTGTGCGGTACTAAAGCCGTCTCGTTCGCCTTGTGTGTCTCGCCGCAAATCAGACAGGTAAACGTGGTATAACCGAGTTCGGTGCAAGTTGCGTCTGTTACGGTTTCGGCATACATGTGACCGGTAGGATCAAGGTAGTTGCCGATATAGCTGTCACCGCATTCCGAGCAAGTGTAGGTGATGTAACCCATTTTAGTACAGGTCGGCTCGGTTGCCTCACCCGCATACTTGTGTTCGAGCGGATCAGTGTAATCTCCGTTATATGTATATCCGCACTCACGGCAGGTATATGTTGTATATCCCATTGTGGTACAGGTAGGCTCGGTGACGGTTTTTGTGTAGTTATGCGGTATGGTCGCGGTCTCATTCCCTTTGTGGCGTTCTCCGCACATTATACAGAAATATGTGGTATATCCAAGTTCTGTACAAGTAGCTTCCGTGACATTTTCCTCATACTTGTGCCCCAAAGGATTTTTGTAGTCGCCTTTGTAGCTCTCGCCGCATATCTCACAGGTATACGTGGTATAGCCCATTTCGGTACAGGTGGGAATTTTTACTTTTGACTTGTACTTATGTCCGGCAGGATCGGTGTAATCACCGACATAGCTGTCGCCGCATACGGAACAGGTGTAGATTGTATATCCCATGTGTTCACAGTCGGGCTCGACAACATCCGTGTCATACTTATGGCCCGCGGCGTTGGTATACGCTCCCGTATAGGAATACTCGCAGTCAGAGCAAGTGAAAACCGTATAGCCCATTTCCGCACATGTAGGCTCGGTCACGTCTTCGGTAAAGCTGTGCGGCGTTTTTGCTGTCTCTTTTCCGGTATAGCTGTAATCACAGTTTTTACAGGAAAATGTTGAATAGCCCTGCTCGGTGCAGGTCGGTTCTGTCACCGTTTCTTTGAAGTTGTGACCGGTAGGATTTGTATAGTCCGCGGTGTAAGTGTAATCGCAGTCGCTGCAAGTGTAAACCGTATATCCCATTTCCAAGCATTTCGGTTCTGTCACTTCTTTTTCGAACTCATGCTGCTTTTCGTCCTTGTAGTCGCCAATATATTCCTTACCGCAGTCGGGACAGGTGTATACCGTATATCCGTTTTCCGTGCAAGTCGGCTCAACCGTCTGCTTTTTGTAGTTATGCTCTACTGTTTCAACGTAGTCGCTCACATACTCATCACTGCAGTTGGCGCAAGTGTATGTGCTGAATCCAAACTCGGTACAGGTGGGCGGCGTCACTTTTACATGATAATGGTGGGGAGTTTTGTCGGTATAGTCTGACTTAAATGTTTCGCCGCAGTCGTTACAGGTATACGTTGTATACCCGAACGATGTACAGGTTGCGGGAGTTACCACGGTGCGGTAATTATGATATGTCCGCGCTATGTGGTTGTCGATATATCTCACGCCGCAGTCAAGGCAAGTATACTCCGTATAACCGTCCGTTGTACAGGTCGGCGTTACCGTCCTTATACTGTATCGGTGTCCTCTTGCCTGAGCGATGACCGCGCCACATACTGTACAGGTCTGTGGAGCGGTACAAGCAGCGGCCGGTCCGGGTGTATGGCCTTTGGGATTGACCGCCCCTATCATTGTTTCGCCGCAGCGGGTACAGTCATACTCGATAATGCCCGCGCCCTCACAGGTAGCTGACGTAACAAGATGTCCGTTGTTCCAGCTATGCCCCTGAGGTTCGGTGTAGTCGCTAATGTAGCTCTCGCCGCAGCCGTCGCAGGTGTATGTCGTGAAGCCCTTAGCCGTACAGGTGGGATTAGTTATCTTGGCGTTGTAGTTATGCTTTTTAAGCGGTGTTAAGTCTGTGTTGTATGAGATACCGCAGCGTGTACAGCGGTGCTCCGTATATCCGTTCGTGGTACAGGTAGCTTCTATCTTGTTCTGCTCGTAGGTATGAGCGATCATGGACGTGCTCTCTGTATAGAAGGCTCCGCACTTTTGACAGGTGTTTAGTTCATATCCGCCTTGAGTGCAGCTCGGCTCTCTGATTACAACTTTTTCATAATCGTGTCCGGTGGCAGGCGTGTAATTTGTCTTTTGAAGCGCTCCGCAGCCGTCGCACTGAAATCTGTCATAGCCAAGCTCGGTACAGGTAGGCCTTACCGTTTCGAGAAAACGGAAATCGTGAACATGAACCTCGGCTGAAGTCGCCATAGGAATGTCACTCTTTTTATCCGTGTCGATCAGCCAGACGTATGATACGCCGTCCTCGATCATAGGAGTTCCGCCGTAGGTATATGTTATCTCGTAGTATACGGGATAATAGCCTTCATCGGTATAGCTTGGCGCCGATGTCAGAGTGCAGCTATCCGCACTCTCGCCAAAACGTATGCTTGTGTTCACACCCTTTTCGGATAAGTCGCTGAGCACGATTGAATGAGGCTGTCCGTCAACCCTGCCGTAGTAGTTCTGAACAACGGATTTGGCAAGAACATAGCTGTCCTTGTTGTAACCGCACACGTTACATATTCCGGTCACATGAAATCTTTGATTGCCAAGCTGTGCCTCAACCTTTTCGTCCATAACGTGGGGATCGGTCTGAGTGGTCGCTCTTGCGTATGTTCCTTTGCAGAACTGGCAGTATTGACCTTTCTTCAAAACCGTAGTATGAGTCTCGTCATCGTGGTATGTATATGTCGTGTTGTCGAAATCAAGGAAAAAGTTGCTGTCGCAGCTATACAGGATATATACGTTTTTCCCGTGGTCGTAATATTCAACCGGGTCAACGCTGTTTATCGTTCCGCAGTTCTGGCAGATACTTTTGGTCCAATGATAGCCGGTATAGAATGAGTCAACGCCGGGGTTGCCGTCGTCAATATTTCCGGTAGATACACCATCGATACAGGTACCGTCCGAATACATGACGTTATGATTTAATGCCGTCTCACCGGACTTAGTATACTCCGGCACGCGGTAGTTCATCATGGACGTTTCCATCATGCACACGAAACAAAACTGCGTCTCGTATGTGATAGTCGCGTTTACGTCAAACTCGTTCGTTCTGCCGCTCGCCTCAAGCCACACATCCGCGGGGTCTGTATACTCGTTCGACTGCGCCGCGAATACGGCTGACGTCATTGAAGTCAGCATACACACGGCAAGTATCATTGAAATGATCGTTTTGATTTTATTGTTTCTAAACATAAATTTTATCTCCTTTAAAAATTTTTAAAATGAAAAAACCGCCAATAATATCATCGGGCGGTTCACGGATTTTCCGTAAAGATTTAGTTTTCATTTATCTTGATATTCCTTTCTGCTTAGGCTTTACCGATCCGCTCTTTGACTTTGAGCGTATTTTATTTATTTTTGCTTTCACAGAGGGTTTAGTATTCCTGACCGCGGCGGCTGTATCCCCGTATATTGTTGATTGCTTCCCTCGCTGATTTTCGTTTATACGGGGTCTCTCTTTTTTTGGCGTTTTATTATCGGCGCTTTTCCCGGACTCCTGCTTCGGAGCCGTCTTTTCTTCTGTTTTTTCCTGTTCAGGTTTTTCCTGCGCCGACTTCGGAACGACTATACCAAGCTTTTCTATGATGTAGTTGAGCTTGCTTATATCCTCCTGCTTGGCAATAACGTCACAATACTCGGTTTTAGATGTGTTGTCTGTTACCGCGGAATACAAAACGCCGTACTTTTTCGCCTCGTTATTAAATTTTGATAAATCGGACTTTCGCAGAGTTACTATACAAAGCGGCTTTTCCGATTTGAGCAGTTGCTTCATATTGGTTTTGCCTTGCAGTTTGTTGTTATCTTTCAAAAGCGCGACTATGATAGCAGCAAGATTCTTTGCCCCGAGCCCCGCAAGTTTAGCTGTCGCCTCGGTAATCTGAATACCCTCTTTTACAAACAAATCAGCGACTTCCCCGCTTGTATCCATTTCTCACCACCTCCTTTTGCTTTATAATTTCATCGGCCTGCCGCTGTTTATCGGCAATGTGTTTTGAATCCGATAATATTTTATCGCACATACGGATATCGCCGCGCATCAGGCAGAGCCTACGGTTGATCTCTGCGGCTTTTGACTTAATCTCAGTCTCATTCTCGGGCGTTCTTTCCGAATACACATTTTTACGCTCATCAATCAAATCATTGATTTTTTCTTCGGTTCGACATCTGAATTCTTCCAGATCTGCCGCTGTTTCAATGTTGTTGAGCCGCAAAAATTTCATTTGTTTCTGATACCTCTCGAATTTTATGATCTCGTTGCGCATAAAAAATGACACCCGCTGCGGTGTCCGTTTCCTGCGTATTAAATTAAAGAAGTACAGATAATGAAAGTACAGCGCCTGAAAACCGCGCAGTTTTTTAGGCTTATGTTTTCTTATGTCGCCGCTGTAGCGAAATTGTTTTGCCCTTTGCGGTGGAACCGATACTATCCCGTTTCTTTGCGCCGATATTCGTTCCTTTATACTTTCCTCCGAATAATCGTCGCCCAGACTGTCGAGCCTGATCGCTCTTTTTCCGTAAGGCGGTATTATTGAGGTATGCAGCACATTCTCGCCGTGCCGAGAGATAACATAACCGCGCCGTTTAAGGATCGTCCAAAACTCGCTTATTGTGTATGACTGCTTTATTATTTCATCGAGTTCCTCGCGCATCTGACCTCTTATTGTGGGCTTGCCCTGTCTTTCAGCGCTCCATTCGGCGTAATGCTTGCCTCTGCGCTTGGGCTGTTCGATCACGGACAGTTCATACTCCCTGCACAGCCTGTCTGACGTTTTGCGGATTATATTATAGTAGCTTTTGGGTGTAGAACGGAATTTCCCACCGTCAGTAAATGAAACCGAATTAACAATAACGTGATTATGGAGATGGTTTTTATCAAGATGCGTTCCGATGACAACTTCAAATCTGTCACCGAAGCACTCGGCGGCAAACTCGCATCCTATTTTATGTGCAAGTTCGGGTGTAACCTCGCCGGGTGCAAATGATTGGATATAGTGATAAGCAAGGACCTTACCTTCTTTTCCGAATTTGTGTTTTGTCTCCATCATCTCATTGTATGCGGTTTCGACACTCATGCAGTTAATACTGCTTTCAAAAAGCCGCTGTTCGGTTTTGGACGGATTTGCGGCATAGTCAATAATATTGCACAGAGCCGTCTTTTCCTCATTCGCGGCGTAACTTATCGCTCTTTTTAACTGATGCCGCACGGCATATACTTTAGTGATCGCCATCAGTACTTCACTATTCGATATATTTCTCTGAGAAGTTTTAAAACCTCATCAATATCGTCGCGGCTCACGGCATTATTTATGTTCGCCTTGCGCGCAATCTGATTTATGTTATTGCCGATAGCGTTTATCTCCCGAAGCAGCTTGGAAATATTATCGGGCGGGCGCGGTCTGATTTCTATGCCCATAATGAGGGCGCGGATAAACGGCTCCATTTTTAAGCCGGCAATCTCAGCTTGCTTTCTGAGATGCGTATGTTCCGCAGATGAGAGCCGTACCGAAATTTTTGTTTTTCTTTCCTGCAAAAAATCCTCTCCTTTTGCTGTGGGGTATTAGGGGCTCGCCCCTAACAAGTTTGCATTTTGCCGTCAAAATGCTATGCTTGCAAGTCTTTAGAGTATATACTCCTATTCCTCCGGCATATACGGTACAAGTTCCTCGGTTGTGTCAAACGCCGACTCGCCGGGCATGCCCTCGGAATCTTCATCGTGCTTGGAATAATCGCCCATCCACTCATCGTATGTAATAAATCCCTCGCCGACGCGAATAAAATTCTCAGATACGATCTCGTCTTCACCATCGGAGTTCCCGCAGTTCACGAAGGTTTCCGCGATGTCGGCGTTGTTCACGGTTATGAAGTCGGTGTTGATAAATGTGTCCAAAAAGCAGTTTACAGCCGCCTCGGGGCTTTCCGCCTTTATGTTAAACTCTTTGCCTGCGGTAAAAGTTACCGATACTTTGTAATTCTTTTTCATAATGTCCTCCTGTTATATATTTATATAGCGTTCCTGATACCAAATCAGCCGATTTTGATACCAACTTTTATTTGCATAAAAAAATTGGTATCAAATCGCATAAATTTGATACCAATCAGCCGGCTCCGATAAAGTCCCAATCTATATTTGCGTTTCCCGCAGCTTCGTTTGACACTTCGGCAGTGGTTTGAGATTTAAAACCATCCGTATATTCAGGCAAAATACTTTTGAAGCGCTCTATTACTTCATCCGCTACCAGCTTTGCTAAATCCTGTTTTTCGGAAGGCTTGTCACTCTCGTCATAATACCTGTCAAAATATTCAACCAAAGCAACGGCGACGGCATGAGAATACGACTTAAAAACTTTTTTATTCATAGTCTGCAAGTATTCCCATGCTTTCATACCGATCGGGTCATCAAGGTCGAAGCGTATGCTTGTGCCGCGTTTTCGGCTCATATATTTGTGCCTCGCCGAAGCCACGCATCAGCTATATATTCAAGTCCTTTGGCGGCGGCGCATATATCATCAATAATGGTCACTCTGTCGACGCTGTATTTCCCGAAATATTTTATCAGTCTGCCGCCTCCGCCCGTTATCCAAAGCCGCATAAGGCTTGGGTCATATTCGTACTTATACAGCGTCTCAAAAATTTCCGTCGTATATTCGGCTGCGATTTTGTTCATGCGCTCTAAATATTCGGCGCATATATCCGCTGTGCCGTGCTTTAAAAAGCTGTCTGTTATGCTCCGGTCGATTTTAATGCCGAAGTTATCCATAAGCGCGTTTTCGATCCTGACAGCGCATTGGTTTACACCGAGCTTTTCAGTCCACGATTTGCTCTCGATCGGCTTCTTATTATTTATGTATAAAATGTTGATCGTGCCGCTGCCGATGTCCGCGAGCATATTCGCTCCTTTTAACTCATCTATCCGCTCTATTACAGCGGGGTACCCCTGCGGATAAATGCTGCATCCGACAAAGTTTATATGAAAGTCTTTGTCGGTAAACTTAAAATCAACGGATTTGTTCCGCATAAGGTAGGCTCTGAATTTGTCACGCTGTACCCTTACCCAAGTGAGCGGCAGTCCTTCGGCAAGATATACATCGGCGTTATATATCCGTGAGCGCTTCAGCTCCCGCGCGACAGCCATCAGTGTGAGGATATAGAAATCCTCATCGGCTGTTTTGTCGGCGATGAATTCCTTATGAGTTTCGCCGAAGCGATAATATTTTCCGTTATATTCAAGAATGTTTCCGGAAAATATCGGCGGTGTGTCATATTCGATCAAGCCTGTCGGTGTTACAGTATTCGCAGTCTTGATATTACCGTATCCGGTATCAACGCCTATGATTTTTGTTCCGTTTTTTAGTTCTCTCATTCGCATCTCCTTCATTTCCGATAAAAAAAGCCCGCCGATTGTATTAACCGACAGGCTTTTTTATTCCAAATATTTATCTTTCCGGCATATGTTTTTCGCGATCACGCTCTTCCAGTTTTTGCAGTGAAAAGTCAAGTATTCGTTCCTTTCGCTCTTTGAGCATAGTCTTATAAAATGTCTTTTGAAGATCCGTAATAAACGGAGTGTCATCGATTATTCCGCAAATTTCATTCATATTTATTTTTGGCACAATACGCTTTAATGCCTTGTTGCAGTCTTTGTTTGAAACCGATGAAATAAAATCAAAATAGTTTATCTTCTCTCCGTTTAGCTTTATTCCCGACAGAGGGATATTAAACACGCGAAAGTTTATCTCGTCTCGGTCTGCTATTGTCTTTCTCATAACTTCCTCGTCCGCATTGGGAAAAAGGCAGCTCCCGCAATCATAAACGGGCGCGATCGTCATCTCGTCCATATTTATATCGTACAAAAATCCCCAATTGCCGTTGTGTCTGTCCCAGTTGCCCAAAAGAGCGTCAACGATAAATACATCCCAGAACCAATCCCGTAAATCCTCCGAGTTTACGGCGTCCTGCTCGCTGATTGCGTTCATAATATCGCTCAGTTCCGTTCCGTATCCGTTATGTTCCGAGTCGATGATCGTGTTTTTCAGCGAGGCGAAATCCTGAAGCGTCACTCCGGCGCTTGTAAAATCCTTGCAGGCCACCACGATCTTTTGTTTCCCGTTTATGGTATATGTTCCTAAAAGCGTCTTTTGAGCGGAAATTCCCACGCTCTCAAAAATGTGACATCCGATATATTCGGAAACGCAGCTGTTGGTATAGCTCAAGTTTTTATTGCGGAGCGACAGCGCGGGAAATTTAAGCATATATTGCTCGCCGCCGTATATTACGGATATTTTGCTGCCGTTTGCTCCGGTATAGGTCTTTTTTCGCTTTGGCAAATCGGTAAAATCTATCATAAAGGTTCACCCCTTTGCATACGCAGATACTTCTCTCTTAAATACCATGCTTGCTCGCTTGAAATGAGTTTATCCACCTCGGCGGAATTTATATCCGCGTTAAGCTCGCACCAATACAGATCCCAGTGCATATCGGCTTCGCCGCTGTCTTCTATTGCCCAGGATTTTTTCATATTCTCAAGTGAAGTCTGCAAATATCTCGGCAGACCGCATTCCAAATATCCCTTATCAAGCGGCAGTCCGGTTTTCTTGTCATAACCGTCTTTTATCCGCGCGGCATCATGAATATCCATATTTCCCCCCATTGCAATCATGCGAGATTGATTTTTACTTGTCAATATTATACCGCTCGGATGATCTTTTGTCAATGTGTTTTGATTTGAGCGTTATATATTAAGCAGTCTGACAGCACAAACTGATTGACAACTGTTTCATCGTTCCGGCTGATGCCTGTTATGCTTTTTCTTTTGCTCGCTATACTTAACCAAGTCATCCGCAAATTCGCTTATCGTGTCTCTGAGCATATCCATGTGCGAAAAATCATTGTGAAGCCATCTTGCATAGCAGTCCGCGAGAGGTTCTTTCAGCTTTAAAAGCTCGATGGTCTGCTTTCGCGAAATATCATCGCCTTCAAATACTATTAGTATATCATCGCGAATGACTTTCTCGTATGAGGCTTCAATGATTTGTTCCGGTGTAAGTGTTTTCAGCTTAGATATAAAACGATCTTGTTCGCCGGACGCTTTTTCATAAAGCCTGTCTCTTAATTCTTCGGTGGTATACATATTAAAATTAATCATATTTTTCTCCTATCTCTCAATTTCTCTGTTTTTCCGTTTGTCTTGATCATCATCGGGCACGGATACGTCTACCGCTTCGCTTTGCTTTTTGTCCATATTGAGCAGAGCGTCCAATGCGGCAAGACGCTTTGACTTTTCCTCCAGCTCGTCGTTCTGCGGAAAATCCTTTGCCGCTTCTGTTTTCGCATTTTCAAACTGCTGCTTTGTTTCAGCGAGGCTTGTCTTAAACTTCTCCAATCGCGCAGGTATGCTTTCAAGAGCATTGTCTATCCTTCGGATATTGCCGAATGTGTCTGTTCCGAGCTCAATGCTGTATGACAAGCTACCTTTGAGCGCCATCATGTATTTCAAGTAAAAAGGCTCATAATATATGCTCATATCAAAGCCTCGGTAGTTTCCGATAGGAACTTCCGAGGCCGAATTGGTTGACTTGCATATCTCGATAAGCCGCTTTCCCGCCTGCTCTTTGTCCGTATATACAGCGCCGTTAAGCTCCATAGGATTAAACGATTCGTCCGTCCTCGGATGCTGCTCGATTATTTTAATATCTTTCTGCGCTCCGCTTATCTTTCCCTCATAGGAGCGTATCTGCTCTGGGTAGTATTTTATTATCTTATCCTCAAGGGCATACTTCTGTGTCAAAAAGTTAGATTTAAGCAGCTTCAGCTTTGCGACTTCGGTGTCGAGCTCCATTTTTTCTTTTATATGCGGATTTCCCGTAGCCAGAGCCTTTATTTCCGCATATGACAGCGCGACTTCATCTATATCCTCGGCGGAACGAACCGGAGATTTGCTTGTCATTACCTGCGATATGAATTTCTGTTTATGTTCCACAAGCTGATACATATAGCTGTCAAATGTATCTTTGGTGACATATCTGTAAATATCAACTCTGTCGTTAAGGTTTCCCTGACGCACAATTCGTCCTAAACGCTGTTCAAGATCCGACGGACGCCATGGGCAGTCAAGGTCGTGCATTGCAACCAAATGCTTCTGAACATTGGTTCCGGCGCCCATCTTCTGTGTTGAGCCGAGCAGTATACGGACTTTCCCATTTCTGACCGAAGCAAACAACTCTTTTTTCTGAGCCTCGTTCTTTGCTTCATGGATAAAAGCAATTTGGGATTCCGGTATGCCTTTGTCTGTCAGCTTGTCCCGTATATCGTTATATACGCTGAACTCACCGTCGGACTTGGGCGTTGACAAGTCGCAAAACAGGAGCTGCGCGCCGATGTTTTCGGTTGTTTTTCTCCAAATGTCATAGACTTTATCGGCGCAAATACTCACCTTTGTCTGCGTCTCATCCGGCAGCATAGGATCAATCAGTCTCTGATCAAGCGCAAGTTTTCTTCCGTCGTTGGTTATTTTAAGCATATTATCGACTGTCGGATCAACTGTCTGCTTGCGAACACGTTCCGCTCTTTCGGAAAGACTCTTTACTATTCTTTTCTGTATTTCCGTCGGTTCTACGGCAATGTTGTGAAAATCCGCCGCCGGCACGGGAAGTTTAAGCATATCGGCTGTCTGAATATCTGCGGATTCTTTAAACATATTCATAAGCTCGGGAAGGTTGTAAAATTTGGCAAACCGTGTTTTAGCTCTATATCCGCTGCCCTCGGGAACGAGTTTGTCAAGATGATTTTTGTAAGTTTTCTAAATTCAAATATTTATCCGCTGAAAAATCTCCCAACATCTCGTGTCTGCATATTTCTTGAAACACCGTATTCAAAGGCTTCTTCGCACTTTCCGATTGCTTCACATTTACAATAAAAGTGGTTTTACCTATTCGTGTTGTATAAGATAAAGTGTTTTCTTTCATATCGTCCGTTTCTCCTTTTCATAAATTGACTGTGGGGCATTCCGTTTAGAACACCCCACAAATACAGCCTGTTTCATCTGAACATATCAAGAAGTCATTAAGTTGCAAGTACAATGGAAATGGTTATCTTTCCATACCACGCTTGTTTCTTCGTGCCTTGATACGCTCCTGTCTTTCTTTTTCCCTTGCTTCTTTTTCGGCTCGTTCCTGTGCTTCCTTAAAAGAAAAAAGTTGCTTCACTTTTTCGGTAAAAAGTTTAGCAACTTCGGGGAAATGCTCCAACGCTTCAAGAAAAGGTCTGCACTTTTCTTTCAGTTCGTTGTATTTGGTTTTCATTCTTTCCAGTGCATTTGCACTGTCAAAATATTTCTGTCGGTAATAATTTGCACTCTGCTCCAATTTATTGATTTCCGCACGACTGGTAATGCCCTCTTTGGCAAGGGAAGTCAGCTCAGAATAATCCTCTTTGGAGATTGCCATTTTACCTGTGATTGTTTTCTGCCCCATACTGTCAATCTCGTTTAAGGTTTTGGAAATATGACGGGCAGGCTCATACTTAACCTGTTCCTTTTGAATACGCTTCTGCAACTTCTCCAATCGCTCTTTATCCTGTTTGATTTGATATTGCAGGGAAGTCAAATGCTCTGCCGTACTTCCGTATTCGCCACGCTGAAAGCCTTTGAACCCTTGTTCCGTCATATAGTGAAACAACTCATCTTGCAGTATGCTGTACGAAGCTCGGAACATCGGTTTCCCGTTCTTTCTTAGCAATGGATTTCCTTTTTCATCGGTCAGCGGAATATCCGATTTCCATTTCTTTGAATGGCTTATCTGATTAACAACCGCCTTGACCGTTCCTCGCAGTTCGGGGTCTTTGCAACGCTTACTCCATAAGATTTCTTTCTCCACCACAGGCAGAACCATAGCGTGAAGATGATAGTGGTAAACCTCTTTTCCAAGTTCTTCGGTTGCCGCTACATTGATTTCATCAGCGTGCATTACTGCCGATATAACATTGTCAGCACCGAATTTTTCTTCGATGAAATGATAGGCTTCTTCATAAAACTGCTTTGCGTATTCATAACCACCGTTACGCTCGAAGTACATCGTGTTCACATCAATCACAATCTCATTAAAGAGTGTTGCGTCTTTCCTTAACCCACGAAGCGACACCTGCCCGTCTGTTTCCATCTGCTTTAACTGTTCCATATAGGTCGGGGCAGTCGGTTTTTTGAAATGCACATTAAAGGGTATTCGTTCCACAATTACATTCATATTTTCATAGGTTTCATTCTTGCGTTCGTTGTGCCTTTCCGCCTTGCTCACATCAGAAGCGGTGTACTGTTTTACCCTTGCACAACTCATATCTGCCTTGTTGGTTTTTGCCATTTTACTCTCCTTTCCAGACAGGGGCGAAGCCATTACACAACATTCTTTGAATGTGTGTAACCCACTATGACACTTTCAGACTTCGTCTGCAAAGATGTCGTGGGCAAGGGAGTTCCCCCTTGACCTCCTTATGATACCTCAATCATAAAAACAGACTGTCCACTCATCAGACAGCCTGCATTATTCTCTCGGTATATCGCCCATCGGCAAAGACCAGTACCACAGAAAGCCTTTCTTTTTGGAGATAACTCCTGCTTTCTTCTTTGCCTTTTTGATGGTCGATTTCTTGAACCCTGCGGCTTCAAGTCTTTCTTCGCAATCCGAAGAAAGCATTTCTCCGTCTTTCAGCATTTCCAAAAGAAATTCTTTTGCCTTGATTTCCTTATCGTTCGGTCTGCCCATTTTAGGGGCAAGGGATTGGAACGCTTCTTCTGCTGTCATTTCCATTTCAGAGATAAAGTCCACTCCTTTTTCTGCAACCTCAAAGAGAATTGCAGAGCCTGTCGGGGCAAGGTTGGATTTCACTTGCACCATATATCTTTCCGCTGGTGCTTCTTTGTTCGGTGTGCGTGTGATTGCAAGAATACTTCTTGCAGCACCCGCAATATCAATAGAACCATTGGTACGATAAAGTGGATTGGTATCTCTCATCTTGTTCATATGAGCGATAATCACGATTGCACAGCCAGTATTCTTCGCAACCGCAATCAGATGATTAAACTCTGCTCGTGTTTCGTTGGCATTGTTCATTGAACAGTTCTCTCCGATATAGGAACTCATCGGGTCAAGAATTAAAAGTTTTGCGTGATACCTTTCGATTGCTTCAGCAATACGGTTATCCCCAAAGGATAAAGACTTTTCATCTTCCTTGATGAAGATAAGATTTTCTCCATTCCCACCGGCTGAATTAAATCGGGGTACTACCGTATCGTCTGCGTCATCTTCCGTTGTCTGATAGATGATAGTCATAGGCTCGGTTTCTTCCGTTTCAGTAAAGGGCAGAGGTTCGCCCTTAGAGAGTAGGGCGGCAATGGAAAGCATTAACTTGCTTTTTCCATCGCCCGGATCGCCCTGCAACAGCGTAACCTTGCCGAACGGAATATACGGATACCACAGCCATTTCACTTCTTTCGGTTCGATTTCACTTGCCTTGATAACTTCAAGAGGTACATTTACATTCATTTCATTTTCCGTCTGCTTCATTGTTCTTCGTTCTCCTTTTCGATAAATACTTCGGGCAAAGCACTACGATACAGCGGAAACTCTGCTTGCAGTCATTACTGCACTTTCTGCAAAGTTCGTTGTAGGTAATGCGATTTCTTTCATTCAGAAACAACGCCCACTCTTGTTTCCGTTTCTTGCTCATTCTCGGCATATCAATCCTCCTTTCCGCCTGAAAACAAAAAAACCACAGGGAAGATACTTACTGCCTTGTTTCTGTCATTTTTCGGGGCGAAAATCGGGCAAAATTGCCTTTCTAAGCCTTTCAAAAAATCACACAAGGTATTCGTACTAACCTGTGGTTATGTATGAAATTGTGGGGTTTTGGGTAACAGAAAACACCGTATTTCTACGATGTTTTCTGTCACATATATTCTATTTAAGATACTGACAAACTGGGATTGTCTAAAATAGTAAAGCCGTACCGCTTACTATTTTTTCTTTTACTGCTGAAACAGTATCTTTGATTGAATGCGTCATTAACTTGTTTCATTAAATCATATATATCCATTTGTACCACCATTTATAAAACTTTCTTTATTTTATCAACTTGTTCTTCTACTTCTTCCGGATAGTTTTTAACCATATCATCACTTCCTTAATTTTTCATCTTTGCGAGTTCTTATATAAATCTCTTTTCTACCTTTTTCTATAAAATC